>NZ_VFWB01000036.1:0-1095 GCF_006442375.1 Mesorhizobium sp. B2-2-4 | reverse complement strand
TGACGGCCTTTGCGATGGAATTCATGCCGCGCATCACGCGCGCCCAGTCGATGGACGTCTTGTCCTCGCAGGCTAACCTTGCCGGCTACCAGGCGGTGATCGACGGCGCTGCCGAATATGACCGGGCGCTGCCGATGATGATGACGGCGGCCGGCACTGTTCCTGCCGCCAAGGTGTTCATCATGGGCGTCGGCGTTGCCGGCCTGCAGGCGATCGCCACAGCGCGCCGGCTCGGCGCGGTCGTCACCGCGACCGATGTGCGCCCCGCCGCCAAGGAACAGGTCGCCTCGCTTGGCGCAAAGTTCCTCGCCGTCGAGGACGAAGAGTTCAAGGCGGCCGAGACCGCCGGCGGCTACGCCAAGGAGATGTCCAGGGATTACCAGGCCAAGCAGGCGGCGCTGACCGCCGAGCACATCGCCAAGCAGGACATCGTCATCACCACGGCGCTGATCCCCGGCCGCCCGGCGCCGAGGCTGGTGTCGGCTGACATGGTCGCCTCGATGAAGCCCGGTTCGGTGATCGTCGATCTTGCGGTGGAGCGCGGCGGCAATGTCGAGGGCGCCGAAGCAGGCAGGATCGTGACGACGGCCAACGGCGTCAAGATCGTCGGCTACCTCAACGTGCCGGGCCGCGTCGCGGCCTCCGCTTCGCTGCTCTACGCCAGGAACCTTTTTGCTTTCCTCGAGACGCTGGTCGACAAGGGCACCAAGCAGCTTGCGATCAACCGCGACGACGATCTGGTCAAGGCGACCATGCTGACCGACGGCGGCAAGATCGTCCATCCGGCCTTCGCCAAGGCCGACCAGCAGCCGCCAAAGGGCCAATATATCGAACCGCCGGCGATCCCGGCCAGCACAATGGTCGCCGATGCTTCGGCGCCCAAGCAAGCCGCGCCCAGGAAAGCTGCCGCATCCAAGCCCTCGCCGCCCAAGTCGCCCCCGCCGCCCAAGTCGCCCTCGCCAAAGTCGCCCTCGCCCAAGCCGAAAGGGACCGCGTGATGGACCAGACCTTGCAGAAAGCCCTCGACCAGCTCGACCAGGCAAGTGCTGCCGTCCGGCTGGCGGTGCAGAACCTGGCAAATGCTCCCGGCGGCGC
>NZ_VFWB01000035.1:0-1419 GCF_006442375.1 Mesorhizobium sp. B2-2-4 | reverse complement strand
CGGCGCACCGCCCTCGTTCGTGAGGCGTATATAGTCGCCACCCTCACAAACTGTCAACACCGATCCAAGAAGTTTTTTCGATTTCTCGTGGAGATATCCGCAGGGTCGAGATTCGTGAGTTGGCTAGGCTGAGTTTCCACGTCGCTTTTTGCGCTTGGTCGCGCCTGGGATACTCGCTCCGGACCGTATGCCTCGCTTTGAAAACCGCTGTCCGCCCGACGGCCGCGGACCTTGCCCGAGCGGCTTTCAGCGGCGATCCTCCAGCAATTCCGGTGTGATGTTCCGGCCTGCGTAGAAGATGCCCAGGATCAGCACCCGCTCGCCCTCGACCGCAAAGGCAATGCTGACCGCCCGTCGGTAGCCGATGATCCGCAGTCCGGGCATGATCTCGCGCCGCTCGGTGCCACGCTGTGGAAAAGTCGATAGACCGAGACAATGGTCTTGAATACCCGCGACGAAATTCCAGGCGATCGCCGGCGATGCGCGCTCGGCTATGTCGTCATAGAGCCGTTCGAGTTCGGCTTGTGCGGCGGGATGAAAGACGATCCGATAGTCCATCCCCTACTTGGCTTTCGCCTGTTTCGCGCGATGGCGCGCCTCCAGCCGAGAAAAAACCGCCTCGGCCGGGATTCCTTTAGCTGGATCCTGCTGGAGCTCGGCCAGGCGGCCCGGAATTTCCTCGCGCAGCCATCTTTCCCGCTCCGCCTCGAAATCCTCGAGCATGCGCAGGCCGGCGCGAACAACCTCGCTGGCATTGTTGTAGCGACCTGATTCGAGCTGTTTCCTGATGAAGCGCTCATAGTGGTCGTTCAGAGCGTAGTTGGGCATGACAACCTCCCGGAAAGAGACATGGGATCACGGCACGGATTTAGCAATAGATGTCAGATATTAGCAATTTCGACCGACGTCGACCAACCTGCATTTTGGTCCGATTGTCTCGCAGACAGAGATATCGCCTCGGTCGGGCCGTCGCGATCGGGGATCGCGCCTGCAGCCGATAGGTGGGATCTGCTCCTCGCGACCCCTCCGGGACAGCTGGCGCTGAAGCCGGCTGAGATGGAATCCTGCCGGCTGAATCCATTTTGCATTTTCGTGGCTGGCCTCGGCTCTGGGACGCCCAATTTTCCGCCGCGCGAGCTGAGAGCTCGTCTTGGCCCCGAGGCATGGAACGACCGAGGCTTGGCCCTGAACGTTTGGCTTGGCTTGGCTTGGCTTGGCTTGGCTTGGCTTGGCTTGGCTTTGGCGGGCGGATTGTGTTTGGTTTTGCGGGATTTGTTTTTGACCTTGGGCGTCGGCTTTGGGTGTTTGCTGGGCTGTGATGAGGGTTCTCAAATCAGCGGGCGGCCATCAGCCGGATACAAGAACAGCCCGGGGTGAGCCGGGCTGTTTTGATTTGGTTGCGGGGACAGGATTTGAACC
>NZ_VFWB01000034.1:0-2059 GCF_006442375.1 Mesorhizobium sp. B2-2-4 | reverse complement strand
GGCTGGACCGATTTCTGGGCGATCGCCACCGACCGCCGCACCATCAACGCGCTGGAGATCAGCTTCGGCACCGCCTTTGTCGCGGCCGCCGTCAATGTCGTCTTCGGCACGCTGGTCGCCTGGGTGCTGGTGCGCTACCGCTTTCCCGGCCGCCGCATCGTCGATGCCATGGTCGACCTGCCCTTCGCGCTGCCGACGGCGGTGGCCGGCATCGCGCTGACCACGCTCTACGCGCCCAATGGCTGGATCGGCAAGCTGTTGCTGCCGCTTGGGCTCAAGGTCGCCTACACCCCGCTCGGCATCGTCATCGCACTGGTCTTCATCGGCCTGCCCTTCGTCGTGCGCACCGTGCAGCCGATCATGGAGGAGATCGACAAGGAGGTGGAGGAGGCCGCCGCCACGCTCGGCGCCAGCCGCTTCCAGATCGTCACCCGGGTGCTGTTCCCGGGCCTGGCGCCGGCCATCGTCACCGGCTTCGCGCTGGCCTTCGCGCGCGGCGTCGGCGAATACGGCTCGGTCATCTTCATCGCCGGCAACCTGCCCTACAAGTCCGAGATCGCGCCGCTTTTGATCGTCATCCGGCTGGAGGAGTACAATTACCCGGCGGCGACCGCCATCGCCGCGATCATGCTGGCCTTGTCGTTCCTGATGCTGCTCATCGTCAACCTGGCGCAGACATGGAGCCGCAAGCGCTATGGCTGATCCGGAGATCAAATCCTACGAGCCGCATCACGACAGCCGCTCGGCGGCGGTAACCGAAAGCCGCCCGGCGCAGGCCGTGCTGATGGCGATCGCGTTCGCCTTCCTCGGCATCTTCCTGCTGTTGCCGCTGATCATCGTCTTCAACGAAGCCTTCGCCAAGGGCGTCGGCGCCTACACCGAGGCGCTCGGCAATCCCGATACGCGCTCGGCGATCCGGCTGACGCTGCTGGTGGCGGCGATCTCGGTGCCGCTCAATGTCGTCTTCGGCATCTCGGCCGCCTGGGCGATCGCCAAGTTCGAGTTCAAGGGCAAGGCCTTCCTGACCACGCTGATCGACCTGCCGTTCTCGGTCTCGCCGGTCATCTCGGGCCTGGTCTATGTGCTTCTGTTCGGCGCCCAGGGGCTGCTCGGCGCCTGGCTGAAGGCGCACGGCATCGTCATCCTGTTCGCCGTGCCCGGCATTGTGCTGGCCACCATCTTCGTCACCTTCCCCTTCGTGGCCCGCGAGCTGATCCCGCTGATGCAGGAACAGGGCAATGGCGACGAGGAGGCCGCGCTGTCGCTCGGCGCCAATGGCTGGCAGGCCTTCTGGTATGTGACGCTGCCCAACGTCAAATGGGGGCTGCTTTACGGCGTGCTCTTGTGCAATGCGCGCGCCATGGGCGAGTTCGGCGCGGTCTCGGTGGTGTCGGGCCATATACGCGGCCTGACCAACACCATGCCGCTGCATGTCGAGATCCTCTACAATGAATACAACGCCGTCGGCGCCTTTGCCGTCGCCTCGCTGCTGGCCGGCCTGGCGCTGGTGACGCTGGTCCTGAAGACACTGCTCGAGATGCGTTACGGCGCCGAGATCGCCGCGGCGCGTGGACATTGATGCATGTCGCCCAAAAGTGGAAACCGGTTTTGGGATAACGGCATGCATGAAACAAAAGACATGTCGCCCAAAAGCGGGAACCGATTTGGGATAACGGCATGCAGCCACTACAAAGGGACTGTTGATGGAAGTTCGCGTTGCCAATGTGCGCAAGGAGTTCGAGCGGTTTCCCGCGCTCCATGACGTGTCGCTCGACATCAAGTCGGGCGAGCTGATCGCGTTGCTGGGGCCGTCGGGCTCGGGCAAGACGACGCTGCTGCGGCTGATTGCCGGGCTGGAGCGGCCGACGCGCGGCAAGATCTTCTTCGGCGACGAGGACGCCTCGCACAAATCGATCCAGGAGCGCAATGTCGGCTTCGTCTTCCAGCACTACGCGCTGTTCCGGCACATGACGGTCTCGGACAATATCGGCTTCGGCCTCAAGGTCCGGCAGGGCTCGACGCGGCCGCCGGCGCAGGAGATCCGCCGCCGCGCCTCCGA
>NZ_VFWB01000033.1:0-2348 GCF_006442375.1 Mesorhizobium sp. B2-2-4 | reverse complement strand
TTGTTGGCGTCATAGCTCAGGCTGGTCTCGAAGCCGGGCAACGGCGCGTCGCTGAGGCCGGCGAATTTGGTGCCGCCGAGACCGCCCGTGGCATTGAGGATGGTGTAGTTCCTGGAAACAGAGCCGCCCGCCAGGAACCTGACATCGACGGTGCCGCCCGAAAGATCGGCGGAGCCGATAGCGTTCGCGCGGTCGGCCGTGCTGCCAGAGACCTCGACGGCGTAGACCGAGCCGGCGCCGAACGCAAGGTTCCCGATGATATTGATCGTGCCGATCGAATTGCCCGGCGAAAGCGTGCCGCCGGCCAGCGTGGCGGAGCCGACACTGCCAGTGCCGCCAAGTGTTGCGCCCGCATTCACCGTCAGGCTCGAAAAGAGGATCGAGCCGTTCGCCACAAGCGTGCCGGCGTCGACGATGGTCGCGCCGGTGTAGGTGTTGTTGCCGGAGAGAAAAAGCGTGCCGGTACCGGACTTGACCATCGTGCCGGTGCCGCTGATCACGCCGCTCCAGGTCAGCGGAGCCGATGCAACGAAGAAACCGCCGCTGTTCGTGATCGTGACGGGGCGATTGACCGTCTGTGCCGAAGCATCCGAAGCTAGCCCGATCGTGCCGCTGTTCAGATTGATGGCGCTGCCCGCGGCGCCTAGGCTGGCGTCGGTAGTGAACAACAGCGCGCCGGCCGAAACGGCCGTGCCGCCCGAATAGGTATTCGTACCGGAAAGAATCAGGTCGCCGGAGCCGGACTTGACCAGCACGCCGCTTCCTCCGATGACGCCGCTCAAGGTGAGGGCCTTGCCTGGATCGACGAGCAAGACGCCATTACCCCTCAAAAGCCCGACGGGCCGGGAACTGGTGAAGGTCTCGGAGGCGTGCAGACCGCCGCCGTCGAGCAGGTGGAGATGGGCATCTGCCTTGCCGAGTTTGGCGTCGGAGGCGACAAGCAGGGTTCCGCCTTCCACCCGCGTGCCGCCCGTATAGGTGTTCTCGCCAGTGAGCGCGACCTCGCCGTTGCCTCGTTTCCAGAGATTGCCGGTGCCGGACACGATGCCAGCATAAGTGCCGCTGCCCGCCTGATCGAAGAAGATGGAGGCATTATTGTTGATGGTGATATTGCGCTGCAGGCTCGACGTGTTGCCCTGCAGGATGCCGGCATTGACGATGGTGCCGCCGCTATAGGCGTTGGCGCCGGTGAGAACGGTCACGCCGTCGCCATTCTTGATTAGAGACCAACTGCCGCTGTCGGCGCCGGTGCCGCCAGCTCCGGTCTGGTCGATGATGATGTCGCTTATGGTCTGTGTCTGCCCACCGCTGGGGACGGTGCTGACCGATCCGTTGCCGTGTAGGAAGATGCCCGAACCGATACCCTGGCCGGGATTGCCACCACACACTGGAGATATTGGAAGGCCTTTGCACCCGTTTTCCACTCCACCGTCACCGCCCGCAACGGCATTTCCGGAAATGTTGAGAGCGCCGGCCAGGGTCAGGCTGCCGCCCTCCTGAACGAAGATCGCACCGCCGAGACCGGCGCCGCCACCGCCGCCGGCACTGGGGTCCTTGCCGTTGCTATTGCCGCCGCCGAAGCCACCGGGCACAGCCACTGAGTGGAAGATATCGCCGTTGCCGCCGGCGCCGCCGCCAAAACCGCCGGAGCCACCTCCATTGGGGCCGCCGCCACCGCCACCGCCGAAGCCACCGGGGTGGCCCTGGCGCTCAAAGGCGTGGGCACCGTCGCCGCCGCCGCCTGTACCGCCGCCACCATTGACGACAGGGCCGGCGTCGCCGCCGTTAGCACCGGTGGGCCAATAGCCACCACCGCCGCCGCTGGTCCAACCGCCGGTATCTGGCCTGAGCGCGCCGCCGTTGCCGCCATGGGCCTGGTTGGCTTGCAGGTTGACGTTGCTCACCGTCACATTGGCGCCGCTGGCGACGAACAGCGCGCCGCCCAGTCCAGCGCCGCCACCGCCGCCGCCGCCTCCAATATACAGCTCGCCGCCATACCTTGCGTCGCCTCCTCTGCCGCCCTGGGCCTTGGCGTTGGCGATGGTGAGATCGTTGACGACTACTGTGCCGAACTGGACGAACAGGCCGCGATACTGGTTATTGCCAGACAGCGTGAAGTTGCCACCGTCGATGGTCACGTCTTTCTGCACGGTGGGCAAGTTTGCGCTCAGGGTGACGTTCGCGGTGAAGGTGATGGTGTCGTTTTTCTGGGCGCTACTGATGGCGTCCCTGAGCGTCGCCTCGTCTTTGACAATCCAGTCAGTCTCGACAGCTCTCGCCGGAAGCGTTGTTGACAGCGTTCCAGCTGCGAGAAGGATGGCCAGTGCCAGGCGCGAGCCCGATGTCGA
>NZ_VFWB01000032.1:0-2561 GCF_006442375.1 Mesorhizobium sp. B2-2-4 | reverse complement strand
CCCGCGCCAGGCAGGAGATTCGCGTCGGCGACCCAATTTGCCTGAGCCGGCCGGCCGTAAGGCGCGACCGCCTTATGACGGTGGTCAGGGGGGAATCGGCGGCGGCAGCGGCGGTGGCCATGGACAAGGTGGCGGTGGCGGCGGCGGCCTGGGCGGCGCGATCTTCGTTCAGTATGGCGGCGAGCTCACTGTGGCCGGCCATCTCGACATTTTTAGAAACAGCGTCGCAGGCGGCAACGGCGGAGGAGGAAACGCCTCCCCCGGCCAAGGTATCGGATCGGGCATTCTTTTTCACGGCAACGGGTCATTCACCGTGGCCCCTGGCGCCGGGCAGACCCAGTTGATAAGCGACACCATTGCAGATCAGACCGGGGGCGCTGGCAGCGGCGGCAATTGGGCTATCGTCAAGAACGGGGCCGGCACGACCATTCTCGACGGTGCGACTTCGCTCTCCGGCGGCGGCACCGTCAATGAAGGCGTCCTGGAGATCAACGCTCTGCGCCTGGCGGGCAATATCACAAACAAGGCCTCACTCGTCTTCGCCCAAACAATCGACGGCGCCTATACCGGCAACCTGTCCGGCAGCGGCAGCCTCATCAAGACCGGCACTGGCGATCTCACGCTCTCAGGCACCAACACCTACGCTGGCGGCACCACCGTCAACGGCGGAGCGCTGTTGTTCACCACCGACGCCAGCCTGGGAGCCGCGGGCATCGGCATCAACCTGAACAACGGCACGATCGGAAGCGTGGCCACGGTCCATCCGGGGCCGACCAGCAATCGCCCCGTCACGATCACGGACAAGGGCGGCTTCTCCGTTGCATCGGCTCCACTCACCTGGAGCGGCGTGATCGGCGGAAGCGGCCAGTTGACCAAGTCCGGCGACGGCGACCTGATCCTTTCAGCGGCCAACACCTACGGCGGCGGCACGACCGTGACCGGCGGTGTCCTGCGCTTCACGAATGACGTCAACCTGGGCGCGGCGGGTACGGCAATCACGTTGAATGGCGGCGCGGTCGGAACCACAAAGGACACTCCTGCGGCCACGTCGATCGACCGCAAGATCGTGCTCGCCGGTAACGGCGGCATCGACGTGGCGCTGCATCCCTTCATCTGGAGCGGCAGCATCAGCGGTGGCGGTCGCCTCATCAAGAGCGGCGACGGCGAGTTCGAGCTCACGGGCACCAACACCTATTCCGGCGGCACGCTGGTGCAGCGCGGAACGCTACGGGTCGCTTCCGACGACAAGCTCGGCGCCACGGGTACGGGGCTCACGCTGGAAAACAACGCCGGCCTGCGCGCATCCGAGACCTTCACCAGCACGCGCAACGTCTTACTGGAGGGCGCCGGTGGCGTATTCCTGGTCGACCCCGGCAAGACCCTGACCCTGAATGGGATAGTCGGCGGTTCGGGCAATCTCACCAAGGTCGGCGACGGCACGCTTATTCTCACCGGCGCCAACAGCTATGCCGGCAACATCTTCAACAACGGCGGCGCGGTGCAGGGCAACACCACGAACCTGCGCGGCAACATCATCTTCGACCCCAACGCGAACAATCCGATCGCCAGGTCGATCACCTTCGACCAGGCGACCAACGGCACCTTCGCGGGCAATATCACCGGCCTCGGCAGCCTGACCAAGACCGGCGCCGGCGCGCTGACCTT
Organism: Mesorhizobium sp. B2-2-4; assembly: GCF_006442375.1. Lineage (NCBI taxonomy): Bacteria > Pseudomonadati > Pseudomonadota > Alphaproteobacteria > Hyphomicrobiales > Phyllobacteriaceae > Mesorhizobium > Mesorhizobium sp. B2-2-4. The sequence continues at coordinate 896 of NZ_VFWB01000032.1, read as the reverse complement.
GGGCGGCAACAACACTTATACCGAGGGCACGACGGTGTCGGCCGGCATCCTGCAGGGCGCAGCCAACAGCCTGCAGGGCCGTATCCTAAACGATGCCGCCGTCATCTTCGACCAGGGTGTCAACGGCACCTATGCCGGCGCAATGACCGGCACCGGCACGCTCACCAAGAACGGCGCCGGTAAGCTCACCCTTACCGGCACCAGCACTGTCGGCGGCGGCACGACCATCAATACCGGCGGCTTAGCCGTCAACGTTCACCTGACCAGCAACGTAACGCTCAACAAGGGCGGCATCCTGAGTGGCGTCGGCAACATCACCGGCAATATTACAAACAACGGCGGCACGATCGAGCCGGGCAACTCCATCGGCAACATCACGATCGACGGCAATCTCACCTGGAACAGCGGCACCTTCGACGTTGAAATTAGTCCCAGCGCCAGCGACCGCATCACCATCGTTGGCGCCGGCCACAAGGCGACGGTACATGCCGGCACCCTCGACGTTGTCCCGTTGCCCGGCATTTACGTGCCTGACACGACGTACACGATCGTCTCGGCGCCGGCCGGCGGCATTGCCACATTTAACGATGTGACCGCCGATTTCGCGTTCCTGCGCCCCGTGCTCAGCTTCGATCTCACCAGCCTCTATCTCTCCCTGATCCTGGCGCCAGATGCCTTCCGCTCGGCCGGCCAGACGTCGAACCAGCGGGCGGTCGGCGGTGTGCTCGATGCCGCTGCAGCCGGCGGTAATTTCGGCGGCATCGTCGGGGCGCTGTCGGGCCTGCCAACAGCGCAGGGGACACCGGCCCTGCAGGCACTCTCCGGCGAGATCGCGGCGGGTGCCATCATAGCCGGCATCGACAGCGCCGATCGGTTCCTGGCCGTGTTCGACGGGC
>NZ_VFWB01000031.1:0-2606 GCF_006442375.1 Mesorhizobium sp. B2-2-4 | reverse complement strand
GTGGTCGCCGTCTCGTCAAGCGCTACCGTAACGCCGGTGGCGGCGACAGCCGTCACCTTCGGCCCGTCGTCGTCGAAGACGATCTTGGCGCCGATGGCGAGCGACTGGCTGACTGTGTCGCCGTCGAAGTCGGTGACCGTGACCACCGCATTGATCTTGCCGGACAGGTTGACCGGCTCGTCATAAGAGCCGCCCGAACCGTTGCCGGCCAGCGGATGCTGCAGCGACAGATACTGTGCCGTCGAGATATGGCCGGTCTGGTCGACCGAGACCGCGAAGGCGACAGCGCCCTTGTCGTTGGGTGTGCCATTGTTGTTGTCGACGCGGCCGACGATCAGATTGCCTTCCTTGAACAGCGAGATCTCGTGCCCGTCGGTCGTCTTCAGGCCCGAATCGGTGCCTGGCTCTGCAACCGCAAGGCTGAGCACGGCCGCGCGCGGCTCGTCCGTGCCGGGCAGCGAGCCGAACAGCACCACCGGCAGGTTGCCATGCGCATAGCCCAGGCTTGCCGGGCCCAGTCCAAGCGAATCGAACTGGTGCGCGACCGAGGCGCTGCTGGTGTCGTCGTTCTGGTTGCCCGCCGTCTCGTCATGCACGACCGACACGCCTGTCGCGGCGATGAACACCTGCGGCACGTCGTCGACCACGGTGACCGTCGCCTTGCCGGTCAGCGTCACCGTATCGCCGTCGCCGTCCTTGGCCTGGAACACCGAGCCGAGGTCGATGCCAGCCACGCTGCCGCTGCCCAGATGCGTCTGCAGCCCGGTGTTCTGGTCCGATGTTCCGGCCGCCGGTGCGACATGGTCGAGCTGGTCGAACTGGCGCACCACGAAGGCGCCGCTCGAGGCATTCAGCGTCACCGTCATTACGGTGCGGTCGCTAAGCCCGTTGTAAGCGCCGTTGTGGTTGCTGTCGACAAAGCCGACCAACGTGTTGCCCTGGACCGCCCAGCTCAGCTCTACGCCCTTCGACGACAGCCCGATGGCCGTCAGGTCTGCGGCCGCCGTGCCGGTGAAGCCGAAACCGCCGCCGGCGGCCGGGCCGTCGGCGCCGAAGTCGACAAGCCCGTTCAGCGAGCCGGATGCGATCGCCGCACCGAATGGGAATTCCGTGCCCGAACCGTCGCCGGACCCGTCATAGGGCGAGGTTCCCTGCGACAGCAGGCTGGCAATGTCGTCCTCGTCGATCGTCACCGGCGCGGCATGGCCGCTCAGGACCTTCGGCCCATCATCCTCGAAGACGATCTTGGCGCCGATGGCGAGCGACTGGCTGACTGTGTCGCCGTCGAAGTCGGTGACCGTGACCACCGCATTGATCTTGCCGGACAGGTTGACCGGCTCGTCATAAGAGCCGCCCGAACCGTTGCCGGCCAGCGGATGCTGCAGCGACAGATACTGTGCCGTCGAGATATGGCCGGTCTGGGCGACCGAGACCGCGAAGGCAATGGCGCCGCCGGGATTGGCCGTACCGTTCGCGTTGTCGACGCGGCCGACGATCAGATTGCCTTCCTTGAACAGCGAGATCTCGTGCCCGTCGGTCGTCTTCAGGCCCGAATCGGTGCCTGGCTCTGCAACCGCAAGGCTGAGCACGGCCGCGCGCGGCTCGTCCGTGCCGGGCAGCGAGCCGAACAGCACCACCGGCAGGTTGCCATGCGCATAGCCCAGGCTTGCCGGGCCCAGTCCAAGCGAATCGAACTGGTGTGCGACCGAGGCGCTGCTGGTGTCGTCGTTCTGGTTGCCCGCCGTCTCGTCATGCACGACCGACACGCCTGTCGCGGCGATGAACACCTGCGGCACGTCGTCGACCACGGTGACCGTCGCCTTGCCGGTCAGCGTCACCGTATCGCCGTCGCCGTCCTTGGCCTGGAACACCGAGCCGAGGTCGATGCCGGCCACGCTGCCGCTGCCCAGATGCGTCTGCAGCGCGGTGTTCTGGTCCGATGTTCCGGCCGCCGGTGCGACATGGTCGAGCTGGTCGAACTGGCGCACCACGAAGGCGCCGCTCGAGGCATTCAGCGTCACCGTCATCACGGTGCGGTCGCTAAGCCCGTTGTAAGCGCCGTTATGGTTGCTGTCGACAAAGCCGACCAGCGTGTTGCCCTGCATCGCCCAGCTCAGCTCGACGCCCTTCGACGACAGCCCGATGGCCGTCAGGTCTGCGGCCGCCGTGCCGGTGAAGCCGAAACCGCCGCCGGCGGCCGGGCCGTCGGCGCCGAAGTCGACAAGCCCGTTCAGCGAGCCGGATGCGATCGCCGCACCCAGCGGGAACTCCGTGCCCGAACCGTCGCCGGACCCGTCATAGGGCGAGGTTCCCTGCGACAGCAGGCTGGCAATGTCGTCCTCGTCGATCGTCACCGGCGCGGCATGGCCGCTCAGGACCTTCGGCCCATCATCCTCGAAGACGATGGTCTGGGAGATGTCGGCGCTTTGTGTGACGTGGTCGCCGTCGCCGTCGGTCGCCGTGACGGTGACCGAGACCGAGCCGGCGCCGAGCGCGATGCCCTCGTCGTTGCTGCTGGTGTCGGGATGGTGGAGCGAGACGTATTGCGCAACCGCGACCTGGCCGGTGGCGGCATCGACATGCAGCGCGAAGGCGACCTTGTCGGT
>NZ_VFWB01000030.1:0-3484 GCF_006442375.1 Mesorhizobium sp. B2-2-4 | reverse complement strand
GCCCGTCGAACACGGCCAGGAACCGATCGGCGCTGTCGATGCCGGCTATGATGGCACCCGCCGCGATCTCGCCGGAGGCAGCTGACAGCCCATTCGCGTCGAGCCTGACGAATTCCCCGGGCAGCCTGCCATTGGCTTCGAAATGGTCGAGCGCCCTGTCGGCCACGGTCCGTTGGTTCCGATTGAGGGCACTAAGCTCGGGATCGGTGCGGTCGGTGCCCGTTACCAGGTACACATTGTTGGCGTCATAGCTCAGGCTGGTCTCGAAGCCGGGCAACGGCGCGTCGCTGAGGCCGGCGAATTTGGTGCCGCCCAGACCGCGCGTGGCATTGAGGATGGTGGAGTTCCTGGAAACAGAGCCGCCTGCCAGGAACGTGACATCGACGGTACCGCCCGAAAGATCGGCGGAGCCGATGACGCTCGCGCGGTCGGCCGTGCCGCCGGAGACCTCGACGGCGTAGATCGAGCCGGCGCCGAATGTCAGTTTCCCGATGATATTGATCGTGCCGATCGAATTCCCAGGCGAAAGCGTGCCGCCATTAATGATCGTCGACGGCAATATACCGGTGCCGCCCACCGTCGCGCGCGTATTCACTCTCAGGCCCCGAGACGAAGCGATCGAGCCGTTCGCCAGAAGCGCGCCGGCGTCGACCGTCATGCCGCCGTCGACGCTGCTGGTGCCGGTGAGGGTGAGTGTGCCAGGGCCGTTCTTGGTGAGCGTGCCGGAGCCCGTCATGTTGCCGGCATAGGTGCCGTCGAAACCCTGGTCGAAGATAACGGCGGCATTGTTCAGGATGTTGCCTTGCAGGCTGAAGGTCGTGCCCTGCAGCGCGCCGGCCGAGACGGTCGTGCCGCCAGCGTAGTTGGCGGCAGCGGGCAGGATCAGCGTGCCGGCGCCGATCTTGGTCAGGCTGCCGAGGCCGGTGATGTTGCCGGCATAGGTGCCGTTGGCTGCTTGGTCGAAGACGACGGAGGCGTTGTTGGTGATGTGGCCCAGCAGGCTCATTGCATTGCCCTGCAGGACGCCGGCATTGACGGTGGTGCTGCCGGTATAGGCATTCGCGCCAGTGAGGATGAGGGTGCCGTCGCCAGTCTTGGTGAGGCTGCCCGAACCCCTGACGACACCGCTCAAGGTGAGGGCCTTGTTGGCGTCCACGAGGATAGCGCCACCGGCGCCTAAAAGCCCGACAGGGCGGGCGCTGGTAAAGGTTTCCGAGGCGCGCAGAGCCCCGTTGTTCAGGTCGACATGGGTGCCGGCTGCGCCGAGCTTGGCGTCGGAGGCAACCCACAGGGTCCCTCCTGCCACCTGCGTGCCGCCGGCGTAGGTATTGTTGCCGGTGAGGACCAGCGTGCCGGCTCCGATCTTGAAGAGGCCACCGTTGCCGCTTATGTTGCCGCTCCAGGAGAGAGACTGGGACTGCGCCGCCACGTCGATACCGCCACCGTTGCTGGCCAAGGTGATATTGCGGCTGATCGACGTTGCCGCAGGTGTGTCCGTCATGGTCCCGACTGCACCACCGTTCAACATGATCCCGGTGGCTGCCGCGCCCAGGTTGCCGTCGTTGGCGAAGCGCAGCACGCCGCCGGTGACCGTCGTGCCGCCCGAGTAGGTGTTGGCCCCGCTAAGAATCAGGTCGCCGGGGCCGGACTTGACCAGCGCACCACTTTCACTGACTACACCACTCAGGGTGAGGGTTTCGCCGGCATCGACGAGAACGATGCCGCGAGCGCCGGTAAGCCAAACGGGGCGGGTGCTGGCAAAGGTCGCCGACGCACTCAGACCGCCACCACCGTCCAGGTTGAGATGGGTGCCTGCCGCGCCGAGCTTGGCATCGGACGCGATTCGCAGGACTCCTTCTTCCACCCGCGTGCCGGCCGCGTAGGTGTTGGTGCCCGTGAGCGAAAGCACGCCGCCGCCTCGCTTGAACAGGGCGCCGCTGCCGGACATGTTGCCGGCAAAGGTGCCGTCGTTGCCGGCCTGGTCGAAGATGACGGACGCATTGTTGGTGATGTTGCCTCTGAGGCTCGACGTTTTGCCCTGCAGGATGCCGGCATTGACGATGGTGCCCCCGCTATAGGCATTGGCGCCGGTGAGAACGGTCACGCCGTCGCCATTCTTGACCAGAGACCAGCTGCCACTGTCGGTGCCGGTGCCGCCAGCTCCGGTCTGGTCGATGATGATGTCGCTTATGGTCTGCGTCTGTCCGGCGCCAGGGGCGACGCTGAACGAGCCGTTGCCGTGAAGGAAGATGCCCGACCCGATGCCCTGGCCGGGCGTGGCATTGCCCTGCCCGCCCCTCCTTCCACCGTCACCGACCGCGACGGCATTTCCGGAAATGTTGAGAGCGCCGGCCAGGGTCAGGCTGCCGCCCTCCTGAACGAAGATCGCACCGCCGAGACCGGCGCCGCCACCGCCGCCACTGCTGACGTCGTTGCTGGTGCCGGTGCCGCCGCCGAAGCCACCAGGCTCAGCCACTCCACTACTGCCGGCCCCGCTGCCGCCGCCAAAACCGCCGGCCCCCGGTATATAAGGGCAGTCGCTGCCCGAACACCAGCCGCTGCCGCCGCCGCCGCCGCCAAAACCACCGGGGCTGCCGTCTGTTATGCTACCGTCACCGCCGGCGCCGTCTGGCGCACCGCCTCCACCACTGACGGAGGCGCCGCCGTCGCCGCCATCGGCTCCGATCGGCCAATAGCCACCGCCGCCGCCACTGCTGCCCCACGAACTGCTCAAGGTCAAAGGTCCGAGCGCGCCGCCATTGCCGCCGCGCGCCTGGTTGGCCTGCAGGTTGACATTGCTTACCGTCACATTGGCGCCTTTGCCGATGAACAGCGCGCCGCCCAGTCCAGCGCCGCCGCCGCCACCACCGCCGCGGGCGGGATTGCCGGGTACAATAAATCTTGCGTCGCCACCCTTACCGCCCTCGGCCTTGGCGTTGGTGATGGTGAGATCTTTGATCGCCACGTTGATCGCGCCCTGCTGCACGAACAGGCCGCGATACTGGTTGTTGCCGGACAGGGTGAAGCCTTGTCCGTTGATGGTCATGTTGCCGCTCCGCACGGGCGGCAGGTTGGCTGTCAGCGTGACATTGGCGTAGAACCGGATTGTGTCGCCGTAGTCGGCGTTGAAGATGGCGAAATGCAGATCCCCCTCGTTGTAGACTGGCCAGTCCTCGGCTCTCGCCGGAAGCGTTGTTGACAGCGTTCCAGCTGCGAGAAGGATGGCCAGTGCCAGGCGCGAGCCCGATGTCGACAGACAAGTTTCCCCGAGCAGACGCAGCATCAGGCGAGCCCGCCTCGTTCCATCGATTTTTCTACCCATCTGCTTGACCCCAGAAGCCCCCCGAATTTGGGGGATCTTGAATTGACTGTTGACAAAGGAACAACACGGCAAGATGCGCATAGCCTCACCAGGTGATGCCGAGCTTGAGCTTGCCGGAATAGCTCTTCACGTTGCCGGAGAACTCGCCCTGGAAGGTGGCTG
>NZ_VFWB01000003.1:0-539562 GCF_006442375.1 Mesorhizobium sp. B2-2-4 | reverse complement strand
TTCTGGCTCATCGTTGCCGCATCGCTGGTGCTGGGCGTGCTGCTCATCATCCCCATCGGCGGCGCCGACATGCCGGTGGTGGTGTCGATGCTCAACTCCTATTCGGGCTGGGCGGCGGCCGCACTCGGCTTCACGCTCGGCAATCTGGCGCTGATCATCACCGGCGCCCTGGTCGGCTCGTCGGGCGCCATCCTGTCCTACATCATGTGCAAGGGCATGAATCGCTCCTTCATTTCCGTCATCCTCGGCGGCTTCGGTGGTGAGACCGCAGCCGCGGGCGCTGATGATGGGATCGAGCGCACGGTCAAGCAGGGCTCGGCCGACGACGCCGCCTATCTGATGATGAACGCGCAGAAGGTCATCATCGTGCCTGGCTACGGCATGGCCGTCGCCCAGGCCCAGCACGCACTGCGCGAGATGGCCGACAAGCTCAAGGCCAATGGCGTCGACGTCAAATACGCCATCCACCCCGTGGCCGGCCGCATGCCGGGCCACATGAACGTGCTCTTGGCCGAAGCCAACGTGCCTTACGACGAAGTGTTCGAGCTCGAGGACATCAATTCCGAATTCGCGCAGGCCGACGTCGCCTATGTCATCGGCGCCAACGACGTCACCAACCCGTCGGCGCGGGATGACAAGAGCTCACCTATTTACGGTATGCCGATCCTCGACGTCGACAAGGCGCGCACCTGCCTGTTCGTCAAGCGCTCGCTCGGCTCCGGCTATGCCGGCATCGACAACACGCTGTTCTACAAGGACGGCACCATGATGCTGCTCGGCGACGCCAAGAAGATGACCGAGGAAATCGTCAAGGCCATGGATCACTGACCCGGCCACATCGTCCGCATGAAGAAGCCCGGCTCGCCGGGCTTCTTCATGCGGATTTCAGACGATGTTCAACGGCTGGTCAGGAACACAGCCTCCTCGTCGTCGCGCTGCCTGCCGCCGAGGGCAGCCGCGGCGCTGGCGATGAAGGCGCCGATGACCAGCGACAGGGCGCCGAGGAGCGCAAATGTGGCGCTCGCCTTCCTGGCGGTATCGGCCGCCTGCTGGGCCTTGGCCTTGGCGTCCTGCGCCTTTGCCAGCAGCGTATCGACACGCGTCTTGGCGTCTGCTTCCGACAGGCCGGTGCGTGCCGCGACCAGCTGCGACAGGTATGTCTTGTCCTCGGGCGAAACCTCGCCAGCCGCAGCGCTGGCGACCAGGATGCGCGATGCCTGCGCCGCCGCCGCCGCATCGTTTTGCGGATTGGCTGCCGCCAGTCTCGCCGCGTCCGCCGGCCTGAACAACGAGTCCACCAGATAGGATGTGGCATTGTCCGTCGATGCCCCGCCTGCATTGGCCGATGCACCGGCCGAAGCGCCCTGGGCGGCGCCGGCGGCCACGCTGGATACAGCCTGGACGCCGGAACCCACAGCCGCCGACAGCGCCGAGCCGAGCACGCCGACGACCAGCAGCGTCGCCAGCGCCCATGCCAGGAAGCCATGAGCCGTATCCCGGAAATAAACCTCGTCGGTATGCACGCCCACCCATTTGGTGCGCAGCCGGCCGGCAAGATAGCCACCGAGGCCGGATGACAGCCATTGCACGACGATCAGCCACACCGCGGTCGAAACCGCGAAGCTGGTGATAGAGGCGCTTGAGCCCGACCATGGCGAGACCATGCTCAACCCCAGGCCGGAGCCGAGCAGCATCAGGATGAAGGTCAATGTCGAGGCGGCGAAGGCACCGGCGATGATCGGACCCCAGCTGATAGCGGTGGCGGACGATTCCACCGCGCCGGGATCATCCGTGATCGACAGGGTGGACTGCATGACAGCCCCCTATCGCGCGAAAAGCATGATGAGAAGGATGATCGGGATTGGAACCCCGAGTAACCAGAGCAAGATGCCGCGTCCCATGGGAGCCTCCTTCGCCAGGAATTGTGATCGATACTGTCACAATGCTGGAAAGAAGCTTCCGTTCCGGCGGTTCGAATGAATCTCGCAACGGAAACACTGGCGCGACCGACGCGCGCCAATGGTCCCGGGATGACTCCGGATTAAATGTCCAGATTGGCCACCGACAGCGCGTTGTCCTGGATGAACTCGCGCCGCGGCTCGACCTCGTCGCCCATCAGCCGCGAGAACAGGCTGTCGGCGTCGGTGGCGTCGTTCACCTTGACCTGCAGCAGCGAACGCACGTTCGGATCGAGCGTGGTTTCCCAAAGCTGCTCGGCGTTCATCTCGCCCAGGCCCTTGTAGCGCTGCATGGTCAGGCCCTTGCGGCCGGTCGCGAACACCGCGTTGAGCAGTGCCAACGGTCCCGAGATGGGTTCCGAGACATCCTTGCGGCGCAGCACGGGCGGCGCTCCATAGACGTCGCTGAGCCGCTGCGCGTAGCGGTCGAGCTGTCGCGCATCGGCTGAATTGATCAGCGCCATATCGAGATGGGCGTATTCCTTGACGCTGCGCACCGTGCGTTCGAAGACATAGCCGCCGATACCCTCATTCGAAGTCGACATCCGGCCGGTCCAGCCGCGCTCGGTGTCCTCGGCAATGATGTCGAGACGTTGCGCGATCCGCTCCGCCATCGCATTGGCGCGGCCAAGATCGGCGACGACGTCGGCATTGAGCCCGCCGGCGATCGCCGCCTGCTCCACGACGCCTCTGTTGTAGCGCGTGTGCAGGCCGTTGATCAGCTGGCGCACCGCGAGCGCATCGTCGATCGCCGCCCGCAGGTCCTGTCCGGCGCGAACCTCGCCGGAGCCGAGCGTGAGCGAGGCTTCTTCCAGTCCCGAGCCGATCAGGAATTCCTCGAACGCGCTTTCGTTCTTGATGTATTGCGAGCTCTTGCCGCGCGTCACCTTATAAAGCGGCGGCTGGGCGATATAGAGATGGCCGCGTTCGATCAATTCCGGCATTTGCCGGAAGAAGAAGGTGAGCAGCAACGTCCTGATATGCGCGCCGTCGACATCGGCGTCGGTCATCAGGATGATCTTGTGGTAGCGCAGCTTGTCGGCGTTGAATTCGTCCTTGCCGATCGACGTGCCGAGCGCGGTGATCAGCGTGCCGATCATGTCGGAACTGAGCATGCGGTCGAAGCGGGCGCGCTCGACATTGAGGATCTTGCCGCGCAGCGGCAGGATGGCCTGGTTCTGGCGCGAGCGGCCGCCCTTGGCGGAGCCGCCGGCCGAGTCGCCCTCGACGATGAAGATCTCGGACTTCGCCGGATCGCGTTCCTGACAGTCGGCAAGCTTGCCGGGCAGCGAGGTGACGCCCAGCGAGGTCTTGCGGGTGATGTCGCGCGCCTTGCGCGCGGCCTCGCGCGCCGCCGCGGCCTGGATCACCTTCTCGACCACGACCTTGCCTTCGCTCGGATGTTCTTCGAGCCAGGTGCCGAGCGCCTCGTTGACCAGCCCTTCGACCACGGGCCGGACTTCCGAGGAGACCAGCTTGTCCTTGGTCTGCGAGGAGAATTTCGGGTCGGGAACCTTGACCGACAGCACTGCCGTCAGCCCCTCGCGGCAATCGTCGCCGATCAGCGACACCTTTTCCTTCTTGGTCAGGCCCGAGGAATCGCCATAGCCGGTGATCTGACGCGTCAGGGCGCCGCGAAAACCGGCGAGATGGGTGCCGCCGTCGCGCTGCGGGATGTTGTTGGTGAAGGCCAGCACATTCTCGTGGTAGCTGTCGTTCCACCACATGGCCACTTCGACGGTGATGCCGTCGCGCTCGGCTCTGATGGCGATCGGTTTGTCGATCAGCGGTTTCTTGACCCGGTCGAGATATTTGACGAATTCCTCCAGGCCGCCATCATAGTGCAGTTCATGCCGCACGACGTCGGCGTGGCGGGCGTCGGTTAGCACGATGCGCACGCCCGAATTCAGGAACGCAAGCTCGCGCAGCCGATGCTCCAGCGTGCCGAAATCGAATTCGACCATCGTGAAGGTCTCGGACGACGGAAAGAAGGTGATCTCGCTGCCGCTGCGGCCTTCATAGGTGCCGGGCTGCTTGTCCTGTTCATAGCTGCCTGTGACGCTCAGCGGCGCGTCGGCATTGCCGTGTGTGAAGCTCATCTCGAAAATCTTGCCATTGCGGCGGATCTTGAGCTTCAGCCAGGCCGACAGGGCGTTGACCACAGAGACGCCGACGCCGTGCAGGCCGCCGGACACTTTGTAGGAGTTCTGGTCGAATTTGCCGCCGGCATGCAGCTGCGTCATGATCACTTCGGCTGCCGAAATGCCTTCGCTGGGATGGATATCGGTGGGAATGCCGCGCCCATTGTCGATGACGGTGACCGAACCGTCGGGATTGAGCGTCACCGTGACGAGATCGGCATGACCGGCCAGTGCCTCGTCGATGGCGTTGTCGACGACCTCATAGACCATGTGATGCAGGCCCGAACCGTCATCGGTGTCGCCGATATACATGCCGGGCCGTTTGCGGACGGCATCCAAGCCCTTCAAAACCTTGATGGAATCTGCGCCGTATTCGGCTTCGGCGCCGTTGGCGTTCTCAGTCTGGTCGCTCATGAAAACCTGTTGTCTAGAGGCGGCTGGTGGGGCGCGAAAAATCGCCCCCGAATCGCGCTTTCAATATGGCCTAGATATAGGCGTTAAAGGTGGTTTTTCCAAGGTTTGCAGGCATTTCCGGGCGGAAAAGCGCACCGTTGGCCAGCTATTGGCGAGAGGCTTTGTCCTTAGCCAGCCGGTCGCGCAGGAATTTTGATCGTGAACTTCTATCTTGGCGCCGGCTGCCCCTTCTGCCCGCTCGGCATTGGCAGGGTCGCCAGCCGCCAGAGCTTGCGCAAGTGCCTTCCGCCGCCGCGACGACGGCGATCAAAAAGCACCGGCAGCAAAGCGCATGGCAAACGCAGGCCGAACCGCCCACGGTTCGGTCGTTTGCCGACATTCCGCCTGTTTACGGCGCGTGCGAGCCGGCTTGCATCAGCCGGCGCGCATCGGCTTCAGCGCCTCGCTCCAGCGCAGCAGCTCCTCCAGCATGGTTCTTGCCCCGCCCTGCACCTGCTCGCTGGCTTCGAAGGAGCCATCGGTTCCCAGCAGCTTCTGATACAGCGGCAGCGCGATGCCTTCCGGAACCGGCATGACGCCGACGGAGGTCAGCAGCGGCTTGAGCGCCTGTGCCGCGCGCAGGCCACCGGAAACGCCGCCATAGCTGAAGATGGCGGCGGGCTTGTATTTCCATTCGCGCGAGAGATAGTCGATCGCGTTCACGATGGCCGGTGCGACGAAGTAATTATATTCCGGTGCCACGAAGACGAAAGCGTCGGCGGCATCGACGGCCTTCGACCAGGCCTTGGTATGATCGTTCAGGTAGTTGCCGAGCCTGGGATGGTGCGGCTCGTCCAGCACCGGCAGATCGAAGGCGGCGATGTCGGTCAGCACCGGTTCGAATTTGCCGTGCTCGCGCGCGAACCGCTCCAGCCAGTGAGCGAAAACCGGCCCGGCCCGGCCCGGCCGGGTGCTGCCGATGATGATGTTCAACTGGTGCTTCAAGGCGGGCTCCTTCGATTGACGGTATCTGTTGGTGACTGTGACCTACGGCAGAGCGCCGTCATGGACAAGACCGCGCCGTTTGGCGAGCGGTCACAATCGGATGATGGGAGCATCGCTCCGTCCCGTCGGGGCACGGGCTTTTACCGTCAGGCCACATGGACGCGCTGTGCGTCAGTCACTACATTGAACGGAGGCAAGGACTAGCGCGACGCGCTTGCCAGCGGAGCAGCCATGGACACTCAGCCCGCCCCCTTCGTTCCGCCGGCGCCGAGGCCGCGCACATCGCCGCCCTCGACGCTGGAGATGATGCGCATCGTCTACCGCAACCCGCTCGAGCTGTGGGGAGAGCCGACCTACAACGAGCCCTGGATCTCGGTGAACGGCGTCGGCGGACCGCTGGTCATCGCCAACGACCCGGGCCTCATTCGCCATGTCCTGGTCGACAATGCCAGGAACTACAAGATGGCGACGGTGCGCCAGCTCATCCTGCGGCCGATCCTGCGCGACGGCTTGCTGACGGCCGAAGGCGAGGTCTGGAAGCGTTCGCGCAAGGCGATGGCGCCGGTGTTCACGCCGCGTCACATCTTTGGTTTCGCGGGGCCGATGCTCAAGCGCACGCTTGAATTCGCCTCCCGTTACGAGGATGGCGGCACCTCCGACATTGCCCACGACATGACGCTGCTGACCTACGACATCCTGGCCGAGACGCTGTTCTCCGGGGAAATCGCGGGGGAGCCGGGCAGTTTCGCCAAGGAGATCGACCGGCTGTTCGAGACCATGGGCCGCGTCGATCCGCTAGACCTGCTGCGCGCGCCCGAATGGCTGCCGCGGCTTACCCGCATCCGCGGCCGCAAGACCATGGCCTATTTCCGCAAGATCGTCAGCAATACGGTCAAGATACGCGAACAGAGACTCAGGCGCGATGCCGATGCCGTGCCGCAGGATTTCCTGACCCTCCTGCTCAAGGCCGAGGGGCCGGACGGGCTGACACGCTCGGAAGTCGAGGACAACATCATCACCTTCATCGGTGCCGGCCATGAGACCACGGCGCGAGCCTTGGGCTGGACGCTCTATTGCCTGGCCGAGGCGCCATGGGAGCGGGAAAAGATCGAGCGCGAGATCGATGCCGTGCTGGCGCGCGAGCCCGATCCGACCAGATGGCTGGACGCCATGCCGCTCACCCGCGCCGCCTTCGACGAGGCGCTCAGGCTCTATCCGCCGGCGCCGTCGATCAACCGCGAGCCGATCGAGCCGGAGAACTGGAGGGATCTCCACATCCCGGGGCGCGCGGCCGTGCTGGTCATGCCTTGGGTCGTCCACCGTCACAGGAAGCTGTGGGACAGGCCGGACGCGTTCATGCCGGAGCGGTTCCATCCGGGCAACCGCGAAAAGATCGACCGCTTTCAGTATCTGCCGTTCGGCGCCGGGCCGCGCGTCTGCATCGGCGCCAGCTTCGCCATGCAGGAAGCGATCATCGCGCTCGCCGTCCTGCTGTCGCGTTTCCGCTTCGATTCCATCGCGCAAACCAGGCCGTGGCCGGTCCAGAAGCTGACCACCCAGCCGCAAGGCGGGCTGCCCATGCGGATCACCTCGCGCCTGTAATCGCCCGTCGTCGGCCTATGTTCAGACCGCCGGTTTGCGCTGGAACTGGCCGGCCGCGCGAAAACGCCAGAGATAGCTTGGCAGGATCGTCCCGAGCGCATGCGGCTGGATGCCGAGGCCGGCAAGCGTGCGGTTGGCCCTGGCGGCCTCCTCCGACACGACATTGTGCTCGCGCAGTTGCAGCACCTGGTCCTTGGTCAGCAGCGGGTTGGGCAAGAGGCCCAGGATCGACGCTTGCAGGTTCGCCACCCACCACGGCACCGGAACCAGCAGGCGCTTGCGCTCGATCACCGCGAGCATTTCCTGCATGCTTTCCTTGAAAGTAAGCACCTGCGGGCCGCCAAGCTCGTAGATCTGACCGCCCTTGACCTTGCCATCGACCGAGCGCGCCACCGCTTCGGCGACGTCGCCGACATAGACCAGCTGGAACTTGGTGTGGCCGCCGCCGATCAGCGGCAGTGCTGGCGAATAACGCGCCATGTTGGCGAAGCGGTTGAAGAAACTATCTTCCGGTCCGAAATTGATCGACGGCCGCAGGATCACGGCGTCCTTGATCGTCTCCAGAACGGCCTTTTCACCAAGCGCCTTGGTGCGTGCATAGTTGGATGCGGCTTCCAGGTCGGCGCCCAGGGCCGAAATATGGGTCAGGCCGGCGCCCGCTGCGCGTGCCGCTTCGGCCACGGCGCGAGCGCCGAATTCGTGCACGGCCGTGAATTTCTGCCGCCCGCTCTCATGCAGCACGGCAACCAGGTTGACGACATGATCGGCGCCCTGCACGGCGCGATCGACCGACCAGCGCACGCGCACATTGGCCTGCACGGGCTGGATCTGGCCGACATTGCCGAGCGGCTGCAAATGGCCGGCGAGGTCGGGCCGGCGGCAGGCGACCCTGATGCGATAGCCGCGCTTGGCCAAGGCCCGCACCACGTGGCGGCCGACAAAGCCCGACCCGCCGAAAATGACGACGAGCTTGGGGGTCTGCAGGATTTCGGTCATGGCTGGCTCCGGCGCTCGAAAGCTTGGCTGAAGCCGTTTCATAATCCGTTTCGCGTCAAACGCAAAGGGTGACGCGTCGTCGCTGTGAAGCGGCTTTCCCAGGAAAAACAGCTTGGGAATTGCATCAGGACAAAAGCGCTTCAGAACGCCTTGCCTGACGCAGAAAACCCCGCCGAGGCGGGGTTTTCCGGATGACATCCATGCGAAGCATCCATGCGAAGCCAGGGGCCGACGGAGCGGCCTGACCTGAGATGGTATTCAGGAGGGCGTGAAGCAAGTACGCCCACCCCAGCCCTGGACATCCGACATGGTGCCACCGACCTTCTTGCAGGCCGCGATGAAATCGGCGCTGCAACTGGCGAATTTCGCGTGGCCGTCCTTGCAATAGTGGTCCTCGGTGGCGCCGCCGCCCGGCGCGGCAATGACGCCCGGACTGGACGGCTTGACCGGCGCGGTTTTCAGGTTGGCCGCCTGGGTCGCGCCCATGAACGAGCCGAGGAGAAGGACTGCGGTCACAATGGTGGTCTTGGTGCTGGTCATGGTGGTTCCTTTTCACTGAGGTTGGTTTCTCCGGGACGCGAAGGCCATGCCTTGGCGTGGAGCAGATTTCGATGTGACGTGCTGTTCCCCGGTCTGGATCGGCAAGCTCATCCTGCCCTGGACAAGCATTGGTCGCCCCGACGCTCGAAAAGGTTCAGACCGCGCGCGAAAAAAACACGCATGGCCATGCCGCGGGCAGGCGCCGGCGGCTAATGAGCTGAAAAGAAGATTTTATTTCAGGCCGAATAGCGCTCGGCGAATTCGGAAATGCGCTGCACCACGGCCTTGGAGACCTTGATGCCCCGTGCCGCGGCCTTCTCCGCCGCCTCGGCCCGGGAGCGGCCCGGTATGTGCACGCCGTAGCGCCGGCGCAGCCGGTCGAGCTGATCCTTCATCCGCTGCTCGAAATCCGGATCGAGCAGCTTGGGCTCGACGGCCAGCACGAACAGGCCGGTGCCGGGATTGTCCGGGCCGCCGGTGAACCAGGGCGCATCGAGCGACCAGTTTGCCCCCGACAGACCCGCCGCCAGCACCTCGACCATCAGCGCGATGTTGGCGCCGCGCTGGCCACCGAAGGCGAGCATGGCCCCCTTCATGGCTGCGGCCGGATCTGTAGTGGGATTGCCGCTGGCATCGAGCGCCCAGCCTTCGGGGATCTTCTTGCCGTCCTCGGCCGCCTTGCGGATATTGACGAAGGCGGTGGCGCTCGACGACTGGTCGATGACCAGCGGCGGACCGTCGGCGGCGGGTGCGGCGAAGGACATCGGGTTGGTGCAATAGACCGGCTTGACCGAGCCCGAACCGGCAAGCACGGCGGGACCGTTGGTGGCGGCGAAGGAGACTAGCCCCTGCGCTGCCAGCCTTCCGGTAAAGTAGCCGAGGGCGCCGCATGTATAGGCATTCTTCTGCGAAAAGATGGCGACGCCGAACAGTCTTGCCGCCTTGGCGAGCTCGTCGAGCGTGCGGTCGAAGCCGGTATGCGCCAGCCCGCCTTGCGCATCGGAAAGATAGACTGCTAGCGCCGGCCGGGTGATCACCGGCTCGGCATTGCCGTCGATGCGGCCGGCCTCCAGCGCTTCGAGATAGTCGATGAAATGCGACAGCCCGACGGTCGAGAGTCCTTCCGCCTCGGCCGATATGATCGAGGCGGTGAGCGATTGCGCCGCTTCCTCGTTGGCGCCCGCACCCAGCGCCGCCATGCGGCACAGCCCGGTTGCCTGTTCGAGACTGAGTTGCATGGCGACTGCCTTTAGTGAGTGGTGAGTAGTGAGTAGTCAGCAATGGGTGGTGGCGGCTAGCCACTTCCTACTCACCAATCCCTACTCACTAGGTCCCTAGCCGATCTTGTTCGGAATCCGCGCCTCGATCCTGCCGAAGGCGAAGACCAGAATGCCGGTGATCGCCATATAGATCAAGGCAAGCAGCAGCAAGGGCTCATAGGTGAGGTAAGTGTCCTGTCTGACCTTCGACGAAACGGCGAAGATGTCGATGACGCTGATGGTCGCCACCAGCGGCGTCGATTTCAGCTGCAGCACGGTTTCCCCCGTCAGCGTCGGCAGCGCCCGGTAGAAAGCCTGCGGCAGCCAGATACGCCGGAAGATCTTCCAGCGGCTCATGCCGAACGCACGTGCGGCTTCGAGCTGCCCCTTCGGCACGCCGGCAAAGGCGCCGCGCATCACTTCGCCTTCGTAACCCGCGAAGGAGAGCGTCAGCGCCAGGACGGCGTAAGGCCATGCCTGCCTGAGATAGGGCCACATCCAGGATTCGCGGATCCACGGATATTGCGGAAACAACGAACCCAGCCCGTAGTAGAGCAGCCACAGCTGTAACAGCAGCGGCGTTCCCCTGATGACGGTGCAGAAGACCTTCGCCGGCGCCGCGAACCAGATCGGGCCGCCAGCCTGTGCCAATCCGACCGGCACGGCGATCAGGAAGCCCAACAGACAGGTGACGGCCAGGATCCACAGCGCGCGCCAGATGCCGAGCAGGGCCAGGCCGTAATATTGCGGCAGCCAGTCCCAGCGCATGAAGAACGCAGCGGACAGCACCAGCCCCAGCGCAATCAGGATCAGCACGATGCGATGCGGTTGCAGCCAGAGCGAGGCGCGAGCCGCGCTGTTGATGATGGCCGCTTCGCTCGCCATCAGTGTGCTTCCTTGATCGAAGGCATACCGCGCCGCGCCCATTTCTCGACGCGACCAAGAATGAGGTTCGAAAACAGCGTCACGGCCAGATAGAGCATGCCGGCCGCGAGATAGAATATCAGATAGGCCTTGGTGACGCCCGCCGCCTGCCGCGTCGCCAACGTCAATTCGAAGAAGCCGACCACGGCCAGCAGCGCCGTATCCTTGGTGGCGATCAGCCACAGATTGGCGAGACCTGGAATGGCGAAGGGCAGCATTGCCGGCAACGTGATGCGCCGCAAGAGAAGGCCGGGAGACATGCCGTAAGCGCGGGCGGCCTCGATCTGGCCTTGTGGGACGGCAAGGATGGCGCCGCGTATGACCTCGGTCGAGTAGGCGCCTTGGACGAAACCGAGCACCGCGATGCCGGCCACCAGCCCGCTGATGTCGATGCGTTGATAGCCCATGGCGGTCAGCATCTGGTTTATCAGGTCGGTACCGGCGTAGTAGAGGAGCAGGATCAGCACCAGTTCCGGTACCGCGCGCACGATGGTCGTGTAGACCGCCAGCAGGTCGCGCACCACGGGGCCGCCATAAAGCTTGCCATAGGCACCGCCGGTTCCGATCAACAGTCCGACGATCGTGGCGCCGACGGCGATCTCAAGCGAATGCAGCAGCCCAAGCATGAGCGTCCCGCCCCAGCCGACGGGCGCGGGCGACAGGAGTTCGATGATGCCGGCCGCAGAGGCCGGAAGAAATGAATCGATCAGCTTCGCCCCCGGATTGCTGGCTCAATCCGCCGGCGCAAGCCGCCGGCGGCAAGGGTGCGTGGGAAAGGTCGGGTTGGAGGACTTGGCGTCAGTGCCTTGTCTTCCAGCCCATGCGATGGTCGTCAGTCCGACTGCGTGGCACCGCCGCGTCAGTCCGGCTGCATGGCATCGCCACGTCAGTTCGACTGCGCGCCGCTGCCACCATATATGTCGAAATCGAAGTATTTCTTCGAGATCTCGTCATACTTGCCATTGGCGCGGATCGCCTTGATGCCGGCGTTGATCTTTTCCTTCAGCTCGGTGTCTTCCTTGCGCACGCCGGCGCCAACGCCCGGTCCGAGCACTTCGTCGTCCGGAGCCACCATGCCCTTCAGGTCGCAGCAGGCTTTGCCCTGGTCGGTCTTGAGGAACTCGCCAAGCGCGATGGAATCGGCCTGGACCGCATCGAGGCGCCCGGCGGCAAGGTCGTTGTTGGCCTCGTCCTGCGTCTGGTACTCCTTGATCTCGGATGCCGTGGCGCCGAAATGCTTCTTGGCGTAGACGGCATGCACGGTCGATACCTGGACGCCCAGGATCTTGCCCTTGAGATCGTCCGGCGCGGAGCCGAATTTCTGGTCCTTCGGTCCGATGATCGCCGTCGGCGTGTTGTAGTACTTATCCGAGAAGTCGATCGTCTTCTTGCGTTCGTCGGTGATCGACATCGAAGAGACGATAAGGTCGATCTTCTTGGTGGTCAGCGCCGGGATGATGCCGTCCCAGGCGACGGGCGTGATGACGCAGTCGAGCTTCTCCTCGGCGCAGACGGCGTCGATGAACTCGATCTCCCAGCCGACCCATTTGCCCGAAGCATCCGGCGAGGTGAACGGCGGATACGGCTCGGCGGCGATGCCGATCTTGACCGGATCGGCCTTGGCTACGCCCATGGCGGCGACGCCGAGCAGCAGCGCTGCGGCGAACGTCTTCAGAACAGTCTTCATTTCACGACTCCCAGTTTGTTGTTGGTTCCCGGTTTTCTTCCGCCCTCGGTTTGCTAGCCGATGTTGCGAATGAATTGCTTGAGCCTTTCGGATCTGGGCGCGCCGAAGATCTGCTCCGGCGGGCCTTCCTCCTCGACCAGTCCATTGTAGAGATAGACGACATGCGTCGCGACCTCGCGCGCGAACTTCATCTCGTGGGTGACCAGCACCATGGTGCGGCCTTCGCGCGCCAGATCGCCGATCACTCTAAGCACCTCGCCGACCAGTTCGGGGTCGAGCGCCGAGGTCGGTTCGTCGAACAGCATGACGCGCGGATTGATCGCCAATGCGCGAGCGATCGCGGCGCGCTGCTGCTGGCCGCCCGACAGATAGGCCGGATAGACGTCCCGCTTTTCGGCGAGGCCGACGCGGACGAGCAGCTTTTCGGCCTGGGCGATCGCCGCGTCGCGCTTGACGCCCAGCACATGCACGGGAACCTCGATGACGTTCTCGATCAGCGTCATGTGGCTCCACAGATTGAAATTCTGGAACACCATGCCGAGCTTGGAACGGATGCGTTCGATCTGCTTGCGGTCGGCCGGCACGGTATGGCCGTGGCTGTCGGCCTTCAGCTTGATCTCCTCGCCATTCACGCGAATGATGCCGCTGGTCGGATTCTCCAGGCAGTTGATGCAGCGCAACAGCGTCGATTTGCCTGAGCCCGAACCGCCGATGATGGCGATGACCTCGCCGTCGCGCGCCGACAGCGAGACGCCCTTCAGCACATGCAGCTCACCGAATTTCTTGTGCAGGTTCTCGACGTGGATGGCTTCGGCGGCGCCATTTTGCGCCTCACCGGATGGGGCTGCGGCAACTCCCGCCGTGCTCAACAGGTGACCTCCGTGTAGTCGATGGCAGCTCGTCGAACGTCTACCCGGCTAATCAACATACGCTGTACTGCCCCGCTCCAGACTTCAGCATGGACCCAACTGCGCGAGCCCGTCAATCCCGCTCATTACGGCACTTGCGGCCTTGTTGTGCAAGTGTATAAATAGCCTTTCATGAAATTTTCTCGATTTTTTTCAGCTAAAAAGGGCACCGATGAGCGCTTTCGGATCACAGTCCATGGCGGCGACGCTGCGGCGCGTGCTGATGCGGTCGGCGGCCAACGCCATGCGCGACGCCGACAGATCTGCCTGGCACTATGGCCCGGGGTTCAATCCGGCGAAAGCTGCCTCGCAGCACGCGGCCCTTGCTGAGTTGGTAGCGGCTTCCGGCGCTGAAATCGAATGGATCGAAGACAAGGCCGACGGACTTTCGGATTCGGTGTTCACGCACGACCCATCGCTGATGACCGGTCGCGGCGCGCTGATCCTGTCCATGGGTAAGCCATTACGCGCCAGGGAGCCCTCGCTGCATGAGGAAACCTACACAAGGCTGGGCATTCCGATCCTCGGCCGCGTCGAGGCTCCTGGTCAGGTCGAAGGCGGTGATTGTGTCTGGGTGGACGCCCGCACGCTGGCGATCGGGCGCGGTGTCCGCTCCAACCAGGAAGGCATCCAGCAGGTTTCCAACCTGCTGACGCCGCTGGGCGTTTCCGTCTACGGCTTTGATCTGCCGCTGTGGCAGGGCGAAGAGGCGTGCCTGCACCTGATGTCGGTGATCAGCCCGTTGGCCGACGACCTCGCGCTGGTTTATTCGCCGCTTTTGCCGGCCCCGTTCTATCAAATGCTGAAGGCACGCGGCATCCGGCTGGTCGAAGGCGATGCCGAGGAGTTCGCTGCTTCCAACGGCCTCAGCCTTAACGTACTGCCGACTAGCCCGCTCAACGTCATTGCCGTTGCAGGCTTTCCCAAGACCAAGGCCGCGATGGAGGCCGCGGGCTGCATGGTTGAAGTCTTCGAGGCGGATGCGCTCTGCATCGCCTGCGAAGGTGGGCCGACATGCCTGACGCGGCCGATCCTGCGCCAATGAATGCGCCATCCCGCCGCAAGTTTCGTCGCGAGGGCGAGGAGCGGCGGCGGCAGGATCTGATCGAGGCGACTCTGGACAGCGTGGCCGAACATGGGCTGCAGGGCGCCACCTTGCGCACCATCGCATTGCGTGCCGGCGTCACCGCGGGGCTGATCCGGCACTATTTCCCCGGCAAGGAAGAACTGCTGCAGGAGGCCTATACGGCACTGGTCGGGCGCATGACCGAGCAGGCGAAAGCAGCATTGGTCATGGAAGATGCCTCGCCGCGGCAACGCCTTGCGGCTTTCGTCACCGCCAACCTCAACGCGCCGATCATCGACGCGCGGGTTTTTTCGCTCTGGGCAACCTTCATCGGCCGCGCCGGTGCGGATCCGACCCTGGCCCGTGCCCACCGCGAAGGCTATCTCGGCTTTCGCAACGAGGTGGAGGCGGTTGTGGCCGAAGTGCTCGCCGCCGAACAGTGCAAGCCGGACGCAAGCCAGTTGCGCCACCATGCCATCGCGATCAACGCGATCATCGACGGACTCTGGATCGAAGGCTGCCTGGCCGGCGAGATGTTCTCGCCCGGCGAATTGGCGGCGATTGGGATCAAGGCTGTCGAAGCCGAGCTCGGCCTCGAGCCGGAAAGGGGAGAACACTAATGACCACCATTGGCGAAGCGTTGATTTCACTGCTCGAGGCGCATGGCGTCGACACCGTGTTCGGTATTCCCGGCGTCCACACGGTCGAGCTTTATCGCGGGTTGGCGCGTTCGAGGATCCGCCATGTCACGCCGCGCCACGAGCAGGGCGCGGGCTTCATGGCCGACGGCTATGCGCGCGCCGGCGGCCGGCCGGGGGTCGCCTTCGTCATCACCGGCCCGGGGCTGACCAACACCATCACCGCCATGGGGCAGGCGCGCGCCGATTCGGTGCCGATGCTGGTGATCTCGGGCGTCAACGCCACGCCGACGCTAGGCAAGGGCCTGGGCTTCCTGCACGAACTGCCGGACCAGCGCGGCATGATGGAAAAGGTGGCGCTGTTTTCGCAACGCATCACCGAGGCCAGCGAACTGCCCGGCGCGCTCGCCCGTGCCTTCGCGCTGTTTTCCTCATCGCGACCGGGCCCGGTGCATATCGAGATTCCGACCGACGTCATGGTCAAGCCTGCCGATGGGATCGCGGCGGTGCTGAGCAACGCCGCGCCACCGGCTGCCGGGGCGACGGCCATCGCCGCGGCGGCCAACCTTTGTGCGGCGGCTAGGCTCCCGCTCATTCTGGCCGGCGGCGGCGCCAAGCGTGCCGAGGATGCGCTGCGGCGCCTGGCCGAAAGGCTGGACGCGCCGGTCGTCGAGACGACCAATGCGCGCGGCCTGCTCCACCGCCATCCGCTCTGCGTACCGGCCAGTCCCAGCCTGAAAGCCGTCCGCGCGCTGATGGGCGAGGCCGATCTGGTCATTGCCGCCGGCACCGAGTTCGGCCCGACCGATTATGACGGCTATGGCGATGGCGGATTTGTCCTGCCGGCCAATCTGATCCGCATCGACATCGGCGCCGATCAGCTGGCGCGCCGTACGGCGACGGTGGCCATCCAGGCCGACTGCGCCGAGGCGATCGAAGCCTTGCTTGCCGCGCTCGGCTCGGTCGACGCGGGCAGGCAGGACGGGAAGAACCGCGCCGCGGCGGCGCGAAAGGCGGCTCGCGCCGAACTGACCCCCGTCCATGCGGCGCAGGTCCATGCGGTGGAAGCCATCCGCGACGCCCTGCCGGGCGCGATCATCGTCGGCGACTCCACCCAGCCCGTCTACGCCGCCAACCTCTATTACGATCACGACCGGCCGGGCGGCTGGTTCAACGCCGCCACCGGCTTCGGCGCGCTGGGCTACGGCCCGCCGGCGGCGGTGGGCGCGGCGCTCGCCATGCCCGACGCGCCCGTCGTTTGCCTCACCGGCGACGGTGGCTTCCAGTTCACCTTACCCGAGCTTGGCGCGGCGCTTGATGCCGCGGCACCCGTTATCTTCGTCGTCTGGAATAACAGGGGCTATCGCGAGATCGAGACTTCGATGCTCGACGTCGGCGTGGAACCCGTCGGCGTGTCCCCGGCACCGCCGGATTTCTGCAAACTGGCCGAGGCCTATGGCATCGGCGCCGAACGGATCGCCGATACCGGCGCCTTGCCACTCGCGCTGAAGCGCGCCCGGGCAACGGGGTTGCCGCGCGTCATCGAAATCACGGTCGATTGAAGCTTCACGCCGGCGTCGATTTTCCTACCTGCATCGTGGTCATTCGCCGGCTTGGCTTTTGCGCGGCAACAGTCGCCGCTGCCCGACACATGCAAAGACGCGACGGCTGCCATGTCGAGATATCAATTGAGTGATCGCACGAAAGGCGCGACGCTTCGCGTCGGCGCGGCGAAACAAGCGACATAATCAAAAAAAGACAGGAGCGGTCCAGGATGACGGAAACACTTCAGGGCAGGCACATCGTTGTGACCGGTGGGACCGGTGCGCTCGGCGGCGCGGTCGTCGGCAAGCTGCTGGGCGAGGGCGCGGTCTGCCATGTGCCGAACGCCCATGCCGCGGCACCTTGGCATTTCCCTTTCACCACCCACGAGAACGTCAGGCTGGCACACAATGTCGACCTGTCGGACTCCGCCAAGGTCGAAGCCTTCTATGCCCAGGTTCCCGCCCTGTGGGGATCGATCCATCTGGCCGGCGGCTTTGCCAAGGCGCCTGTGGAGAAGATCGAATCCGCCTCCTTTGCCGAGATGATGGATACCAATGCCCGCACCGCGTTCCTGTGCAGCCGTGCGGCGGTGCGCTCGATGCTGGCGGCGGGCACCGCCGGCCGCGTCGTCAATGTGACGGCACGCGCCGGGCTTGATCCGCGCCGCGGCTCGGGCATGGTCGCCTATGCCGCCTCCAAAGCAGCGGTCGCGGCGATGACGGTGGCCATGGCGGAAGAGCTGAAGCACCAGGGCATCCTGGTCAATGCGGTGGCCCCCTCGACGCTCGACACGCCGGCCAACCGTGCCGACATGCCGGATGCCGATTTCAGCAAATGGGTCAGCCTCGAAGCGGCGGCCGAGGCCATCGCCTACCTTGCCTCGCCCGCCAACCAGGCGATGAGCGGCACGCTGGTGCCGCTCTACGGTCGCGCATAAGGCGCATAGTTGATTCCGACGATCCTCGGGCTGCGTCCGAGTTTCCGACAAAGAAAAACCCCGCCGGATCGCTCCGGCGGGGTTTTGTTTCGGGCCTGTGCGAAAGGGCGATTAGCTGCCCTGCTTCTTCAGCGCGGCGCCCAGGATGTCGCCCAGCGAGGCGCCGGAGTCGGTCGAGCCGTACTGGGCGACCGCTTCCTTCTCCTCGGCGATTTCCAGCGCCTTGATCGAGACCTGCAGCTTGCGGGTCTTCTTGTCGAAGGCGATGACGCGGGCGTCGACCTTCTGGCCGACGGTGAAGCGCTCGGGGCGCTGCTCGTCGCGGTCACGGGAAAGGTCGGAGCGCTTGATGAAGGTCTCGATGCCGCTTTCCACCAGCCGCACTTCCAGACCGCCATCCTTGACGCCGATGACCTCACAGGTGACGACGGCGTTCTTGCGCAGCTCGCCTGAAGTCGCCGCTTCGCCAACCGTGTCGCGGGCCAGCTGCTTGATGCCGAGCGAGATGCGCTCCTTCTCGATGTCGACGTCGAGCACCTGCGCCTTGACCATGTCGCCGCGATTGTACTCCTCGATCACCTGCTCGCCCGGACGGGTCCAGTCGAGGTCGGAAAGGTGCACCATGCCGTCCACGTCGCCTTCCAGGCCGATGAACAGGCCGAACTCGGTCTTGTTCTTGACCTCGCCCTCGACCTGGCTGCCGACCGGATGGCTGCGAGCGAAAGCCTCCCACGGGTTCTCCAGCGTCTGCTTGAGACCGAGCGAGATGCGGCGCTTGGCCGGATCGACTTCGAGCACCACGACATCGACTTCCTGCGTCGTCGACAGGATCTTGCCGGGATGCACGTTCTTCTTGGTCCACGACATTTCCGAAACGTGGATAAGGCCTTCGATGCCCGGCTCCAGCTCGACGAACGCGCCGTAGTCGGTGATGTTGGTGACGGTGCCTTTGATCTTCTTGCCGATCGGGAACTTGGTGCCGATCTCCGACCACGGATCGCTCTCGAGCTGCTTCATGCCGAGCGAGATACGGTGCGTTTCCTGGTTGATGCGGATGATCTGCACCTTGACCGTCTGGCCGATGTTGAGGATCTCGGTCGGATGGTTGACGCGGCGCCATGCCATGTCGGTGACATGCAGCAGGCCGTCGATGCCGCCGAGGTCGACGAACGCACCGTAATCGGTGATGTTCTTGACCACGCCTTCGACCACCTGGCCTTCTTCGAGGTTCTGCACGATTTCCGAACGCTGCTCGGCGCGGCTCTCCTCGAGCACGGTGCGGCGCGACACCACGATGTTGCCGCGGCGGCGATCCATCTTGAGGATCTCGAAAGGCTGCGGGTTGTGCATCAGCGGCGACACGTCGCGGATCGGGCGGATGTCGACCTGGCTGCGCGGCAGGAACGCCACGGCGCCGTCGAGGTCGACGGTGAAGCCGCCCTTGACCTGGTTGAAGATGACGCCTTCGACGCGCTCACCCTTGGTGAACTTCTCTTCGAGACGCACCCAGCTCTCTTCGCGGCGAGCCTTCTCGCGCGACAGCATGGCTTCGCCAAGCGCGTTCTCGATGCGCTCGACATAGACTTCGACCGTGTCGCCGACCTTGAGGGTGGATTCCTTGCCCTTGGCGCCGAATTCCTTCAGCGGCACGCGGCCTTCGACCTTGAGGCCGACGTCGATGATGGCCATGTCCTTTTCGATCGCGGTGATCGTGCCCCGGACAACCTGGCCCTCGCCGGAATGGCCGGCGGTGAATGATTCTTCGAGCATGCTCGCGAAATCGTCGCGAGAGGGATTTGCTACAGACATTGTTTCTCCTGGAATACCCCGCATCTTTAGCGGGGCGTGCGCCGTGGGTTAGCGTTGCGTTGGCCTGCCGGCGTTCCGGGCAAAGAGCCCTTGGCCGCTTGAGGCGGCAAGTCCGGCGCATGAAGAATGCTGGCAGGCTGGTTCGTGCCCGATATGGGTATTTCCTTTGCCTCCAGCAACGGAAACTCGAGGGAAAACCCGGATCAGGCCTTGTTTCCCTTGGACAGCACGTCGTCGATGACAGCTCTGGCCGCGAGAAACGCGGCTTCTATAGCCATTTCGCTGGTATCAAGCAAGTGCGCGTCGGGGGCAGGCTTCAAGGGCGAGTCGGCGCGGCCCATGTCGCGCTCGTCGCGGCGCCGGATATCGGCGAGGATTTCGGTGAAATCAGCCGTGCCGCCGATGCTCTCGATCTCCGCCAGCCGGCGCCTTGCCCGCACCTCGGCGCTCGCGGTCACATAGAGTTTGATGTCGGCATCGGGGCACACCACGGTGCCGATGTCGCGACCGTCGAGCACGGCGCCCGGGGGGGATTTGGCAAACTCGCGCTGTTTCTCCACCAGGATGCGCCGCACGGTCGGAAACACCGCGACCTTCGAGGCAGCTTCGCCAACCGCATGCGCCGACAGCACGGCCCGGTCGAGCTTCGCCAGGTCGACCTGACGTGCTGCCGTCTCTGCCGCCGAGACATTGTCGAGCGGCAAGCCAAGCCGCAGCAAGGCATGGGCGACGGCACGGTAGGTGAGGCCGGTGTCGAGCAGGTTCAGTCGGTAGTGATCGGCCAGACGCCGGGCGAGGGTGCCCTTGCCGGCTCCGGCCGGACCGTCGATGGCGATGGTGAAGACGTGTGTCATTGGCAGGCCAGCATACCTGAAACCGAACAGCGTAGCGGTCCGGAGAGAGCTTGCGATCCGTCGCGCCCCCCTCTGTCCTGCCGGACATCTCCCCCACAAGGGGGGAGATTGGCAGTTCCGACGCCTCGCTCACTTCTGCAACGCGGGCGATTTGCGAAGGCCGCTGTGACGGCTGATCTCCCCCCTCGTGGGGGAGATGTCCGGCAGGACAGAGGGGGGCGCTGTCCTGCCGGCATTTCAGTTTGGCCCCAACCCATCAACTCTCACCCGATCTCCGCCCCAAGCCCCGTCATCAGGCTCATGAACTCCGGGAAACTTGTCGCGATCATGTTGGCGTCGTCGATGGTCACCGGCTTCTCGGTCGCCAGCCCCATGATCAGGAAGCTCATGGCGATGCGGTGGTCGAGATGCGTCTGCACGGTCGTGTCCGGGCCATTGGGATGGCCGCCGAGCCCCTTGCCGCCGGGCTTTCCGCGCACCGCGAGCGATGCCTCACCCTCTGTGCAGTCGACGCCGTTAAGCTTCAGTCCATTGGCGACCGCCGACAGCCGGTCGGATTCCTTTACCCTGAGTTCCTCCAGCCCCTGCATCAGGGTCTCGCCCTCGGCGAAGCTGGCGGCAACGGCCAGCACCGGATACTCGTCGATCATCG
Source organism: Mesorhizobium sp. B2-2-4 (assembly GCF_006442375.1). Lineage (NCBI taxonomy): Bacteria > Pseudomonadati > Pseudomonadota > Alphaproteobacteria > Hyphomicrobiales > Phyllobacteriaceae > Mesorhizobium > Mesorhizobium sp. B2-2-4. The sequence continues at coordinate 518,648 of NZ_VFWB01000003.1, read as the reverse complement.
ACGGCGCCCGCTCGGCCGGCACGGTGACGCCCTTGAGTTCGGAGTAACGCACGCGCAGGTCCGCGACATCCTCACCGCCGGCGTTACGCAGGTTCAAGATCTCGATCTGGCCGCCCATCTCCTGCAAAGTCAAAAGCAGCCCGGTGCGGGTCGGGTTCATCAGCACGTTTTCGATCACGATGTCGGAACCCGGCACGATCAGCGCGGCCACCAGCGGGAAGCCGGCCGAGGATGGGTCGCCCGGCACGGCGATCGTCTGGCCGGTGAGCTTGCCCTGGCCCTCGATGAAGATATGGCGCACGCCGCGCTCGTCGGTCTCGACCGACAAATTGGCGCCAAAGCCTTTCAGCATCTTTTCGGTGTGGTCGCGCGTCATGACAGGCTCGATGACGGTGGTGATGCCGGGCGTGTTGAGGCCGGCGAGAAGCACCGCCGATTTCACCTGCGCGGAGGCCATCGGCACGCGATAGGTGATCGGGGCGGCATGCTTTGGCCCATGCAGCGTGATCGGCATGCGGTCGCCGGGCGTTGCCTTCAGCACCTGCACGCCCATCTGGCGCAGCGGCTCCAGCACGCGGCCCATCGGCCGGCCTGACAAGGAAGCATCGCCGATGAAGGTCGTTTCCATGTCATAGGTGCCGACCAGCCCCATGGTCAGCCGCGAGCCGGTACCGGCGTTGCCGAAGTCGAGCGGCCCTTCCGGCTGCAGCAGCGCGCCGTTGCCGGTGCCGCGGATCACCCATTCGTCGCCGCGCTTCTCGATATGCGCGCCCATCGCCTTCATGGCGGCACCGGTGCGCATGACGTCCTCGCCTTCGAGCAGGCCGGTGATGCGGGTCTCGCCGGAGGCGAGCCCGCCGAACATGAAGGAGCGGTGCGAGATCGACTTGTCGCCCGGCACGCGCGCCGTACCGGAAAGCGCTTGACATTTACGGGCGGTGGCCGGCTTGGAAGCGGCGGCGTGAGACATGGAATTTCCCTGGACGGAATGCCGGCGGGCCGGCGCTTTTCATTTGTTGCGGCGGTCTCGTATCACGGTGGGCCGAAATGGTCATCCCCCATGGTCGACGCTTGACGCTAGGCCTTTCAACGCATGGTTTTGTGACGCCGGCTTTTGGCTTTGACAGCGCTGCAAACAGTGGTTAAGGGGACCACTCTTTTATCGACGAGGCTTGCCGTGGCAAAAACCGAACTTGGCACAAAGCGTATCGACCCTGAAACGGGTCGAAAATTCTACGACCTGAACAAGGACCCGATCGTCTCGCCCTACACCGGCAAGACCTATCCGCGTTCCTATTTCGAGGAAGGCAAGATCGCCGCCCTCGAGGAGGAAGAGGAAGTGGCCGAGAAGGAAGTGGACGCCGAGGACGAGGAGGGCGTAGAAGTCGTCTCGCTCGAAGAGGCTGACGAAGACGTCAAGGGCGACGATCTGCCCGATCTCGGCGACGACGAGGATGATGTCGACCTGGGCGACGACGAGGACGATACGTTCCTCGCCGACGAAGAGGAAGAGGACGACGATGTCGCCGACATGATCGGCGTCGGCGACGACGACGACGAGGTCTGACAAGGCCGGGAACGCAAGCGTTTGCCGGCTTTCGCAGCTTGTGAAGAAAAAGCCGCTGATGAAGGCTTGATATTGACGAAGGGCGGGGTTAGAAGCCGCCTGCACTAACGGCGCGGTCTCCAACCCGCGCCGGATCTCTTCGCCGGAAACGGCGCCGGTTGACTGCCGGAAGTGGGGCCATAGCTCAGTTGGGAGAGCGCTTGAATGGCATTCAAGAGGTCGTCGGTTCGATTCCGATTGGCTCCACCAAACAGTCACTTTTCCAAATTTCGGGGTTGTAGAAACCGGATTCAGCTTCGGAATTTTTGGACATCGCTGCCCGCCGCAGCCTGAAGCGCGCCGCTCAGGCGGTCGACGCGGCGGTTTCGTTCTGGCCGCCCGCTCCACTGATGCTGGGCTGCCTGCCGATTTCGCTGCCGTCGGGCGCGCCGGTGCTTACGCAATATGCGGCCATTGACTAAAACGGTTCCTGTTTGATTCGCTTTGAACGGGACCGTCATGAGCAAAGCCCTCACGTCCTTCGCCCTGGTCGCGGTGCTGACAGCGCTGCTCATGGCCTTGAGCCTGGTGGTGGCCAGGCACGGCTACCCCTACGGTGCGATCGGCGTCAGGCGCCTCGACGGCATTGCCGATGCCGGGATGTTCATACCACTCGCCGCTGTCTATTTCTTCAGCGCGCTGCTGATGATGATCCTGCCGATCAGAGCCGCCAGCATCGTGCTCACCCATGCAGCCGATGCCATCTTCTGGACCGTGATCGTGCTCCTTGCCTCCATCGTAGGCGGTCTCGTCGCCAGATGGGCATTCGGCCAGCGCGACGCCCTATGGGCGCTGCTGAACTGGCGGTTCCTGTTTGCGGCGGCTATCGTCGGTTGCCACTTCGTCATGAACGAGCTTCGCCGCAACGTGCTCTTGCGCAGTCTGTTTTTCGTTATCTTCGCGGCGGCCACGCTGGCCTGCCTGTTCTGGTCGTTCACGCTCTGAGAGCCGTTTCGATCCACGTCCAGAGATAGGATGCCAGGCCGCGATCGACATGGATGCGCAGTCGGTCCCGGTGGCGGTAGGCGATGGCGCTGACGCCGGCGAAGGAAAGTGCGGCACTGGCGCTTTCCTTGTTTGGGTCAAGCGTTGATCCGCGCGCGATGAAAGCGTCGATCGCCGAGCCTTTGACCTCGAACACATGAAGTCCAGCGCTGATCGCCGTCACCGCGAAACCTTCCGCGCGCCAACCCGCGGCGATGGCGAGCGGTGTGCTCGACACGACGAGCAGGCGGTCGCGCGCCAGACGCGCCGCATAGCGGTCACCTTGCGCGCTGCCAAAGGCGCCCACGCCGTTGCCATCCATGCCGGATCTCCGCGCCCAGGCGTCGAGGTTGCCGCTGACCAGCAATTGGTGAAGGCCCGGGATCGTGCGCGCCTCGAGACCCGGTGCACTGATGGTTGCCGACTGCCAGTCCGGCGCTACCGGCCATTTTTGGGCGAGATCACGCATTGAGCCGGTCTCCTGCCGGGTCGAAGGCGCATGGCGAGGTGATCGTCGCCGTCATCGCCTTGCCGAGATGCTGGATTTCGATCGTTTCGCCGTGGCGGGCCGCGCCGCGCTCGATCAGGCCGAGCGCAACCGGCCGGCCAAGCGTGGGGCTCCGGTAGCTCGATGTGACAAAGCCCTGGCTGCGCAGCTTGCCGCCGCTGCGCTTGATGCCATGCGCACCGGTTGGCAGCGGCGCTTCGCCGGACGGCACCGTCAGCCCGACCAGCTGCATGCGGTCGCCGCGCGAAGCCTCTTCGGTGAACAGCGAGCGGCGGCCGACGAATTCGGTCTGGCGCTTTGCCCGCGGGCCCTCGACGCCGAGGTCGTGCGGCAGGTTGGTGCCGTCGGTGTCCTTGCCGATCACGATGAAGCCTTTCTCGGCGCGCAGGATCATCAGCGCCTCGAGGCCGATGACAACCGCATCGAACGCCTGCCCGGCGTCGCGCAGGCGCGCCCACAAGGACTCCGCGCGATCGGCCCGGATGGAGATCTCGTAGCTTCTGTCGCCGGTGAAGCTGACGCGGGTGATGCGCACCTCGTCGCCGTCATAGCTGCCCTGGCCGACCGCCATGTGCGGCAGCTCGCCATCCTCGAGCGAAAGGCCGAGATCAACCGTCTCGAGCAGTTTCCGGGCGTTCGGTCCCGAAACGGTCAGGGTCGCCATTTCCGCGGTGGCGTTGTGGATGTAGACCGCGCCGCGCCCGAACCGGTCCTGGCGCCACTCCTCCAGTCGCGCATGCACGGCGGCCACGTGCGAGGACGAGCACGACACGACGAAGCGATGCTCGTCCAGCCGCACCAGCACGCCGTCATCGAAGACCACGCCGTTCTCGGACAACATGAAGCCGTAGCGGCAGCGGCCCGGCTTCAGCGTCGACATCGTGTTGTAATAGACGAAATCGACGAACGCGGCCGCCTTGGGTCCGATCACCTCGATCTTGCCCAGCGTCGAGCCATCGAACAATGCGACGGACTGGCGGGCGCGGCGCGCCTCGTCCTGGATCGAGCGATCCGTATCGCCGCCGCCGCCGTAGTGGGCCGGGCGCAGCCAGCCGCCATACTCCTGGAACACGGCGCCGCTGGCACGATGCACGCTCTCCAGCGGCAGCCGCCGCACCGGCGCCATCAGTTCGCCGCCGCGCGCGCCGGCGAAGCTCGCCAGCGGAACCGGCGTGAACGGCGGACGATAGGTCGTGGTGCCGACTTCCGGCACCGTGCGGCCGGTGATCCCGGCCATCAGCGCCAGGCCCGGCAGGTTGGAGGTCTTGCCCTGATCGGTCGCCATGCCGAGCGTCGTGTAGCGCTTCAGATGTTCGACCGAGACGAAATTTTCGCGCGCCGCCAGCTCTATGTCCTTCACCGTCACGTCGTTCTGGTAATCGATCCAGATGCGTCCCTTCGAACCCGGCGTTGGCCATGCCGCTACTATCCCGCTGGTCGCCTCCGTTCCGCTGCCGCGCGACACTGCTGCCTTCGTCGGGCCGAGCGACGCGACGGCTTTCTGCGAACCGGCGAATACCTCCGACAACGAAACCGCGCCGGCGGCAGCTCCGGCCACCGCTATGGCCTCGACCGGGTCGCCCGGCAGGAAGGCCGCGCGCGCCTCGCTCCAGGCGAGCTTGCCCTTGGCCTGGCCGAAGAGATGGATGGTCGGTGTCCAGCCGCCCGACACCAGCACGCAATCGGCATCGAGCCTGGTGCCGTCGTCCAGCATCACACCCTCGACGCGCAGCTTGCCGGCCGCGGCGGTGAGCGCGCGGCCCTTGAGCATCCGCACCTTGGCGGGCGCGGCGGGCATACCGTCGCGCCTGATGTCGACAAGCGTGACGTCGGCGCCAGCCTCGGCGGCCGCCTCCGCCACTTCATAGGCGCTGTCATTGTTTGCGGCGACGACGATATGGCGGCCGGCCAGCACCGCATGGCGCCTGAGATAGCTGAGCGCTGCGTCCGCCGAGAGAATGCCCGGCAGGTCATTGTTGGCGAATGGCAGGGGCCGCTCGATGGCGCCCGTCGCCAGCACGATCCGGCGCGGCCTGACCCGCCACAGCGTGTCCGGCCGGCCGTCGAAATGCCGCTGGTTAAGCCCGACCAGATTATGGTCGTAGATACCGAAAGCGGTGGTCGAAGGCAGGACCAGGTGACCGCCGGCGGAAAGCCCCGCAACCGTCTCCTCGACCCAGATGGCGGCCGGTTTGCCGTCGATCTCGCCAACTCGGTGACCGAGCGATCCGCCGGGCTTTTGCTGGTCGTCGACCAGCATGACGGAGCGGCCCGCGCCGGCCGCCAGCCTTGCCGCTGCCAGCCCGGCCGGTCCGGCGCCGATCACCAGCACGTCGCAATGATGGTTGATCTGGTCGGCCGGGCCGGGCGACGTCCAGTCCTTGTCGACCTGACCCAGTCCCGCCATGGCGCGAATGCGCGGCTCGAACATGTGCCAGTCCGGCCACATGAAGGTCTTGTAGTAAAAGGCGGCCGGAATGAAGCGGGAAAAGCGGTCGAGGAAGGCGTTGCGGTCGGCCAGCGCATTGGGTGTCGCGTTGACGCTTTTGGCGACCAGCCCGTCGCGCGCCGGCTCGGTCGTCGCACGCGTGTTCGGCGTCGTCTGCGGGCCGCTGATATCCACCAGCGCGTTCGGCTCTTCGACGCCCGCGCCCCAGATGCCGCGCGGCCGGTGGTATTTGAAGCTGCGGCCGACGACCGCGACATCGGCGGCCAGCAGCGCGGAGGCGATGGTGTCGCCTGTGAATCCCTGCACGGTGGCGCCGTCGAAGCTGAAGCGGATCGGGCGCGAGCGGTCGATGGCGCTGCCACCCGTGCTAAGGCGCGAGGCGGTCACGCCGCGTGCTCCCAGCCCAGGGCAGCCGAAGACAGCACCTTGTGCGTAACCGTGTCCCGCTCCATGACGAAGAATTCGCCGCAGTTCATATGCACCCATATCTCGCGCGCCGCGCCTTTTGGGTTGGAGCGCAGATAGAGATAGTTGGCCCAATGCTCGATCGGCACCTCGGCGCCATCAGGCCTGACATTGCCGGCATCACCGCCATAGTGGAATTCGGTCTCGTCGCGCGGGCCGCAGAACGGGCAAGGGAAAAGCTGCATGGCAAACCTCAGTCTTCGTCTTTATGCATGTCGTTGCCCTAAGGCCGCTCGGCGCTTTTGCGCGACATGCATCAATGCGCGATGCCGGAACCAGCCGCTTCGTCGATCAGCCGCCCGCTGGCGAAGCGGTCGAGATCGAAGGGGCGGCTGATGTCGTTGTGCCCGCCCGTTGCCAAAAGGTTCGCCAGAAGCGTGCCGCCGGCGGGGATCGCCTTGAAGCCGCCCGTGCCCCAGCCGCAATTGAGGAACAGATTGGGCAGTGGCGATTGACCGATGATCGGCGAGGAGTCGGGCACGACGTCGACGATCCCGGCCCATTGCCGCATCAGCTTCAACTGGCCGAAGATCGGGAACATTTCCAACAGCCCCGCGATCACCCCCTCCAGCGTCGGCAGGTTACCGCGCTGGGCATAGGAGGGAGTGCGGTCGAGCCCGCCGCCGATGACGATCTCGCCCTTGTCGGATTGGCTGACATAGACGCCCGTGCCGGGCGACAGCACCACCGTGTCGAGGATCGGCTTGACCGGTTCGGTTACGCAGGCCTGCAGCGCATAGGAATTGATCGGCAGGCGGAAGCCGGCCTTGGCCGCCAGCACCGAGGAATGTCCTGCCACGGCCATGCCGATGCGGTCCGCGCGGATGGCGCCGCGCGTCGTCTGGACGCCGCGGCAGCGGCCGCCCTCGACGATGAAGTCGGTGATTTCGCAGTTCTGGATGATGTCGACGCCGAGTCGGCTCGCGGCCCGTGCATAACCCCAGGCGACCGCGTCGTGGCGCGCGGTGCCGGCCCGGCTTTGCCAGATGCCGCCGAACACGGGAAAGCGCGCATTGGCCGTGAAATTGTAGATCGGCGCCACCCGGCGCACATCCTGGGGCGAAAACAGCTCCGCATCGATGCCGTTGATCTGCATGGCATTGACTGTGCGTGCCCCGATCTCCATTTCGCCGGTCGAGTGGCACAGGCTGACCATGCCGCGCTGCGACAGCATGACGTTGTAGTTGAGGTCCTTCGACAGTCCCTCATAGAGCCGGTGCGCCAGCCCATAGAGCTCGACGCTCTGCGGATAGTAATAGTTGGAGCGCACCACGGTCGTGTTGCGGCCGGTATTGCCGCCGCCGATCCAGCCCTTTTCCAAAACCGCTACTCTGGCGATGCCGTGATTCTTTGCCAGGTAATAGGCCGTCGCCAGCCCGTGACCGCCGCCGCCGATGACGATCGCGTCGTAGGACGGCTTCGGCTCGGGCGAGCGCCAGGCCGGCTCCCAGCCGGTCTGGCCGGCGAGGCCTTCCCTCAAGAGCGACAAAGCGGAATAGCGTCTGGTCATGGCGTGCTTGAAGAGGTTGGTTCAATGACTGAGGCGTAACGCCATTGTACATGTATGTCTAGTTCTTGCCGCGGTGTGAAAGCGGCGGCTGTTGCTAACGGCTGCGCGAAAGCGTTTCCTCGACATAGCGTGAAAAATCCTCGACATCCTGCGCCGTGGGCTCCTGGCCGGTGAAGCTGCGCAGATAAGACGCGACGTGCGGCAGGCGGCTGCTCATCGGTTCGTCGAGCTCGAGCGAGTAGTAGCCGATCTGCATGAAATAGAGCACGCGGGCGCGCACGAAGGCGTCTTCCTCGTCATAGCCGTGGCGCCTGAACATGTCGCGAATGGCGTCGACGCGCTCCTCGTCGGCCTCGTCGAGAGCCCGCCTGATGGCGGGCGATCGCCGGGCCCACGCCCTGATCGCGAAATCCAGCTGCGGATCGAACAGCTTCTCGTCCACCCAGCACTCGAAGATGCTCATCACCCCGCGGATGACGGTCGCGGAAGGCCGCGCGGCGCGTTCGACGATGAACCTTGTATTGGTCTGCCGCCAATAATCCAGCAATTGGTCGAGCAGGTCCTGGCGGCTCTTGAAGTACCAATAGAAACTGGAACGCGACACATCGAGCTTCTGGCCGAGCGTCTGCACACGGACGCTTTCGACGCCGTCCGAAATCAACGTTTCAAGCGCGAGCTTGAGCCAGTCTTCCCGAGTGACCTTGATGTTGCCGGTGGCGCCGGCGCGCTGGGTTGTCGTGTCGGTGGCTTCCATCGGCACGACGCATGACACGCCGCCCCGGGCAAATCAAGACTATGGACATATATGTACAGACCCGTTTCGCGGTGATTGGAACGATGTGTCGCCGAACCTGTTGGGCCAAGGACGATGCGACGCGGGCAGCAGGTCGCGCGGGGCCGCGAACCGAGAGACTTTGTCGCGGCCGCCCGCGCAAAGCGTGCTTTCCCGCAGCGCAATTGTCTGGCAAATACAATCACACAGATGCCGCCGCGCGGCGAACCAGCAGGAAAGACACGACATGGCACCGCTTCGACAGAACCTCATCGACGGCGAGTGGGTCGGCGATGCCGGCTCCCGCAACATCAACCCGTCCGATACCGGCGACATCGTCGGCGAATACGCTTCCGCAGGTGTCGAACAGGCGGCACAGGCGATCGCCGCGGCCAAGGCGGCCTTTCCCGCCTGGTCGCGCTCGGGTCTGCTGGTCCGTCACGCGGTGCTGAAGAAGACGTCGGACGAGATCCTGGCGCGCAAGGACGAGATCGGCCGCAACCTTGCGCGCGAGGAAGGCAAGACGCTGGCCGAAGGCATTGGCGAGACCATTCGAGCCGCCCAGATCTTCGATTTCTTCGCCGGTGAGACATTGCGCCTCTCGGGCGAAGTCGTGCCTAGCGTGCGGCCGGGCGTCGGTGTCGAGATCACGCGCGAAGCGGTCGGTGTGGTTGGCATCATCACCCCGTGGAACTTCCCGATCGCCATTCCCGCCTGGAAGATCGCTCCGGCGCTTGCCCACGGCAACACCATCGTCTTCAAGCCGGCGGATCTCGTTCCCGAGAGCGCCTGGACCATCGTCGACATACTGCACCGTGCCGGCCTGCCCAAGGGCGTGCTCAACCTCGTCATGGGCAAGGGCTCGGTGGTCGGCCAGGCGATGCTTGACAGCCCGGACATCAACGCCATCACCTTCACCGGCTCGGTTGGCACCGGCAAGCGCGTCGCCGCGGCGAGTGTCGAGCACATGCGCAAGTTCCAGCTCGAAATGGGCGGCAAGAACCCGCTGGTGGTGCTCGATGATGCCGACCTCGCTACGGCTGTCGATTGCGCGATCAACGGCGCTTTCTTCTCGACCGGCCAGCGCTGCACGGCTTCGTCCCGGCTGATCGTGACGAACGGCATTCATGACCGTTTCGTCGAAGCGCTCAAGGAACGGATGGACAAACTGGTCGTCGGAGATGCGCTCGACGCGCAGACCCAGATCGGTCCCGTTGTCGATGCGACGCAGCTCAAGCAGGACGAAGACTATATCGCCATCGGCGTCAGGGAAGGCGCCACGCTCGCCTTCGGCGGCGAGCGGCTCGACCGCAAGACGCCGGGCTTCTTCCTGCGGCCGGCGCTGCTGACCGATGCCACCAACGCCATGCGCAGCTCGCGCGAGGAGATTTTCGGGCCTGTTGCCAGCGTCATCCGCGTCAAGGACTACGACGAGGCGCTCGCCGTCGCCAACGATACGCCATTCGGGCTGACGTCCGGCATCTGCACGTCCAGCCTCAAGCACGCCACGCATTTCAAGCGCAATTCGGAGGCCGGCATGGTGATGGTCAACCTGCCGACGGCGGGTGTCGATTTCCATGTTCCCTTCGGTGGCCGCAAGGGCTCGAGCTATGGTCCGCGCGAACAGGGCCGATACGCCATGGAATTCTACACCACCGTGAAGACCGCCTACACGTTTGCAGGCTGATCGGGGCGCCGGCTGACCGGGCCGGCGAAGCCTTCGCGTGCACCAAGAGACAAGGCGATGACAGTTCAAGACAAGGATCTGACCTGGCTCAATCCGCCGCCGCATCATTCCATCGACGGCGATGCGGTTCATGTGCGCACCGGCAAGGAGACGGATTTCTGGCGCGAGACTTTTTATGGTTTCTGGCGCGACAACGGCCATTTCCTCTACAAGCGCGTAGAGGGCGATTTCACCGCGGAAGTCACCGTCACCGGACGCTATGAGGTGCTCTACGACCAGGCGGGGCTGATGCTCCGCCTCAGCGAAACGCATTGGATCAAGGCCGGCATCGAATACACCGACGGCGTGATGTATTTCTCGGTCGTCGTCACCAACGATGCCTCGGACTGGTCGTTGGCCACCATTCCGGCCGGTCCGGATGGCGTTGCGATCCGGTTGACCCGCCATGCCGAGACCATCCGCGTCCAGTACCTGGATGTCTCCGACGGTCATTGGAAGCCGGTGCGGCTCGCCTACTTCCCGGTCTCGAAGGCGGTCGATGTCGGCATGATGTGCTGTTCGCCGCAGCGCGAAGGCTTCGAGGTCACCTTCACCGGCTTTTCGGTCGGCCCGCCGATTTCGCGGGACCTGCACGGCTGAAGCCCGCGCCAACGCCGACGGGACACAAGTGTCATCGCCTGGACCACGCCAGCCAGCGTGCCGCCAGATGCCTCCACAAAGGGGTGAACCGCGTTCGCCGGTAAGCGTCGCCGGCCATTTTGATGCCTTGCGCCTGTGTCGGGAAGGGATGGATGACGTCGGCCAGCGCGTGCAATCCCATGCCCGACCTGATGGCGAGCGACACCCCGTTGATCATCTCGCCGGCATGGGCGGCGACCACGGTCGCACCGAGGATGCGGTCTGATCCTTCCCTGACATGGATTTTGACGAAACCCTCTTCCTCGCCGTCCATCACCGCGCGGGCGACATCGTGCATCAGCACCGTATAGGTCTTGACCGGAATGCCGTCGCGGCGCGCCTCCACCGGATAGAGGCCGACATGGGCGATTTCCGGATCGGTGTAGGTGCACCACGGAACCACCAATTCGCTCAGCCTCTTGCGCCCGAGAAACAGGGCGTTCTGCACGACCATGCGGGCTGTTGCTTCAGCGGTATGCGTGAATTTGTAGTCGAGGCAGACATCGCCCGCCGCATAGATGCGCGGGTTTGAGGTCCTGAGATAATCGTCCACCTTGATGCCTTTGGCATCGTGGGCAACCCCCGCCTCGTCGAGGCCAAGACCGTCGACATTGGGCGAGCGGCCTATGCCGGTGATGATCTCGTCGACGGAAATGGTCGTCGTGTCGCCGTCCCGCACCAGGTCGGCGAGCTTCTTGTCGCCTTCCCTGCGCACCGCCACCACTTCGGTGTTCAGTCGGACCTCGACCCCCTCGTGCGCCAGCGCCTCCGAAAGGATCTGCGCGGCGTCGCGTTCCTCGCCGGGCAGGAACATCGGATCGCTCTGCGCCAGGATGACCTTCGCACCGAGCAGGCAGAAGGCCTGCGCTGTCTCGCAGCCAAGCGGCCCGCCGCCGATGACCAGCAGCCGCTTCGGGCAGTCGACAAGGTCGAACATCGTCTCGTTGCTGAGATAGCCGGCCTCGACCAGGCCGGGAATGGATGGAAACTCCGGCCTCGCGCCTGTCGCGATCAGCGCCTTGCGGAAGCGCAGCGTCGTTCCCGCGACGGTCACGCAATCGCTTCCGTCGAACCGGGCTTCGCCGAAATGAACGTCGATGCCCAGCGCAGCAAGCGCCTCTGCGCTGTCGGCATGGCTGATCCGTTGCCGGATGCGCCGCATCCTGGTCATCGCGCGCTGGAAATCGACGCGAAGATGGTCCGGCGCATCGGCTCCGAAATTCTCGGCATCGCGCATGTCGGCATAGAGCCTGGATGTGCGGATGATCGACTTGGACGGGATGCAGCCGGTGTTGATGCAGGTGCCGCCGATCAACCCGCGTTCGATCAGCGCCACTTTCGCGCCGAGGCTTGCCGCTTCGCTCGCCGCCGTCAGGCCGGCCGGCCCGGCGCCGACGACGACGAGATTGTATGGTCCGGTGGGCGGCGGGTTTCGCCAATGCGGCGGATGGGCGCCCCTGACCAGCTCGACATCATTGTGGTCGGCCGGAAAACCGGCAGCTTTCGTCCTTTCAAGCGACATCGCGGCCATCCGGGCTTGCCGACTGCGACAGCCATCCGCCTGTGAACCCCGCCTTGTTCAGGCCGCGGCGGATGCACTGGTTGGAACGCATCAGCTCCCACACCAGGCGCGAGCGGTGGTTCTCGATCATCATCACCACGATGCCTTGGTCGAGGCCGAAATGGCCTTCCGACACCCAGCCGTCGCGGCCAAATTTTCGCCGGTTGGCCAGTGTCGGGTTGAAGCCGCTCGGCAGCCGGAAATTGTCGATCACCTGGGGGTAGCGATCCGCGAGATGGCGCAGCGCCGCCATGCAGATATCAGGCGCAAAAGGCAGCGACGCCGGATAGGACCACGGCGCGATCGTGCCGTCGTCCGGCCCGAAGGGCGCACCGCGCGCGACGTAGCCGGAAAACCGGCGCCGCCGCCGTTGTATGCTGCTGCGAAAGCCGCCCGGTCCGTCCCCGGCCGAAAGCCCCCAGAGGTTCTCTCCGTAGCCGTCATAGCCATGGGGATTGTGCCGAGCATAGTCGCGGTGGAGGTAGGTCGAGCGGCGGCTGTTTTCGAAATAGTCCGAATTCTTCTCGCGCATGAAAGCATCGCGGATGCCGGCGAAATCGATCCAGGCATGAGAGAACTGGTGCATGAACAACGGACCGCCATAAAGCACGTCGTAGCCGTAGATGTTTTCCCACTGATAGGTCGCCGTCCAGCCCGCGTAGCTGTCGTCGGACGTCGGGCTGTCGGGCGAGGCCATCGACAGGACATAGAGGATCGTCGCCTCATTGTAGCCTTCCCAGCCATAGTGGAGAAAGCCGCTCTTCGGTTTCCAGCCCTGTCGCAACGTCGGACTGCTGCCTTGCGCCCATCGCCAGTCGACGCGCCGGTAGAGCGCCTCGGCCAGCCGGCGGATTTCGGCTTCCTCGTCATTGTCGCCCCGGAAATAGGCGCCTGCCACGAGAATGCCGGCCATCAGCAATGCCGTATCCACCATCGACAGTTCGCAGCGCCACACCCGAAGTCCGGTGCGAATGTCGAGGAAATGATAGTAAAAACCCTTGTGGCCGGTGACATCAGCGCCACTGCCTTGCGTGCTGGTCCAGAAGAAACGCAGCGCGGCGAGCGTCAGCTTCACCGCCGCTTCCCGCGCCATCCAGCCGCGCTCGACCCCGATCGGATAGCAGGAGAGCGCAAAGCCTACGACCGCGATGCTGGCCGGTGAATTCGGCCGCGACGTGTCGGCGACCAGCCCGTTTTCGGGGTTCACGTTTTCCAGAAAATAGCCGAAGGCCGCGCGCTGGAAACGATCCAGAAGGTCGTCGTCCGACAGGATGGCAGGCTCGACTTTAAGCAAATGCGGCAAGCTCCGGTCTGGTCGTCGCGATTGCCGGGGAAAGGTGCAGGAATTGCGCGCGGGCCGATCTGTCACGCATGGTCATGTCTTCGCCCTCATTGTTGCCGTTGCCGGGTTCCGGCTTCGGCCATTGTACGCTTGTCCAGCTCCGTTGGTTGCTTCCTCACGCGCAATTGTAGTTGCTTGCCGCCAGCCGGAAAGCGCCGCACCACATCAGTAGGTGGCGCGGCCGCCGGAGACGTCGAAGACGGCAGCCGTCGTGAACGAACATTCCTCCGAGGCGATCCAGCAAATCAGCGCCGCCACCTCGTCGACCTCGCCAAAGCGCGCCATCGGTATCTTGGAGAGCATGAAATCGATATGCTCCTGGTTCATCTGCTTGAAGATCGCCGTGCGCACCGCCGCCGGCGTGACGCAGTTCACGGTTATGCCGGTCTTGGCCAGTTCCTTGCCGAGCGATTTGGTCAGGCCGATCACCGCGGCCTTGGATGTGCTGTAGGCGGAAGCGTTGGGATTGCCTTCCTTGCCGGCGATCGAGGCGATGTTGACGATGCGGCCGTAATTGCGCTCCAGCATGTGCGGGACGAGCGCCTTGTTGCAGTAGAAGACACCGTTGATGTTGATGTCGATGACCAGACGCCAGTCCTCCACCGGATAGTCCCAGGCGGTCATGTTGGGACCGGTGATGGCGGCGCTGGTGATCAGGATGTCGACCCCGCCATGCGCCTCGATCGTCGACCGCGCCGCCCGATCCACCGCCGCCGGGTCGGCGACATCGACGGTCTGGCCATGCAGCGCCGGGATCGAAGCCCTGGCCGCTTCGATCTGGGCGGGATCGCGGTCCCAAACCGAAACGCGCCCGCCTTCTTGGACCAGCCTCTGTGCGACGGCGAGGCCGATGCCGGATGCGCCGCCCGTAATCACCGCCGAGCGTCCGGCAAACCGTTCCGCGAAAATCGTCGGCATCTCATTTTCCCCTGTCCTGGCGCAAATCGGCTCCGCTCGGCGAAACCATGTTCGGGGGTGACTGTGAGGTCGCCGCCGGCCAAGTTCAAGCCGGCATGCACCTCGATCGTCTGGGCCAATCCCTGAGGCGCGTTATGCCGGGCTCCCCTCGATCTGCCTGTCCAGCGCTTGCACCAGCGCCAGGCCTATTTGTCCGAGCGGTACAGGAAGAACTGCAGGAACAATTCCCGCTCGGTGGTGATGTCGAGTTTCTCATAGATGCGCCGGCGATGGTTCTTGACCGTGCCGACGGTGATGCCGAGCCGCTCGGCAATGTTGGCGGTCGGATGGCCGGCCAGGATCAATTGCACGAGCTCTCTTTCCCTGAGCGACAGTTCCGGCCACAGGCTCGCCGGGATTGTGGGCTGCTGGCGCGGCGAGGCGCCGGGGCTGGAGGGCGCCGAACTGCGCGAGAAATCGCTTCCGCGCGCCTTGATGTCGAGCGCGTGCAGCGCCTCGAACACCGGCAGCCGCTCGGTCAGCAGGGCGATCTCGCTGTCCTTGAACGCCGTCGTCGAGCGATCGAGGAAAATGCCGAGGCACCAGTCGCCGCCATCGGCCAGCATGATGCCGACTTCATCGCAGATCTCCGATTGCGCGAGGAAGCCGGCTATGTACTGGCCGCGTTTGGCCTCGTCGTCGGACAGCCGCTTGAGCGGCATGATGCCCAGCCGGCGCTCGCGCCGCCAGGAAGCGTAGAAGGGGTCGAACACGTAATAATTATCAAGGTAGCGCCGCACCATCTCGTCGGAGAAGCGCCGGTGCTTGACGAATTGCGGCGTCTGCGTCGCCGAGTAGCGCGTCACCGTCACCAGGTCATGCGCGATGTCGGCGCCGATCAGGTCGATCAGGCAGTCGACATGCCTGTCGGTGCCGGTGGCGGCGATCGCCATGGCGAGCGGCGCCCAGATGTTGCCCATGCGCATGCCTCTTTTTCGGCGACGAGCTCCCGTCCGTCATTGTGCCTTTAGGCATATGGCGCGATCCGGTCCCGCGAATCTAGCCTGTGGTCATGCTCGGCAAGGGAAGGCGACCCGTGGACCATATCTCTACCAATCCCATCGTCATCGGCATCGACGCCGGCGGCACCATGACCGACACCATCCTTGTCGATCAGGACGGCCGCTTCAAGATCGGCAAGTCGGCAACGACGCCGAAGAACGAGGCCGAGGGGTTCCTCGCCTCGGCCGAGGACGCGGCGGACGCCTGGGGCATCTCGCTCGAGGCCCTGTTTTCGGGCGTCAATGTGGTGCTCTATTCCGGCACCGGCATGCTCAACACGCTGCTGTCGCGCACCGGCAGGAAACTCGGCCTGATCACCACCAAGGGCCTTGAGGACATGATCCTGATGGGTCGCGGCCTGCAGGCCTGGGCCGACTATTCCTATGCCGACCGGCTGCACGCTGTGACGCATCATCATCCCGATCCGCTGGTGCCGCGCCGACGCACTCACGGCGTCACCGAGCGCATCGACCAGTTCGGCGACATCATCCTGCCGCTCTATGAGCATGAGGTCCGTGCCGCGGCGAAAAAGCTGATCGCCGACAAGGTCGAGGCGGTCTGCATCATGACGATCTTCTCGCATGTCAATCCGGTGCATGAGAAGCGCATCGCCGAGATCTGCCGCGAGGAGATCGCCGCCGCCGGAGCCGACATCCTCGTCTACAGCAGCCATGAGGTGCGCCCGGTCATCCGCGAGCAGTCGCGGCTGAACTCGGTGCTGATCGAGGCCTACGCCACCTCGCGCGGCCGCAAGCAGCTCAAGGGGATCGAGGACGTCTCGAAGAAATACGGCTTCAGATATGGCGTCCAGACGCTGCTCTCCTTCGGCGGTCTCACCTCGATCAACCACCCGCGCCTGCACGAAACCATGATCTCCGGCCCGATCGGCGGCATTCTGGGCGCGGCCTATGTCGGCAAGCTGATCGGCAATGACTCGCTGATCTGCTCGGACATGGGCGGCACCTCCTTCGACATGGGCGTCATCACGCGCGGCCAGACCCGGATCGAGAACGAGCCCCTGATGGACCGGTTCAAGCTCAATGTGCCGACGCTGCATCTCGACACGATCGGCGCCGGCGCCGGCATGATCCTCAAGGTCGATCCGCTGACGAAGAAAGTCTCGCTCGGGCCCGAAAGCGCCGGTGCCGATCCCGGCCCGATCTGCTTCGCCAGGGGCGGCACCGAGCCGACCATCGCCGATTGCGACGCCATCCTCGGCCGGCTGAACCCGCATTATTTCCTCGGCGGCAAGGTCGTGCTGCAGGTCGAGAAGGCGCGCAAGGCCTTCGAGGAAAAGTGCTCCAGCCAGCTCGGCGTCGGCGTGGAGGAAGCCGCCGAAGGCATGATCGATATGCTGGAGGCCGACGCCAACAACGCGCTGCGCCGCGTCATCTCCGGCCAGGGGATCCACCCTTCGGAGTTCACATTGCTTTCCTATGGCGGCTCGGGGCCGCTGCATCTGGCCGGCTGCTCCAGGGGCATCGGCTTCAAGGATATCATCACCTTCCAGTTCGCCGCCGCCTTCTCCGCCTTCGGCTGCACCACGGCGGATTTCATGCGCCGGCATTCGGTATCCACGCAGATCGACATCGGCGCGCGCGCAAGCGAGGCCGAGCTGCTGGTTTTCGGTGCCAGAGTGACCGCGGTCTGGGACGATCTCACCAGGGCCGCGGTCGACGAGATGGTGGCCGACGGCCATGCGCTGGACAAGATCAGGACGGCGCCGTTCCTGATGATGCGCTATACCGGTCAGCTCGAGGATGTCGAGGTGATGGCGCCGCTCTCGACGATCAATTCGGTCGACGAGATGCGCAAAGTCATCGACGAGTTCGAGGCGGTCTACGCCAAGGTCAACCATCGCGTCTCGCGTTATGGTGAAGCCGGCTTCTCGATCACCGAACTCGGTCTCATCGCCACCGCCGACAAGGTCAAGCCCGTGCTGCTCAAGCGGCCGCTCGGCCCCTCAAGCCCCGCATCCGCGCACAAGGGCGTGCGCGAGGCCTATATTGGCGGCCGCTGGCACAAGGCCGATCTCTACGAGATGGATCTTCTGCTGCCGGGGCATGAGGTGACCGGCCCGGCCATCATCGAACACCCCGCCACCACCCTCGTCGTCCATCCGCGGGACCGTGTCTTCGTCGACGAATGGACGCTGCTCCACTACTCCCACGCTTGAGAGGGCGAACGCCATGCTGGACAAACCCGCCTCCGCCCTGCGCCTCCGCGAGCGGCTGATCGAATCCGAACGGCTCATGGACGAGACCGGCTGCTATGACGGCATTACCGATCTCGAACTGCGCAACCAGGATCCGCTGAAATTCGAGACGCTGCACACCAAGCTGCGCGCCTACTGCGTCTCGGCGCGCGAGATGGCGCGTCGCATCTCGGCTTCGCCCGGCGTGCGCGAGGTCGGCGAGATGGTCGTCGCCATCTACACGCCCGAGGGCGACGCGATCGCGCTCTCCAACGGCATCATGGTGCATGTGCACACGATGAGCCGCTTCATCAAATGGATGATCAGACAAGGCTATGAGGAAAATCCCCGCATCGTCGACGGCGACATCTTCGCCAACAACGACGCCTTCATCGGCACGGTGCAGGTGCCCGACGTGATGGACGTGGTGCCGATCTTCCACACGGGCAAACTCGTCGGCTGGGCGGGCGCGGTCTGCCACGAACTTGAGGCCGGCGGCATCACGCCGGGCGGCGACGTGGCGCTGGCACAGGAGCGCTTCACCGAAGGCCTGTTCGTCTGCGCCGAAAAAGTCGGCCAGAACGACGAACTGCGGCGCGACTACGTGATCCGCTGCGAGCGCAATCTGCGCATGCCCATCTACTGGGTGCTGGACGAGAAGGCCAAGGTCGCCTCCTGCATCGACATGCGCGAAAGCGTCAAGGCGCTGATCGACGAGATCGGCCTCGACTACTGGATGAAGGTGTCGAAGGAATTCATCGAGGAGGGCCGCCGCGCGCAACTCGCCCGCACGCGACAACTGACCGTTCCCGGCATCTATCGGGGGCATACTTTTTACGGTCACGTCACCAAGGGCAAGCCGGGCTACCAGCCGCTCGGCGACCCCGACTGGCTCTACAACATTCCGATCGAAATGGAGATCACCACGGGCGGCAAGATCATCATGGATTTCGAGGGCACGCAGCCCTGGGGCTACCATTCCATGAACTGCACGCCGGCCGGCATGGATGGCGGCATGTTCGTGACGCTGACCCAGCACATGAATTTCGAAGGCCTGGTCAATGACGGCGCCTGGATGGCGACGGAGCTGAAGCTGCCGCATGGCACCTGGACCAATCCCGACAATGAGATGGTGGCCACCGCCACGTCCTGGGCGCTGCTCTTGCCGGCTTATGGCGTCTTCCAGCGGCTCCTGTCGAGATCATTCATCGCCCGCGGCTTCGTCGAGGAGGCCTTCGTCGGCCAGGTCAACAGCCCGATGATCGAGATGGGGGGAACCAGCCAGTACGGCACGCTGTTCGGCATGGCGCATTTCGAATGCGCGGCCGCCGGTTCCGGCGCGCTTGCCATCAAGGATGGGCTGGACACCGCCTATGTCGGCTGGAATCCTGAATCCGACATGGGCAACATCGAGATCTGGGAACAGAACATGCCGATGGTCTATATCGGCCGCTCGATCGTTGCCAATTCCGGCGGCGCCGGCAAATATCGCGGCGGCTGCGCCTTCCTGTCGACCTGGCTGGTCAGCAAGACCGACCATCTCCGGCTGGTCACCTCGGAACACTCCTCGCGCGTCTTCGACAATGGCGGGCTCTGCGGCGGGTATCCGGCGCCGACCTGCCAAAAACACCGTGCGGTGCGCGACAGCAATATCTTCGAGCTCGCACAAAAGGGCGCGCCGCTGGCGCACCATACCGGCACCAATCCTTATCGTTCCGAACTCGAGGTCCGGCTCGAAGGCCAGCACGTGACGATGGAAGGGCCCTATATCACCGCGCCCCACAAAACCGGCGACGTGTTCACCCATTCCTACAATGGCGGGGGCGGCTATGGCGACGTGCTGGAGCGCGACCCGCTCAAGACAGCATCGGACGTCGAGAACGGCTATCTCACCAGGGAAGCTGCCGAAAATGTCTTCGGGATCGTGCTTGACGAGGACGAGGACGGCTATCCCGTCGCCAATCTCGAAGCCACCAAGCGCCACCGCGCCGAGATGCGGTCGCGCCGGCTCGCTCGGGCCAGGCCGGTCTCGGAGTGGATGGCCAAGGAGCGCGAGCGGGTGAAGGCGGTCGATTTCGCGCCCGAAGTGAAGAAGATGTATGCCAGCGCCATCAAGCTTTCGCCGCGCTTCACCAGGGATTTTTCAAGCTTCTGGGATGTCGATGCCAAATCGACCTTCGGCGTGGAGTAGGGACCATGACCTCATACAGCAAGGAAGTCATCGCCGATCTGGTCGCGGGCACGCTGCCCTGGCCGCAGACGCGCCGCGTCATGAGCGCCTACAAGGACGACGACCGGTTCTTCAAATATGTTTCGGTTTTGCAGGACCGTGTCGGCTGGAGCGATCCGATACTGCTCCCTGTTGGCGACCACCTCTTCATCTGCCAGAGCGGCGATGAGCGGGTAACCCGTTGCGAATGCGGCCATTCCTTCGGCGACTACCGCAAGAACTGGAAGCTGAAGGCTTCGATCATCGTGCGCGACAGCGAGGAGGCGCTGCGCGAGATCTATCCCAACAGCGACCTGCCGGATCCCGAATGGATGGAAATCCGCGAGTTCATCTGTCCGCAATGCGGCACGCTGCACGAGGTCGAGGCCGCGGCGCCGGGTTATCCCATCGTCCATGATTTCGAACCCGACCTGGAAGGTTTCTACCGCGACTGGCTGGGCAAGCCGCTCGAGCCGATGGACAAGGGAAGCTGATGCCAAGGACACAAGTTTCGTCACCGGCTTCGAAACGGGCTTCGATCGAGGTTATGTTGGCCTATGAAGTTCAAATCCTCTCGGGACTGATGGACCGTCCCGTGCCGCGCGGAGGCCATGCCCGATGACAAACCTTTCCGGCCGCGGCGCAATCGTCACCGGTGGCTTCTCCGGAATGGGCCTGGCGATTGCCACGGCATTGGCGCAGGCCGGCGCCAATGTCGCCGTCGGCTCCTATGTCGCACCTGGCGGCGTGGAGAGATCCGACGCCGCCTACTATCCCGGCGACGACGAGATAGAGCGCGTGCGTTCGGCTCTCGGCGCGCATGGAACGAGGATTTACGCCGCCCATCTTGACGTGCGCGACAGCGACGTCACGAACCGTTTCGCGGCCGACGCCGAGGCGGCGGTGGGTCCTGTCGACATCCTGGTCAACGCCGCCGGCACCACGGCCGAGCAGCCGGTCTGCGGCCATTCCGACGCGCTGTGGGACAAGATCGTCGACACCAATCTCACCGGCGCCTTCCGCGCCACCCGCGCTGTGCTGCCCGGCATGATCGAGCGCGGCTGGGGCCGCATCGTCAACATCGGCTCGACCGCCGCCTCGGTCGGCTGGAAGGACAATCCCGCTTACTGCGCCTCCAAGGCCGGTCTCCTCGGCCTCACCCGTTGCGTGGCGCTCGAAGGGGCGGCGCATGGCGTCACCTGCGTCATGATCAGCCCGACATGGGTCGAGACCGAACTGATGCGCCGCAACGTGGCGCAGGTCGTCGAGCGCGAGGGCAAGGGCCGCACGGCCGAGGACGCGATGGCCGAGATCGCCAGGGGCAACCCCCAGCAGCGCATTCTCCAGCCGCAGGAGATCGCGGCGCTGGCCGTGTTCCTCTGCTCGGATATGGCCAAGGGCATCACCATGGAAAACATACAGGTCACCGGCGGAGCACTTTGGTAGCGCGCACGGCTGGTTGCCGCCTCGATGGAGAGGCCGGCAATGGAAAGAGAAATCCGATCCCGTCCCGGGCGGCTGTCCCGGACCTGATCTCTCGGCGCTCGCCTGGCTGTAAGACAAGGTGACCGCATTTGCCATTGAGCGCGCGGCGCGATAGGTTATATTGCACTGCACAATGGAGATGCCGTCGATTGCACCCTTCTTACGGAGATGCCTGCCGATTACGCGGCGGTCCGGGGTAGGCTCGGCGACAACCTGAGATGAAGATTCCAAAGTCCTTGCTGGTCGATCCCGAGAGGAACTCGGTCTACGGCAGTTTTGCCGTTGCCGTCTCGGTCTGGGCATTCTCCTACTCCGTCATATTCGGCCAGGTGCTGATCCTGGCCTATTATGCGGTGTGGCTGCCCCTCATCATGGTCGATTACAGGCGGTTCCTGCGGCATCTGTCCAGCGCCTGGCTGCCATTGTCGTTCGCGGCCTATGTATGCTTCTCCGTCTTCTGGTCGGACGCTCCCGGCATCACCGCGAGAACGGCCGTCCAGTACTTCTCCCACATCGCCTGCGCCTATGTCGCGGCGCGCGCCGTTAGCGTGCGGACCCTGACGATCGGCGCCCTGGTCGGCATATTCGTCGTCCTGCTCTATTCTCTCAAGGTCGGGGCCTATTCCGAGGACGTCCTTGACGGCACCTACAATTTCGTCGGCGCCTTCGCCTCCAAGAACCAGATCGGCTTCGTCGCCTCGCTCGGCATCTATTTCAGCGTCGTTTTCATCGCCTTCCTCAGGCATG
This sequence comes from Mesorhizobium sp. B2-2-4, assembly GCF_006442375.1. Lineage (NCBI taxonomy): Bacteria > Pseudomonadati > Pseudomonadota > Alphaproteobacteria > Hyphomicrobiales > Phyllobacteriaceae > Mesorhizobium > Mesorhizobium sp. B2-2-4. The sequence goes on along the minus strand of NZ_VFWB01000003.1, from coordinate 496,492 downwards.
GCCGGCTGAGCCTGTTCCTGACGGTGCCGGTGGTGCTTTTGTCGGCCTATCTGCTGGTCATCTCGCATTCGGCCACCTCGATGGCCTCGACACCGGCGGTGCTGGCACTGGTGATGCTGCTTGCCATGAGCAAGGTGCTGTCGCGACGCTATCGCCGGGTGATCTTCCTGATCGGCGCCGGCATGCTGGTCGTCACTATCCTTGTGGCGCTGAACCTCGGCCTCATGGACTTCGTCCTCGGCCTGTTCGGCAAGGATTCGACGCTCACCGGGCGCACCTATCTGTGGGAGCAGGGCTGGAACGCCGCGCAGAGGTCACCCATGCTCGGCGTCGGCTATGCCGCATACTGGGTCCAGGGTTTTGCCGAGGCCGAGCGCCTGTGGAACGAGTTCTACATCACCACCCGCACCGGCTTCCACTTCCACAATACCTACATCGAAGCCCTTGTCGAACTCGGCTTCGTCGGGGCGACGCTGGTTTCGCTGGTCATCCTGCGCACGCTCTACGGCCATGTCTCGGCGGTGGCGTTCGGGACATGGCGGGCGGATTCGGTCGTTCTGGCCGGCGTCATGGTGCTGCTCCTGATCCGCTCCTTCGTCGAGGTCGAGATCCTCAACCCCTACATCATGGGTTCCTTCCTGATGTATTTCAGCTTTTTCAAGCTGGCGCGACTGCCCGTTGCCCGTCCTCGCCTGTCTGCGGCAAGGATCGAGGAGGCGAATGCCGCGAGAGGCTGGAGCGGGCCGGAGCCTGGCACCGACGCGGCTCGATGAGTGCGGATCGGTTTCCTGTTGGGCTTGCGTCAAGACAAGGCGATAGAGCGCTGGCGATTCGCTCAAACGCCGCCCCGCTCCAGGGTGATTTCAGGAAAAGTGTGTACCGGGAAGAGCGCGCAGCGCTTTCCGTCCGGAATTGCGCAAAAACAAAGGGATAGAGCAGCTCACCGTTTTCGTGAACGGTGAGCTGCTCTTATCTCGGCCGTTCGACCACTTACTGGCTGGGCATTGGCGCCAGCTTGACCTTGATCACATCGCCCGGCAACACGGGGGTGTCTTCCTTGACCGCAATCTCGCTCGTCTTGCCGTCGGCAGCGCGCAGCAGTGAATAGATCAGGGTGGGCTCTTCGTTGGTTGCGCTGGCGGCCACGGTGGCGGGATCGGTGGCCTGGGCCATCAATCCTTTCTGCATGTTGACCCTCAGCGCGGCCTCGTTCAGGTCGGCTTCGGTCTGCTGCCGGTCGGCGGCGAGGCTCGAGCTCAGCGTGTTCTGGGCATCGATGGCATCCTGCGTTGCCTTGCTGATCGCTTGCTTGGCGGTGAGGATGGCCGTTTCGTAGTCCAGGATCTTGCCCTGAAGGTCGGTGACGGACTGCTGCGAATCCAGCAGTCTTGCGTTGGCGACCAGACCTTTCTGGGCCAGCGGACCGATGCTGGTGAGTTGCTGCTGCGCCAGGTCGACCTGCTTCTGCTGGTTGACGATCTTCTTCTGCAGCGATTCGATCTCGGCCTGCAGAACTCCTTTCAGATCGCTGAGCGCCTCGAGCTTCAGCTTCAGCGCCTTCTGGTCAGCCGTGAGGATCGTCATCTCGTCCGCGACGATGGCCTGCAGTCTAGGATCGCCCTCGACCTCCTTCGGCACGTCGAAGCTCGACTTGCCCGCAAGGTCGGCATCGATGCGCGCGCGCTTGACGATCAGTCGAACGCGCTGATCGTCATATATGTCGAAATTGCCTTTGGCGGTGACCAGGTCCTTGCCGAGCTGCGGGCCGTAGTCGGCGCTTCGCCGGATGCCGCCGGCGATGCTGACCGCCTTCAGCACCGTAAGATCGGGCACATAGGGGAATTGGCCGGGGTTCTGCACCTCACCCGAAATATAGAACGGCCGGAACTGCGCCATTTCGACCGATGCCTCGGGCCGGTCCGACAAAGCGAGCTTGTGCTGCAGCGCCTCGCCGATCGCCGCCGCGACTTCGGCCGTTGTCTTGCCGGATGCCGGCAGCTCGCCGACGAAAGGCACCGACAGCATTCCGGCCGGCCCGACCGTGTATACGCCATTCACCGCCGACCAGTCGCGGAACGTGCCTTCGACGGTCTGCCACTCCGCGATACGGATGGTGAGCTTGTCTTGCGATCCGAGATGGTACTCGTCGGCAATGGCGATCCGAGGCAGGGCGAGCGACAGGGCCAGGCAGCTGGCCACGAGCCGCAAACGCCGCGAGCGGCCCGAATGCGGGCCGCTGCAAAAAACTTCGAACATGTCTATCTTCAACTGAATGTTCCGATCCGCTTTGGCCCCACCAGCCCGATGAGCCTGCGCCCGATGCCTGCCGGGAGAAATCTCCCGCGTGCGATCCGGTTCGCGACCGCTCAGTAGCAGCCGCGCGACATCCAGACAGCCGGAACTGTCTTGATGATGATGCGAATATCCTCAAAAAGTGACCAATTCTCGACATAGTGGCGATCGAACGCGACGCGGCTGTCATAGGAGACGTCGTTGCGGCCGCTGACCTGCCACAGGCCGGTCAGGCCGGGGCGGGACTTCAGGTAATACACGGCGGCGCTGCCATAGATCTCCAGTTCGTCGCGCACGACCGGGCGAGGTCCGACAAGGCTCATGTCGCCCTGAAGGATGTTGATGACCTGCGGCAACTCATCGAGACTGAGTTTCCTCAGGACCGCGCCGACCCGGGTGACGCGCGGATCGTTCTTCAGCTTGCGGGTGGCTATCCATTCCGCCTTGGCTTCCGGATTGGCCGCCAGATAGGCAGCCAGCACCCTTTCGCCGTCCGGCACCATGGTGCGGAACTTGAGACAAGGGAAAACCCGTCCGCCACGCCCGATTCGCCGGTGACCGTAAAAAATCGATCCGCCATCGGAGAATTTGACGAGCAGCGCTATCATCACGAACAGCGGGCTGAGAGCGATCAGGGCGGCCAGTGAACCGGCAATATCGAAACTGCGCTTGATAAGGCCGCCGATCGGCGGTGGAAAATCGACGCCAGCCTGCGAAAACTCCGCTGTGGCCGACTTGGCAACATCCCTCATGCCAAAACTCCATGCGTTGACCGGATGGTTTACGGCACGATATCAAAAAAATGTTGCAGCGCAACACACAATTTCCCGCACCTTTGAAATAGTCACGTCATGAATTGACTAAATAATAAGCGCGCCCTGCACAAATTTCGGGATATTTAGCACATTTATGACAATAAATGGGCATAGCCGGAAAAATAGAGGCGCTTTTGGGGCAACTTCTAGGCGGGGCGTTCTTTATGCCCTTGAATGGAGCTCGTTGGTGCTTTAGCGCGGCACGATATTCGGTGGTATTCATATAAAATACTATTCAATATTGTAGATTCTACTGAAAAACACCAAAGAGCCGAAGTTGCGCGTAATCCCGTCGTGTGCGTTGCAGCATGAGCGAGTCGAGCGCAAAAGCTCACCTAAAAATAAATGCAGTTGCCCTTGCGGCCTTTTGCTCGCCTTAATAGAATTGCAAATTATACCTGTCAAAGTGGCGACAGGTTGAAAGGCCGGAAGCAACCGGCCGGGAGCGGGCGACTTAACAAGCCCGCATGACAAGGGACGACGCTCGGGTGGGGCAATGATTGGAATATACCCGGGCCGGTTTGTGGGCTGTTGGGTATGTCGCTTCCAAAATTCATCGTTGGGATGATTTTCGCTCTTGCGATCGTCGTTGGCTGGTCATGGCTGGGCGGCGCTTCAATAGGCACGACGCTGCTGCGCGTCATCATCTGTGCCGTGGTCATCCAGGCGGGCTACTTCGTGCTCGTCTATGCCATGATCGTCAAAAGCGCGCCGACGCCTGCCGACAGGACACGCGAGGCCGAAAGAAAGCTGAGTTCGGCCGAGGTGGCCGAGGGTGAAAAGCTCGGCGGCGCCGGGCGAAGCCTTCACTGACCCAGACCGGGCTGGCCTCAGGCCACGTCGGCGGGTTCGGACTGAGATTGTTCGCCCGAAAGCATCCGGGACAATCGGCTTCCTGCTTTCGCCTTCAGCCGCCGATATTGCCCGGCCTCGACGACACGGCCGTTTTCCATCGCCACCACCCAGTCGGCGAAGGCGATCATCGATGGCCGATGCGCGATGGTCAGGATCGTCATCGAGCCGCGCAGCCCGTCGATCGATTGCGCGATCAGCGCCTGGTTTTGCCAGTCGAGCGCGCTGGTCGCCTCATCGAGGATGAGCAGCGACGGCTTGCGCAGCAAGGCGCGCGCCAGCGCGATCCGCTGGCGTTCGCCGCCCGACAACCGCACGCCGCGGTCGCCGACCACCGTTTCGAGCTTGAGGTCGAGCCGTTCGACGAATTCGGCCGCATGGGCCGATCGCAATGCGGCCCATAATTCATCGTCGCTTGCTTGCTGTGCGGCCAGGCGCAGGTTCGCCGCGATCGTGTCGTGCAGGAGAAACACGTCCTGCGGCACGTAGGCGACCTGGTCGCGCCAGCCCCGGCGATTGGCGGCGTCGATCTCGACGCCATCGACGAGGATCGTGCCGGCTGTCGGCTCGAGCAGGCCGAGCAGCATGTCGGCGATCGTGCTCTTGCCTGATCCCGAAGGGCCGATAAGGGCGGTGACCTTGCCGGCCGGAAGGCCGAAGGTGATGTCGCTCACCACCGTCTTGGCGGCGCCGTCCTCGTAGGCGAAGGAGACGCCGCGAACATTCAGTCCGAAATCGAGCGACAGCTTTCGAGCGTCCTCGATCCCGGCATGGCCAGGTTCCCGCTCGGCGTCGAAACGCATCTGCAGGCTGCGCATCGCGGCATAGGCGGGCAGGTTGATCAGGACCTGCTGCGCTTGCGTCTGCATGTCCATGAAGCGCGGCGCGATGCGCATGAAGACCAGCAGCAGCACCACGATCTCGGCCAGTGAGAGGTCGAAGCGAACCAGCGCCACATAGATGAACAGGCTCAAGCCGATCACGCTCGCCACCTGGAACAGGGCGGTGCCGGTCGAGCTGTTGCGCACATAGGCGATGTTGTCGGCCTTCATCCTTTCGAGTGTCGCCTGCAACTGCGCGAAATAGGTCGCCTCGATGTTCAGGCTCTTGGCCACCTTGATGCCGCCGAGGAATTCCGAGACCGTCCGGTATTGATCCTGCCGGTTGGTGGTCAGGACCTGGCCAAAGGCGGTCGCCCGCGACCGGAATGGCCGCAGCGCGAGGAACATCAGGATGCCAATGACCACGGCGAACAGCGTCATGACCGGCGAAATGAACATGGAGATCACGAGATAGCCGGCCAGAAGCACGGCGATCTGCACCAGCATCAGCAGCGAGAAGGCCGCGCCCTGGACGCGGTCTATGTCCCCGGTCAGCGCATGGTCGAGGTCGGAGCCGCGCATGCGCGTGAAGACGCCCCACCGTGCCTTGCCGATGCTTTCGAACAGGTTCATGCGCAGGCGGTTGATGAAATCGAAGAGAAGCCTGGCCATGTAGACCGACTTGAAGCGGTTGAAGGCGGCCTGCAGCGCGACCAGCGCCACCAGCATGCACAGCATCGTGGTCAGCTTCAGCGTGCCGTCCGGCACCAGCCAACGCATGAAATCATTGTCGGGCAGCTTGATCGCGAAGTCCTGGCCGGAGCGTCCGACCAGCTGCAACAGCGGAACCAGCAACAGGATGGAGATGCCTTCGGTCAGGCTGCCCAGGATCAGGAAGAGCAGCGCCGTCCAGGCCCGCCGCCCGCCTATCTGGGCGATAACGGCGCCGAACCCGGCGATTTCCCGAAACAATGACGGGCGAAGGAGCGATGATTTCGACATCTCCTGCTATCCCTGTCCGGCCATCAGGTCATGCTCGACGAGGCTCACGACCTCGCCGATCCTGTCGAGGCCCGTCGGCACTTCGAGCCTGCACACGCCGACGCGATCGGCGAGCCGTGCGCAATGCCCGAGATGCGCCGCCGCGAAATCGCCGACCAGGGCGGCGCGGCCGAAACGCGTGACGTATGAAAATCTGATCACGGCCGGCAAAGCGGCGATGCCGGGCATGGGCGAGATCTCAGCCTTTTGGCCGCGCTCGAGAATATAGATGCGGGTCGCCGGAACCCTGTCGCGCGAGAACGCCCCGTGCAATCGGTGCTGGGCCTTGTTGATGGCCGGATGCACCTGCGGCCGCACTTGTGCCCCTTCGAGCGAAATCGCGGCAGCCGCGTCGGCCGCCAGCTTGATCTGGGGAAAACCCGGCACGGTCATCGGCTCGTCCGGATGGCTGAGATCGAGCGCCACGACGTCATCGGTAAGCAGTTCGTGCCCGGCACGGATCATGGTGCTTGCCGTCGTCGATTTGCCGGCGCCCTTGTCGCCCATGAAGATGGCGCTTTTGCCGGCAATCGCGACGGCGCTGGCATGCAGCACGAGCAGGCCGCGCTGGTGCAGGATGAGCGCCATCACCGGTCCCAGCAGCGGGAACGCGATCAGCGCATCGTCGATGCCGGGCGCCGGCTCGACCTCGATGCGGCAGGCGTCGCTGATCAGGAACGCGCCGACGGCGTGCCATGCCAGATATTGCCGATCCGGTTCGAAGTGGAAAATGGTCGCGGCCTCGGGCGAAGGCTTCGGCATATCGATCGCGCCGACGCTGATCACGATATCCGCCGCTGCCGGTTCGGCCGGCTCCAGTTCTGGCAATGTCACCTCGGAAGCGATGGTCAGGCCGTAGGCTCGATAAAAACGGCGCTGTCCGCGCGGCCAGCCTTGCGCGTGCGCGCGGAGGGCCAGCGGCTCGTTCAACGGCGTCATGCGGCACTCCCGGCGCGCTGCACCTGCCGCAGCCACAGCGACAGCGACGCCGAGCGCCAGACATACTGGACATCGAGCGGCGCCGGCCGGTCGGGCCGACTGAGCAGCCGGGCATAGGCAGCCTTCACGGCCGGCAGGTTTATGTAGGGCTCGATGCGGCCGGCGTCCGGGCCGAGCACCTGTTCCAGGAGGTCGCGGTGGTTGCGCAGCATGCCGTTGACGAGATTGCCGGTGAAATCGATCTTGTCGCGCCGCCACTGGACCGCCGCTGGCAGCACGTCTTGCATGGCGCGGCGCAGCACGTACCGGCCAAAACCGCGGCTGAGCTTCTCCTCGCCCGGCAACGCCAGGCAGAACTCGACCAGCGGCTTGTCCCAGAAGGGATAACGAGGTTCGACGCCGAAATTGGCGGCCGCCTTGTCGAGCACTTCGAAAGCATGCGGCACATAGCCGTTGGAAAGAATCCAGCGGTGGGTCAGCGCCTCGCTGGCGCTGACGTCGGCCGGCTTGTAGCCGGCTCGGTGAACCCGCTCGATAAGCTCGGTGCGGCCGGCAAGATCGGCATTGATCAGGTCGCGCCAGCTTCCGCCTTGCGAAGCCTGGGCTGGTTTTCGCAGCCTCTGCAGGAGCCGGTTCGCGGTGTGCCTGAGCCTGGCCACGCGCCAGGCGGGTCCGTAGATGGTCAGGAACTGGAAGTACATGCCGAGCATGCCGTCGCCATAAGTGTTGGAAGCGCTGCGGATCTCGCGCCACAGCTCCAGCCACTTGCCTGCATTGGCAAGCTCGTGCAGATGGCCGTGCCCCTGCGATACGACTTCGTCCCCGCCATGGCCGTCGAGAAGCACCTTGACGCCTTTGGCGCCCGCCGTCCTGTAGACCTCCCGGGTGAGCGTAAGGCCCGGCGCCAGGAACGTTCCTTCCTGCTCTTCCAGCACCCGTTCGAATTCCGCGAACGGCGCGTAGTTGCCGACCGGGATCAGCGTGCCGTCGACGCGCCCTTGTTCCAGCACCGCGTCTATGAAGGGGGTTTCGTCCATCGCCGAACCGCGTTCGAAAACCAGCGAAAAGGTGGGCAGCCTCGGCTTTCTCTCGGACAGGTTTTGCCGGCCCGCCACGCAGGCGATCGAAGAGGAGTCCAGGCCGCCGCTCAGCATGGCCCCGACCGCCGCGCTTCCGCGCATGCGGTTGCGCACGGACTGCGAGAAGAGGTGGGCGAATTCCTCGGCGGCGTCCGGCCGCATAGGCCGCGACGACGGCTCGATCTTCCAGTATCGCTGCAGCGTCACGCGCTGCCCCGTCACAGTGAGGCTGTGGCGCGCCGGGAGGCGGAAAATATCGGTATAAGGCGTCGCTTGCGGATCGTCTGGCAGCCCTGCCAGGAAACCCGAGATCTGATGTTCGCTGAGGCGGGCGCCGGCGCTGGTGACGCCAAGGATCGGGCCGATTTCGGAGGCAAAGACAAAGCGCTGCCCGTCCGCGTGATAGTAGAACGGTTTGACGCCGAAATGATCGCGCGCGCAAAACAGCACCTGCCGCTCGGCATCCCAGATGGCGAAGGCGAAGTCGCCTTGCAGGTGCACGGGACAGGCTTCGCCCCAGCGCAGATAGGCCCACATCAGGAGCACGGCGTCGGCAACCGATGCGTCGCGGACGCCGAGCCGTGCCGTCAGCTCGTCGCGATTGTCCAGGCGGCAATCCGCGGTGACGGCCAGTTTGCCGCCCGCCATCGTCAGCGGGCCGGGGCCGGCTTCATCGGTCGTGTTGAGCCAGGCGTGGCCGAGCGCGACAGCCTTGTCGGTCCACCACGAACTGCCGTCGCGGGCGCGATGACGCATGCGGGCCAGCATGCGCTGGATATCGGCTGCGGACTCCGGCGCCTCGTGCCCGTGCAGGATACCGGCCACGCCGCTCATCGGTCATTGACCATAGTCGACGAGAGGGACAAACCTGTCTATCGAGCCGCCAAGGACGACATGGTTGCCGCTGATCAGCCAGGCATGCGCCTTCAGCTGCCGGCCGGTGTCGCGCTCGATGCCGATGCGGATCTTCGAGGCGTTGCCCTGGCGGGCGAGAATGTACTGGCCGGCGAGCGCCTGGGTGAGGCAGCTTGCGCGCGGCACCAGGCGGGCCGCGGCGGCAACGCCCCAGGCGACACGGCGCAGCTCTCCCGTGCTGGCGCATTCACGTGCTTCCAGCCGGGTGACGACGCCGCGAAGGCGGTTGTAGGAGAACAGGGTCAGCCCCAGCCGAACGGCCGCGACCACCAGCAGGCAGCGGCAGAGGAACAGCATTTCCGGGCCGCTCAGGGAGAGAACTCGAAGCAGGCGCCGCCGGTGCTTCGTCTGGCCGGGACTTTTCTCCGTCGCAGGTTTTTGTCGCAAAACCGTGACCCGCTTTTGCGGAACCTGCCTAGACAGGTTCCTCATGATGCAGCCTCGCAAGTCCGCTATCGGCCAGACCTTTCAACAGCGCGTCGACATCGGCCTTGCAGCGCTCGGCCTCGACATCATAGCGCGCGAGCACGGCCCGGCGGATTTCAGCAATTGGTTTAGGCTCCTGGATCAACTCCCAGATGAACGTGCCTACCCCGTTGAGGCTGTAGTAGATGTTGGATTTCAGGTTGAGAAGCGCCAGGCCATTGCCGAATTCGCAGGCAACCGCTTCCTTGGTCGCACTTACGCGATCGTGGTCAGATGGGTTCCAGTTCATCCGAAAACCTCGTTTGCTACACACTGTCCGCAATGCGTGCCGACAATTGAAGAAAAGCCGGGTCAGGCAATGAAGAGAAGCCGGGATTTTCACCCCGACTCCCTTTATGGTTCTTGGATTCCAGAGGCCCAACGTGTCCCTCCAGAATCAGGACAGGTTCAGGAGAACGTCAGGTCGCCAATCGGCGTGTGCGCAGGAAATGCTGCGTCGAGCGCCGTGTTGCCGCCACCGCCCTGAGTGATGGTTTCAATCGAACCATGAACCGTCAGGCTGGGCGTTTCGTACTCCTGCTTTTCAACATTCTGTTCCATTTTACACTCCATCAAGGACTGGAAACGGCCTGTCGATTGCCGGCGGCACTTTCATGCTGCGATGCAATAGCTGCATGGCAGCATTTATGAGTCAAGCCTGATTTACCGCGCATTAATCAATTATGGACTGCGCGCGCAGACACAGTCGTGAGTAACGATCTCAAGCTTTGGCCTTGATCGCCTCGAGATCCCTGCATATGGGCCTAATGCACTAGGTCAGCATAAGAAATTGATTTGCATATATAAACTTTATAAGCCCTGTCACTTCAAGGCATGGCGACAATAATGCCGTAGCACCGGGTCTCCCGGTAGGTTTGCTACGGAACGCCGAAAAGGCCACTCGTCCCCTGGGGTCCAGTGGTTCTCCTCACCGTTCGCCCGAGCCGGTTTCGATAAACGTCGGGGCTGGATTTTTGCGCTGCAAAAGGAAAAACTGGACGGCGCCAAGGTTTTTGGCGATGCTTTGCTTCGCACCTGCAGCATAGGCGTCGCGCCGATCGCTTCTGGAGAACCGTGCGCCCGATGGCCCTGACCGAACGTTCATATGAGCGACTGCGCGCCGCCGATTGCGCCAGCGAGATCGCCTATGTGCAGGCCTGTCTGCGGCTGTTCTTCGCGGCGCGATCCGGCGCCGCGCCCGGCGATGCCTCCGGCCTCTCCGTAACCAATGTCACCGACATAGCCAGGTTGAACAAGGTCGCGACCTTTATCCTCAAGGTGCTGTCGAGCGCACCCGCGAACGGGCCGCCGGCCCAGCTCTCCCAATGGCTCGACGCCTACCGCCGGAAGACCGTTTCGATGAACGCGTCCTGCATCATGGATTCGATGGCGATCCAGGCGGCGCTGCGCGACAGGCAGATCGATTTCGTTTTCCTGAAAGGTCCCTTCCAGCAGCATCTGCTTTACGACGATCATTTCATGAAGCCTTCGGGCGATGTCGACATATTGGTGGCGCCGGCCGGGTTTTTCAGGGCGCGCGAGGCGCTCCGCTCGATCGGATACGAGATCGCCGGCAAGTCGCGCTCCGTCTGGTGGGTCCGTTTCCTCGGCGAACAGCACATGATCCGCGGCGACGGGCCGACGCAATCCACTGTCGATCTGCATTATCGGCTCCAGCAACCCGGCTCGCCCAGCCCGCGCGACGCGGATGGCTTCCTGCGGCGCAAACGGCAGGTCGAGATCACCGGCGTCGAGGTGCCGTTCACATCGGCGGCCGACACTCTGCTGTTGTCCTGCATCAGCGTCGCCAAGGCGCTTTTTAACCGGGAACCCTGCGCCGGTTACGTCTGCGACGTGCGCGCCAGCGCCGACCGCCTGGACGAAGCCGAGCAGCAGCGCCTGCTCGATGCCGCCGCGGCGCAGGGGCTGGACGACACGCTGCTGCTTGGCCTGCGCGCCGCCGACGTGCTCCTCGGCGGCGCCGACACGCTCCTGTCGCAGCGCGCCGCGCGGATGCTGTCGCGTATCGGCAATGAGGACCTGCTCAACATGGTCATCGCGCCATGGCTGTCATCCCTGCGCTGGCCGCAGCGGCGCACCGTGTTGTGGGAGTTGTGCGGTCGTGCGCCGGTCCGCTATCTGGCGGAAGCCGGCTGGGCGGCATCGGCCGACATCAGCCGCCGCATCTTCGAACGGCAGGGCAGCCCGTGACGGGAAGCCTGTCGGGCATCGAACACGTACAGGGCGAGGGCAGAATGGAACCTGTGCAAGAGGCAAATTCATGTCGATGACGGAATCAAAGGTCTGCGTGATCATCGCGGCCCGAAACGCGGCGCGAACAATCGCGGTCGCCATCGCGTCCGCGCTGCGCGAACCGGAAGTGGCCGAAGTCGTCGTCGTCGATGACGCCTCCACCGATGACACGGCCCAAGTCGCCCGCGCCGCCGATGACGGCAGCGGCCGGCTCGCGGTGATCCGTCTCGACGTCAATCGCGGCCCCTCCTTCGCCCGCAACGCCGCCATCGCCGCCTCGCAATCGCCATTCATCGCCATTCTTGACGCCGACGACTTCTTTCTCGCGGGCAGGTTTCATAACCTCTTTGCCGGCGCGGACTGGGATTTCGCGGCCGACAACATCATGCTCATCAGGGACGACGCCTTGAGCGATGTCACCCAGATCGTCGCTCCGCAGTTCGCGGCCGAGCCGGAATTCCTCGACCTTGAGCGCTTCGTCGAAGGCAACATCTCCAGGCGCAACGTGCGCAGAGGCGAACTCGGTTTCCTCAAGCCGGTGATCAGCCGCGCTTTTCTCGACAGGCACGGCTTGCGCTATGACGAGAGCTTGCGTCTGGGCGAGGATTACGAACTCTACGCGCGCGCGGTCGCCAGCGGCGCGCGCTTCAAGGTCATCCGCTCCTGCGGTTACGGCGCCATCGTGCGGGCCGATTCGCTGAGCGGCCGCCACAAGACCCAGGACCTGAAGCGTCTTGCCGACGCCGACCTGGCGCTGCTGGCGATCGACAGCCTGCCTGAGGGTTCCAAAGCGGTGCTGCGCCGCCACGAGCGCCACGTGCGCGACAAATACCGGCTGCGCAATTTCCTCGACGTCAAGGCCGAGCGGGGCCTGGCGTCGGCCGCGGCCTATGCCTTCGCAAGCCAATCCAACCTGGTTCCCATCGTCCAGGGCGTGGCGTCCGACAAGCTCGAGGCGCTGTTTCGCCGCGTCGGGTTTGCCTCCCGTCGTCAACATGTGCCGCCAATGCGTTTTCTCATGGCCGGCACCAGCACGGGCAAGCAGCCTTGAATGCGGGTATCCGGCCACGCTCTTGCCAGCTCGTCGCGCAAAGCATTTCCGGCGGATTTATGAGTTTACGAATTGGGTGGTTGCCTAGCCGGCCGGAGGATGGCAGTCTATGTTGCGGTGCAGCAATTAGGATGGCCAATGAACCGGCCTCCGATCGGACTGCCCGATATTGAACCGGTAAGGGGCCCGGCCGACGGTCGGACCACCACAGGACTTTGAACGCATGGCCTCGATATTCGGCTTCAGATCAAGGAATCCGGCCCGCGACCGCCAGACCGACATCTCGCGCCTCGACCGCCTGGCGAAGCTGTTCGAGCAGATCGCGGCCGAGATCGAGGCCGAGCGAAACGGGCTGGAGAATCGCTACAAGGCGACGGCCACCAACGCCGCCTTTCTGGTCGAGGCCATGGAGAACGGCTCGGCGTCTGCGCGCCGTTCCGCCGAGGTCGATGAATTGACGACGTCGATCCTGAATTGCGAGCGCCGCATCGCGGCGCTGTCGCGCCAGAACGGCATGGTCCGGGAGCTTCGTCATTCGCTGGATATGGTTTTCGATGAGGACGGGTCGTCCGATATGACGGCCAGCCAGGGGCTCGCCAAACCGGCAGGCGCCGGCAGAGGATGAAGGCTGAAGGGTGGATTTGGCGCGAGGCGGGAAGGCAGCTTGGGGAGGGGCTGACGAGAGAAAGAAAGCGCCGTTTGGCAACGGCTCGAATGGCTACTTTGGGTTGGGGATGCACAGCGCAAAGGTTGAGTTTCGTATGAATGCGGATCCGAGAACCACGTTCACCGTCGCAGTTCGCGGCATATCGTCAACGCGCCAGGCCAGACAAGCCCGCCCGGGCGGTTCCGCCGGACGCAGGGCTGCCCTGGTCGCGCTGGCCGCTCTCGCTGGCCTGTTCGCCGGGCCGGCGCCGTCCTGGTCGCAGGATCTGAAGTCGGCGCCCTCATTCGTCGATGATTTCACCAGCTTCAACCGCCAGCGCTGGTATGTCTCCGATGGCTGGACGAATGGCGGCCATCAGAATTGTACCTGGGCGAAGGGGCAGGTCAGCCTGGCGGACGGCGTGCTGTCATTGGGTTTCGAGAAGCAGAAGACGAAGGACCGCGACTACGCTTGCGGCGAAATCCAGACCAAGCAGCGCTTCGGCTACGGCACCTACGAGGCGCGCATGAAGACCGACACCGGTCCCGGCCTCAACGCGGCTTTCTTCTCCTATATCGGACCGTCGGACAAGCAGCCCTGGGACGAGATCGACTTCGAGATCCTGACCAAGGACACGTCCAAGGTGCAGGTCAATGCCTACATCGCCGGCAAGGGCAAGAACGAGAAGCTGGTCGACGTGCCGGGCGGCACGGAAAAGGCCTTCAACGACTACGCCTTCGTCTGGCAGAAGGACAGTTTGCGCTGGTACGTCAACGGCCAGCTGGTGAACACCATCACCGATCCGGCAAAGCTGCCCAGCCATGCTCAGAAGATCTTCTTCAGCCTCTGGGGCAGCGATACGATGACCGGATGGTTGGGCGCATTCGCCGATCCCGGACGCAAGCTTTCGCTGCAAATCGAGCGCGTCGCCTTCACCGCGCAGGGCGAACCCTGCCAGTTTCCGGAATCGCTGGCATGCAGCGTAAAGTAGAACCTATTGGGAAAGTCGATTTGAACCGGCCGGGCCGACCACGGTCCGCTGCCCTGGACAGGAACAAAACAGAATGAATTTGACGGTGTTTGGTATCGGCTATGTCGGTCTCGTGCAGGCTGCTGTGCTTGCCGAAGTGGGCCACCAGGTCGTCTGCGTCGACATCGACGCGAACAAGGTCGAGCGGCTCAATCAAGGTCTCGTCCCAATTTTCGAGCCGGGCCTGGAAAGCATCGTCAGGGAGAACCATGCCGCCGGCCGCATCAAGTTCACCACCGACGCGGCCGCCGCCGTCAGGCATGGTGAAATCCAGATGATCGCGGTCGGCACGCCTCCCGGCGAGGATGGCTCGGCCGATCTCAAATATGTGCTGGCGGTCGCCGAGGCGATCGGCCGGGAAATGGATGCGCCCAAGATCGTCGTCGGCAAGTCGACCGTGCCGGTCGGCACCTGCGAGAAGATCAAGGCCAGGATCGCCGAAACGCTGAAGAAAAGAGGCCGCGAGGACCTGACCTTCGACGTCGCTTCCAATCCGGAATTCCTCAAGGAAGGGTCCGCCGTCGCCGATTGCATGAGGCCGGACCGCATCATCGTTGGCACGTCGAGCGAGGCCACCGAGGCGGTGATGCGCGAGCTCTACGCCCCCTTCAACCGCAACCACGAGAAGATGATCGTGATGGATGTGCGCAGCGCCGAATTCACCAAATACGCGGCCAATTGCATGCTCGCCACCAAGATCAGCTTCATGAACGAAATGGCGAACCTTGCCGAACAGCTCGGCGCCGACATCGAGGAGGTTCGCAAGGGCATCGGCAGCGATCCGCGCATCGGCTACCACTTCATCTATCCAGGCCTCGGCTATGGCGGCTCCTGCTTTCCCAAGGACGTGCGCGCCCTCATCAAGACCGCCGAAGGCGTCAAGTTCGACGCCAAGCTGCTGCGCGCCGTCGAGGAGCGCAACAACGAGCAGAAATCCGTGCTGTTCGACAAGGTGAACCGCTATTTCAAGGGCAACCTCAAGGGCAAGACCTTCGCGCTCTGGGGCCTGGCTTTCAAACCCAACACCGACGACATGCGCGAGGCGCCCGCCCGCACGCTGATGGAGGCACTCTGGAACGTCGGCGCCACCGTGCAGGCCTATGATCCCGAGGCGATGCAGGAATGCCAAGCCATCTATGGGCTGCGCGACGACCTGCTTCTGTGCGGCACCAAGGAAGCGGCGCTGCGCGGCGCCGATGCGCTGCTGATCGCCACCGAGTGGAAGAGTTTTCGTGCGCCTTCCTTCGACGCGCTGAAGGACGCGCTGACCACGCCGATCATCTTCGACGGCCGCAACCTCTATGATCCCAAGGTCATCGCCCGCCACGGCATCGAATATCACTCGATCGGCAGGATGGCGGCATGAGACCGGGCTTGGGCAATCCAATGTGGGATCGCCGCGGCCGGCCGGTGTGCTTGCCATGACGAACGCACAAGACCCGGAAAGGAGTTGCGGCTGATGGTGCTGGACGTAAAGCCGGAGCAGATCACCAAGGACCACTTCGACGTTGTCGCGATCGGTTCCGGTTTCGGTTCGGCCTTCTTCCTGCACGAATTCACGAAGCGGCGTAAGGCGCGCATCCTGCTCCTGGAATGGGGCCGGCACAACACGCATGAATGGCAGCTCAAGCAGAACGTCAACACCGACATCGAGGACGAGTCGACCTACAAGACCAATTCCGACAAGCCCTGGAACTACACGATCGGGCTGGGCGGCGGCACCAACTGCTGGTTCGCGCAGACGCCGAGGTTCCATCCCAACGATTTCAGGCTGAAAAGCACCTACGGCATCGGCAATGACTGGCCGATCAGCTATGACGACGTCGAGCCGTTCTATTGCGACGCCGAAGACATCATGTCGATCTCGGGCGATCCCGACATGGCGGCGATGCTGCCGCGCTCGAAGCCCTTTCCGCAGCCGCCGCACCGCATGTCGACGCCCGACCGGATGATGAAGGCGGCGCAGCCAGGCCAGCATTTCGTTATGCCCACCGCGCGCGCCCGCGTGCCGACCGCGCAGCGCACCTCGTGCTGCGCCAACCTCAGATGCTGGCTATGCCCGGTCGACGCCAAGTTCACCGCCAACAATGGCCTGATGCATGTCTTCGAGCATCCCGACGTGTCGGTCTGCCTCGGTTCGGAAGTGCGCAGGCTCGATCATGTCGGCGGGACGGTCCGCTCGGTCACCTTCGTCCATGGCGGCAAGGAATATCAGGTCAGCGGCGACCTCTTCATTCTCGGCGCCAATGCCATCCAGAGCGCGGCGATCATGCTGCGCTCCGGCCTGGGAGGTGAATTCGTCGGCCGCGGCCTGCATGAATCCTATGGCTGGAATTTCGAGGTCTATCTCGACGGTGTCGACAATTTCGACGGCAGCACCATCACCACCGGCTTGAATTTCGGTCTCTATGACGGTCCGCACCGGTCCGAGCACGCCGCGGCGCTGGTCTATTTCGAGAACCGCTGGCAACACGGCATGCGCGCCGAGAAAGGGCGGCTGCGCCAGGCGCTGCCCCTTGTCGTGGTGACCGAGAACCTGCTCGACCATGAAAATTTCGTCACGCTCGACGAGAACGACAACGCCTTCGTCAGCTTCAAGGCGCCGTCGGACTACGCGGTCAAGGGCATGGCGCGGGCGCTGGAGAAACTGCCCGGGCTGCTCGCCCCGCTACCGGTCGAACAGCTTTTCGATCGCGGCATCCGGCCAACCGAATCGCATGTCCAGGGTACGCTCCGGATGGGAACGGGCCCGGCCGATTCGGTGGTCGACAGCGGCATGATTCATCACCAGCTCAGGAACCTGGTCGTGGTCGGCACCAGCACATATCCGAGCTGTTCATGCGCCAATCCGAGCCTGACCGCGGCAGCGCTGTCCCTGCGGGCGGCGAGCCGGATGGCGTGAGAGGAGCAAACCAGATGATAGAGATCTCGCGACGCTCCGCACTGGCCGTCATGGCGGGCGGGGTGGTATCGACGGGCATTGCCTACGCGGCAGTGTCCTCGTTTTCGGATGAGGATCTGGTGCGCGTCACGCTCGAGAAATATTTCGGCAAGCTCAACATGCGCATCGAGCATTTGCAGCAGTTCGTCCTGGCGTTCCGCGACAGGAACCCATGGATATTCCCGAGCAAGAAACTCAGCGACGCCGTCACCTTGCTCGAGGAGACAAGGCTGGGCAAAGCCCGCGCTCTGCTGCCGGAGCAGAAGAAGCAGGACCTCCTGCATTTCGACCGCTGGCTGATCGCCGAACTCCACATGCTGACCGACTACGCCTGGCGCAGTTCGCCGGGCGATCCGATACGGTTCACCGGATGGCAGCCATGCACCAATCCGTTCGCCAATCTCGAGCAACAGAGTGCCTGAGGCGGTGCCGGAGCAAGCTCTCGGGCCACATTGAACGAAACGCGAAAGAACCAGGAGCCAGGACCATGAAAGTTCTTTTTGCAGGCGGAAACGGATACACGCCCGAATTCAGCGGCGGCGTCCAGTCGAGCACCCATCATCTGGCGGAACAGTTGATCGAGCACGGCCATGAGGCGGCCGTACTGGCCGCCCTGTTCGGCGACGGTGTCTTCGGCTTCAAGGCGCGCGCCAAGATGAAGCTGCTGCGTCAGCCGGCGGTCATCGACAGTTTTCCCGGCTATCCGGTGGTGCGGGCTTGGTTTCCCTGGAAGGCGGCCGACTTTGCCGTCCGCAGATTGAAGCCGGACGTGGCCGTCGTCCAATGCCACAAGTCGGTTCCGGTGGGCAAGGCGCTGCAGGCCGAAGGCGTGCCGCTGGTCGTCTATCTCAGGAACGTCGAGTTCCATGAGCTGGGCGGCGATCTGCGCGAGCTGCATTCGGCGCTCTACATCGCCAATTCGCAATTCACCGCGCGCGCCTACAAACAGAAGTTCGGCATCGATGCGGCGGTGCTGCCGCCGACCATCAATGCCGCCCTCTACAGCACGCCGACCACGGGCCAGTTCGTCACCTTGATCAATCCGTACGAGGAGAAAGGCTTCGAGCTCGCCGTGCGCATCGCCGGCGCCTGCCCCGAGATTCCGTTCCTGTTCGTGGAGAGCTGGAAGCTCGCCGACGATCATCGCGCCCGCATCGAGCAGACCATCGCCCCGTTCTCCAACATCAGGCTGGAGAACCGCACCGGCGACATGAAGACCGTCTATGGCCGCACCAGGATCCTGCTGGCGCCCAGCAAATGGGAAGAGGCCTGGGGCCGTGTGGCCTCGGAAGCCCATTGCAGCGGCATTCCCGTCATTGGCTCGCGGCGCGGCGGCCTGCCCGAAGCGGTCGGACCGGGCGGCGTGGTGCTCGATTACGAAGCTCCGCTCGCCGACTGGGTCGCGGCTGTCAGGCTGCTGTGGAACGACCGCCAGGAATATGACCGGCTCTCGGCCACGGCGCGCAGCTTCTCCGAGCGTCCGGAGCTCGATCCTGACCGCCAGTTCCTCACCTTCTTTTCCATACTGGACAAGGCCACGCAGCAGCGTTCGCGACAGGCGGCGTAGCCAAGGCTCAGGCTGGCACCGGACCCGGCAGCCCTGGAATAGGAATTTTTTCTTGACAGGGTGAAGGCAGCTATGGTATATTTTTGGTCATGGTGCTGAGTTGCGCCGGAAACCCGCCGCACAGGCGGGTTTTTCGTTTGATGCTTCTCGACCGGCGCGCCGGCGAACACTCCGAAGGAACCCGTTAATCTGGATTCGCAGCCTTGGCGGATCAGGCCAGGCGCTTGACCCGGCTTTTCAGCGTCTCGTAGCCGCGGGCGCCGAGCAGGGCGCGGGCAAGGGCCTTGGCGGCGCCCTTGCGCCCTTCCTGTGACTTGGCCTGTCGCAACCTGGCCGGCAGGTTGCGCGCCGCCTGGCCGAGCGCCGGGAGCGACAGCGCGTTGGGAAAGCTGACCATGTGCGTTTCGACGCACAGCACCGGTTTGCCCGACAGCTCGGTGATCCTCAGCGCCTGCTCGTGCTCGCTCTCGATGAACAGGATGGCATCGGATTTTCGGTAGAATTCGGCCTTGAAACTGCCATGCGCGCCAAGCCGCTGACGCTCCGCCTTGCTCGGCAGGTCGAGCATGATCAGATGATCGTACTTGATCTCGTGCTTGGCCAGCCAGGCCTCGGTCAGCGCGCGGTATTTCTCCAGCCGGCTGGTCACCAGCCAGCCGATCTTGCGGGTCGCGGTATGGAGCGGCCGCGCTTCGCTGAGGAATTTCTCGTAGGCCGGACCGTCGTCGTTTTCCGCCTCGGTCGGATCGAGGCACAGCACCCCGTCTATGTCGACGCAGCATTGCGCCAGGAATTTGTGATGCATGAAGTTCCACTGGAACATGCGCGGATGCGGCACGACCTCGAAGACGACATCGGTCTCGGCATGCTGCGGCTCAAGCCCGAACACGGCGGCAAAGGTGTAGTCTGCCTCGATGCCGGCACCCTCTATGCGGGCGCGGGCGTCGCGCATGGCGTTGCCGCCGGAGACGCTGTCGTCGATCACCAGCACCTTGCGCATTTCCGCGACCTTGCGGTCGAGCACCGCACGGCGCTTGGTGATGCCCGATGTGTAGACGCGACCCTCGAGGAAGGAGTCCAGGTCGGTCATCGGTATGTTCGCCGCGAGACTGACCAGCGTCGCTGCCAGCACCCCGCTTCTGGGGACGCCGACCACCAGGTCGATGTCGCGCGGCAACCGGTGAAGGTTGCTCACGATCGCGTCGTTCATGTCTGAGATCGATCGGTAATGCATGGATCAGGCCTGATGCTCGGGTGAACGGTAAGGGTCGAAAGCGCCAAAATTATTGCGCCTCGCGCGGTGCTGCCGCCGGCGGCCTTGCCGGCAGCATTTTCAAGGCCTCGCGCAAGGCTTCACGGCCGGCTGCGAAGGCCAGCGCGATGACGATGGTGATGAGATAGGCAAGGATCGCGCCGCTGGCCAAGGCAATGACATGCTGCTGCGGCAGCAGCGGCTTGACCAACCAGACCACCGCCAGCGCCACATGCGCGCCGAGCACGAACGGCGTCGCCGCGCGAAGCACGTGGCTTGCCCGCAGCGGCCCGCTCCTGCCGACATAGAGCCACAGGAAAGGCGTGCGCAGATATTCGCTGACGGCATAGGCGATCGCCACGCCGAGCGCGCCATAAGGCAGGCCCAGCACGAAAGCGAGCACCGACGTCACCGCCGTGATGATGCCCCAGCGCATGAAGTCGCCGGAACGGCCTTGGCTGACGAACAGCCATCCGGCCGGATTGTTGAGCGGCTGCAGCAGCCCGGCGAAGCCAAGCGCCAGGAAAATCGAGGCGCTCGCGCGCCATTGCTCGCCGAGCACGAAGGGGATGAGTATGTCCGACATGGCGGTGGCGAAAGCGACGCCGGGAAGCGCCACCAGCAGGATCAGCGGCATGACGCGAAGATAGGCGCTGCGGTAGCGGTCGGGCTCGTCCTTCAGCCTGGAAAGAGCCGGCACCATCACCTTCGAAAGCGGGTTCGTGATCTGGCTCAGCGGGAACAGGAGCAGCTTGTAGGCACGGTCATAGAGGCCGAGCTGCGCCTCGCCCCAGTATTTTCCGATCAGCACGTTGTCGAGATTGCGGGCGAAGAAATTGGCGAAGTTGAAGCCGGTTATGCCGGCGCCGAAATTGATCAGCTCGCTGATCCCGGCGACCTTGCGCGGCAGGCTGGGCCGCCAGCGCGAACTGGCCCAGTAGCACAGCGTCGGCAGCACGGCTCCGGTCAAGGTGCCGGCGAAAAGTGCCCAGTAGGAGCGGTCGACGAATGTCCAGGCGATCGACACGGCAAGACCAGCCACGGCGCCTGCGACATCGATGATGGCCAGGCGGCCGAACTGCATGCGGCGCGTCAGGAGCGCCAGATGCTGCGCACCGAGGCCGTAGGCCATGATCTGCAGGCCCAGCGCCGCCACCAGGCCAGCCACACGCGGTTCGCCGTAGAAGGCGGCGACCAGCGGTGCCGCGCCGGCAAGCACGCAGGCCAGGATGGCGCTGACGGCGACGTTGATCCAGAACAGGTAGTTCACCTCGTCGTGCCGTATGCCCGATTTCTGGATGGTCGCCTGGGTGAGGCCGAAATCCTGGAACAGCGCGATGAAGGCCAGCACCGGCGCGCACATCGCCACGACGCCGAAATCCTGCGGCAACAGGAGACGCGACAGCACGATGACGGAAATGATCTGCGTGGCGACCCGCACGGACTGCGACAAGGCCGTCACGACCGCGCCACGCCCGACCGATTTGCGCAGTGAGCCTTCTGGCGGATCGAATGGATTGGCTTCCAAATTCAGGATTCCTGATTCTTGTGCAGGTTCCGACCAGGAACCCTGCAACCGCCGCCGCGGCCAAATTACGGCATTTATTTTGCAGTGCAACAAAAAACGTGGATTTTGCTACGCTGCACCAAAAATGTTGCGATGCAGCAAGACCTGTACTAGGTTCGCCGTGGGTGGGCCAACAGCGGTCGAGTTTTCATGCTGAATGTCTTGTACCTTGTGCATGACGTTTCCGACCCGGCAGTACGCCGGCGGATTACAATGCTCAGGGCAGGTGGCGCCCAGGTCACGCTCGCAGGCTTCCGCCGCACGGCAAATCGCATTGCCGACGTCGAGGGTTTGCGGCCGCTGGATCTCGGCGCGACGCGTGACGGGCGATTCGCCCAGCGCCTGACGGCAGTCGCCAAGGCGGCGGTTTCGATCGGCACCAGGCTCCGCGGCATGCCGAGGCCCGATCTCATCATCGCGCGCAACCTGGAAATGCTGGCGCTCGCCCGCCGCGCCAACACGGCATTCGGCGCCGCGGTGCCGATCGTCTATGAATGCCTCGACATCCATCGCCTGATGCTTCGCAGCGATGCGGTCGGCAAGGCGCTGCGTGCCACGGAACGTTACCTTGCCAGGGACGTAAGGCTGCTGGTGACCAGCTCGCCCGCATTCACCGCCAATTATTTCGAGCCGTACGGCCAGGTGACGGCGCCGGTCGAACTGGTCGAAAACAAATATTTCGAGGCAGCGGCGATCCTGCCGGCCGAGCATGAGATGGCCGAGGCGCCTGTCGCGCCGCCCTGGCGCATCGGCTGGTTCGGGGCATTGCGCTGCCGCCGCTCGCTCGAACTCCTGGCCGATTTCTCGCGCCGCGCCGACGGCCGGTTCGAGATCGTGCTGCGCGGCCGCCCGGCGTTGACCGAATTCCCGGATTTCCACGCCTTCGTAGAGGCCGAGCCCTGGCTTTCGTTTCGCGGACCCTACCGCAACCCGGAGGACATGGCGGCGATCTACCGGGACGTGCATTTCTCCTGGGCGATCGATTTCTTCGAGGCGGGCCAGAATTCCGAATGGCTGCTGCCCAACCGACTCTATGAAGGCTGCCGTTTCGGCGCGGTGCCGATCTCGATGGCCAACACGGAAACCGGGCGGTTCCTCGGTCGGCAAGGCATCGGCATTCTGTTGCCCGAAGCCTCACCCGACGCGCTCGAAGCCGCCATCGGCAAGATGGAGGAGCGCCGCTTCAGCACGTTGAAGGCGCGCGTTCTGTCGCGCAACCCCAGGATATGGAGCTATGATCGCAGCGATTGCCGGGCGCTGGTCGACAAGCTTCGCAGCCTGGCCGCCATGCGCCAACCCTTCGCGGCCGAGGCTTTGGCCTAGGATGGAGATCGCCCGATGATGCAAGCGCTCCCCTCCAGCCTGATCGTGATTCCCTGCCTCAACGAGGCAGCCCATATCGGTGTGCTGCTCGACCAGCTCAGCCCCGCGGCGGCGAGGCTCGGCGCCAGGATCGTCGTTGCCGATGGCGGCAGCACCGATGGCACCCCGGCCATTGTCGGCGAGCGCGCGAAAGAGGATTCCCGCATCATCCTGCTCCACAATGAAAAGCGCATCCAGAGCGCGGCGATCAATCTTGCCGTCGCCAGATTCAGCGATGGTGCCGAATATCTGATCCGCATCGATGCCCATGGCGGCTACCCCGCCGACTATTGCGACCGGCTGGTCGAGGAAGCGCTGGCCACGGGCGCCGATTCGGTCGTGGTCTCGATGCTGACCAGCGGCAGCGGCACCGTGCAGAAGGCGGCCGCGGCGGCACAGAATTCAAAGCTCGGCACCGGCGGTTCCAAGCACAGGCATCTGTCCGCCGGAGAATGGGTCGATCACGGCCATCACGCGCTGATGCGGATTTCTGCCTTCCAGGCCGTCGGCGGCTATGACGAGACGTTCAGCCATAATGAGGACGCCGAGCTCGACTACCGGCTGAGACAGGCCGGCTACAGGATCTGGATGAGCGGCAGGACGCAGATGGTCTACTATCCGCGCGCGTCGCTCAGCGGCCTCTATTTCCAGTATCTCGGCTACGGCCGCGGACGCGCCAAGAATGTCCTGAAGCACCGCGTCATCCCGAAGGTCCGGCAGATGGTGCCGCTGCTGGTGTTCCCGGTGGTGGTGCTCGCAGCCTTTTCCTTCGTGCACTGGCTGGCGGCGGTGCCGTTTTTGATCTGGGCGACGGTGTGCCTCGGCTATGGCCTGTGGACGGCGATAAGCCAGCGCAATGCCGAGATCGCGCTTGCCGGCGTCTCGGCGATGGTCATGCATTTCGGCTGGTCCGTCGGTTTCTGGCTGCAGCTTCTCGGTCTCGGTGCACGACGCGGGGTCGCGTGATGGCGGTTACAGGCAAGAACCGCCGCATCGACATCGGCGTGTGCACGTTCCGCCGGCCGGAACTGGCCGACACGCTGCGCTCGCTCGATGCCATGGACAGGCCGGCCGGTTTCGATGTCCGGGTCATCGTCGCCGACAATGACGACACGCCGAGCGCCAGGGATCTGGTGACGGCCCTGGCGCGGGAACTGACGCTGCCGATCAGCTATCACCACTGCCCGGCGCGCAACATCTCGATCGCCCGCAATGCCTGTTTTGACGCCAGCACGTCGGATTTCGTCGCCTTCATCGATGACGACGAGACGGCTTCGCCGCGCTGGCTTGCCGAGCTCGTCGCAACAGCCCAGGCAAGTCGCGCCGCCGCCGTGCTGGGCCCGGTCAAGGCGCGCTATGGGGCCGATGCGCCGGACTGGATGCGGCGTGGCGACTTCCATTCGACCTTGCCGGTCTGGGTGCGCGGCGAGATCCGCACCGGCTACACCTGCAACGTGCTGCTCGACATGGGGTCGGACAGCCTGCGCGGGCGCCGCTTCAGCCTGGCGCGTGGCCAGACCGGCGGCGAGGACACCGAATTCTTCGACCAGATGCACAAGACAGGCGGCACGATCGCGTTTTCTCCGGAGGCTTGGGTGGACGAGGTCGTGCCACGGACCAGGGCCGCGTTCGACTGGCTTGGCCGCCGCCGCTTCCGCGTCGGGCAGACGCATGGCCATCTCCTGGGGCGCAATGCGAGCGGCATTGGCCTGCTCAAACAGGTCGCCATTGCCTCGGCAAAGGCAGCCTATTGCTTCGCCGCGGCGTTTCCCTTCCTTGCCAGCCCCGTGCGGCGGAACCGCAGCGTGCTGCGCGGCATTATGCATGTCGGCGTCGTCAGCGGCCTTGTCGGCATCCGCGAGATTCGTCTCTACGGCCAGCCCTCGCCACAGGAAGGAGGCAAGCGTGCAGCCTGACGTCAGCTTCGTCCCGGACGTTTCCTTCGTCATTGCAGCCTACAACGCCGAGGCGACCCTCGACCGGGCGATCGCCAGCGCCATCGCGCAGAAGGGTGTCAGCGTCGAGGTCGTCGTCGTCGACGACAAGTCGCGCGACGCCACGCTCGACGTGGCAAGGGCCTATCCGCAGGACATCGTGCGCGTCGTGGCGCTCGCGCAGAACAGGGGCCCCGGCGGCGCCAGGAACGCCGGCCTCGAGGCTGCCCGCGGCCGCTGGGTCGCGGTCCTCGATTCCGACGATGCGGTCTATCCCGGCCGCATCGCCGCCATGATCGCGCGGGCCGAAAGGGCGGGCGCGCAAATCGCCGTCGACAACCTCCAGGTCGTCCGCGAGGACGGCGTGATCGAGGATGCGATGTTCCCGACGCGCTATCTGGAGGAATTGGGCGAGATCTCGCTGGCCAGCTATATCGCCGGCAACGTCGTCTTCGAATCGAAGTTCAATCTCGGCTATCTCAAGCCGATCTTCGAGCGCCGCTTCCTGGAAGAAAACGGACTTCGCTACGACGAGGACCTGATCATCGGCGAGGATTACATATTCCTGGCCAACGCCCTGGCCAAGGGCGGCAGGTGCGTGGTCGAGCCTGACATCGGCTATGCCTATCACATCCGCAGCGGCTCCATTTCGCGCGTGCTCGAGCCTCATCATGTCGAGGCGATGCGCAAGGCCGATGCAATTTTCGCTCAAAGCCATCAGATGGACGCGGCCGCGCAAGCGGCCTTCGCCCGGCGCAGCCGCAGCCTGCGCAAGGCAGCCTCGTTCCTGTCGATGGTCCAGCACATCAAGGCGCGGTCCCCGCTCAAGGCGATCCGGACGGCGCTCAGCGACCCGGCGGCGGTCAGGCATATGGGCATGCCGATCGCCGTGCGGTTGCGACGAGTAGCGGCACAATTTGCCGTAGGGGCGGGGAGGTGAAGATGCAGGCACATGGAGGGATTTTTCCTGGCCTGCGAATGGACTGAAGTCGATCTCCTCAGAAGGAATTTGCGATGAAGAAAATCAGGAAGGCCGTGATACCGGTGGCGGGGCTTGGAACGCGGTTCCTGCCGGCGACCAAGTCGATGCCGAAGGAAATGCTTCCCGTCGTCGACCGGCCCGTCGTGCAATACGCCGTCGATGAGGCCTTCGAGGCCGGCATCGAGCACATCGTGTTCGTGACCGGCCGCAACAAGGCGGTTATCGAGGATTATTTCGACCTGCATCCGGAATTGATCGGAACACTGGAGCAGAGCGGCAAGAAGGCGCAATTGCAGTCGCTGGAAAGCCTGCTGCCGGTGGCCGGCGCCACCAGCTTCATCCGCCAGCAATCCCCGCAAGGCCTTGGCCACGCCGTCTGGTGCGCGCGCGAGGTCATCGGCAACGAGCCCTTCGCCCTGCTTTTGCCTGACATGGTCTCGTTCGGCGGCCGCGGCTGCCTGGCCGAGGTCGCCGACCTCTATGCCGAGACCGGCGGCAACGTCATTGCGGTCGAGCGCTGTGACCCGACCGAGACCAACAAATACGGCATTGTCGGCCGCGGCGCCGACATTGGCGGCGGTTTCGAGGTGACGGCGATGGTCGAAAAGCCGGCGCCGGCCAATGCGCCGTCGAACTTCTACATCAACGGCCGCTATATCCTGCAGCCCGAGATCTTCGCCCTGCTCGGCAACCAGCAGCGCGGCGCGGGCAATGAGATCCAGTTGACCGACGCCATGGTCCGCCTGGCGCAGGAGCAGTCCTTCTTTGCCCAGCCTTTCAAGGGCCGCATGTTCGACTGCGGCTCGAAGGAGGGCTTTATCCAGGCCAACATCGCCTTCGCCTTGGCGCGCGACGACATGAAGGGTCCGGTTTTCGAGATGCTCCAGGAGTTCGTCCGGTCGCATGAACGACAGGAAGAAGCCGCATAATGCCCATGTTTCGGGAGCATTGTCGGACGGCTGACGGTGCGATGCGCGGAAGGCCCTGTGGCGTCCGGCATGGAACTTGCGTTGCTTTTTGGCAATGCTCCCGATCTTCGAAGTGCCTGGGAGCCAAGGCATGATCCCGGAAAGCGCAAGGCGGTTTTCGGAAAAGATCATGTTCAAACAGTGAGATAGAGCCCATCCCGATGATTGGGATGGACGGGCTCTGGAATTGGACCGAAGATGAACTATGCCAACTTTCCTCTCGACAAGAGGATGCCATTGCCGAATTCGGAAGCAGGAGACGGCGAAGACTTCATCGATGTCGAGCGGCTGCTTGGCATGGCAGCGCGGCAGGCCAAGGTGGTTGTCCTGGGCGCGGTCATTGGTCTTGTCCTGGGCCTGCTCTATCTGCAGACCACGCCGCCCAAATACCAGTCGGTCTCGAGTGTGCTGATCGATGAGGGGCTGAACAAGATCGTCGACGACATTTCGGCGGCGTCGACGACCATGCAGACCGATTCGGCCATCCTGAGCCAGATCGAAATCCTGACCTCGACGAGGCTTGCCGCCGTGGTCGTCGACAAGCTGAAGCTCGACCGCAACGACGCGTTCATGAACCCGCCCCAGTCGGCGCTCGCCCAGGGCATCGGCCTGATCCGCGGCCTGATCCAGTATGTTCGCCCCAGTCCTCCCATGCCGGGCGTCGGCGACGTCACCAAGCTCGACCCCGCCACCCGCGATGCGCTGATCGCGACCTCACGTCGCGACTACGCGATCCTCAAATTGCAGAACGAGGTGCAGGCGGAGCGCGTCGGGCGAAGCTATGTCATCGCGCTCGGCTACCAGGCGACGGACCCGGCACTGGCGACCGCGATCACCAAGGCCTATGCCGATGCCTATCTCGCCGACCAGCTCGACGCCTCCTTCGATGCCACCGAGCGCGCCGCGGTCTGGCTGCAGGGCCGGCTGACGGAACTGCGCGAAAGCTCGCAGGCGGCATCGCTCGCGGTCGAGAAATTCAGGGCCGAGCACGGCCTGTCCGCCAACAGCGACGGCCAGCTGATGAGCGCCAAGCAGCTTGCCGACCTCAACGCCCAGCTTATCGTGGCGCAGGCCGATACGGCCCGGGCCAGCGCCCGCTACCAGCAATACAAGTCCATCGTTGAAAGCGGTTCGGAGAACGCCTTCAAGGATGCCGCCATATCGAGCGACCAGCCGAGCAGCTCGGTCATCGCGGCGCTCAAGACGCGCTATCTCGCCGTCGCCAAGCGGCAGCAGGATGTCGAGGCCAATTTTGGGCCGCAGCATCCGCAGGCGGTGGCGCTCGCCAAGGAGAAGGCCGACATATCGGCGCAGATATTCGGCGAGCTGAAGCAGCTGACCGAAAGCTATCGCAACGAATATGAAGTGGCGCTGGCGCGCGAGACCGCGCTCAGGGCCAATGTCGCCGCGGCGCAAGGCAAGAGCGCCATCGACAACCAGTCGCAGGTCAAGCTGCGTGAACTCGACCAGAAGGCGACGGCGCTCTCCACGCTCTACCAGACATTCCTCGGCCGCTACGAGGAAGCCGCCCAGCAGCAATCCTTCCCGGTCGGCAAGATCCGCATCATCTCGGATGCATCGACGCCGCTCAGCGCCTCCAGCCCGCGCACGGTGGTTGTGCTGGCGCTCTCGCTTGTGCTGGGCACGTTGATGGGTGCCGGGCTCGGCGGCCTGAACGAATTCAACGAGCGTTTCTTCAGGACCGGCGAGGATGTCCGCGACCGCGTCGGCCTCAAATTCCTCGGTTATCTGCCTGTCATCGGCGGCAAGACCGCCAGGGAGGAAAAGCCGGCCGACCCGGATCTCAAAACCGCCAAATCGCCGGCCGCGGCCGAAAAGCGCGCGCGCATGCGCGTCAGCGTCGATGCTCCGGCGTCGATGTTCTCCGAGACGCTGCGCAGCGCAAAGATCGCCTTCGACGTCGTCATGGAAGGGCAGGGCAGCCGCGTCATCGGCGTCATCTCGGTCCTTCCCGGCGAAGGCAAGTCGACGGTCGCGGCCAATCTGGCCGGACTGCTCGCCGCCAACGGCGCCAGGACGCTGCTGATCGACGGCGACCTGCGCAATCCGGGCTTGAGCCGCAGCCTCGGCATGGAGGCCGAGCAGGGACTGATGGAAGCGGTGGTGAGCGGCCAGACCTGGCAGTCGGTCGGCAAGATCGACCGGCAGACGAAGCTGGCGATCATTCCGGCGGTGCTGCGCGGCAATTTCTCGCATACCAGCGAGCTTCTCTCCTCGGCCGGCATGCGGCGCTTCATCGACAACGCCAAGGAGACCTTCGAATACATCGTCGTCGATCTGCCGCCGCTGGGGCCGGTGGTCGACGCCAAGGCCTTCGCGCCGCTTGTCGACGGCTTCGTGCTGGTCACCGAATGGGGCCGCACGCCGCGCGCGATGGTGAGGTCGATGCTCGAATCCGAACCCTATGTCGCCAACAAGATCGTCGGCGCGGTGCTGAACAAGGTCGATCTCAAGAAGCTCGCCAAATACGGCTCGTTCGGAGCGTCCGAAAAATTCTTCGGCCAGTACTCGAGCTATTATCTCGACAAGACCGAAGTGCGCAGCAAGACAACGGTCTGAGTTCAACCGTGGCGATTTCCGTGCCTGAGTGACGAGGCAGGTCATCGCCTATGTGGCCGCGGCGGGCTACAATGGGAGTCTAAACCCGGGCATCATCCGGCAGGCAATGTCAGCTTACGCGGCCAATAGCGGCTCGCCACCAAAAGACTGAGATGGACGACAACTATTCCGAGGATGCCTGCCAAAGCCTTCAGTGAGCCGTCCGAAAGGCGCGCATGCCGACCGGGTTCGAGGAGCTGCATCAGCTCCAGCACAGTGGCTACGACGACAACTATAGTGACAGTTCCAGCCAAGCGGTTTGGAAAGCCGAGCCCCATTGCCACGCCGAACAGAACGTAGGCGAGGGCGCGTTCGAAATCTGGGTCACCCAGGTGGGGCCGCATCTGGATTGGCGACAGCGTCGCGAAGACAATGACGGCGAGCAAAGCAATGGCGGCAATGCGAGAGATGAGGGTCATTGCCGTTCGTAAAGCGAACAAGCCGGCGAAACAAGTACGGGCATCTTCAAGGGTCGAATTTATAACGAGGTAGCTTCCGTACTGCTTGGCGGATTCAAGCAGCCGCGCCCGATCCAAAGACCCATGCTAGCCCGTGACGCCCGGTTTCTTTGGCTGATTGGCGATGTCTATGAAATGACATCCGGAGCAATATTGTATTGCGCAGAATCGACGCGCTTTGAGGTTGGCGACATGGATTGGAAGCAGGTCGGCCCCAGAGCAGATCAGTCTATTTCGCTTGCCAGCGATTTCGACGGCAGGTCGATCGTCCGCTCTGGATGGACGGCGGTGTCGGTCCAAGCCCTGGTCAGTTTGAGTTCTGACCGGGTTTCGCAGACAGCGCGATCGGGTCGGTTTCGATAAGCCGAAGCGACCGCACCATGTTCGCCGTTTGCGTCTTGTACTTGAGAAAATGCGGTGTGGTCAGATGGGCTTCGTACGCCGTCTGATCGGCGTAGCATTCGATCACGCGCACCTTTTCAGGCGCACCTTTTTCCGACACGGCATGAAGGAAAAGCACGCCCGGCTCTTTTCGCACGGAGGCCTCGATCTCTTCGGCAATCAGGGCCTTGTAGCTGTCGATCTGGTCAGGATCGATTTCCAGTTCGGCTATCCTGACGATCCGCATCGATTGGTCCCTAGCTTTGTACAGGGCCGCGACTCCCTATCCAGGCCTCGGAACCCTGCGGCTGGACAGTGCGCTCCTGCGAGGAAGGCACCGAGGTGCCCGTTGGTCAATCCTCATTGGTCAACAAGATCGCGACTACGCGGCCCTGAGCCGGTAGCGGAACACCGTGTGGTCGAGCAGCAGCCGGATGCGCGGTTCGGCTTCGGTCGCCACCAGCCAGCTTGCCGCGATCATGGTCGCTCCGACCGTTGCCATGGACAACAGATAAGGCAGCCCGGCGCGGACCATCGCGCCGAGCACCGCCGCGCCGATGACGTCGTGGATCAGATAGAGCGGGTAGGTCATCAAGCCGATCCGGCGCCAGCCGCTCCAGCTGAGGTCGAGCCGCAGCGACCACACCATCAGGGCGATGGCGACCAGGAAGACAAGGATCGGCGGCGCATAGGGCATCGCGGCACCGACCTTGATGCTGTGGACGTCGACCGAGCTGGCGATTTGCAGCACGCCCCCGCCCAGGAACAGCAGGCAGAAGGCTAGGCGCGAGGCCGTCACCGCCTTGAACCGCATCAGCCAGATGAGCACGCCGACGGCGAAAAAAGAGCCATGGTGCACCAGGACGAGCTGCAGCCAGCGTGTCTCGGCGAGGTCGGACCAGCCGAGCGGATAATAGAGGCACCAGAACAGCGTGCTGACGAGGCCGATCACGACTGCCACCGTCTCCATCAGGTGGAAGCGGCCAAGCCGCAACAGGATCCAGACGACAGCGTAGAAGGCGATCTCGATGCCGAGCGTCCAGTAGACGCTGTCCACCCAAGGGCCGTAGGGCGCGAACAGGCCGGTGCGAACGAGCCTGATCACGGCATCGGTCGGCCAGCTCAGACCGGTGAGCAGCAGCACCGCCGCGGTCACCGGCGCGCAGATCCAGACCGCCGGCGCCAGCCTTTTCACCCTTGCCTCGAAAAACCGCAGCGGCGTCGAATTCTCGGCGCTGAAGGCGATGACGAAACCGCTGATGACGAAGAATATCTGCACGCCGACCCAGCCGGAGCCGACGAAGGCCATTTCGGGATGGGGCGGGATGCCGCCGGTCGCGCGCGCCGAAACCCCGTCAGGGAATGCCCATACCCAGAAGCCATAGTGATAGAACATCACCATGACGGCGGCCAGGAAACGCAATATGTCGACGCCGCCGAATGTCGCCTTGTGCTGAGCCATGCCGTGCCTTTGGAATGGCCCCCCAAGCCAAACCCTAGAGTCTGTTGTTGCATTGCACAACAAAAGATTGGCCAGATGTGACAGTTGGCGCCGACCTTCACCCGCGAACGACGGGGAGTGGGGGAAGTCGGCACTGGAGTACGTCGCTACCGTCCTTCATGGGGAGAAGGTGCGGGCAGGCGGATGGGGGGCGGCGCCGACCGCTCAATAAACGGAAGGATCGTGTCTGCTGCGCCCGATCATCTAGACCCCGATGCCGCGCTCCTTCAGCACGGCCGTGATCTCGTCGAGGATGGCCGGGTCGTCGATCGTCGCCGGCATGGTCCAATCTTCCTTGTCTGCGATCTTCTGCATGGTCCCGCGCAGGATCTTTCCCGACCGCGTCTTCGGCAGCCGCTTGATCGTCACCACCGTCCTGAAGGCGGCGACCGGGCCGATGCGCTCGCGCACCAGCCCCACCACTTCGCTCTCGATGAGGCCGATCTCGCGCGAGACACCAGCGTTGAGCACGACGAAGCCGAGCGGAACCTGGCCCTTCATCGAATCGGCGATGCCGACAACGGCGCATTCCGCGACATCGGGATGCGTTGCCAGCACCTCTTCCATGGCGCCGGTCGACAGCCGGTGGCCAGCGACATTGATGATGTCGTCGGTGCGGGCCATCACGTAGAGGTAGCCGTCATCGTCGATCATGCCGGCATCGGCGGTCTTGTAGAAGCCGGGGAACTCGTCGAGATAGGCTTGGCGGAAACGGGCGTCGGCGTTCCACAGCGTCGGCAGGCAGCCCGCCGGCAGCGGCAGCTTGACCACGACATTGCCGAGCGTGCCGCGCGGCACCTCGTGGCCGGCATCGTCGAGCACGCGGATGTCGTAGCCGGGCATCGGCACGCCGGGTGAGCCGTATTTTACCGGCAGCAGGCCAAGGCCTGCGGGGTTGATGGTCATTGGCGAGCCGGTCTCGGTCTGCCACCAATGGTCGATGACCGGCACGTTCAGTTTTTGCTCCGCCCATTTGATGGTTTCGGGATCGGCGCGCTCGCCGGCGAGGAACAGCGTTCGGAATTTCGACAGGTCGTATCTGGCGACGAATTCGCCCCTGGGATCCTGCCCCTTGATGGCGCGGAACGCCGTCGGCGCGGTGAACAGGGCGACCACGCCATGCTGCGCGATCACCCGCCAGTAGGTGCCGGCATCGGGCGTGCCGACCGGCTTGCCTTCGAACAGGATGCTGGTGCAGCCATGCAGCAGCGGCCCGTAGACGATGTAGGAATGGCCGACCACCCAGCCGACGTCGGACGCCGCCCAGAACACTTCGCCGGGCTTGACGCCGAACTCGTTTTCCATCGTCCATTCGAGCGCCACCATGTGGCCGCCATTGTCGCGAACGATGCCCTTGGGCTGGCCGGTCGTGCCTGACGTGTAGATGATGTAGAGCGGGTCGGTGGCAAGCACCGGAACGCAGTCGACATTGGCGCCGGCCGCCCGCTCGCGCGCGACCGCGTCCGCATAGTCGATGTCGTAATTGTCCCTGAGCTCGCAGCGCAATTGGTCGCGCTGCAGGATCAGGCAGGCGTCTGGCTTGTGGCGGGATATCTCGATCGCCTTGTCGAGCAGCGGCTTGTAGGCGACGACGCGGCCGGGCTCCAGGCCGCAGGAGGCCGAAATGATCACCTTCGGCCTGGCGTCGTCGATGCGGGTGGCGAGCTCATGCGAGGCAAAACCGCCGAAGACGACCGAATGCACGGCGCCGATGCGGGCGCAGGCAAGCATGGCGATGGCCGCTTCCGCCACCATCGGCATGTAGATGATGACGCGATCACCCTTGCCGACGCCGCGGTTCTTCAGCACCGAGGTCAGCGCCACCACTTCGCGTTTGAGCTCGGCATAGGTGAATGTCTTCACGGTGCCGGTGATGGCGCTGTCATGGATCAGCGCGATCTGGTCGGCACGCCCGCCGGCGACATGCCGGTCGAGGGCATTGTAGCAGGTGTTGCAGGTGGCGCCGGTAAACCAGCGGCCATAAACGCCGGCTTCCGCATCGAACACCTTGTCGTAAGGCGTGTACCAATCGATGGCGTTCGCCGCATCCGCCCAGAACTTTTCCGGGTCGCGTTTCCAGCCGTCATAGACCTCGTGATAGCGTGAAGCCATCCATTTCCTCCCCGGGAAGATTTGCCGTCCTGGCAACAGCCTATGCTGTTTTTTCCGACGATGTCTTCCCTCAATTCGTCTGATCCGGCCCGGTCCTGGCCGCAAAGGTGCGACATCGTGGCCCTCCGGGAAGAAAAGCAACGGTCCGGCCCGGGCGTTCCCATGTGGCCGTGTGCACCGGCGCGTCGGCCGGTGGTCTCGTCGTCGGGCATGGTCACCGCGATCGAGCAGCCGTCTTCCGGGTCAGTCGATCCTTTTTGTGCTCACCATCACCGGCCGGATCGGCGGCGCCGGCGGCAGCAGGTCGCGAATGTCGGCGAAGGGAAACATCGGCTCGAAGCGGAAGGCTTCGGCCTGCGATCCCGGCGCGCCGTTGCACTGGCCGGCGCGAAAAAAATTCTGCGTCCGGGCGATGTCGACGAAGCGCTCCGGATCCTGCGACTGGTGCAGGCGGATCGCCTTGGCCTTGATCTCGGCCTGGGCTGATATCTCGACATAGTGGGTCGGGGAGAATCCGGTGCCGCCCATCGTGTCGGCATGCAGCACCGGTACGGCGAACGAGGCCGCGATGCGCACGGCGTCCGACAGCGCGCGGTGGTCGGCGTGATAGTCGTTTGGCGCATGGGTAATCACCAGATCCGGTCCGATTTCGCCAATCAGCGTCTTCAGCGCGCCGATCAGCGCGGCATCCGCCACCAGTCCGCCGTCGTGAAAGTCGAGGAAGCGCGGCGCCGCCCCGAGCAGCGCGGCCGCGGCCGTTGCCTCCTCGCGACGGACACGGGCGAGAACCGTGGGATCGCTCTTGCCGCCCCTGGCACCATCCGTGGCTATGGCAAAAGTCAGTTCTGCGCCTTGCGCCGCATAGGCCGCCATCGTACCGAACATGAATATCTCGATGTCGTCAGGATGCGCGCCGAGCGCCAGTATTTTCAACGCTTCTCTCCCCGGAAATGGAAAAACGTGACGAACGGAATCCTGCTCGCCCTGATCGCCTATGCAAGCTATTCGGGCAGCGATGCCGTTGTCAAAAGCCTGGGTGGGCAGTTCACGGTGTTCGAGATCGGTTTCTTCTCGATATTGTTTGCCGGCTGCTTTCTCTTCTTCACCCGGCCGGCGGACGAGCGTTGGCGTGATTTCTGGCGCACCAAACGGCCTTGGGCGGTGCAGGCGCGCGCCTGGGCCGGCATCGCCTCGGGCGTGCTCAGCGTCTATGCCTTCACCACCATTCCGCTGGCCGAAGTCTACGCGCTCGTCTTCCTGGCGCCGCTCTGCGTCACCATCCTCTCCACGGTCGTGCTCAAGGAAAAGGTCGGGCCGTGGCGCTGGCTGGCGGTGGTCGCCGGCTTTGCCGGCGTCATGTTGGTGGTGCGACCGGGGTTTCGCGAACTCAATCTTGGACACCTCGCCGCCTTTGGCGTGGCCTTTCTGGCAGCCGCCAGCGTCATCCTGATGCGCTCGCTGGCAAAGCAGGAAAAGCGCACGACCATGCTCGGCGTGCTGATCGGCTACGGCCTGTTGTTCAACGGCATCGGCATCGCCGCTACCTCGTTCACGCTTCCCGACGCAAGGCAGCTTGCATGGCTGATAATGGCCGGCGCCTTCACCGCATGCGGACAATTGCTGCAGCTGCTGGCCGTCAAATACGCGCCCGCCAACCGGATCGCGCCGACGCATTACTCGCAGATGGTCTGGGCGGTCATCCTCGGTGCGCTGTTCTTCCGGGAATATCCTGACTGGTTGTCGCTGGTCGGCCTCGCGGTCGTCGGCGGGTCCGGCCTGCTCACCATGGTGCGCGAGGAAGTACGGTTGGGCACGGTGCGCTGGAACCCGTTTTCGCGCACCCGGCTTTGATCTGGATGCGGTTGCATGGCGACCACGAGCGCTGATATGCGGGCGCGATGACGACAAAAGCCTTGCCGGAGCTTCCGGTATCCGCCGTGCTACCGGCGCTGGGCCATGCGCTCGGCTCCGGCAACGGCGCCGTGCTTGTGGCGCCGCCCGGCGCCGGCAAGACGACGCTGGTGCCGCTGGCGCTGCTCGATGCGCCATGGCTGGGCACGGGCAAGATCGTGCTGCTGGAGCCGCGCCGGCTCGCCGCCCGCGCCGCCGCCCGCCGCATGGCCGAATTGCTTGATGAGGAGCCCGGCGCCACCGTCGGCTATGCCATGCGCATGGAGAACCGCACTTCGGCCCGGACAAAAATACTGGTCGTCACCGAAGGTGTGCTGGCGCGGATGATCCTTGACGATCCCGAACTGCCCGGAATCTCGGCCGTGATCTTCGACGAATTCCACGAGCGCTCGCTCGACGGCGATTTCGGCCTCGCTTTGGCGCTCGACGTGCAAGGCGCGCTGAGGCCGGACCTGCGCGTCTTGGTGATGTCAGCGACGCTGGACGGCGCCCGAGTCGCGAAGCTGTTGTCCGGCGCGCCGGTGATCCAAAGCGAGGGCCGCGCCTTTCCCGTCGACATCCGCTACGATGAACGGCCGCCCGGCACTGCAATCGAAGATGCCATGGCGAAGGCGATCCGCGACGCTCTTGCCGACGAAAGCGGCAGCGTGCTTGCCTTCCTGCCCGGCCAGCGCGAGATCGAGCGCACCGCCGAGCGGCTTGCCGGCAAGGTCGGCGCCGACACCGATATCGTGCCGCTCTACGGCATGCTCGACGGCAAGGCGCAGGACGCGGCGATCAGGCCGGCGCCGGCGGGCCG
Organism: Mesorhizobium sp. B2-2-4; assembly: GCF_006442375.1. Classification (NCBI taxonomy): domain Bacteria; kingdom Pseudomonadati; phylum Pseudomonadota; class Alphaproteobacteria; order Hyphomicrobiales; family Phyllobacteriaceae; genus Mesorhizobium; species Mesorhizobium sp. B2-2-4. The sequence goes on along the minus strand of NZ_VFWB01000003.1, from coordinate 459,939 downwards.
CCGCAAGGTGGTGCTGGCTACGTCGATCGCCGAGACCTCCATCACCATCGACGGCGTGCGGGTCGTCATCGATTCCGGCCTGTCGCGGCTGCCGCGCTACGAGCCGGCCAGCGGCCTGACGCGGCTGGAGACGGTGCGCGCCAGCAAGGCCTCCGCCGACCAGCGCGCCGGCCGTGCCGGACGCACGCAGGCCGGCGTCGCCATCCGACTGTGGCGCGCCGAACAGACGGCGTCGCTTCCGGCCTTCACCCCGCCGGAAATCCTCGAGGCCGACCTTTCCGGCCTGCTGCTTGACTGCGCCGCCTTCGGCGTCGCCGATCCGACGAGCCTCGCCTTCCTCGATCCGCCGCCGGCCCCGGCGCTCAACGAGGCAAGGGCGCTGCTGCGCGCGCTTGATGCCATCGACGAGGCGGGGCGGCTGACGGAAGCGGGCGCCGCGATGCGCAAGCTCGCTCTGCCGGTGCGGCTGGCGCATATGGTCGCCGAGGCGGCCCGCGGCGGCCATGCCGGCGAGGCGGCCATGCTCGCGGTGCTGCTGACCGAGCGCGGGTTGGGCGGTGACGGCGCCGATCTCGAACGCCGGCTGATGCGCTTTCGCCAGGAAAGATCGCCGCGCGCCACCGCCGCGCGGCAACTCGCCGAACGCCTGGCGAGGCAGGCCTCTTCACCCTCCCCCTTATGGGGGTCCGAAGGACGGGCGAGACCCGTGGCTCGCCCCGGAACGTCGATCCGCGAAGCGGAGCGGGGCGAGGGGCTTTGGCGCCGCACCCCCACCCCGGCGCTACGCGCCGACCCTCCCCACAAGGGGGAGGGTGGCAGCGCTGGTCCTCTCCTCATCCATGCCTGGCCGGACCGGGTCGCCAAGGCGCGCGGCGAGCGCGGGCGTTTCGTGCTGGCCAACGGCTCCGGTGCCATGCTCGATGCTGCCGATCCGCTTGCCGGCGAGGCGTTTCTGGTTGTCGCCGATCTGCAGGGCAAGGCGCAGAATGCGCGCATCACGGCGGCGGCGGCGATCAGCGAGGACGATATTCGTTCAGCACTGGCGGACAGGATCGAAACCCGCAGGCAAACGAGCTTCGATCGCGAGCGCCGCGCCGTGCGCGTGCGCGAAACCGTACGCCTCGGCGCTATCACGCTGGCCGAGCGCATGCTGCCTCCGCCAACCGGCAGTGAGGCCGACCGCGCCATGCTTGACGCCTTGCGCGAACATGGACTTTCGCTGCTGAGCTGGAGCAAGGAGGCCGAGACGCTGCGCCAGCGCCTGTCCTGGCTGCATCGCGGCCTTGGGGCGCCGTGGCCCGATATGTCCGACACGGCACTTATCGATCGCCTCGACGACTGGCTGCTGCCGTTCCTGTCGGGTGCCGCATCCTTCTCGGCCATCGATCCGGGTGTCGTCCCGGCCGGGCTGACGGCGCTTGTGCCGCACGATTTGCAGCGCCGGATCGACGCGCTTGGGCCGACCCATTTCGACGTGCCGTCCGGCAGTCGCGTGCCGATCCGCTATGACGGCGAATGGCCCGTTTTGGCGGTTCGTGTCCAGGAACTGTTCGGCCTCGACCGGCACCCTGCAATCGCAGGCGGCACCGTGCCGCTGACGCTCGAACTGCTGTCGCCCGCGCACCGGCCGATCCAGACGACGCGCGACCTGCCCGGTTTCTGGCGCGGCTCCTGGGCCGATGTGCGCGCCGACATGCGCGGCCGCTACCCCAAACACGTATGGCCGGAAAATCCGCTGCTCGCCGCCGCCACCAGCCGCGCCAAGCCGCGCGGGACGTAGTTGCTTGGCGATTGGCGCAAACGCCATCGCTTCGTCATCCACCTAGCGCTCGCCGCTTCGCGGCTGTATTTCATGGCCATGATCAACGTATTGCGTTCTCCCGACTTCCAGCAGAGCCAGCGACTGCGCCTCAACACGCTGATCCGGCTGCGCTGGCTTGCCATTGTCGGCCAGAGCGTGACGGTGCTTTTCGTCGCCTACGGCCTGAAATTCCCACTGCCGGTCAGCCTGTGCTTTGCCCTGATCGCCTGTTCGGCCTGGATGAACCTGATCCTTGCCTTTCGGTTCCCGGCCGCGCACCGGCTCACGCCGTTCGCCGCCTTCGGCATCCTGATCTTTGATAGCCTCCAGCTTGCCGGCCTGCTCTACATGACCGGCGGCCTTACCAATCCGTTCTCGCTGCTGATGACGGTGCCCGTGGTCATTTCGGCGACGTCGCTGCCCTTGCGCCTGACCGCGGTGCTTGGGGGGCTGGTGATGACGACGGCGACCTTGCTGGTCTTTTTCCACTTGCCATTGCCCTGGCATGAAGGCGCGCCGCTGGCGATGCCCTTCATCTATGTTGCCGGCATGTGGATGGCGGTGCTGTCTTCGATCGCCTTCACCGCCATTTACGCCTTCCGCGTGGCCGCGGAAGCCCGCCTCCTGGCCAATGCGCTCGCCGCCACCGAACTGGTGCTCCAGCGCGAGCAGCATCTGTCGGCACTCGACGGGCTGGCCGCCGCCGCCGCGCATGAGCTCGGCACGCCGCTCGCCACCATCACGCTGGTCGCCAAGGAGATGGAAAAGGCGCTCGGCAAGGACGCGAAATACGGGGAGGATGTGACGCTGCTGCGCTCCCAGAGCGAGCGGTGCCGCGAGATCCTCAAGCGCCTGACCAGCCTGTCGTCCGAGGGAGAGGCGCATTTGTCCCGCCTGCCTTTGACCTCGCTGGTCGAGGAGGTCACCGCGCCGCACCGCGACTTCGGCATCTCGATCAAGCTCAGGCCCGGCGAGCGCAGCGGCCCCGAGCCGGTCGGGCGCCGCAATCCCGGCGTCATCTACGGCCTTGGCAACCTGGTGGAGAACGCCGTCGATTTCGCCCGCGAGAGCGTCACCGTGCGCTGGAGCTGGGACGAGGCCACCGTCACCTTCTCGATCATCGATGACGGTCCCGGCTTTCCGCCCGAGATCATCGACCGCATCGGCGAGCCCTATATGTCGACACGCCAGGGCACGGAGGCCGGCGGCGGGCTGGGGCTGGGCCTTTTCATCGCCAAGACATTGCTCGAGCGATCGGGCGCCACGCTCGACTTTCGCAATTCGAGCGGACTGGGCGAGGGCGCCATGGTACGGATTTCATGGCCCAGAAATGTTTTCCTGAACCCGGAATCGGCGCCCGCGACGATGTTTGACACCGCGTAAATTGGACAATCGCCACGCAAAACTATATCTGCGTAAAATTAAGGCAGCAGGAATTTCAAGACGATGACAGGCGATGAAAACAGTGGCGCAATGGTTGAGGGCGAGGACACCTCGCTTCTGATCGTCGACGACGACAAACCGTTCCTGACCCGTCTGGCCCGCGCCATGGAAACCAGGGGGTTCGTGGTCGAAACGGCCGAGAGCGTCGAGGAGGCGGTCGGCAAGGCACGCGCCAATCCGCCCGCCTACGCGGTGGTCGATATGCGGCTTGGCGACGGCAACGGCCTCGACGTCGTGGCCGCCATCCGTGAGAAGCGCGAGGATTCCCGCGCGATCATCCTGACCGGCTACGGCAACATCGCCACCGCGGTGACGGCGGTGAAGCTCGGCGCCGTCGACTATCTGTCGAAGCCGGCCGACGCCGACGACGTCTTTGCCGCGCTAACCCGCACGGCCGGCGAGCGCGCCGCGCCCCCGGAAAATCCGATGTCGGCCGACCGCGTGCGCTGGGAGCACATCCAGCGTGTCTACGAAATGTGCGAGCGCAACGTCTCCGAGACCGCGCGCCGCCTCAACATGCATCGCCGCACCCTGCAGCGCATCCTGGCCAAGCGCGCGCCGCGCTAGGAGTGTGCGCGCTGAGCAATTCCTTCGGACCGGTTTCTGCTTACGGGGAAGCATCCAATTGTCGAACTCGGCCCCGCCCCTCATTGCCCTGCCGGGCATTTCTCCCCGTATAGTGACGGGGAGAAAGAGGCTGGCCGCAACGCTGGCGCCCATTCCGCAACGCTGGCGATTGGCGAAACCGGCGATGACAGCGTCCCTCTCCCCGTCACTATACGGGGAGAGGATGCCGGCAGGCAGGTGAGGGGCGGCGCCAGCGTTTGGAAAGGCAACGGAGGGTGACATGCGGGACTTGAAACAGCGGCCGGTTTCCGTCTTGCGCGAATTTCTCGACAGCGAGGCGGCCGGCGGCATCATGCTGATGGTAGCGGCGGCATTGGCCTTGATCGTCGCCAACTCACCGCTCTCCGGAACCTATTTTGCCGTCCTCCACGCCTATCTCGGCCCGTTCAGCGTGTCGCATTGGGTCAATGACGGGCTGATGGCGGTATTCTTCCTGCTCGTCGGCCTGGAGATCAAGCGCGAGATGCTGGACGGCCAGCTCTCGACCTGGCCGCGCAGGGTGCTGCCCGGCATCGCGGCGGCCGGCGGCATGGTGGTGCCGGCGCTGGCCTATGTCGCCATCAACCGTGACAATGCGGGCGCGCTGTCCGGTTGGGCGATCCCGACCGCTACCGACATCGCCTTCGCGCTCGGCGTGCTATCGCTGCTTGGCAGCCGCGTGCCGGCCTCGCTGAAAATCTTTCTCACCGCCCTTGCCATCATCGACGATCTCGGCGCGGTGATCATCATCGCGATCTTCTACACGAGCGGTCTGTCGCTTGCCTATTTGGGCGCCGCCTTCGCGGTGATCGCCGCGCTTGTCGTGCTCAACCGCATGCGGGTGATGAGCCTCGTGCCCTACCTCGTGCTCGGTGCGATCCTGTGGGTGCTGGTGCTGAAGTCGGGCGTGCATGCCACGCTTGCCGGCGTGGCGCTGGCGCTGACCATTCCGCTCGAACGCACCGCCGGCATCGAACACGATCTCGACCATTCGCCGCTGCACCGGCTCGAGCACGGCCTGCACGCAATAGTGCCTTTCGTGGTCATCCCCATCTTCGGCTTTGCCAATGCCGGCGTTTCGCTCGCCGGCTTGAGTGTCGGCGCGCTGTTCGAGCCGCTGACGCTCGGCGTCGCCGCCGGCCTCGTCGTCGGCAAGCTGGTCGGCGTGTTCGGTTCCTCCGCGCTCGCCATCCGCTTCGGTCTCGCCGACCTGCCGGCCCATGCCGGCTGGCTGCACATGATCGGCATCTCGCTGCTGTGCGGCATCGGCTTCACCATGAGCCTGTTCATCGGCCTGCTCGCCTTCGCCAGCGACGTCGCGCTGCAGGACGCGGTCAAGGTCGGCATTCTCTCCGGCTCCCTGGTCGCAGCGCTGCTCGGCGCGGCCGTCCTGCTGATGGCGCCGGCGGCGAGCGGGGCGGATGAAGGCGAGGAGTAGAGGTCCACAAGCGCAGGTTCTGCGAGGCAGCCTACTCGCTCTCCCCCTCCAGCGCCGGCACGGCCACTCCGGCGAGTTCCGCCGCCAAAAGCCGCGCGGCACCGGCCCGCGCGATGCGCAGCATCAGCGCCTTGCGCGTAGCCGCCGCCATGCGGTGCTCGGGCGCCTCGCGCAAAATCTCGGCGCCATAGCCGTCGGAGAGGATGAAGCCGCATTCTTCGGGAAAAATCTCCGCCGGCACGCCGGGATGGGTGGCGAAGAAGAAGCGATCCGAGTGCAGCCGGTAGTCGGGCCATTTGCGGTCGACGCGAAAATCCTCGACCGAGGACTTGATCTCGATGATCCAGATGTCGCCCTGGCGGGTCAGCGCCACGAGGTCGGCGCGGCGGCCGGTCGCCAGGGACAGTTCGGGCAGCACATGCGCGCCCATTTCGCGGAGCAGCCGCTGCACCCCGCGCCGCACCAGCATGGCGCGTTCAGACTGGCGGCCATCGATGAGCGGGTTCAGGGGAATCGGTGAGATGATTGGCATGACGGGACCATGCCAGATTTTGTTCACGATTTGAACCCGTACCGCTCATTTGGTGGCCACCCAAATCAATGGGTGCTCGATGGCATGAGCAGGCACGGAGAACCGTATGGCCACCTTCACTTTCCGTGATGGGTGAACGTGGCGGGACGACCTACGGCGCGGGAGAAGTCCTGGCGTTTATGAGCGACCAGGCCCCGTCGTTTCGATCGTAACCGGCACGCCCTGGCGCAACGAGTTGCTGACCGTGGAAACCACGCTTGCACGGTCAATGATCCTTTGGGGATCGGACCCGTCCAAGGTCTCGCAGGAAACCGTCATCCTTGCCGCGGTCGCCAGCAGGGGCTTGCCGTCGAGGTCAAGCCTCACCGAGACGGCGATCCTGCCGAGTTTCACGCCGATCTCGTCGGCGACATAGCGAAGGTCGTTGCAGAAGCAGCCGCCAATCGCCAGCGCCAGCAGCTGGCCGCCATTGAAGCCCAGGCCCATGCCGCCGGCCTTGCCCTCGGGCCGGTCGACGACGATCGTGTGGCCGCCGGCCCAGCCCATGGCGGCTTCGGTGCCTTCGACATTGTGCAGTTCGACAGTCATCGAGGCCATCGGCATCCTCCCTCCGTAGCCGAGAGGCGTCGGGCCTGGCCGGCACGGATCTATGCGACCGTGACGGCTTTATCGCCGAGCGGCGCGGTTCCCGCAATGTCATCGATGATCGGGCAGTCCGGCCGGTCGTCGCCATGGCAGGCCTGGACGAGCTTCTGCAGGGTCGATCGCATCGACTGCAGCTCGCGCACCTTCTCCTCGATCGCCCTGACATGGGCGGTGGCGATCTCGCGCACGTCGTGGCTGGCGCGGCTGCGGTCCTGGTAAAGCGCCATCAACTGGCGGCAATCGTCGATGGAAAAGCCCAGGTTGCGGGCACGGCGCAGGAAGGTCAGCCGATGGATGTCGTCGCCCGAATAGTCGCGATAGCCATTGCCGGCACGCGCAGGCGCGATCAGGCCAATTTCCTCATAGTAGCGGATGGTCTTGGCTGGCAGACCGGAACGCTGGGCGGCGTCGCCGACATTCATGGTTGTTCCTCGATTCCTGCTGGCCCGAGAGTCATGGCCATTGAATTTCCTTCACAATCCGGTGAAGGCTGTTGCCGAAATGCCGCAGTTGCTGGCTTACCGGCAGGTGAGGTCTTGCATATAGGCATCGCGTACTTGGCAAGCAAAGCAAATGCCAGCATGAATGATGGCAAGAAAGCGGCCGACTCGTGCCGCGGATGTTTGGCGGGGCACGGATCACCTCATGCGCATGAAGTCGCTTGCAGTAATTGCCGCACTGGCGCTGTCCACCGCACTCGCCGGTTGCAGCACCATTGGCGGGCAGATATTCTCCAACGACTATGGCGCGGTGACCGACGCCGGCTACCAACTGCCGCGCATCCCGATCGAAAAGGTGCCCGCGAAGTATCACCGGCAGGAGGTGAACTACGACACCAAGGAAAAGCCGGGCACCATCATCGTCGATACGCAGAACAAGTTCCTCTACTTCGTCGAGGGTGACGGCCGGGCAATTCGCTACGGCATCGGCGTCGGCCGCGAGGGCTTCGAGTGGCATGGCACCGCCCATGTCGCCATCAAGCGCGAATGGCCGACCTGGACGCCGCCATCGCAGATGATCAAGCGCCAGCCGGAACTCGCCAAGTTCGCCGGCGGCATGGAGCCGGGCCTGAAGAACCCGCTCGGCGCGCGCGCTCTGTACCTGTTCAACAAGGGCGGTGACATGGGCTATCGCCTGCATGGCAGCCCGGAATGGAACTCGATCGGCAAGGCGATGTCGTCGGGCTGCATCCGGCTGATGAACCAGGACATCATCGACCTTTACGATCGCGCCGAGGTCGGCGCCAAGGTCATCGTTCTCTGACCGTGACCGCGAGGTTCATGGTCAAAACCGTTCGTACGCGGACCGTCTAGGCAACAACGGACGTCCCCAACAAAAAACCGGGCAATTCGGCCCGGTTTTTTGTTGCTTGCATTTGAGAATCGTCGCCCCTTCGGCGAAGGCGAACGGTCAGGCGACCTGTTCGACCTGCTGGACCTCGGGAACGAAGTGGCGGAGCAGGTTCTGGATGCCGTGCTTCAGCGTCGCCGTCGATGACGGGCAGCCGGCGCAGGCGCCCTTCATGTGCAGGAACACAGTGCCGTTCTCGAAGCCGCGGAAGGTGATGTCGCCGCCATCCTGGGCCACTGCCGGGCGCACCCGTGTGTCGAGCAGCTCCTTGATGGTGATGACGAGTTCCTCGTCGGCCTTGTCATAGAACTCGCCGGTCTGGCTGGTCTCCGCGGCCGGGCCGGCATTGGCCATGACAGGCGCGCCGGACATGAAATGCTCCATGATGGCGCCCAGAATCGCTGGCTTCAGGTGCTGCCAGTCGGGCCCGTCCTTGGTCACGGTGATGAAGTCGTAGCCGAAGAAGACGCCGGTGACGCCCGGTATTTCGAACAGCCGGCCGGCCAGCGGCGAGGCCGTCGCCGCACTGTCGGCATCACGGAAATCGGCGGTACCTTCCAAAAGCACTTCCTTGCCGGGCAGGAATTTCAGCGTCGCCGGGTTTGGCGTCGATTCGGTCTGGATGAACATGGCCGTCTCCGTGCCCGTCTCGGGCAGATAGTTTGGAATAATTCTAAATAAGCTCTATCGGCTGGACATTCAAGCGAAACGCGTCGCCCGAACGGCTGGCTGGCGGAATGTTTTTGCGACTCCTGCCAAGCACTATGAAGTGTGTCGAGATTCGGGTCAGGCCGAGTCGAAAATGGTGGTTTCCGAGAACCGGAGCGGAGCGTACTTGAAGTACGTGAGCACCGGAAGCGCAGGAACCCGCCATTTGTAGGCCGGCATCACCCGAATATCGATACACTTCAGGCGAGGCTGTCGATCTCCTCGTCCGAAAGGTTTTGCGGCACCACGGTCACCGGGATAGGGAAGGCGGCGCCCTTGCCGGCCACCGCGCCGACCAGCGGCCCGGGCCCTTCCTTGCCGGCGCCGGCCGCCAGCACCAGGATGGCGATATCCTGGTCTTCCTCGATCAGCTTGTGGATCTCTTCGGTGGGCTTGCCCTCGCGCACCACCATCTCGGGTTCGATGCCGAGCTTCTGGCGCACCTTGTTGGCGTAGCTGTCGAGCGCGGTGCGTGCGGTGGCGGTCGCCTCCTCGCGCATGATCTTCTCGACGCCCAGCCAGTGCTGGAAATCGTCCGGTTCGATGACATAGAGCAGCACCAGCACGCCGCTGGTGCTCAGCGCCCGCTTCGAGGCGTAGGCGACGGCGCGCTCGCATTCGGGCGTATCGTCGATGATCGCCAGGAACTTCCGGCGATGTCCGGCTTCGCGGCTGAGGCGTTTGGAGACCATGTCTATGTACTCGATGTCATTTCGGCCGCAATCTGCCACTGCGGCTGACCGGCGGCAAGCCGCCGGTCTTTGGCCGGTATGGTGCGGGGCATAAGGATGCGGATCAGTCCTGCAGCAGCCCGATGATGTCGCGCACCGTCTTCATCGTCGCTTCGGCCAGCACGCCGGCGCGCTCGCCGCCGTCCCGCAGTACCGCGTCGACATAGGCGCGGTCATCGGAAATGCGGCGCATTTCGGCGGCGACGGGAGCCAGTTTTTCGACCGCCAGGTCGGCCAGTGCCGGCTTGAACACCGAAAACTGCTGGCCGCCGAACTCCTTCAGCACCGCCTCTTTCGATATGTCGGCAAGGCCCGCATAAATGCCGACCAGGTTTTCCGCTTCCGGCCGGGTGGCGAGGCCGTCCACTTCACTCGGCAAGGCTTCCGGATCGGTCTTGGCCTTGCGGATCTTCTTGGAGATGGCGTCGGCATCGTCGGTCAGATTGATGCGCGACAGATCAGACGGGTCCGACTTCGACATCTTCTTGGAGCCGTCGCGCAGCGACATGATGCGCGCCGCCGGCCCGCCGATGACCGGCTCGGTGATCGGGAAATAGCCGTTCACCGTCTCCTCGCCTACCCTCATCTCGACGCCGACGTCAAGACCGGCGATGCGGTCCGAGAAGTCGTTGTTGAATTTCTGGGCGATGTCGCGCGTCAGTTCCAGATGCTGCTTCTGGTCCTCGCCCACCGGCACATGGGTGGCGCGGTAGAGCAGGATGTCGGCTGCCATCAGCGAGGGATAGGCAAGCAGTCCCAGCGAGGCGTTCTCGCGGTCCTTGCCGGCCTTGTCCTTGAACTGCGTCATCTTGTTCATCCAGCCGATGCGCGCCACGCAGTTGAAAATCCAGGCGAGCTCGGCGTGCTGCATCACCCGCGACTGGTTGAACACGATGTGCTTCTTCGGATCGATGCCGGAGGCCAGGAATGCCGCCGTGATGGAGCGCGTCTGGTCCCTGAGATCGTCATAGACCAGCTGGGCCGTCAGCGAATGCAGGTCGACGACGCAGTAGATGCAATCGGACGTGTCCTGCAGAGCGACGAATTTCTTGATGGCGCCGAGATAGTTGCCAAGATGCAGATTGCCGGTCGGCTGGACGCCGGAGAAGACGAGTGGCTTGAAGGCGGACATGGTTTCCTCGTGGCTTGTGGAGGGCCGTATAAGCGTGATTCCGAAAAGTTGCAGACTTTTCGGAGCCAATCACGCGGCTGGAAACCGCGTGCGGCGAAAGTCTTGCGACGGCGCGCTTATGGACGAACATGACGCTGCGATCAAGACTGCTATTGCAGTCGGGCTCCCCGGCCTACTCGTCCAGCTCGGCGTTTACGGCTGGTGGTGTCGCTTTGCCTGAGCCGCGCTTCACATTGCGGCGGATCATGCCGAAATCGGCGCCGCCGCTGGCAAAGGCCGTGACGAAGTAGAGCAGCGCCCCGCCGGCCACCAGCCCCAGCAGCGTCGTCGCCTTGACGACCAGCGGCGAGCCGGAGCCGAGGCTGGCGCTCAGCCAGTGTTCGGCGAAATAGAGGGCGACGCCCATCACCCCCGCCGAGAGCACCAGACGCGGAATGCGCTTCAGAAGCGGCACGTCGCGGCCCCAATGGCCGCGCCGGATCAGCACTCCGAGCAGCATCAGCGCGTTGACCCAGCCGGCCACCGCCGAGGCCACGGCGATGCCGGGCGCGCCCATCCTCGGAAACAGCGTCAGCGCGGTGGCGACGTTCACCGCCACCGAGATGGCGGCGAAGATCATCGGCGTGCGTGTGTCCTCGCGGGCGAAATAGCCCGGGGTGAACGCCTTGATCAGCACGAAGGCCGGCAGGCCGAGCCCGAAGATCGCCAGGATCGCCGCCACGACAGGCGTCGAATGGTTGGTGGCGAACGCGCCGCGCTCATAGACCAGCCGCACGATCGGCTCAGACATGACCCAGAGCGCCACCGCAGCCGGCAAGGTCATGAACAAGGTGAATTCGACCGAGCGGTTTTGCAGATTGGCCGCCTCGATCAGATTGCCCGACTTCAGCGCCCGCGACAGTTCCGGCAACAGCACGATCGCAACGGCGACGCCGACCACGCCAAGTGGCAGCTGGTAGACGCGGTCGGCATAGGCGAGCGAGGAGACGGCGCTGTCCTGCGCCGAGGCGATGGCGGTGCCTATCAGCTGGTTGATCTGGGTGATGCCGCCGGTGATCGCCGCCGGCAGCGCCAGGATCAGGAGCCGCTTCACGTTCGGCGTCATCTTCGGCCGGCGGAAACCGATCGAGATGCCGGCGTTGCGAACCGCCACCCAGACGATGGCGAGCTGCACGAGGCCCGCCGCCAGAACGCCCCAGGACAGGCTGAAGCCGACGGCATGCGCATCCAGCCCATGATACCAGGCATAGCCAAGCACGCTGATCAGGATGATGTTGAGAAAGGCAGGCGCGATCGCCGCGGCGAAATAGCGGCGTAGCGAATTCAGCATGCCCGCCATCATGGCGGCCAGCGACATGCAGATGAGATAGGGGAACATGATCGTCGCCAGAGTGACGGTCGTCTCGAACTTGCCCGGCGTGTCGGCGAAACCCGGCGCCACCAGGTAGCGCACGATCAGCGGCATCGCCAGTTCCATGGCGATGGTCAGCGCCAGCAGCGCCGTGAACAGCACCCCGAACACTTCCTCTGAAAAGCGCTTGGCGCCGTCGGTGCCGTGCGTCTCGATCTCCTTGGCGAACAGCGGCACGAAGGCGGCGTTGAAGGCGCCTTCGGCGAACAGCCGGCGAAAGGTGTTGGGAAACTGGAAGGCGGCGTTGAAGGCGTCGGCCACCGGCCCGGTGCCCAGTGCTGCCGCCATCAGCATCTCGCGGCCGAAACCGAGCGCGCGGCTCATCAGCGTGCCGGAAGCGACCGTAGCGAATTTCTTGACGAGGCTCATGCGTTTGGAGACTGCCTGCGCGATTGGGACAAAGTGATGGTGGCGCTCACTCGGCGGCCGCCTTGGTCCTGCTGCCGCGTTCGGAGGCCGTGCCCTCGAGCGTCGCCGTCAGCCGGTTGCGGATGGTGGTGGTGCGTGACGGGCTGTCGATCTTCTGGCCGGTGAGATCGGTGACATAGAACGTATCGATCACCTTTTCGCCGAAGGTGGTGATGTGGGCCGACGCGATGTCGAGCGACAGGTCGGACAGCGTTCCGGTGATCTCCGACAACAGGCCCGGCCGGTCCAGCCCTTCGACCTCGATCACCGAAAATCGGTTCGACAGCGTGTTGCGGATTTCGGCGCGCGGCGCGATCCGGAAGACCTTGGCGCCGCGCTTGGGTTTGGTGCGCTTCTCGATCATCTCCGGGAGCCAGCTCTTGCCCGACAGCACGTCCTCGATCAGCCGCCCGACGCGCTCGGCACGCCGGCGCTCGTCCTCGTCGCGGTCGAACTCCCTCGAGATCAGGATCGTGTCCAGCGCGCGGCCGTCCGAGGTGGTGAAGATCTGCGCGTCGACGATGTTGCCGCCGGCCGCCGCACAGGCGCCGGCGATCACCGACAGCAGGCGCGGATGGTCCTGCGCCAAAACGGTGATCTCGGTCACCGCCTCGAACTGGTGCGTCTTGACCATGGTGGCAAGCTTGTTGCCGGACGCATCCGCCTCGCGGATGAATTCGGCGTGGCGAAGCTGGTCCGGCAGGTCGACGGTCAGCAGGTAATTCTCATAGTGCAGGCCGACATAGCGTTTGCGGATCTTGTCGGGCCAGCCGGCGAGCGCTTCGGCCAGGCACTCGCGCGCCGCCGCCGTGCGCTGGGCGCGCGACACTTCCGAGAAGCCGCCGGTGAGCAGCAGTTCGGTCTCGTAGTACAGCGTGCGCAGCAACTGGCCCTTCCAACCGTTCCAGACGCCCGGTCCGACGCCCCTGATGTCGCAGACGGTGAGGATGAGAAGCAGCTTCAGCCGCTCGACGGACTGCACGATCGAGGCGAAGTCCTCGATCGTCTTGCGATCGTTGAGATCGCGCGTCTGCGCCGTCATCGACATGACCAGATGGTTCTCGACCAGCCAGGCCACCGTTTCGGTGTCGGCGGTCGAAAGTCCCATATGCGGGCAGATGCGCCGGGCGATCCGCGCGCCGGCTTCCGAATGGTCCTCCGGCCTGCCCTTGGCGATGTCGTGCAGCAGCACGGCGACGTAGAGCGCTTCGCGGCTCTTTCTCAGTCCCGGCATCAGCGAATGCGACAGCGGATGCACCTTCTCGCCGTCGCCGCGCTCGATCTCGGCCAGCACGCCGATGCAGCGGATCAGATGCTCGTCGACCGTGTAGTGGTGGTACATCGAGAACTGCATCATGGCGACGATCTTGCCGAAATCAGGGATCAGCCGGCCCAGCAGCCCCGCCTCGTTCATGCGGCGCAGGTTGAGCTCGGCATTGCGGTCCGAGGTCAGGATGTCGAGGAACAGCCGGTTGGCCTCCTCGTCGCGCCGGAGCGATTTGTTGACCAGGCCGAGCGAGCGGGTGAGCAGCTTCAGCGCGTCGGGGTGAAACTCCAGCCCGTGCTTGTCGGCGAACCAGAACAGCCTGAGCAGATTGACCGGATCGCGCTCGAACACCTGGTCGTCGGCGATGTTGATACGGTGGTTGTCGACGATGAAATCCGACGTGCCGGCAAGCTTGCGCTTGCGGCGCTGGAAGGTGAGGAAGATGCGGTTGAAGCCCGGCACATGCTTGGCCTGCTCCTCTTCGAGCGCGGCGCAGAAGATGCGGGTCAGGTCGCCGACATCCTTGGCGACGAGGAAATAGTGCTTCATGAAGCGCTCGACCGCCGACAGGCCGGGATGCGTGGTGTAGCCCAGCCGCTCCGCGATCTCGCGCTGGATGTCGAAATGCAGCCGCTCCTCGGCCTTGCCGGTGAGGAAATGCATGTGGCAGCGCACGGCCCACAGGAAATCCTCGGCCTTCTGGAATTCGCGGTATTCGGCCTGCGTGAAGACGCCCTTCTCGACCAGCTCCTCGCCGGTGCGCACCCGGTAGAAATATTTGCCGATCCAGAACAGCGTCTGCAGGTCGCGCAGGCCGCCCTTGCCGTCCTTGACGTTGGGCTCGACCAGATAGCGGCTTTCGCCGGCCTTGGCATGGCGCTCGTCGCGTTCGGCGAGCTTGGCCTGCACATATTCCGGTCCGGTGGTGCGCACCACCTCATGGTCGAAGCGCAGCATCAGTTCGTCGTAGAGCTTCTGCTCACCCCACAGGAAGCGCGCTTCCAGGATCGAGGTGCGGATGGTGATGTCGGTGCGCGACAGCCGCAGGCATTCCTCGATGTTGCGGGTCGCGTGGCCGACCTTCAGCCCGAGGTCCCACAGCATGTAGAGCATGTATTCGACTGTCTGTTCGCCCCACGGCGTCTGCTTGTAGGGCAACAGGAACAGGAGGTCGATGTCGGATCCCGGCGCCAGCGTGCCGCGCCCATAGCCGCCGACCGCGACGACGGCCATGCGTTCGGCCACCGACCGGTTCTTTACCCGGTAGACATGGGTCGCGACAAAATCGTAGAGCGCCCGGATCAGCTCATCCATCAGATGCGACAGCCGCTCGGCGCAGGCATTGCCGCCGCCATCCTGCTTCAGCATGGCCTCGGCTGTTTTGCGGCCCGCGGCGAGCCGGCCCTTGAGAAGCTGGAGAACCCCGGCGCGGGCGGCCGATCCGGAGCCGTCCCCGGTCGTGGCCGCCGTCAGCGCGGTCATCTCGCGGCGCAAGGCGTCGCCGTCGATCAGTTCATCGAGCTTCAGGGAGATTTTCGCCATGGTACCGGTTGGCCTTGCCTTTTGGGCGGCGTCTATAGCGCGTTTCCGCGGCGCTGGGTATGGGGGCGGGTTGACGCGTTTCCATGGTGCGGGACACCCGCGACAATAAAATTCAAGCCAGTCCTTGACCTTCCAGTTACTGGAAGGACTACCTCCGGCTCGAAGCAGTTTGATAGAGGCATTCGAAATGACGCATTCAGATCACGATCATCACGCGCATGGTGGTTGCTGCGCGGCAAAAGGTGCGGCCGTGGATGCGGGCGCCGTCACACGCGATCCGGTCTGCGGCATGACCGTCGATCCAGCCGCCGGCAAGCCGACATCGCAGCATGCTGGCCGTCTCTATCATTTCTGCAGCGAAAGCTGCCGTTCGAAATTCCGGGCCAAGCCGGAAACATACCTGACCGCCACCGACCCCGTCTGCGGCATGAGCGTGGACCGCGCCACGGCAAAGCATTTTCTGCGCCATGACGGCCAGGGCTTCTATTTCTGCTCCGCCGGCTGCAAGTCGAAATTCGAGGCGGCGCCGCAAACCTATCTCGGCGACAGACCGGCGCCGGAAGCGATGCCGAAGGGCACGCAATACACTTGCCCGATGCATCCCGAGATCATCCGTGACAAGCCCGGCTCCTGCCCGATCTGCGGCATGGCTCTCGAGCCGATGGGCGTTCCGACCGGTGACGAGGGGCCAAATCCCGAACTGGTCGATTTCACCAGGCGGTTCTGGGTCAGTGCGGTGCTCTCGGTGCCCCTTCTCATCGTCGCCATGGCGCCGATGATCGGTCTGTCGTTCGAGAAGCTGGTCGATGACCGGACAAAAGTCTGGATCGAGCTGGCGCTCGCGAGCCCGGTCGTGCTTTGGGCCGCATTTCCGTTCTTTCATCGCGGCTGGGACTCGATCCGCAACCGCAGCCCGAACATGTGGACGCTGATTTCGCTCGGCGTCGGTGCGGCCTATCTCTACAGCGTCGTCGCGACGCTGTTCCCGGACATTTTTCCGCATCAGTTCCGCGGCCATGGCGGGGCGGTGCCGGTCTATTTCGAGGCCGCAGCCGTCATCGTCGCGCTGGTCTTTCTCGGCCAGGTGCTGGAACTGCGCGCCCGCGAAAAGACCGGCTCGGCGATCCGCGCCCTGCTCGACCTTGCGCCCAAGACCGCCCGCCGCATAGGAGAGGACGGTTCCGAGAGCGATGTGCCGCTGGACAGCGTCAAGGCCGGCGAGCGCCTGCGCATCCGGCCCGGCGATGCCGTGCCGGTCGACGGTACCGTGCTCGAAGGCCGCTCTTCCATCGATGAATCGATGATCACCGGCGAACCGTTGCCGGTCGAGAAGGCCGAAGGGGATGCCCTCACCGGCGGCACGCTCAACAAGAATGGCTCGCTGATCATGCGCGCCGAGCGGATCGGCGCCGAGACCACGCTCTCGCGCATCGTCGAGCTGGTCGCCAAGGCGCAACGCTCGCGCGCGCCGATACAAGGGTTGGCCGATCGCGTTTCCTTCTACTTCGTCCCGGCTGTCGTTCTGGTCGCCATCGCTGCCTTTGTCGCCTGGGCGATCTTTGGGCCCACGCCCAGCCTGATCTTCGCCATCGTCTCGGCGGTCTCGGTGTTGATCATTGCCTGTCCCTGCGCACTCGGCCTCGCCACGCCGATGTCGATCATGACCGCCACCGGACGTGGCGCCCACGCCGGCGTGCTGATCAAGGAGGCCGCCGCGCTCGAACGCTTCGCTTCCGTCGATACGCTGATCGTCGACAAGACGGGGACACTGACCGAAGGCCGGCCGAAACTGACGGATGTCGTGGCGGCCGATGGGTTTTCGGAGGAGGAATTGCTGGGCCTCGCCGCGAGCCTGGAGAAGGGCTCGGAGCATCCCCTGGCCGAGGCTATTGTCGAAGGCGCCGCGACCCGCGGTGTAAGGGTCGCCGAAGCCAATGGCTTCGAGGCGGTCACCGGCAAGGGTGTTTCCGGTGCCGTTTCGGGCAGGAATGTAGCGCTCGGCAACGCCGCGATGATGCGTGATCTCGGTGCCGACGTGTCCACCGTTTCGGCCGCGGCCGAAGCGCTACAAGGCGATGGCAAGACGGCGATGTTCGTCGTCGTGGACAGGAAATTGGCCGGCATCGTGGCCGTCGCCGATCCGGTCAAGGCGACCACCGCCGAGGCGATCAAGGCCCTGCACGACAGCGGCTTGAGGATCATCATGGCGACCGGCGACAATGAGCGCACGGCAAACGCGATCGCCAGGAGTCTCGGCATCGACGAAGTCCGCGCCGGCCTGTTGCCGGAACAGAAGGGCGCGCTGGTCGAGGAATTGCGCGGCAAGGGCGCCGGCGTCGCCATGGCCGGCGACGGCGTCAACGACGCACCGGCCTTGGCCGCCGCCGATGTCGGTATCGCCATGGGCACCGGCGCCGATGTCGCCGTCGAAAGCGCCGGCATCACTTTGGTCAAGGGCGACCTCAACGGCATCGTGCGTGCCCGCACACTGGCGCAGGCGACCATCCGCAATATCAGGCAGAACCTGTTCTTCGCCTTCCTCTACAATGTGCTTGGCGTGCCGGTCGCGGCCGGCGTGCTCTATCCGCTGACCGGCACGCTGTTGTCGCCGATGCTGGCGGCGGCGGCGATGAGCCTGTCCTCGGTTTCAGTGATCGCCAATGCGTTGCGGCTGAGGACATTGAAACTTTGAGCCGATCCCCCAAATACGAAACCCGATCAACAGGAGACCATCAATGACCTTGGCCAAGAAAATCGTGCTGCTGCTGATGGCGGCTGGAATGCTGGTTGCCGTCTTCCTCGAAAGCGTTCCCGCACAGAGCGAAGAGATGAAGCACGACATGGCCGGCATGGCTACGGGGGCGGAAGGCCCATCGACCGCAGGCTACAAGGCGGCGATGGACAAGATGCACGCCGACATGATGGCCTCCAAATACACCGGCGATGCCGACGTCGATTTCGTCCGCGGCATGATCCCTCACCACCAGGGCGCCATCGACATGGCCAGGGTCGAACTCGCCAACGGCAAGGACCCCGAGATCCGCAAGCTGGCAGAGGCGGTCATCGCGGCGCAGGAAGCCGAGATCAAGCAGATGCAGGACTGGCTCGCCGCCCATCCGGTGAAGTAAGCTTTCGCGGCTCGGCGAGAACGCCTCTGAATTTCTCGTCCGGCCTGTGATGCGATCCCGTCTCAACTGGAGCCTGCCATGCCATCGAGCGTCAGAACCACCACGCTGCCCTGCGGCGAAGTCATCCCCGTTCTCGGCCAGGGCACCTGGAAAATGGGCGAGGATTCGCGCCGTCGCGCGGAGGAGGTGAATGCCCTCAAGCTTGGTCTCGATCTCGGCGTCAAGCTGATCGACACCGCCGAAATGTACGCCAGCGGCGGCGCCGAGGAGGTGGTGGCCGAAGCCATTGCCGGGCAGCGTGCCGAGGTCTTCCTGGTCTCGAAGGTGCTGCCGTCCAACGCCTCGCGCGCCGGTGCGCAGCGCGCCTGCGAAAACAGCCTGAAGCGCCTCGCGACCGACCGTATCGATCTTTATCTGCTGCATTGGCCGGGCAGCGTGCCCCTGGCCGAAACCGTCGAAGCTTTCGAGGCGCTGAAGAAAGCCGGCAAGATCCGCCACTGGGGCGTCAGCAATTTCGACACCGGGGAGATGGAAGAGCTGGTCGGCCTGCCCGACGGCGGCAACGTCCAGACCAACCAGGTGCTCTACAATCTGGTCCGGCGCGGCCTTGAGTTCGATCTGGCGCCCTGGAACCGGAAACGCGGAATTCCTCTTATGGCCTATTCGCCGGTCGAGCAGGGCGCCTTGGCGCGCAATGCCAGTTTAGACGCGGTCGCAGACCGCCACGGTGCGACCGCGGCACAAATCGCACTGGCCTGGGTGATGCACCAGGATGGCGTCATCGCCATTCCCAAGGCCAGCAGCCAGGACCATGTCCGCCAGAATGTCGCGACACTCGACATCGAGCTTACGCGCGAAGACCTCGCCGACCTCGACCGCGCCTTCCCGCCGCCGAGCCGCAAACGCGGGCTGGAGATGATCTGAGCGTTGTCGGTGAAGCTGCCAATCTCCCCCCTCGAGGGGGGAGATTGGCGGTTTCGGCGATACCGCCATGCCAGCAGGTTCAATTTACATCCCCGCCAACCCCTTCAACCGATAAAGCGCTTCCAGCGCTTCCCTCGGCGTCATCTCATCGGGATTGATGTCACTGAGTGCGACGCCCAGCGCATCGCTCTTGACCGGCTTCTGCGCTTCCCGCTTCACCGCCACTGAAAACAGCGGCAGGTCGTCGACCAGCCGGTTGGTCTTGCCCGAAACCTCGCCTTCCTCGAGCTGGTGCAGCACTTCCTTGGCACGGTCCACCACCGCCTCCGGCAGGCCGGCCAGCCGCGCCACCTGGACGCCGTAGGAGCGGTCGGCCGCGCCCTTGCCGACCTCGTGCAGGAAGACGACGTCGTTCTCCCATTCCTTGACCCGCATGGTGACGTTGTGGAGCCGCGCCAGCTTGCCGGCAAGCGAGGTCATTTCGTGGAAATGCGTGGCGAAGATCGCCCGGCAGCGGTTCTTCTCGTGCAGATATTCCACCGCGGCCCAGGCGATCGACAGGCCGTCGAACGTGGCGGTGCCGCGGCCGATCTCGTCGAGGATTACCAGCGCCCGTTCGCCGGCCTGGTTGAGGATCGCCGCCGTCTCGACCATCTCGACCATGAAGGTCGATCGGCCGCGCGCCAGATCGTCCGAGGCGCCGACGCGGGAAAAGAGGCGGTCGACGACGCCGATATGAGCCGATGTCGCCGGCACGAAAGAGCCGGTCTGGGCCAGGATGGCGATCAGCGCGTTCTGCCGCAGGAATGTCGATTTACCGCCCATATTGGGGCCGGTCAGCAGCCAGATCGCGCCGTTCTTGGCGCTGCCCTCCGGCGACAGGTCGCAGTCATTGGCCACGAACGGCCCTTCGCCCGAGCGCCGCAGCGCCTGTTCGACCACGGGATGGCGCCCACCCGAAATCTCGAAGGCAAGGCTGGCATCGACCAGCGGCCGGCACCAGGCCTCGCTTTCCGACAAAAGCGCGAGCGCCGCCGACACGTCCAGCACGGCGAGCGCATCGGCCCCGGCGCGGATCTTCTCCGCTTCGCCGACCGCTTCCGCCGTCAGCGCATCGAAGGCGGCAAGCTCGATGCTCAGCGCCCGGTCGGCGGCATTGGCGATCTTTGTTTCCAGCTCCGCCAGCTCCGTCGTGGTGAAGCGCATGGCGTTGGCCATGGTCTGGCGGTGGATGAAGCGCGCCTTGGCGCCATCGCTGCCGGTCATCACGGCGTGATGGTTGGCGGTCACCTCGATGTAGTAGCCGAGCACATTGTTGTGCCGGATCTTCAGGGACCGAATGCCGGTCTCCTCGATCAGCGAACGCTCCAGCCCGGCGATCACTTTTCGCGACTCGTCGCGCAGCGCCCGCATCTCGTCGAGCTCGGCGTTGTAGCCGCCTCGGATGAAGCCGCCGTCGCGCTTCAGCAGCGGCAGTTCCTCGCCAAGTGCCTGCGTCAGATGCCCGGCAAGCGCGTGCGGCAGCGCCCGGATGGCGGCGAGCGCCGCCGCCAATTCCTGGGGCAGGGCGGTCGCGGCAAAGACCTCCGCGATCGCGCCGGCCGCCTCGAAGCCGGCGCGCAGCGCGCCGAGGTCGCGCGGGCCGCCGCGGTTGAGCGCCAGCCGCGACAACGCGCGCGGCATGTCGGCGACGCTCTTCAGGCTCGCCCGCACGGTCTGGCAAAGCCGCGTCTCGGAACGGAAGAACGACACCGAATCCAGCCGCGCGGCAATTGCCGCCGGATCGGTCAGCGGCGCCATCAGCCGGTCGGCGAGCAGCCTGGCGCCGCCGCCGGTCACCGTGCGGTCGATCGCCTTGAACAATGAGCCTTCACGGCTGCCCGACAGCGTGCGCAGGAGTTCCAGGTTGCCGCGCGTCGCCGGGTCGATGAACAGGGTCGAGCCGGCCTCCTCGCGCTCGGGGCGCGACAGCGGCGGCCGCTCGGCCTTCTGCGTCTTTTCGACATAGGCGATGGCGCCCGAGATCGCCGACAGCTCGGCACGGGAAAACGCACCAAAGCTGTCCGGTGTCGCCACCTCGAAGAAGCGGGCGATGCGCGCGGCCGCCCAGGCCGAATCGAACAGGCTCGGCGGCTGCGGGTTGGCGACGCGGCCGAGCATGTCGAATACCGGTCGCAATTCGGGATCGTGGAACACCGGATCGGCGACGATCAGTTCGCGCGGATCGACGCGGAAGATGTCGGCGAGCAGCCGGTCTGCGGTGGTGTCTGTGACCCGGAAAGCGCCGGTCGAAATGTCGATCCAGGCCAGGGCAAAGCTCCCCTGGTTCCCGGTCGCGCCGCCGCGCTCCCCGCCTCTTGCATCGCTGCTGCCCTTCACCCGTCCCAGCGCCATCAGGAAACTCGATTCCGACGGCGCCAGCAATTTGTCCTCGGTGATGGTGCCAGGCGTCACCAGCCGCACCACATCGCGGCGCACCACCGATTTGGAGCCGCGCTTCTTGGCTTCGGCCGGATCCTCGATCTGCTCGCAGACGGCGACGCGGAAACCCTGCGCGATCAGTTTCTGCAGATAGTCGTCCGCCGCATGCACCGGCACGCCGCACATCGGGATGTCGTGGCCCTGATGCTTGCCGCGCTTGGTCAGCACGATGCCGAGCGCCCGGCTCGCCTTCTCCGCATCCTCGAAGAACAGCTCGTAGAAATCGCCCATCCGGTAGAACAGCAGCGAATCCGGGTTCGCCGCCTTGATCTCGATGAACTGCTCCATCATCGGCGTGACGCCGCCAGCGGCTGCCGGCGTGATCGCCTCGGGAGCGTCCGGTTCGTTTTGAATGTGCATGTTCATGCGCTCACGCTAGCAGATGTGGCGGCGGGGTTTAATGCCGGCCATTGGAAAAGCAGGGGAAGAACGGAGATCAACCACCATTGAACGCCATGCGTCCTTCCGACGCCAGTTCGGTAACGCTTGGCGGTTTACACGCGGCGGCGCGTAGTCTTAATTCGGAATCACACAAGGCACCCGCCTCAAGGAGGTGCCGCATGGCGAGGAAATCAAAAGCATCATGGCAAGGAAAACCGAAAACAGCGGTCCGTCCGTCAGCGCGCAGGAAGCGCTCGAATTCCACGCCATGGGGCGGCCCGGCAAGCTCGAGATCGTCGCCACCAAGCCGATGGCCACGCAGCGCGATTTGAGCCTCGCCTATTCGCCTGGCGTCGCCGTGCCGGTACTGGCCATCGCGGAGGATCCCAGCCGCGCCTTCGACTACACGTCGCGCGGCAACATGGTCGCCGTCATCTCCAACGGCACCGCGATCCTGGGCTTGGGCAATCTCGGCGCGCTGGCCTCCAAGCCGGTCATGGAGGGAAAGGCGGTGCTGTTCAAGCGCTTCGCCGACGTCGATTCCATCGACCTCGAGGTCGACACCGAGGACGCCGACGAGTTCATCAACTGCGTGCGCTTCCTTGGGCCCTCCTTCGGCGGCATCAACCTGGAGGACATCAAGGCGCCGGAATGCTTCATCATCGAGCAGCGGTTGCGCGAGCTGATGGACATCCCGGTCTTCCACGACGACCAGCACGGCACCGCCATCATCTCGGCCGCCGGCCTGATCAACGCGCTGGAGATCACCGGCCGCGACATGAAGACCACCAGGATGGTCTGCAACGGCGCCGGTGCGGCCGGCATCGCCTGTATCGAGCTGATGAAGGCGATGGGCTTTGCGCCCGAAAACATCATCCTGTGCGACACCAAGGGCGTGGTCTTCCAGGGCCGCACCGAAGGCATGAACCAGTGGAAGTCGGCGCATGCGGTCAAGACCGACGCGCGGTCGCTGGCCGAGGCGCTGGACGGCGCCGACGTGTTCCTCGGCCTTTCCGCCAAGGGCGCGCTGACCACCGCCATGGTGCGTTCCATGGCCAAGAACCCGATCATCTTCGCCATGGCCAACCCCGATCCCGAGATCACGCCCGAGGAAGTGGCGGAGATCCGCACCGACGCCATCATGGCGACCGGGCGTTCGGATTATCCCAATCAGGTCAACAACGTGCTCGGCTTCCCCTATATTTTCCGCGGCGCGCTGGATGTGCGGGCCACCACCATCAATGACGACATGAAGATCGCCGCCGCGCGTGCGCTTGCCGACCTGGCACGCAAGGACGTGCCCGACGACGTCGCCGCAGCCTACCAGGGCAACCGGCCGAAATTCGGCCCCAACTACATCATCCCGGTGCCGTTCGATCCGCGCCTGATCTCGGCCATTCCGCTGGCCGTCGCCAGGGCGGCGATGGATTCTGGCGTCGCCCGCAAGCCGATCCTCGATCTCGACCGCTACGCGCAGGAGCTGTCGGCCCGCCGTGATCCGATCGCCTCGACCTTGCAGCGCATTTACGACCGTGTGCGCCGCCAGCCCAAGCGCATCGTCTTCGCCGAGGGCGAGGAGGAGCAGGTGATGCGCGCCGCCGTCTCCTATGTGAACCAGCGGCTCGGCACCGCCATCCTGCTCGGCCGTGACGACGTCATCAAGGAGAACGCCAGGCACGCCGGCATCGACCTCGACAAGCAGGGGCTGGAGATCATCAATGCTCGCCTGTCGCGCCGCAATTCGGTCTATACCGATTATCTCTACGAGCGCATGCAGCGCAAAGGCTTCCTGTTCCGCGACTGCCAGCGCCTGATCAACAACGACCGCAACCATTTCGCCGCCTGCATGGTGGCGCTGGGGGATGCCGACGGCATCGTCACCGGCGTCACCCGCAATTATTCCACCGCGCTCGACGATGTCAGGCGCGTCATCGACGCCAAGCCCGGCCACCGCGTCATCGGCGTGTCGATCGTTTTGGCACGTGGCCGCACCGTGATCGTCGCCGACACCGCCGTGCACGACATGCCGAACGCCGAGCAGATCGCCGATATCGCGGAGGAAGCGGCAGGCTTTGCCCGCCGCATGGGCTATGAGCCGAGGCTCGCCATGCTCGCCTATTCCACCTTCGGCCATCCCCACGGCGAGCGCTCCGAGCGCATCCAGGAAGCCGTGCGCATCCTCGACAAGCGCCGCGTCGATTTCGAGTATGACGGCGAGATGGCCGCCGACGTCGCGCTCAACGCCCGTGCCATGGCGCAATACCCGTTCATGAGGCTGACCGGCCCGGCCAATGTGCTGATCATGCCGGCCTTCCACTCCGCCTCGATCTCCACCAAGATGCTGCAGGAGCTCGGCGGCTCGACGGTCATCGGCCCGCTGCTGGTCGGGCTGAACAAGCCGGTGCAGATCGTCTCGCTGAACGCCAAGGACAGCGATATCGTCAACATGGCGGCGATCGCGGCCTACACGGCGGGGACCTGAGGAAGGTCCGCGCGTCGGATGCGAAAGCTGCGGCGGATCTGCTTAACCCGCGGAAAACACCCGCGCCGCCTCGACGACCTCCTTGACCTGGTCTTGCCGCAGCAGGTCGATGGGAATGCGCTCGTCGAGCAGCGCCGAGGGGCGGGTCAGCCACAGCCATGCCAGCCTCGGATTGCCGATCAACGACAGCACGTCTCGAATGCCCGCCACCGGCCTGCCGTCCACGAACTGCGCCAGCGGGAAGACGTGCTTGCGGCCGCCCTTGCGCAAGGCGACCACCTCGCCCCGCCTTTGCCAGCGGTGCAGGGTCGAGCGGGCAATGCGCAGGTGTTCCTCCAGATAGGTCGAACCGGCGACCCGCCCGGCCCAGTCTTCGATCAGCATTGATTCGAGATCGTCGGACTGGGTGCGCGGAAGCGGGGAGGCGGGGCCGTCGAAACCCGCCGATGGATTTGTGGCGCCCGCGGTGCCGGCTTCGCTGCGGCGCGCGGCTTCCACGGCCAGCGCACGCACGAATTTCGACGCCAGCCCCGGAAGGTCGGCATGAATGGCATCGATGGCGCGCTGATGCGTCGGCGATAGCAAGGTGACGGCTGACGCTATGCTGCCGGCGATCTTGCCAACCGAGACCATGGTGGGTTTGTTGATGGCCTCGTCATAGTGGGCGAGCGCCCGCTCGACCTTCTCCGCGACCATGTCCGCGAAGTCGTCTTGTTTAAGACCGGTTATGTGAAATCTGTTCATGCATCTGTCTTCGGGCCGCGAGCGCTCCTCCCCGACTGCGCCCGTTGCTGAATTTCTAATGTGGAAAGCGGAAATCGCGGCGGCAACAAATCCGGCCGCCGACAGCTTGCTTTCTTGCATCTTGGCACCCCAACTGGTTGAGGGCGCCCAAATGTCAGTCAAAGGGCGCCCAGATTGCGTGTAGGTGCGATGTGTGACAGCCGCGCGACGGTGAAGCTGCCGATCTCCCCCCTCGTGGGGGAGATGCCCGGCAGGGCAGAGGGGCGCGCGAAGGATCGCTAGGTTGCGGTGGTTCCCTTCCGCGTGCCCATACTCTTCGAACTGGCGCCCCGACATGACAGTACGCTCATGCCGTTCATTTCGGGCTTGGCGGCAGTGTAGAACCCTGGATATGCCAGCGGGACAGCGCCCCCCCCCTCTGGCCTGCCGGCCATCTCCCCCACGAGGGGGGAGATCGGCAGCTTCACCGCCCCCCTACAGCAGCCCCGCCAGCTCGGCCTCGCGACGCAGATTCTGCCTTGGCCTCGGCCCGATCTGCTGGATCACCAGGCCGGCCGCCAGTGAGCCGAGATCGCCGCAGGTCTTGAGGTCGCGGCCCTGGGTATAGCCATGCAGGAAACCCGCGGCATAGAGGTCGCCGGCGCCCGTCGTGTCGACCAGCTCCTTGATGGCGGTCGCCTGGATGACGACGGTCTCGTCGCCGCGCGCGATGACGGAGCCTTTTTCCGAACGCGTCACGGCGGCGACCTTGCAGTCCTTGCGGATCTGGGCCAGCGCCTCGTCGAAGGACGAGGTCTGGTAGAGCGACTTGATCTCGTGGCTGTTGGCGAAGACGATGTCCACGGTGCCCGAGCGCATCAGCTCGAGGAACTCGTCGCGGTAGCGGTCGACGCAGAACGAATCCGACAAGGTCATCGACACTTCGCGGCCCGCCGCGTGCGCCAGCTTGGCCGTCTGCCGGATCGCCTCCTTGGCGCGCGGCGGATCCCACAGATAGCCCTCGAAATAGGTAATCTTGGCGCCCGACGCCTTGTCGGCCTCGACATCCTCCGGCCCGAGCTCGACGCAGGCGCCGAGATAGGTGTTCATAGAGCGCTCGCCGTCGGGGGTGACGAAAATCATCGAGCGCGCCGTCGGCGGCTCGCCCTGAAGCGGCTTGGTGTCGAAGGCGACGCCCTGGGCGTGGATGTCGTGGGCATAGATTTCGCCCAAAGCATCGTTGGAAACCTTGCCGAAGAAGGCGGCGCGGCCGCCGAAGGAGGCAACGCCGGCCGCCGTGTTGCCCGCGCTGCCACCGGACGCCTCGATCGCCGGGCCCATGCGGCTGTAGAGTAGCTCGGCGCGGTGCGTGTCGATGAGGTTCATCGCGCCCTTGATGATGCCATTGGTCTCCAGGAATTCCTCTTCGCACTGGGCGATGATGTCGACAATCGCATTGCCGATGCAAAGCACGTCATAGTCCGGCATCAATGTCTCCGCCAAAATCCGCGCCGGCTTCTTGCCATGCCGGCCGGGCGCGGGTCTAGCGATTTGCAACCGGTTTGCCTAGGCCATGTTCATATCGCGTGACGCCCAGGAGCTACGACAATTCGGTCGTGGCCGAAGCATTTCACCGCGGCTTTGCCTAAAAAGGGCCGTTCGATCCCGGCCCGAAGGCGGCAAGCCCATGCCTGAAAGAAACGACATGAACACCGATCTGGCGCTGCTCGCCCTCCTGGCGGTGCTTTGGGGCGCCTCCTACACCTTCATCAAGATCGGCGTCGAGACGATCCCGCCGGTGACGTTCATCGCCGCCCGCACCTTGATCGCGGGCGCGATCCTGTTCGCCATCATCCGCTGGCGCGGGCTCGCCATGCCGGCCGATGCGGCGAGCTGGCGCCGCTTTGCTTTCCAGGCGTGCCTCAACAGCGTCATCCCGTTCACCCTGATCGCCGCCGCCGAGCGCTCGGTGGATGCCGGCCTCGCCACCATCCTCAACGCGACGTCGCCTATCTTCACCTTCCTTCTGACGGCGCTCATCACCCGCCACGAACCGGTGACGCTGCGCAAACTGATCGGCGTCGGCGCCGGCATTGCCGGCATCTGCCTCATCGTGGGCACACAGGCGCTGGGCGGCCTCGGCCATGAACTCTGGGCGCAGCTTGCCATCGTCCTTGCAACGGTCTGCTATGCGGGGGCGGCGATCTTCGGCCGAGGCTTCAAGGGCCTCGACCCGATGCTGCCCGCCGCCGGCTCAATGCTTTGCGGCGCCGTTATCCTGGTGCCGCTCAGCCTCGCCGTCGACCAGCCCTGGACGCTCGCGCCGTCGACGGCGTCGATCCTGGCCTTGCTCGGCCTGTCGGTGTTTTCGACCGCGCTGGCCTTCGTCATCTATTTCCGCCTGATCCACACGCTGGGCTCGGTCGGCACGACCTCGCAGGCCTATCTGCGCGTGCCGATCGGCGTCGGCATCGGCGCCGTTTTCCTTGGCGAAAGCCTGGGTTCGACGGCCTGGCTCGGCATGGCCTTCGTCGTCGCCGGCGTCGCGGCCATGACCATTCCCACCCGCAAGCCGGCGCTCGCACAATAGGCAGACAGGGCAATCGCCTCAGACCAAATGGCTCCGATTGTCGAGGTAGCGCCGCCCCTCATCCGCCTGCCGGCGTTCGTCACTCGAAAAGCCAAGCAGTTGGCTTTTCGTCCGCTTCGCGGACCGCTCCTCCAACTCCCCGTAAGTGACGGGGAGAAGGGCGCTGTCATCACTGATTTCGCCAATCACCACGTTGCGATGGAGGCACCGGGGTTGCCGCCAGCTCCTCTCTCCCCGTTCTACGGGGAGAGATGTCCGGCAGGACAGTGAGGGGCGGCGCCGGCGCTCGCAAGAGGGGTGATGCGGAGAGTTCGAAACCTGAAACGACCGCCTTGACCCACGGCAGGCAATAGAGCTTGTGACCGGCGAACCTGCTGCCTATCCTCCCAGGGGCAATCCGTCGAAGCGAGGAAGCACCGTGATCTCCAGCGCCGCCCGCGCCGCCGCCGGCCAGTTGTTCTCGCCCGAATTGCGCGCCGTCTTCCTCAAGACGTTAGGCCTGACTGTGCTTGCTCTGGTCGGCCTGTGGTTCGGGCTGACCAGCCTCGTCGAGTGGCTGGCGCTGCCATGGCTGCACACACTCTTTCCCGGCCTGCCGTCCTGGGCCGGTTGGCTGGGCGGCATCATCGCGGCCATCGCGCTTGCCTTCGGCATGGCGCTGCTCGTCGCGCCGGTCACGGCTGTCGTCGCCGGGCTGTTCCTCGACGATGTCGCCGAAGTGGTGGAGCGTACCGACTATCCCGGCGATCCGCCCGGCCGCGCCATGCCGGCGCTGCGCTCGCTGGTGTTGGCGATAAAGTTCTTCGGCGTCGTCGTTTTGGGCAACATCGTTGCCCTGCTGCTCCTGCTGGTGCCGGGCATCAACATCGCCGCCTTTTTCATCGTCAACGGCTACCTGCTTGGGCGCGAGTTCTTCGAATTCGCCGCTATGCGCTTCCGTCCGGAAGAAGAGGCCAGGGCCTTGCGCCGGCACCATGCCGGGACGGTCTTTCTCGCCGGCCTGGTGATAGCGGCCTTCCTTGCCGTGCCGGTGCTCAACCTGGCGACGCCGCTCTTCGCCGCAGCCATGATGGTGCATCTGCACAAGGCGATCTCGGCCCGGCCCGATCGGGGGAGCAAGCCGTCCCGTTGATGCGCCAGTCCCTACCGCAGCAGAAAGCCGCGCCCCAGTTCGTCGTCGGGCTCGACGATGAATTCCGCCCGGCCGCAATAGTAGGCGCGGCCGCCGACGCGGGCGATGATCGCTTCATGCGGTCCGGCTTTCGCCGTCCGCGCCACCGCGCCGGAAAAGCGCGAGCCGGCGATGCTCTCGAAAGTGCGTGTCTGGCCTGTTGCGATCTCGCCCTTGGCATGCATCGCCGCCAGCCGGGCGGTGACGCCGGAGCCGGTCGGCGACCGGTCGACCTGCGCCTCGGCGAAGACGCAGACGTTTTTCGTCGGCTCACCCGAAAACGTATCCCGCCCGTCCGTCAAAATGGTGCCGTAGAGAAAGGCGAGGTCGGCATGGTCGGGGTGCGACAGGTGGAATTCCTGCTTCAGCCTTTCGGACAGCGCCGTCGCCGCATCGACGAAATCGCGCACCCGATCGCGGCCGAATTCCAATCCGAACTGGTGACAGTCGGCCAGGGCATAGAAGGCGCCGCCATAGGCGATGTCGAAGCCGATCGCGCCGTAGCCGGGCAGCTCGATCTTGCGGTCGCGTGCGAACAAGAAAGCCGGCACGCTTTCGAACGACACAGCACCTGCCTTGCCGTCGCGCACCTCGACCGAGGCAATCACCATGCCGCAGGGCGCCTCGATGTTGACCATCGTCACCGGTTCCCGCTTGGTCACCAGCCCTTCGTCGACGGCATAGCGGCCGAGCGCGACGATGGCGTGGCCGCACATGGTCGAATAGCCCTCATTGTGCATGAACAGCACGGCAAGGTCGGCGCCCGGCAAATCGGGCTCGACCAGCAGCGCGCCGTACATGTCGTAATGGCCGCGCGGCTCGAACATCAGGATTTTCCGGAGATGATCGAGATGGTCGCGCACATGGGCGCGCTTTTCCAGGATCGTGCCCTTCGGGATATCGGGGTAACCCCCGGTGACGATCCTCAGCGGCTCGCCGCCGGTGTGCATGTCGACGACGGTCAGCGTCATGTGTTCGGCCCGCTTATCCCGATTTGCCAAACAGCGCCTGCAACTTGCCGAAGGGCATGGCGGCGCGGGCGAAGCCGAACGTGCCGTCCTGCTGGATCTCGCGCGCCGCCGTTTCCAGCATGCCATAGGCGAAGTTGGTGAGCCACGGCCCAAGCGAAACGCGCTTTGCCCCGGCCGCGGTCAGATCGGCAATGGTGAAGTCGGGCCTTGCCATGACGTTGACCGGCTTGCTCACGGCCGAGCAGACTGTGCGCACCATCTCGACGTCGCCGATGCCCGGCGCGTAGAGCACGTCGGCGCCCGCCTTCTCGAATGCCTGCAGCCGCTTGATCGTGTCGTCGAGGTCGGACTTGCCCCAGAGGAAGTTCTCCGCCCGCGCGGTGAAGACGAAATCGCGTTTCAGCGCGCGGGCCGCTTCCGCCGCCGCCGCGACGCGCTCCACCGCGTGCGAAAAATCATAGATCGGCTTGTTCGGGTCGCCGGTGTGGTCCTCGATCGAGCAGCCGGCAAGGCCGGCGGCTTCAGCCGCGAAGATGGTTTCGGCGGCCTGCTCGGCGCTGTCGCCCTTGCCGCGTTCGAGGTCGGCCGAAACCGGCAGCTCGGTTGCCGCCGTCACCTCGCGGCAATGATGGATCATCTGGTCGAAGGTCACCGCGCCGTCCGGCAGGCCGCGCGAGAAGGCGAAACCGGCGCTGGTCGTCGCCAGCGCCTTGAAACCGAAGGATCCAAGCAGCTTCGTCGTGCCGACGTCCCAAGGGTTGGGCATGACGAAGGTCGAGGCATGCAGGTCGCGAAAGATCTTGCCCTTGTCCATGGAAGTTCCCCCATCGTGTTGAGTGCGATGGCGGGGATTTTAGCTTGCCCGCCTTGCCCGGGCAAACGAATGCAGTTGGCTCAGAAGCGTTTCGCGTTCTCTGCTGACAATTCGTCCGGCGCGTCCCTGCAACGCCGTCAAAACCGGCGCCGATCAGTGGATCGGCACCAGTCCGGCCAGTGTGCGCATGTCGTCGAACAGGATGCCGCCGGCTCGCATCAAGCCGTCACGGTCGCTGTAGGGATCGCCATGATAGGAAAATACCCGCATGCCGGCGGCGATGCCGGCCTGCGTGCCGGCGACGCTGTCCTCGATGACGATGCAGTCGGCAGGCGCAAAGCCCATCGTCTTGGCCGCATGCAGGAAGAGGTCCGGAAACGGCTTGCCGCGCGCGACCATCGTCGAGGAAAACATCGCATGTTCGAACAGCGGCAGCAGGCCGGTCTGGCCAAGCGTGATGTGCATTTTCGACACCCTGGCCGAGGTGGCGACGCAATAGGCGATGCCGGCCGCGCGGACAGCCTCGACGAACTCCCGGACATAGGGAATCGCCTCGACCCCATGGGCGAACAGGTCCGGCAGCCCTGCATTCCAGCGCTCGACGAAGTCTGCGCCGAGCCTGACGCTGGTCTCTTCTTCGATCTGCTTCTGCACTGAGACCATGCTGCGGCCGGAGAAGTTCTTGCGGCAATATTCAAAGCTGGTGGGATACCCGGCTTCGCTCAGCCATTCGGCGAGACGCCGGTTGGCCAGGTTCTCGGTATCGACCAGAATCCCGTCGCAGTCGAAAATGACAAGTTTCGGTATGTTCATCAGGCCGTGCCGGTCGAGCCGAACCCGCCCGAACCGCGCGCCGTGCCGCCGGCCAGGGCGCGCTCTTCGACGCCCGCCTGCGTCACCGCGGCGAACACCATCTGGGCGATGCGCATGCCGCGCGTCACCGCAAAATCCTCGTCGCCGAGATTGACCAGCAGCACCTTCACCTCGCCGCGATAGTCGCTGTCGATCGTGCCCGGCGTGTTGAGGACGGTCAGCCCGTGTTTGAAGGCAAGGCCGGAGCGCGGCCGCACCTGGCCTTCCATGCCTTCAGGAATTTCCAGGATCAGTCCGGTCGGCACCAGCGCACGTTTTCCCGGCAGGATCAGCAGCGGCCGATCGTCGGGCACCGCCGCGCGCAGGTCCATGCCGGCGGCGCCGGGGCTTTCATAGGCAGGGAGGGGGAGTCCTTCCGCATGCGGTAACCTTACGAAGCCGACGGTCGGACCGATGACGGAGGAATTTTGGATGGCTGCGCGCATAAAATCGATCCTATCGGCGCGATTGCCGATTCGGTCAATTCGCCCGCGACCCTATCAACGGCTTTCTTTCGGGCATCACTATGGCCGGAGCCAACCCTTAGCGCACTTCCATCGGCACCACCGTCGTCTCCTTGATCTCCTCCATCACGAAGGACGCCGAAACGTCCGACAGCGCCACCTTGGCGATCAGCCGCTGGTAGAGCCGGTCATAGGCCTTCACGTCGGCGACGCGGGCGCGCAAGACATAGTCGAGGTCGCCGGACATGCGGTAGACTCCCGTGATCTCGGAAAACCCGGTCACCGCCGCCCGGAATTTCTGCAACCACTCGGGATCATGATTTGAGGTCCGAACCAGGATGAACACGGAGAGGCCGAGCCCGAGCTTCTCGGCATCGACCAACGCCACCCGGCCGGTGATGACGCCATCCTCCTCCAGCCGCTTGACGCGTCGCCAGCAGGCGTTGCGCGACAACGCCACCCGCTCCGACAGCTGATCAACAGACAACGTGCCGTCGCGTTGCAATTCGGCGAGCAATTTCCGATCGATTTCGTCGATTTCGATGGCCATGTGGGATGTTTGTCCCACGAACAAGCAAAATACAAGGACATTTTGAGACCGATGAACCGACGAACCGTGCCAGGATACCCCTATCGAGAACTTGAAGCGCTGAAGGGGAAGCAACATGTCGGTCGCACGGATTTTCACCTCCCATCCGGCCAAGGTCGGCGAAACCTATTTCGGTCACATGGCCTTTGCCGCCTGGTTTTCCTCGCGCCTGCTGACGGCCGCCGGGGCCGCCCTCGTTCACGCTTTCTTGCCATTTCTGTTCGAGACTACCGCCAGCCGAATCGTCCGCGAACTTTACGAGCGGACGCACAACAGAGGTTCGCACGCGGTCAAGGAGCCCAAGGCCCTTCCGGACCGCGCCTAGGAACGGACGAAGCGATGTGCCGGTGGGCGGCCTATCTCGGTGAAGCGGTCTTCCTCGAAAACATCCTCACGGCGCCCTGCCACTCGCTGATCGCCCAGAGCCATTGCGCCGAGGAAGCCAAGTCGCCGACCAATGGCGATGGTTTCGGCCTTGCCTGGTATGGCGACCGGCCCGAGCCCGGCCTCTACCGCGACATCCTGCCGGCCTGGTCCGATCCCAATCTGAAGAGCTTGTGCCGACAGATCAAATCCGGATTGTTTCTCGCCCATGTGCGCGCCTCGACCGGCGGCGCCACCAGCCGCATGAATTGCCATCCCTTCATCTCGGGCCCTTGGTCGTTCATGCACAACGGCCAGATCGGCGGCTTCGAGAAGATCCGCCGCGCGCTGGAAAATTCGCTGTCCGACGCCGTCTTCGACCAGCGCGAGGGCACCACCGATTCCGAGCTGTTTTTTCTCCTGATGATCGACGAAGGGTTGGCCGCCGATCCGCAAGGCGCCGTCGCCCGTGCCACCAGCCGCGTGCTGGAGGCTTCGCGGCGTGCCGGCATCGAGCCGGCGCTGAAGCTGACGGCCGCCCTTTCCGACGGGCAGGCGCTCCACGCGGTCCGCTACGCCACGGACGACCACGCGCCCACCCTCTATACCGCCTCCAAGGGCGGCGGCCGCTGCATCGTCTCCGAACCCTTCGACCGTGAAGGCGGCGACTGGCAGGCGATTCCGCCATCGAGCTTCATCACCATGACCAGGGATGGCATGAATATTCAGCCGTTTGCGCCGGCCCCCGCGAAGCTGGCGTTGGCCGGGTAGCCTCCTCGCGGCGCGAATTGCCGTAGAGAGCCGTCCACCAAGCTATTGAGCGAATCGATCCAACCCATAGGGCGCCAGCAATGGATCACGCTCGCCGTCGAGGATTTCGCGCGCGGCGAACAAGCCGGCCGCCGGCGCCAGCGTGATGCCGGAATGCGTGACCGCGATATAGAGGCCGTCCATGCCCTCGGCGCGGCCGATGATCGGGAAGCCGTCGATCGGCGTCGGCCGGTAACCGAGCGTATGGAAATCGAGCTCCAGGCCATCGCCGCCGCGCAGCATGGCCTGCAGCGCCGCAAACAGCTCGCGCGCCGTCGCCGCCGCATCCATCCCCGGATCGGCACCGCCGAAATCTGATCCGGCGATGATGCGGCCTTGCGCCGTCTGGCGCATGTGCAGCCGCTCGGTCAGCACCAGCCCGTTGAGCAATTTTTTGTAAGGCCGCGAATGGACGATCAGGCCGGGCGGCATTTCGATCGGTAGCCTTATGCCGGCCGTCGCGGCAATCTCTGGCGAGCCGACGCCAGCCGCGATCACCACCTCGTCGGCGGCGAGCAGGCCATGGGCGGTGTCCACGCCCGTCGTCCTGCCCCCGGTCTGAACAAGCGCTGTAACCGTGCTGGAGACGAAGCGCGCACCGCGCCGTTCGGCGTCGGCCAGCAGCGCGTTCGTCGCTGCGACCGGCTCGGCGACACCCTCCTCGGCGACATGTAAGGCAAAGTCGGGAAGCCCGGCGAGATTGGGCTCGATGCCGACCGCGCCGGCGCGGTCGACCCGCCTGATGCCATAACCCCAGGACGAATGCTCCGCCGCATAGGCCTCCAATTTGTCCGACGGCAAGTCCCAGCACAGCCCGCCGCACCAGGCGAGCGGAAGGCCGGGCAGGTCCTGCGCCAGCCGCGACCATTCCGCCATGGAGCGGATGCGCAGCCGGAAATACGGTTCCGGATTGCCCCAGCTGGCATTTATCCAGGCAAACGAGTTCGGCGTCGCCACGCCGCCGGCAGCGCTGTCGGCAATGACCGTCACCTGCGCGCCCGCCTTGGCCAGGTGCCAGGCGATCGAGGCGCCGATGATGCCGGCGCCGATGACGATCACTTTCTTGCTCATGCAGGATCTCCATCGAACAGGTCTTCTGATGCCATCGCGTCGTCCCTATCTCAAGAGCCGGCGGACCAATCCGGGCAAATCTGTTCGACAGGCCGGGAAAGCGCTGCTAGAAGCCCGCGCCACAGACAGGATTCCATAAATTGGCTGAAGACATCGAACAGGCGGTATCGCGCCGCCGTACTTTCGCGATCATCGCCCACCCGGACGCCGGCAAGACGACGCTCACCGAAAAGCTGCTGCTGTTCGGTGGCGCCATCCAGCTTGCCGGCGAGGTCAAGGCCAAGAAGGACCGCATCCAGACCCGATCGGACTGGATGAAGATCGAGCGCGAACGCGGCATTTCGGTCGTCACCTCGGTGATGACGTTCGAGTATGAGGACAATGTCTTCAATCTGCTCGACACGCCCGGCCACGAGGATTTCGCCGACGACACCTACCGCACGCTGTCGGCGGTCGACTCAGCGGTCATGATCATCGACGCCGCCAAGGGCATCGAGCCGCGCACGCTGAAGCTGTTCGAGGTCTGCCGGCTGCGCGACATCCCGATCATCACCTTCGTCAACAAGATGGACCGCGAGAGCCGCGATCCCTTCGAGATACTGGACGAAATCGAGCAGAAGCTGGCGCTCGATACCGCGCCCATCACCTGGCCGATCGGCCGCGGCAGGACGTTTTCGGGCACTTACCACCTGGCGCTGAACGCCGTGCGCAAGGGCGATGACGAGAAGGAACGCACTCCGGTCAACGGTCCCGATTCCAACCGCGTCGCCGGCCTGTTGCCGGAAAACGAGCGCGAGGCCTTCATCGAGGAGCTGGAACTCGCGCGCGAAGCCTGCCGTCCGCTCGACATCGACGCCTTTCGCGAGGGCCATCTGACGCCGGTCTATTTCGGCTCGGCGCTGCGCAATTACGGCGTGCGCGACCTGATCGAGGCGCTCGGCGCTTTCGGGCCGCCGCCGCGCGCGCAGGATGCCGACACCCGGATGGTGGAGGCGACCGAGGACAAGATGACCTCCTTCGTTTTCAAGATCCAGGCCAACATGGATCCCAACCACCGCGACCGCATCGCCTTCGTGCGCGTCTGCTCGGGCAAGCTCGAGCGCGGCATGAAGGCCAAGCTGGTGCGCACCGGCAAGCCGATGAGCCTGTCTGCGCCGCAATTCTTCTTCGCCCGCACCCGCGTCACCGCCGACGAGGCCTTTGCCGGCGACGTCGTCGGCATCCCCAACCACGGCACGCTGCGCATCGGCGACACGCTGACCGAGGGCGAGGAAATCCTGTTCCGCGGCGTGCCGAACTTCGCCCCGGAAATCCTGCGTCGTGTGCGCCTCGGTGATGCGATGAAGGCCAAGAAGCTGAAGGAGGCGCTGCACCAGATGGCGGAGGAGGGCGTCGTGCAGCTGTTTTCGCCCGAGGACGGCTCGCCGGCCATCGTCGGCGTCGTCGGTGCGCTGCAGCTCGACGTGCTGAAGGAGCGGCTGAACTTCGAATACACGCTGCCGGTCGAATTCGAGATGTCGCGTTTTTCGGTCTGCCGCTGGATATCGGCTGACGACAAGACGGAAGTGCAGCGCTTCATCGAAGCCCATCGCGGCGACATTGCCCGCGATCTCGACAACGACCCGGTGTTCCTCGCCCAGCACGCCTTCTCGCTGAATTACGAGGCCGAGCGCTGGAAGGCGATCCGCTTCGCCACGATCAAGGACTACCAGGTCCGCGACAAGGCGGCGTAGCGGCGCTGCCTTTTTCCTTCTCCCCTTGTTGTGGGAGAAGGTGTCGCTGAAGGCGACGGATGAGGGGCAGCGCCGGCCTCAAAAATCAATGGACAGCCCTGCCCTTCGCAGGCTCAGGGCGTTCGAAGCTCGGAAAAGCCAATCAATTGGCTTTCCGTCCGCTTACGCGGACCACTTCTCACCCCTTCGCCGCCTCTTCGATCTTGGCGATGTCGATCTTGCCCATCTTCATCATCGCACTCATCACCCGGCCGGCCTTTTCCCGGTCCGGATCCTGGAGCAGGCGCGGCAGCTGTTCCGGCACCACCTGCCAGGAGACGCCGAACTTGTCCTTCAGCCAGCTGCACGGGCCGGGCTCGCCGCCCTCGGTGAGCCTCTCCCAGAAATAGTCGACTTCTTCCTGCGTCTTGCAGTCGATCGACTGCGACATCGCCTCGTTGAACTTGAATTGCGGTCCGCCGTTGAGCGCCTGGAACGGCACGCCGTCGAGCTCGAACGTGGTCAGCAGCACTTTGCCTTCATCGGCGTGGCCCTTGGGCCAACGCATGACGCTCAGCACCTTCGAATTCTTGAAGATGGAGACATAGTGGTTCATCGCCTCTTCGGCCTGTCCATCGAACCACAGGCAGGTGGTGATCTTTTGCATGTCGTGCTCCTCGGTTGCTTCTTGCTGCTACAATGGAACGGCCGTCTGAGAAAATGGTCCCACTCCCTTGCCGTTGATCCAAGGACGGGCGCCCGGTAGGCGATCCGACACGGGAGGCCATCTTTTTTCGCAAACTCTGAATTTTTCTGGAGAATCTGGCGCATTGCAAAAATGTGGCCAGACAATAATTGCCGGTCTATAACGCCTGCGATCCATATTCAGGAACGCGACGCTCCGCATCGGGCGCAGCCAGCCAGCTAAGGAAAGTTCATGCCTGCCTATCGCTCCCGCACCACCACCCATGGCCGCAACATGGCCGGCGCCCGCGGCCTCTGGCGCGCCACCGGCATGAAGGACAGCGATTTCGGCAAGCCGATCATCGCCGTGGTCAACTCCTTTACCCAGTTCGTGCCGGGCCACGTCCACCTGAAGGATCTCGGCCAGCTGGTCGCGCGCGAGATCGAGAAGGCCGGCGGCGTCGCCAAGGAATTCAACACCATCGCCGTCGATGACGGCATCGCCATGGGCCATGACGGCATGCTCTATTCGCTGCCGTCGCGCGAGCTGATCGCCGATTCCGTCGAGTACATGGTCAACGCCCACTGCGCCGACGCCATGGTCTGTATCTCCAATTGCGACAAGATCACGCCCGGCATGCTGATGGCCTCGCTGCGCCTCAACATCCCGACCGTCTTCGTCTCCGGCGGGCCGATGGAAGCGGGCAAGGTGGTGCTCGCCGGAAAGGCGCAGGCGCTCGACTTGGTCGACGCCATGGTCGCCGCCGCCGACGACAAGATCTCCGACGAGGACGTCAAGGTCATCGAGCGCTCCGCCTGCCCGACCTGCGGTTCCTGCTCGGGCATGTTCACCGCCAATTCGATGAACTGCCTGACCGAAGCGCTCGGCCTGTCGCTGCCGGGCAACGGTTCGACACTGGCGACGCACGCCGACCGCAAGCGGCTGTTCGTCGAGGCCGGACACTTGATCGTCGATCTCGCCCAACGCTATTACGAGCAGGACGACGAGACGGCGCTGCCGCGCAGCATCGCTTCAAAGGGCGCGTTCGAGAACGCCATGACGCTCGACATCGCGATGGGTGGCTCGACCAACACCGTGCTGCACATCCTGGCCGCGGCGCATGAGGGTGAGGTCGACTTCACCATGGAGGATATCGACCGGCTGTCGCGGCGGGTGCCCGTGCTGTGCAAGGTGGCGCCGGCCAAGTCCGACGTGCACATGGAGGACGTCCACCGCGCCGGCGGCATCATGGCGATCCTCGGCCAGCTCGACCAAGCCGGACTGATCAACCGCGACCTGCCGACCGTGCACACATCAAGCCTCGGCGAGGCGCTCGATCATTGGGATATTTCGCGCACCTCAAGCCAGAACGTGCGAGATTTCTTCCTCGCCGCGCCCGGCGGCGTGCCGACGCAGGTCGCCTTCAGCCAGGATCGTCGCTGGGACGAGCTCGATCTGGACCGCGAGACGGGCGTTATCCGCTCGGCGAAGACGCCTTTTTCCAAAGACGGCGGCCTTGCCGTGCTCAAGGGCAACCTGGCGCTCGACGGCTGTATCGTGAAGACGGCCGGCGTCGACGAGTCGATCCTGAAATTCACCGGCCCGGCGCGGGTGTTCGAAAGCCAGGATGCCTCGGTCAAGGCGATTCTCTCGAATGAGATCAAGGCCGGCGACGTCGTCGTCATCCGCTATGAAGGACCGCGCGGCGGCCCCGGCATGCAGGAAATGCTCTATCCGACCAGCTATTTGAAATCGAAAAGCTTGGGCAAAGCTTGCGCGCTGATCACCGACGGGCGCTTCTCCGGCGGCACGTCGGGCCTGTCGATCGGCCATGTCTCGCCCGAAGCCGCCGAAGGCGGCACGATCGGGCTGGTGCGGGAAGGCGACACGATTGAGATCGACATCCCCAACCGCTCGATCCGCCTCGCCGTGAGCGATGAGGAGCTCGCCAGCCGCCGGGCGGCGATGGCGGCCAAGGGCGCCCTGGCCTGGAAGCCCGAAGAAAAACGCAAGCGCAAGGTGACGACCGCGTTGCGCGCCTACGCCGCCTTCGCCACCAGCGCCGACAAGGGTGCGGTGAGGCACGTTCCGGAGTAGCGCTCGAATCGGCCAGGTTCGTGCTGCCCCTCATTGTCCTGCCGGACATTTCTCCCCGTAAGTGACGGGGAGAAAGGGCTATAACCAAAGATTTCGCCAATTGTAGACGTTGCAAAAATGGCGGCGAGGTCGCAGCATCTCCCTTCTCCCCGTCTCTAGACGGGGAGAAGGTGCCGGCAGGCGGATGAGGGGCGGCGCCACGTGGCAAGATTTTTCGCCCGCCGCGATCACGGCGGCAGCCGACAGGTGCTGATTCTTCGGGGACGACACAGATGGATTTCGACCTTATCGTTCGCGGCGGCACATTGCCTGACGGCAGGGTTGCCGACATCGGCATCGTCGGCGAGACGATCGCGACGATCGAGCCGAAGCTCGATGGCAACGCCGGCACGACGATCGACGCGCGGGGCAATCTGGTCTCTGCGCCGTTCGTCGACCCGCACTTCCATATGGATGCGACGCTCTCCTACGGCATTCCGCGGATAAACGCCTCGGGCACGCTGCTCGAAGGCATTGCTCTGTGGGGCGAACTGAAGCCGCTCCTGACGCATGAGGCGGTGCGCGATCGCGCGCTCGCCTATTGCGACTGGGCGGTGTCGATGGGATTGCTCGCCATCCGCACCCATGTCGATGTCTGTGACGACAGGCTGCTGGCGGTCGAAGCCCTGCTCGACGTCAAGAAGACGGTGGCGCCCTATATCGACCTGCAATTGGTCGCCTTTCCACAGGATGGGCTCTACCGCTCGCCCGGTGCACGGGAAAACACCATCCGCGCGCTGGATCTGGGCGTCGATGTCGTCGGCGGCATTCCTCATTTCGAGCGCACCATGGCCGAGGGCACGCGCTCGGTGACCGAGCTTTGCGAGATCGCGGCAAAACGCGGCCTGATGGTGGACCTGCATTGCGACGAGACCGACGACCCGCTGTCGCGCCACATCGAGCAACTGGCCTATGAGACGCAGCGTCTCGGCCTTCAGGGCAAGGTGGCCGGCTCGCATCTCACCTCGATGCATTCGATGGACAATTACTACGTCTCGAAACTCCTGCCGCTGATCGCCGAGGCGGGCGTCTCCGTCATCCCCAATCCTTTGATCAACATCATGCTGCAGGGGCGCCACGACACGTTTCCCAAGCGCCGCGGCATGACCCGGGTCAAGGAGATGCTGGCGCTGGGCATCCGCGTCGGCTGGGGCCAGGATTGCGTGCTCGATCCCTGGTATTCGCTGGGCACCGCCGACATGCTCGACGTCGCCTTCATGGGGCTTCACGTCGCCCAGATGTCGAGCCCGGCCGACATGGCGCGCTGTTTCGACATGGTCACCAACGTCAATGCCGCCATCATGGGGCTCGATCATCTGGGCCTCGCCGTCGGCAAGCGCGCCAGCCTGGTCGTTCTCGACGCCGGCAATCCGGTCGAGGCCATTCGCCTGCGCCCCGAACGCATTTGCGTCATCGCCAGGGGCAAAGTGGTGGCGGAACGAACCAGGCAGGACACCAGGCTTGCCATCCCCGGCAGGCCGGCATTGGTGAACCGGCGGCACGTATCGTCCTAGACCCAGCCGATTTCCGGCGCTGGCCTTGCCGATTCCCGGATTTCTCCTCGTCAAAACGGCCGCTTCCGTCTACGACGCGGCCTGGAGCAATTCCAGGAAAAGTGTGTACGGTTTTCCGTCCGGAATTGCGCGAAATAAAGAGATAGA
Organism: Mesorhizobium sp. B2-2-4; assembly: GCF_006442375.1. Classification (NCBI taxonomy): domain Bacteria; kingdom Pseudomonadati; phylum Pseudomonadota; class Alphaproteobacteria; order Hyphomicrobiales; family Phyllobacteriaceae; genus Mesorhizobium; species Mesorhizobium sp. B2-2-4. The sequence goes on along the minus strand of NZ_VFWB01000003.1, from coordinate 418,917 downwards.
GCGGTTCGCCGTTTTCGTAAACGGTGAACCGCTCTAGACAGGCAAGGAATCGGGATCGGCATGACGCAACCCGTGGCGCAGAATACCACAATCAGGAACGTGCTTCTGGCCGGCATTCTGCTGATGCTGGCCGGCGACTTCCTGTTTGCGCTCAACGACGCCATGGGCAAATGGCTGGTCGCCAGCTTTTCCGTCGGCCAGGTGGTTCTGATCAGGTCGATCGGCGCGTTTTTCGTGCTCGGTCCGATGATCGCCCACCAGGGCGCCGCCAAGCTGTTCCGCATGGAAAGGCCCGAATTGCAGGTCCTGCGCGTCATCATGACCACGCTCGATACCGGACTCTTCTATGCCGCCGTCGTCTATCTGCCGCTTGCGGATGTGATGAGCTTCTATATGGCCGGGCCGATCTATGTGGCGGCACTCTCGCATCTCCTGCTTGGCGAGAAGGTCGGCTGGCGCCGCTGGATGGCGATCCTGCTCGGCTTCTGCGGCGTGCTGATCATGCTCAAGCCCTCCTCGGCGGCTTTCTCGCTGTCGTCGGGCTTCGCGCTGGCGGGCAGCATTGCCTTCGCTTTCGCCATCATCCTCAACCGGCGTTTGCGCGGCACCAGCGACACCAATCTGGTGACATGGCAGACCATCGGCACGCTGCTGGTCGGCGGCGCCCTGACCATCGGCGCCTGGCACACGCCGTCGGCGCTCGATTTCGGCGCCATGCTGCTGCTCGGCATCGTCTCCTGCGGTGCCCATCTGATGATCACCCGGGCGCTCAAGCTGGCCCCGGCCTCGACGCTGGCGCCGCTGCACTACACGCTGCTTCTATGGGCGGTGGTGTTCGGGCTGGCGTTCTTCGGCGACGTTCCCGGCCCGCGCATCCTCATCGGCTCGGTCATCGTCGTGCTGGCCGGCTTGTTCATCTTCCATCGCCAGAAGGTGGTCGACACGACGGTGCCGCCTGAAAACGTGCCGAAGGGTGTGAATTAGCCCTCGCGGATCGCCGCCAGGTGCCGTGAAAATTCCGCCGTCTCCATCAGCGCCTTGCAGCGCGCGAAGCGGCCGTCGGCATAGGCCCGAAAATCGTCGACGGGATTGTCGTTGGCCAGCTGGATCAGTCCCCACAGCGTCCACAACAGGTCGCACATCGCCTTGTAGATGACGATGCGCCCTCGCTCCGCCGGTTTCGCCTCGCCCCCGAAATAAGCGCGGATCATCTCCTCGTCCTGCGCGGCATCGAACTTGCCTTCGACGGAGAGGTCGCCAAGATCCCAGAGCGGATCGTTCATTCCTGAATATTCCCAGTCGACGATCCACATCCTGTCACCCGCATCGATAAAATTCTCGCACAGCGGGTCGCAATGACAGGCGACGACGGGCAGCGGGTGGGCCGACAGCGCCGCGCGCACGCCACCGGCCTCGCGCACCACGTCGTGATAGCCGGCGGGCAGGGCGACCTCCTTGGTCGACAGCACCTTCAGATAGTCATCGATCATCGCGAACAGTTCGAAACGGAACGGAAACACCGCACCGGACGAATGCAGCTTGCGGAAGGCCTCTCCCGCACGCGCCGGGCTGCCCGGCCGAACCCTGAATTTTTCCGGCGACATGGTTACGGCGCCGGCGATGAAGCGCGTCACCATCACGCCGGTGCCCGGATCGACATGCAGCACCTCGGGGCTGACGCCTGCCTTAGCCGCCTCGCGCGCCGCCACCGCCTCATTGGCGCGGTTGATATATTCCTCGGTGCCTTTGCCTGGAATGCGCAGGCAGAAGTCCCCGGCCTTGAAAACCAGGTTGGTGAGGCCGCCAAGCCGCTCCAGCGTCCCGTTATAGCCGGCCAGCATGGGAATGGCGGCAAGTTTTGTCCGTGCCTCGTCCATTGTCATGCCCGCTCCCCCGCTGTTATTTGTCGCAGAGACGGTTCCACAAAATTCGTGCTTTGGCTATCATCCGTGCGAGACCAATTTAGGGCATGGCGGACAGGACGAAAGTGACCGACAGCAAGCATAAGGGCGCGCTTGGCGCTGCCTACGCGGCCAAGCGCCCGGAAGACGTGGCGGCGCTCTATGACCGTTGGTCGCAGACCTACGACAGCGACATGTCGGCCGCCGGCTATCGCCATCCCACCATCTGCCTGGCCTTGCTGGCAAGGCATCTGCCGCGTGGCTCGGCACCGCTGCTCGATGCCGGGGCCGGCACCGGGCTCATCGGCGAATGGCTCGACATTGCCGGCTATCCCGAGGTCGAGGCGCTCGACATCTCGCAAGGCATGCTGGATCAGGCAGAGCGCAAGGGCGTCTATTCGGCCCTGCATTGCCTGGCGCTTGGCGGGCCGCTGCCCTTTGCCGACAATGCCTATGCCGGGGTGATCTCGGCCGGCGTCTTTACCTCGGGCCATGTCGGTGCCGAAGGGCTGGACGAACTGATCCGCATCTGCCGGCCGGGCGGCGTGATCGTGCTGACGGTCAAGAACACGATCTGGGATCTGGGCTTTAACGCGAGGGTCGCGGAGCTGGAGGCGCAGGGGCTGGTCACCCGCATCGAGGAAACGCGCCCGTACGTCTCGATGCCGGGCGAGGCCGACACGGTGCCCAGCCGCTGCCTCGCCTTGCGTGTGAACTGATCAGGCTTTGATCCTGTTCCCGGCCGGATCATACATCGGCTCGAGATGGATCTTTGCCGGCGTGCGCTGCATCGCCACGACCAGCTCATAGCGGCCCGAGGCGAGAAAATCGTCGCTCACGCCGTCGGCATTGCGCACATAGCCGTAGCCGATGTTCTTCTCCACGGTGTAGCCATAGCCGCCGTTGCTGAGATAGCCGACCGGCTCGCCATTGCGCAGGATCGTCTCGCGCCCGACGAGCACGATGTCCTGATCGTCGACCGTGAAGCCGGCGAAACGCTTCTTCAATGGCCCGCCAGTGATTTTCTCCAAGGCGCGCCGCCCTACGAAATCCGTGTTCTTGCGAAGCTTCACCGCCCAGCCGAGGCCGGCTTCCAGCGGCGTGTCGTTGGGGGTGATATCGGAGCCCCAGGCGCGATAGCCCTTTTCCAGTCGCAGCGATTCCAGGGCCCGGTAGCCGACCGGGCGGATATCATGTTGCTTGCCTGCCGACATCAACGCGTCGAAGATCTCGCCGGTTGCGGAGATCGGCACGTGCAGCTCCCAGCCGAGTTCCCCGACATAGGTGACGCGCAACGCCCGCACGGTGTGGCCGGCAACGACAATCTCGCGGGCATGGCCGAATGGGAAACCGCTGTTGGAAACGTCGGCATCGGTCACGCCGGCCAGCACTTCGCGGGCGCGCGGTCCCATCAGCGACAGCGTGCCGAAATCCTCGGTGACGTCGGTGAGCGTGATGTCGAGCTCCTTTTCGACATGGTCGCTGATCCAGGACAGGTCATGGGTGCGGAAGCCCGTGCCGGTAACGATATAGAACCTGTCCTCGCCGAACCGCGACACGGTGAGATCGGCCTCTATGCCGCCGCGCGTGTTGAGAAGCTGCGTATAGGTCAGCCGGCCGGCCGGCTTGTTGACGTCATTGGCGCAAATCCAGTCCAGCGCCTTCGGCGCGTCGGGCCCGGTCAGCTCGTATTTGGCGAAGGACGACTGGTCGAAGATGCCGACCTTCTCGCGCACATGGCGATGTTCGTCGCCGACGGCTGAAAACCAATTCTGCCGGCCCATGGAATAGACGTCACGCGGCTCGACGCCTTCGGGGGCGAACCAGTTCGGCCGCTCCCAGCCGAGCTTCGAACCGAACACGGCGCGATGCTGTTTCAGCCTGTTGTACAGCGGCGAAACGATGCGCGGCCTGCCGGAGAGATACTCCTCATGTGGAAAGCCGATCGTGTAGTGCTTGCCATAGGCTTCCAGCGTGCGCTCGCGGACCCAATGCCGGTCGCGGTGCAGGCTGGAAAAGCGCCTGATGTCGACGACCCACAGATCGAACGGCGCCTCGCCATCGACCACCCATTGCGCCAGCACCCAGCCGGCGCCGCCGCCCGAAGCGATGCCGAAGGCGTTGAAGCCGGCGCCGACGAACATGTTGGCGCATTCGGGCGCCACGCCGAGGATGAAATTGCCGTCCGGCGTGAAACTCTCGGCCCCGTTGATCATCTGCTTGACGCCGACGGTTTCCAGCGCCGGCACGCGCGCGATCGCCTGGCTCATATGCTGTTCGAAATGATCATAGTCGTCGTCGAACAGCCGGAACTCCCAGTCATTGGGCACGTCGCCTCCGGGGAGATCTGTCGTCCAGGCCTGCGGGTTTGGCTCATAGCCGCCCATCACCAGCCCGCCGACCTCTTCCTTGAAATAGGTGCGCCGGTCCGGGTCGCGGATGGTCGGGACATCGGTCGCCAGCCCGTCGATCTTCTCGGTGACGATAAACTGGTGCTTCACCGGCTGCAGCGGCACGTTGATGCCGGCCATGGCGCCAACCTGCCGTGCCCATTGTCCTGCGCAGTTCACCACCTTGTCGCAGGCGATGTCGCCCATGTTGGTCTTCACCGCAATGATGCGGCCGCCTTTGATCTCGAAGCCGGTGACGCGCACTTCCTCGTAAAGCCTTGCGCCATGCATGCGCGCGCCCTTGGCCAGCGACTGGGTGACGTCGGATGGGCTCGCCTGACCGTCGGTCGGCAGCCAGGAAGCGCCGACGAGATCGCCGGTTTCCATCAGCGGCCACATGTTCTTGACCTCTGCCGGCGACAGCAACTCCATGTCCATGCCAAAGCTCTTCGCTGTCGTCGCCAGCCTCTCGTACTCGGTCCAGCGGTCGGCATTGGTGGCAAGGCGCAGGCACCCGCTCATCTTCCAGCCGGTGGCAAGGCCGGTCTCGGCCTCCAGGCCCTTGTAGAGGTTGACCGAATATTTGAGCACGCGGGTGATCGAGGCCGACGAGCGCAGCTGCCCGACCAGGCCGGCGGCGTGCCAGGTCGAGCCCGAGGTCAGCTTGCCCTGTTCGAGCAGCACCACATCTGCCTTGTGGTCGCGGGCCAGATGGTAGGCCGTCGAGCAGCCGATAATGCCGCCGCCGATGACGACGATCGCTGCCTGGGTTGGCAAGGTCATGAATTCAGGTCCCGTATTTTGTCCGGTAGTTTTCCAGCGCGGCATCGAGCCGCGTCAGGTTCTCTTCCGTGTAGGCGACGTAGTCGATGCCGGGCACGTCGAGGTAGAGTTCCGAAACCATGCTCCACATCGCCTCGCGCAGCAGCGAGGCGCATTGCATGGCCGCATGCGAGCGGCGGATCGCCTCGTCCGGCTCCTTCATGAAATAAGCGGTCAGGAAGGCGAAGGATTCCTCGTCGCTCATGCCGGCGTTCGAGGCGACGCCGGCAAGGTCGAACATCGCGGTATTGAAGCCGGCATATTCGAAGTCGATCAGCCATAGCCTGCTGCCGTCGTCGAGAATATTCGCCGGCAAAAGATCATTGTGGCCGAACACGATCGGCAGCAGTTTCTGGGCGCGTTCGAGCTCGTCGGCCAGCATCAGCAGACGCGGCAGGTCGCTCGCCTTGCGGCTGCCGGCGTCCTCCAGCGTGCGCGCATAGTCGCGGATGACGTGGAACACCCAGAACATGAAGCCGGCACCGGAGACGTGGTTGGGCATCTCACGGTGGAAGCCGCGCATCAGGGCGGCGACACGGCCGAGATTGGCGCGCACGTCCTCAGCCAGACAGGTCTTGGCGCCGAGATACTCCGTCACGAGAATGCCGGGTTCGGCATGGCGGACCGCCGGCGCGAAACCGGCGGCATGCGCGGCGCGTGCGGTCATCACCTCACGCTCGCGAAAGACGTGGTGGAAGGGATAGTCCCTGCCGAAACGCACGACATGCCTCCCGGCCGCGTCCTTAACCCGATAATTGGCATTGCTCAGCCCGCCGGGCAGCGGCTCGATCTCGACGCTGCCTGTCCAGCAAGGCAGGGCGCGGATGCGGTCCTCGGCCGTCATGAATTCGCCCTTCGTCCGGCAAGGCGCCGACGGGGCGGCACCACCGTGGCGACCCGCCGTTTGTCCGGACGCTCGTTCTGGCAAAGACCTCGCCGGCGCGGCATTCGGGATCGGTATCCCGCGCCGCACCGACGAGCCCCACGTGCCGGGCTCTTCGAGGCCGGCATCCGCCCCCGCGGATGAGAAAATTCTTCCAGTCGCCCTCGCGTCAGGCAGTTTCCAGACCTTGGGGCACACAAATTCGGATCAGGCTCCGCTATCGCTTTTCCGTGGCAGTGCGAGCCTGACACGGCATCAGTGTCACGCCGGGTAAGCCACGTTGTCAACGAGATTCTGTGGCTTTTTCTGCTTTCCTGCCCGTATTCTTTCGAGATTCCTTGTAATATGCGGCAGATTTGCCATAGAAGCGGTCACTGCATCATGGCGCGACTGGAAATGACCCGATGAGCCATTCCAAGCGGCACGGCGAAATCCTGCGGTTTCTGCAGGAGGAAGGCACCGTCACCATCGCCAGCCTGGCCGACCGGCTAGGCGTCTCGCTGGAAACCGTTCGCCGCGACGTCAAGCCCCTCACCAGCGACGGCTCGCTCCTGAAGATGCATGGCGCCGTCGGCCTGCCGTCGACGATCGGCGAAGCGCCGTTCGAACGGCGCATGCGCGAGAACGCCGAGGCCAAGCGCCTCATCGCCCGCATGGTCGCCGCCACCATCCGCGACGGCGAATCGATCATGCTCGACACGGGAACGACCACCTCGTTCCTGGCGCGTGAACTGCTCGGCCATCGGCGGCTGACGGTCGTCACCAACTCATCCGACATCGCCCGCACGCTGGCCACCGTCAACGGCAACAAGGTCTACATGGCCGGCGGTGAGCTGCGCAGCGATTCCGGCGCCGCCTTCGGCGCCTCGGCCATCGACTTCGTCAGCCGCTTCTCGGTCAGCCATGCGGTGATCTCGACGGGTGCCGTCGATGCGGTGACGGGTGTCATGGATTACGATCTCGACGAGGCCGAGTTCGCCCGCATGGTGCTGTCGCGCGGCCAGCGTTCGCTCGTCGTCACCGATCATTCCAAGTTCGGGCGCCAAGGCCTGGTCCAGGTCTGCGGCTTCGATGGCTTTTCCGAGCTCGCCACCGACCGGCCGCCGCCGCGCGACATCGCTGCTGGCCTGGCGCAGGCCGGCGCGCGGCTCAGCGTCGCGGGCGAGGCAGCCTGAGCTAACCGAATACCAGCGACTGGTGGGCGCATATGCCGGCGAAGGCGCCGCCCGATACGGCGAAGGCGATGTTGTGCATCGCGCGTGACGCGTCCCCGGCGGCGTAGACGCCGGGAACCGTCGTCTGCTGCCTGTCATCGATTGATATCACCGGGCCAAGGGGACCGTCCGTGAAGCCGCAACCGAGCTGTTCGGCCACCGGGCTCGCCATTGTATTGCGCGGCGCGGTGAATATCGCGCGAACCCCCGCCTTTCGGCCGCCGTCGAGGATCACCGTCAAGCCGCCCGCGCCATCCTCCCGCAGTTCGGCGACCGCAGCGGGTTCGAACCTCACATTCTTGCCTTCAAGGACAGACATCTGTTCGGCATCGGGCTCGATCAGGCGATTGCCGAACAGCGTGACGTCGCCCCAGTCGGCGATCAACTGCGCCTGATGCAGGGACATGGGCCCGGTCGCCAGCACGCCAAGCGGCCCGCCGGAAACCTCGTAGCCGTGGCAATAGGGGCAGTGCAGCACGGTCTTGCCCCACTGCTCGGCAAGCCCGGGAACTTCCGGCAGGATGTCGCGCACGCCGGTGGCCAGAACCAGCCGCGCGGCGCCAAAGGTCTCGCCGCCCTCTGTGCTGATTTCGAAGTCGCTGCTGCTATTGGCGACCGCCTTGTCCGCACGTCCCTTGACAAGGCGAGCCGTCGGATAGGCTAGCAACTGCCGTCTTGCCTCCTCCAGGATGGCGCCTGGCGTGCGCCCGTCTTGGCCGAGGAAGCCGTGCGAATGCGCGGCGAACCGATTTCGGGGCTGGCCGGCGTCGATCACCAGGACGTTGCGCCGGGCCCGGGCCGCCTGGATGGCGGCGGACAAGCCGGCAAAGCTGCCGCCGACGACGGCAAGATCATACTGCATGGCTGGAGACTCCGATGAGGTCGTAACGGCGGCGGAAGTCGGCGGTCAGGTCGGCCAGCGTGATACGGCTGAGCTTCTCCGCCAGCAGCTTCTCCGCCGCGATCCGAAAATCGTCGAGGACGGCGATGACGGCCTGCTCGACAAGGCAGCCGGGGCTCTCCGGCTCGGTGCCGAACTGCAGCAGCGTCTCGCCAAGCGCGGCGCTGATTTCGGCCAGCGAGATCTCGTCGGGCGGGCGCCCGAGCAGCCAGCCGCCGCCATGTCCGCGTGAAGAGGTGACGATGCCGGCATCCCGCAACCCCGCGATGGTGCGGCGCACCACGACCGGATTGGTATGGATGAAGGTGGCAAGCTGCTCCGAGGTCAGCGCCCGCTCGGGCTTCTCGGCCATGTGGACCAGAATGTGCAAGGTGGAAGACAGCCGGCTGTTGCGTTTCATGTAACTTATTTAGTTACAATTCTGGGGGCCGTCAAGTTGCCGATCCGTTTCCACTTCCCAGTGTCGTCCCCGCCGTGTTTAGTCGGGCCATGGCTTTCACCATCCGCCAGTTGCAGTTCTTCATCGCCGTCGCCGAGCAGGGCACGGTGTCGGGTGCCGCGCAGAACCTCTCCATTTCGCAATCCTCGGTCACCGAAGCGATCAAGGAGCTCGAAGGCGATCTCGGCGTCGAATTATTCGACCGCCATCCGCGCGGCCTCAACATCACCCACAAGGGCCACCAGTTCCTGCGTCATGCCACCAAGATCCTGGCCGATGTGTCCGATGCGCGCCGCGCCTTCCTCGGCGAGCAGGCGACAGCGGGCGGCCGGCTGCAGCTCGGCGTCACCTCGCTGGTCGCCGGCTATGTGCTGTCGGACCTGCTTTCCCGCTACCGTCGTGCCTATCCCGGCGTCGAGGTCTCGGCAATCGAGGACAATGGCGACTATCTCGAGCATCTGCTGATCGGCGGCAAGCTGGACATCGCCGTGATGGTCACGTCCAATCTGCGCGACCGAACCGCGCTGCAATCGGAAATCCTTGAAGTCTCGGCTTACCGCCTGTGGCTGCCGCTCGGGCATCCGCTCGCCGGCGCCGACATCATCGGCATCGGCGACATCGCTTCGGAGCCGCTGATCATGCTGACCGTCGACGAGATCGAGGAGAACACCGGCAAGTTGCTGACGGCAATCGGCGCCAAGCCGCATGTCGCCTTCCGCACCCGTTCGGTCGAAGCGGTGCGCAGCCTCGTCGCCACCGGCGCGGGCGTGGCGCTGCTGCCCGACCTCGTCTACCGGCCGTGGTCGCTGGAAGGCGACCGCATCGAGTCGCGCGACGTCTCCGGTGCCCTACCCGTCGTCCAGGTCGGGATGGTCTGGCGCCGCGGCTCCGGCCTGCCGCAGGCTGCGCGCGATTTCATCGGTCTGGCGCAGTCGCAGCGCATGGTTCGCCAGCGCCCCGACAAGAACGGCCGCTAATCTATCGGAAAAACCGATATCCCCCTTCTGATAAATGAATTTGCGAAACCGGGATTTTCACAGCAACTTCGCTTCAGGGAACAAAGCCGCCGCCGAAGCGCGGGCCTATCAATGGGAGATCGATGATGAATTCATTCCTGAAGTCATGCACTGCATTGACGGTCGCGCTGACCTTCTCCGGCCATGCCATCGCTCAGGTCACGGAACTCGGCAAGGGTGAAGGCGAGGTCGATATCGTCGCCTGGCCGGGCTATATCGAGCGTGGCGAAACCGACAAGGGCTATGACTGGGTCACCGCCTTCGAGAAGGAAAGCGGCTGCAAGGTCAACGTCAAGACCGCCAACACGTCGGACGAGATGGTCTCGCTGATGAACGAGGGCGGCTTCGACCTCGTCACCGCTTCGGGCGATGCATCGCTGCGCCTCGTTGCCGGCAAGCGCGTGCAGCCGATCAACACCGACCTCATCCCGAGTTGGAAGACGGTCGACGACCGCATCAAGGACGCCCCCTGGTTCACCGTCGACAAGGTTCATTATGGCGTCCCCTACCAGTGGGGGCCGAACGTCCTGATGTACAATACCGATGTCTTCAAGGAAGCGCCCAAGAGCTGGAACATCGTCTTCGAGGAGATGAAGCTGCCGGACGGCAAATCAAACAAGGGCCGCGTCCAGGCCTATGACGGCCCGATCCACATCGCCGATGCCGCCAACTACCTGATGTTCCACAAGCCGGAGCTCGGCATCAAGGACCCCTACGAGTTGAACGAGGACCAGTACAAGGCCGCGCTCGAGTTGCTGCGCGTCCAGCGCACGCTGGTCGGCCGCTACTGGCACGATGCCGCCATCCAGGTCGACGATTTCCAGAACGAAGGCGTGGTTGCCTCCGGCTCGTGGCCATACCAGGTCAACACGCTGATCGCGGCCAAGAAGCCCATCGCCTCGACCGTGCCGGAGGAAGGCGTCACCGGCTGGGCCGACACCACTATGATGGAGGCCGACGCGGCACATCCGAACTGCGCCTATATGTGGCTCGAACACTCGCTTTCGCCCAAGGTGCAGGGCGACGTCTCGGCCTGGTTCGGCTCGCTGCCGGTCGTCCCCGCCGCCTGCAAGGGCAACGAGCTCCTGACCGACGAAGGCTGCAAGACCAACGGCTACGAAAACTTCGACAAGATCAAGTTCTGGAAGACGCCGGTGACCAAATGCGCCACCCGGAACGACCAGTGCGTGCCCTATTACCGCTGGGTGTCGGACTATATCGGCGTCATCGGCGGGCGATGATTTTCTTCACCCTCCCCTTGTGGGGAGGGTCGACGCGCAGCGTCGGGGCGGGGCGTCGCGGCGGTCTGTGCCAGAGCACCCCCACCCGCGACTTCGCCGCGACCTCCCGCATCGAGAGGAGGTAAGTGGCGCGCGTTCGCCGTCCAGCCACGATTGCGGGCGACCGAAGAGAACCCAATCGGCAAGAGACTGACACCCCATGACCTCAGCCGTTTCCTTTCAAAAAGTCTCGCGCCATTTCGGCAGCGTGCGCGCCGTCGACACGGTCGACCTCGAAATCGTGCCTGGCGAGTTCTTCGCCATGCTCGGGCCGTCCGGTTCCGGCAAGACGACCTGCCTGCGCCTCATTGCCGGCTTCGAGCAGCCGACGGCGGGTTCGATTTCGATCTTCGGCGAGCGCGCCGAGGGTGTTCCGCCCTATCGCCGCAACGTCAACACCGTCTTCCAGGACTATGCGCTGTTCCCGCATCTCGATGTGCTCGACAATGTCGCCTATGGTTTGATGGTCAAGGGCGTCGGCAAGGCCGGGCGGCACAAGGCAGCGGAAGAGGCGCTGTCGCTGGTCAGGCTGCCCGGCTACGGCGCCCGCCGCCCTGGCCAGCTTTCCGGCGGTCAGCGCCAGCGCGTCGCGCTGGCCCGCGCACTGGTCAACCAGCCCAAGGTGCTGCTGCTCGACGAGCCGCTCGGCGCGCTCGACCTCAAATTGCGCGAGAACATGCAGGAAGAGCTGAAGTCGCTGCAAAAGGCGCTCGGCATAACGTTCGTCTTCGTCACCCACGATCAGGGCGAGGCGCTGTCGATGGCCGATCGCGTCGCCGTCTTCAACGACGGCAGGATCATGCAGATCGGCACGCCGGAAGATATCTACCAGCGGCCGAGCACTCGCTTCGTCGCCGATTTCGTCGGTTCCTCCAACGTGCTGCCGCCGGATTTCGTCCAGCGCTATTGCGGCCAGCGCCGCTGGGGCAGCCTGCGACCCGAATCGATCCGCGTCGGCCGCGCCGCGAAAGGCGACGGCGTGGCCGCGCGCCTCGTCTCAACTAACTATCTCGGGGCGACCACCAGGCTGGCGCTCGATGCCGACGGTCTGAAATTGCACGCCATCGTGCCTGCCGGCACGGCCTTGCCCAGGGAAGGCGAGGCGGTGGTGCTCACCTTCAACCGGGAGAGCCTGCATTTGATGGACGAGGCGGTGTGATGAAGGCTTGCGCGAAGCACCCCCCTCTGTCCTGCCGGACATCTCCCCCGCAAGGGGGGAGATTGGCTGCCCTTTCGGGTTTCGCCAATTTCCAACGTCGCAGAATTGGCGAGGCTGAGAAATTGCCAATCTCCCCCCGTGAGGGGGAGATGTCCGGCAGGACAGAGGGGGGCGACGCAGAACGCGGCCTCTCATATAATTCTCTTCAGCACACGGCGGCCCCATGACCATTGCCGCGCTCAACCCCAGCCCAGCCCCTGCCATCCTGCCCGGCAGCGGCGGCATACGCGGCGCGCTCTCCGACCTCTTCTGGCGCAGGCCGCAACTGCTCCTTCTGCTTATGCTGCTGCCGCCGGTCCTGTGGCTCGGCATCGTCTATATCGGCTCGTTGTTCGCTCTTTTGGCGCAGAGCTTTTTCTCGATCGACGAGTTCTCCGGGCTTATCAACCGTGAGTTCACGTTGAAGACCTATGGCGACCTGTTGCAGGCCGCCAATCTGGACATCATTCTGCGCACGGTGACGATGGCGGCCCTGGTGACGCTGGCCTCGGCTGTCGTCGCTTTCCCCATTGCCTATTACGCGGCGCGCTATGCGCGCGGCCGCTGGAAAGCGCTGTTCTATCTCGGCGTCATGCTGCCGCTGTGGTCGAGCTACCTGGTCAAGATCTACGCCTGGAAATTGATCCTGGCCAAGGAAGGCATTCTCACCTGGCTGCTCGCCAAGCTGAACCTGTTGGGGTTGCTCGATGCGTGGCTGTCGCTGCCGGTCGTCGGCGGCAACTCGCTGTCGGTGTCCTTCACCGGCACCTTCATCGTCTTCGTCTATGTCTGGCTGCCCTTCATGATCCTGCCGGTGCAGGCAGCCCTCGAGCGCGTGCCCGGCAATCTGGTCGAAGCCTCTTCCGACCTTGGCGCGTCGCCCGGCCAGACTTTTCGCAATGTGCTGTTCCCGCTGGCGCTGCCCGGCATCGTCGCCGGCTCGATCTTCACCTTTTCGCTGACATTGGGCGACTACATCATCCCGCAGATCATCGGCACGTCGCGCCTGTTCATCGGCCAGGCCGTCTATTCGCAGCAAGGCACGGCCGGCAACATCCCGCTCGCCGCCGCCTTCACGGTGGTGCCGATCGTCATCATGGGCTTCTATCTCTGGGGCGCCAAGCGCATGGGGGCCTTCGATGCGCTCTGACCGTGCCCAATCGGCTCCGCTTGGCCTGAAGATCGCTGCGGCCTGCGGCCTGCTGTTCCTGCATCTACCGATCCTGCTGATCTTCGTCTATGCCTTCACGACCGAAGAGAAGAGCTTCGTCTGGCCGCCGCCGGGGCTCACCACGCAGTGGTTCGCCGTCACCTGGAACCGGCCGGACGTGTGGCAAGCGCTGTCGCTCTCGGTGCGCGTCGCCGCCATCTCAACGGCCATCGCGCTGGTTCTCGGCACGCTGTGCGCCGCCGCGGTGTCACGGACGAAATTCTTCGGCCGTGAAACCATTTCGCTGCTGGTCATCCTGCCGATCGCGCTGCCCGGCATCATCACCGGCATTGCGCTGCGTTCGGCTTTCGCGCTGGCCGACATTCCGTTCTCGTTCTGGACGATCGTGCTCGGCCACGCCACCTTCTGCGTGGTTGTCGTCTACAACAATGCCGTTGCCCGCTTCCGCCGCACCTCGGGCTCGATGATCGAGGCCTCGATGGATCTCGGCGCGGATGGTTTCCAGACCTTCCGGCATATCGTGTTGCCCAACATCGCCACGGCGCTGCTTGCCGGCGGCATGCTGGCCTTCGCGCTGTCGTTCGACGAGGTCATCGTCACCACCTTCACCGCCGGCCAGCAGCAGACGCTGCCGATCTGGATGCTTGAAGAACTGATCCGCCCGCGCCAGCGCCCGGTCACCAATGTCGTGGCGATGGTGGTGGTGCTGGTGACGCTGCTGCCGATCCTCGCCGCCTACTACCTGACCCGCGACGGCGACCAGATCGCCGGCAGCGGGAAATGAAATAGTGAGCAGTGAGTAGTGAGTAGTGAGTAGTGAATAGTGAATGGGAGGATGGTGAATAGTAGTTTTGGATAGTGAATACGCGGCAGAAACCTACTCACTACTCACTACTCACTACTCACTACTCACTATTCACTACTCACTATTCATCATTCACTACTCACTATTGCCAATGGAGAACCCAATGGACACCCAGATGTTGATCGGCTCGAAGTTCGAGAAAGGCACCGAGACCGAGGAGCCGGTCCTCAATCCGAAGACCGGGGCGACCATTCTCAATCTCCCCGAGGCGAGCCCGGCGCAGATCGAGGCGGCGGTGACGGCTGCCGGGAAGGCGTTCACGGCTTGGTCGCGTACCACGCCCGCGCAGCGCTCGGGCTATCTCCTTAAGATCGCCGACCGCATAGAGGCCGAAGCCAGGGAATTCGCGGCGCTCGAGGCGCTGAACTGCGGCAAGCCGATCAATGCCGTGCTCAATGATGAAATCCCGGCGATCGTCGACTGCTACCGTTTCTTCGCCGGCGCCGTCCGCTCCATGCCAGGCCAGGTAGCCGGGGAATACCTGCCGGGCCACACCTCGATGGTCCGGCGCGATCCGATCGGCATCGTCGCTTCCATCGCGCCGTGGAATTACCCGTTGATGATGATGGCCTGGAAGGTGGCGCCGGCGATCGGCGGCGGCAATACGGTCGTCTTCAAACCGTCGGAACAGACGCCGCTGACGGCGCTGAAACTGGCGAAGATCCTGGCCGAAATCCTGCCCGAAGGGGTCGTCAATGTCGTGCTCGGACGCGGCGACAGCGTCGGCAATACGCTGATCAACCATCCCAAGGTCAACATGATCTCGATCACCGGCGATGTCGCCACCGGCAAGAAGGTGCTGCAGGCGGCCGCCAAGTCGGTCAAGCGCACGCATCTGGAACTCGGCGGCAAGGCCCCGGTCATCGTCTTCGACGATGCCGACCTCGGCGCCGTGGTCAACGGCCTGCGCGCCTTCGGCTACTACAATGCCGGCCAGGACTGCACCGCCGCCTGCCGCATCTATGCCGGCAAGAAGGTCTACGACAAGCTCGTCGCCGATCTCTCCTCGGCCGTGTCGACCATCAAGTACAATCTGCCGGACGATGCCGAGAACGAGATCGGCCCATTGATCTCGCGCCGCCAGCGCGATCGTGTCTCGAGCTTCGTCGAGCGCGCCTCGGAATTGAAGCACATCGAGATCACCACCGGCGGCAAGCCGGGCGAGGGCACTGGCTTCTACTACCAGCCGACCGTCGTCGCCGGCGCCTTGCAGGAGGACGAGATCGTGCGCCGCGAAGTGTTTGGTCCGGTCGTCTCGGTGACCCGCTTCACGGATGTCGACGAGGCGGTGAACTGGGCCAATGACAGCGATTATGGCCTGGCATCGTCGGTGTGGACCAGGGACGTCTCACGCGCCATGGCGACCGCCGCTCGCCTGCAATATGGCTGCACCTGGATCAACACCCACTTCATGCTGACCAACGAGATGCCGCATGGCGGGCTGAAGCAGTCCGGTTACGGCAAGGACATGTCGCTCTACGCACTGGAGGATTATACCGCCGTGCGCCATGTGATGGTGGCGCACGGGTAATCTGTCTCGTTCCGGCAAAGGCAGATCTTATATGGCTGTGGCCGGCGCCGGCGACCCCGCTTGAGAGGGTCGTCAGCGCCATTCCACTTCGCGATTGCGCTGCATTTGACAGGCACGGCCGCCGAACGGCATCAGCGGCGAGACCCCGGCACTACGCGGCCGTCCGGCCCGGCATCGCCGATGTCGCAGGCTTGATGTTCAGGTTGACCCGGAAGACATTGGATGGGTCGTAGGTTCGCTTAACCTGGCTCAGCCGCTCGTAATTTCCGCCATAGCTCGCCTGCAAGCGCGCGTCTCCTTCATCGTCCATCATGAAGTTCACGTAGCCGCCCTCGCCATTATGGGGATGGACGCTCGCCCAGTAATTCCGTGCCCACGCGGTCAGGTCGGCGGCTTTGCCCGGATCGGGGTCGATGGCGGCGATGACCATCGACCAGCTTGCGTCACGCGCGTTCCAGGCGGTCTCGTCCTTGCCGACGCGGCGGACGGCGCCGTCAATCGGGTATAGATGCATCAGCGACAATTCGCTGGGCGCCTGGGCGGCCTGTGCGATATGGGTCGCGATCGCTTCGTCGGGAAGCGACTTGACGAAATCGCCCTTCCAGTACCATTGCAGGCCTTTCGGAAGGAGCGGGTCGAATAGCGACTGCATCGCCGGGAACGGCATTACGCCCATCCAGTTGAACATTGGCGGCGGCAAGGTGTCCAGCAGCGGCGCCATGGCCTTGCGCCCGTCCTCCTCCGTGCCGTTGTAGCACGAGATGATGGCACAGGCGCGGTTGCCCCAATGCTCGCGCGGGAAAGGATCGCTCGAAGGGACGGATTTGAGGCCGACGAAAGCGCCGAGGTCTTCCGGCGCTTCCGGCAGGTAGTCGCGATAGGTACGCATGACCGCCGACGCGTGCCTGGCGTCCCAGAACACCGGACCGCCGAAGATCATGTTCACCGGATGAGCCTGGAACAGGAAGCTGGTTACCACGCCAAAATTGCCGCCGCCGCCCCGGAGCGCCCAGAACAGGTCGGGATTCTCGCTTTTGCTGGCCTTCGCCATGCTGCCATCGGCCAGCACCAGATCGGCCTCGATCAGATTATCGATGGTGAGGCCGTATTTGCGCGTGAGATAGCCGGTTCCTCCACCGAGGGTAAGGCCGGCGACGCCCGTGGTCGAAACGATGCCGAACGGAACGGCGAGCGCGAAAGGATGGGTGGCGTGGTCCACGTCGCCCGAAGTGCAGCCGGGCGCGACCCTCACGGTGCGGGTTTTCGGGTCGACATGGACGCCTTTCATCATCGACAGGTCGATGACGAGACCGTTGTCGCAAATCCCCAATCCCGCGCCGTTGTGGCCGCCGCTGCGCACGGCGATGAGGAGGTCGTTTATGCGCGCGAACCTTACAGCGGCGATCACGTCGGCGACATCGACGCAGCGTGCAATCAGCGCCGGACTCTTGTCGATCATGCCGTTGTAGACCTTGCGGGCCTCCTCATAGCCGGCTTCGCCGCGCAGGATCAGCTCTCCGCGCAAGCCTTCACGCAGTTTTGCATAGGTTTCGTCGGTCATCGGTTTCCTCCCTGATCGCGCCCGCGCCATATGGTTTCGACGCGACGATTTATCTTGTTGCTTTGCTTGTGCCGTCCATCCGTCGGGTGCGCAGGATGGTGCAGGAGAGCACATTGCACCGATCCGGCTCCTCGCTGCTTCGCCCGAAAGGGCCAGTGGGGAAATGGCCCGGGAGAGCCATAGCGGGCAGGCGGAAGCCGTCATGGTAGCGAAAGCGCGTCGCGTCGAAAGGGACCGATGCGGCGCGCTTCAGATCGTTGTTCTATGGGCACCTTTGGGCGACATGCATTATTCGACGATGCGGAAAATCTGCCAGAGGCTGGTGCCCGACACGACGTAAGGCTCGATCTCCTTGCCCCATTTGGCATGCGCGTCGATCTTGCCGATCCTGGCGAAGAACTCTTCCAACTGGGCCAGGCTTTCGACCTGGTGGTGAGATTCGACCGTCGCCTCCCGCGCGCCGATCGAACCCGTCATGATCTGGAACTTCAGGTCGGCGACGCCGACCTGCGAACCGATCTCGGATTCCCATTTCCGCAAGAGGTCGAGCACGGTCTGCTTGTGTCCGAACCTGGCGTCGATCTGCCATCTGGCGCTGAACATGTTTTCCTCCTCCGAAGATGCGGCTGATGCCGCTTACTCGTCCCAGGCCTGCACGACCGTCTGCCGTGCAATCCGCCCGCCCTTGAGTTCCAGCATCGCCGCGCAGAACACCTTGGTCCCGTCCGGGTAGGCGCAGGCCTGGGTGAAGGCGAGATTGTCACCATCGGCGATGGTGGTGTCGACCTTGTGGGTCATTGCCCGGCTGCAGATGTCGTCCCAGAATGTGCTGATCGCCGCTCGGCCGCGGATCTCGCGCGGCTTGCTCGGCGGATTGTTGCGGTCGACGACCCGCAACACCGCATCGTCGGCGTAAAAGCTCGACAGCATCTGTCCGTCGCGCCCTTCGATGGCTTTCTTGATTGCCGCGCCGTCAACGGTCTGTGTCTTGGTCAGCATTTCGTCCTCCATGGGCCCGTCTTCCCGATCGGGCGGTTGATGAGCAAAGTGCTGCCCGGCGGTCATCGCCGTGCAGCGATAGTGTCACTGCGACTTGGCCTTCACGGCCGCGAACACGTCGTCGGTCTGCTTCTTGAAGGCTGTGAGGTCGACCTGGCTGCCGTTGAGCATCGTCGACCAGTGGCGAACGATCGCCGCCATTGCCACCGCTTCCTTGATCTCCTCGTCGGTCGCGCCGTTGAGCTTGGCGGCCTCGGTGTGGAAGTAGACGCAGTACTGGCAAGGAATCTGCGAGGCGACGGCAAGCCCCATGAGTTCCTTGGTCTTGCCGTCGAGTGCGGTCTTGGGGTTGAGCTGCATCGACTTTATCTCGGCCCAGGCACCGGCGACCGCCACGTCAGGCAAAGTCTTGAACATGTCCGGCACGGAGCCGAGCGTGGCCGCTATGTCCTTGTATGCTGCCGTCGCCGAGGCATCCTCGGCCCGCGCCGGAGCCAGGGCCAGCAAGGCGCCGGCGCCGGCCGCGATGACGAGCAATCTGGTCTTGCGACTTGATTTCACCATTTCATCCTCCCTTCGCAGTACCGTCACGGCGATATCGCCTGGCCTGCATGGGAAGAATTGATAATCCCCGACGCCATCGGCCGCTTCGCCCGAAAGCGCCATGGCCTTTATGGCCCGTGCGGGCCAGGGTTCCGTGCCGAAAACGCGGCCGCCGCCGCCCGCGACGGCAGGTCGAGCTTGAGCAATATGTTGGCGACGTGACGCTTGACCGTATGCTCGCTGAGGTTGAGCTCGGCGGCGATCGCGGCATTGCTTTTGCCGTCGGCGATCAGGCTCACCACCTCGCTTTCGCGCGCCGTCAGCGCGGCCGGTTCGGCAGGCCTGGGCTTGGATCGGCAGGCGGGTTCCAGATGCTGCTCGGACGTCGCAAGAACAAACGCCAACGGCTCGTCCAACTCGTCGAGCGCAATGCGTCCGCCATCGATGAAGTGTAGGCCGGAGCCGGTCGCCAGGTCGGAAACCAGCCGCGACGCCAGGATCTCGCCGCGGCTGGCATGGGCCGCAAGTTGTATGGTCACGCGTGCAGTCAAGCCGACCGGCGGTCCGCGCATCTCGATCTCGCCGACATGCACGCCCTGTGCACTGGCCACACCGATCTCCTGCGCCGCTTCGCGCAATGCCGCCGCGCAGCGTATGGCGCGCGCCGGACCGTCAAAGCGCGAGATCATCAGCTCGCCATGCGTGCCTGCGACACGTCCGCCATGGCGCCCCACCAGCAATCGCCAGGTCTCCTGGAATCGCTGGCTGCGCTCGCTCCACATGCGGTCGCCGAGGCGCGCCGTATCGTAGATACGCGTCACCAGCAATGCGGCGAGCACGCGCTCGCTGTCGGCCACGGCCGGCTCGCCGGTCAGGAATTCCTCGATCAGGTCGGCGACCCTGTCGACGTCACCGGTCCACACCGGGTGGTCGCGCCCAGGGATTTCGACAAGCCGGGCGTTCGGAATCTTCCGGGCGAGAAAGCGGCTGGCATCGGGATCGACGCGCGCGTCGTTGCGGCGGTGGATCAGCAGCGTCGGCGCGCTGATCGCCGAGAGTATGCCGCGCACGTCTATGCCGGCATTCATGCGCGCCAGCGCCGCCGCCGCCGTCGGACTTGCCGACAGCCGCTCGAATCGCGACCACCAGGCGGCAAAGTGACTGTCTTCGACGCGGCCGGGCGCAAAATGCGGCAAGGTGGCGCCTGTGCCCCAGGCGGTTTCCGTCGTCGCGATGAATGCCTCCAGCCGGTCCGGCGGCATCACCCATCGGTGGAAATGGGCATAGCCGCCATAGAGCGCCAGGGCGCGTGTCCGCTCCGGATAGGTGGCGGCGAACAGCATGGCCATCGGAGCGCCTTCCGAGGCGCCGAGCAGGGCCGCGCGGCCGCTGCCGGCCGCGTCCATCACCGCACGCACGTCGTCCATGCGCGTTTCGAGGCTGGGGAGATGGTTGGCATCGACGCGGTCGGACAGGCCGGTGCCGCGCTTGTCGAATAGGATCAGCCTTGAGAAGGCGGAAAGCCGTTTCAGCAGCCTGCTATAGCCTTCATCCTCCCAATGCAGGTCGAGGTTGGAGATGAAGCCCGGCACGAAGACGAGATCGAACGCGCCTTGGCCGACCACCTGATAGGCGATCCGCACGTCGCCGCTACGGGCGTATCGGGTCTCGATCGGCCTCACGAGTTGTTCCGCCCGGCCTGACGATTTCGGATCGCCGACCATAGCAGAGCTGCGTCGCGTGCGGCAGCTTAAACTTTAGCGGAAGGAAATATAAGCGGACGCGAACCAATGGCTATTTTTGCGAGACGGCTACGTCGCCTGGGGGAAGCTTGAGCCCGAGCTTCAGATCGGCCTCGGCGGGCGAGACCGGCCGCTTGATCCTGGTCGAGGCAGCCACGACGAGTTCATCGAAGCCGTCGCCGCCGCTGTCCAGCATCTCGAAGAACTGACGCCGCATCCTCGGCTCCCAGAATTTGTTGATATGCTCGGCCACTCCGGCCACGCCTTCTTCGCGCGGCCTGGAGTGGAAAAAGGCCGCGATCTGGTTGGCCATCCGCACCAGCTTCTCGCTGGTGCTCATGATGTGGTCTTCGTCATGCGACATGTTTGGCAACTCCGCGAACCACCCGGTCCGGATGGGTGAAAATATCGAAATCGTCGCCGCGAACCAAGGCCACCAGCGTCATGCCGGCCTGTTCGGCGGTGCGGACGGCGAGCGCGGTCGGCGCAGAGACGGCAATGATGAAGGGCGAGCCGATCGTCGCCGTCTTCTGCACCATCTCGACGGAGACGCGCGACGTCACCACCACCGCGCCGGTCGCGCCGTCGATGCCGGCCTTGGCCAATGCACCGGCCAGCTTGTCCAGTGCGTTGTGACGGCCGACATCCTCGCGCGCAATGACGGTGCCCTTGCCGGGGATATAGAAGCCGGCGGCGTGCACCGCGCCCGTCTCGCTGTGCAGCGGCTGCATCCTGGAGAGAAGCTTGACGGAACGGACGATGTCGCCGGCATCAAGCGTAAGTTTAGACGCACCAACCGAATCGACCGCGCGCATCGCTTCCTCGATGGATTCGATGCCGCAGAGCCCGCAGCCAACCGGTCCGGCGAGCCTGCGCCGCCGCGCCTCGAAGCGCGTGTTGGCCTGGTCCTTCAGTCGAATCTGGATGTCGATGCCGGCGCCGAGATCCTCGACCTCGATTGCCTCGATCTCTTCGGGGGAAGCGATGATGCCTTCGGTCAGCGAGAAACCGAGCGCGAAATCCTCGAAATCGGCCGGACTCGCCATCATCACCGCATGCGTCGTACCGGCAAAGGAGAACGCCACCGGCGTTTCTTCCGGCACCATGCGGCGGGCCGCTGCCGTGCCGCTGGCGCGGCGAGCGAAACGGGACATTTCGGTGATGGCGGGGCGTTTGCGGGTCACGAGACGCACCCCTCGCGCCTTTCCTCTCCCCCGTCGATCGGGGAAGAGGTGTCGAGCGAAGCTCGACGGAGTGGGGGGCGATCAACCGTCAAGATTGAAGCTCTTATTGTCGAATGTCTCGTCCAAGGTCTACTCCGCCGCTTCCAGCGAGGCGATGCGGCGGCTGTTGCGCGCTTGCTCGTCATAGTCGCGTTGCCATTCCGATGGTCCGTTGGAGGCACCGACCTGCACCGCCGTCACCTTATATTCCGGACAGTTGGTCGCCCAGTCCGAAAAGTCCGTGGTGATGACGTTGGCCTGCGTGTCGGGATGGTGGAAGGTCGTATAGACCACGCCCGGTGACACCCTGTCGGTGATCTGCGCGCGCAGCGTCGTCTCGCCGGAGCGGCTGGTCAGCCGCACCCAGTCGCCGTCGCGCAGGCCACGGTTCTCGGCGTCGTGCGGATGGATCTCCAGCCGGTCCTCGGAGTGCCACATGATATTGTCGGTGCGCCGCGTTTGCGCGCCGACATTGTACTGCGACAGGATCCGGCCGGTGGTCAAAAGCAGCGGGAAGCGCGGCCCGGTTCGCTCGTCCGTCGCCACATATTCGGTGCGGATGAACTTGCCCTTGCCGCGCACAAAGCCGTCGACATGCATGACCGGGGTGCCGAGAGGGGCCTTCTCATTGCAGGGCCACTGCACCGATCCGAGGCGGTCGAGCAACTCGAACGAGACGCCGGAGAAGCTCGGCGTCGTCTTGGCGATTTCGTCCATGATCTCGGACGGATGCGCATAGTTCCAGTCCAGCCCGACGGAACGGGCAAGCTCCTGCGTCGCTTCCCAATCGGCGTAACGCGCCTTCGGTTCCAGCACCTTGCGCACCATGTTGATGCGGCGCTCGGCATTGGTGAAGGTGCCGTCCTTCTCAAGGAAGGTCGAGCCCGGCAGGAACACATGCGCGTAGTTCGCCGTCTCGTTGAGGAAAAGGTCGTGCACGACCACGCATTCCATCGCGGCCAGTCCGGCGGCGACATGCTTGGTGTCGGGATCGGACTGCAGGATGTCCTCGCCCTGGATGTAGATGCCCTTGAAGGAGCCGTCGACGGCGGCATCCAGCATGTTGGGGATACGCAGGCCGGGTTCGTCGTCCAGCTTCACGCCCCACAGGCTTTCATAGATGTCGCGCACCGCGTCGCCCGAGACATGGCGATAGCCTGGCAGTTCGTGCGGGAAGGAGCCCATGTCGCACGAGCCCTGCACGTTGTTCTGGCCGCGCAGCGGGTTCACGCCGACGCCCGGGCGACCGATATTGCCGGTGGCCATAGCGAGATTGGCAATCGCCATCACCGTGGTCGAGCCCTGGCTGTGCTCGGTGACGCCGAGGCCGTAGTAGATCGCCCCGTTGCCGCCCTTGGCGTAGAGACGTGCCGCACCGCGGATCAGTTCGGGATCGACGCCGGACAGCTTGCCGACGGTTTCGGGGCTGTTCTCCGGCAGGGCGACGAAGGACGCCCAGTCCTGGAATTCCGTCCAGTCGCAGCGCTCGCGGACGAAGGCCTCGTCGAACAGGCCTTCGGTGACGATGACATGTGCGAGCGCCGTCAGCACGGCGACATTGGTGCCGGGCTTCAGCGGCAGGTGGTAGTCGGCTTCGATATGCGCCGACTTGACCATCTCGGTGCGGCGCGGGTCGAGCACGATCAGCTTGGCCCCCTGGCGCAGCCGCTTCTTCAGCCGCGAGGCGAACACCGGGTGTGCGGAAGCCGGATTGGCGCCGATGATGACGGCGACGTCGGTGAATTCGACGGAATCGAAATCCTGCGTGCCGGCCGAGGTGCCGTAGGTCTGGCCGAGCCCGTAGCCGGTCGGCGAATGGCAGACGCGCGCGCAGGTATCGACATTGTTGTTGCGGAAGCCCTGGCGCACCAGCTTCTGGACCAGATAGGTCTCCTCATTGGTGCAACGCGACGAGGTGATGCCGCCGATCGCCGTACGTCCGTACTGGTACTGGATGCGGCGGAACTCCTTGGCCGTGTGGGCGATCGCCTCCTCCCAACTCACTTCGCGCCAGGGATCGCTGACCTTCTCGCGGATCATCGGCGACAGGATGCGGTCCTTGTGAGTGGCATAGCCATAGGCGAAGCGGCCCTTCACGCAGGAATGGCCGTGATTGGCCTTGCCCTCCTTGTAGGGCATCATGCGGATGACCTCGTCGTCCTTCACTTCGGCCTTGAACGAGCAGCCGACGCCGCAATAGGCGCAGGTGGTGACGGCCGAGCGTTCCGGCAGGCCCTTGGCGAGCACTGTCTTCTCGCGCAGCGCATCGGTCGGGCAGGCCTGCACGCAGGCGCCGCAGGACACGCATTCGGAAGCGATGAAATCCTCGTGCATGCCGGCGACCATGCGCGATTCGAAGCCGCGGCCCTCGATCGTCAGCGCGAAGGTGCCCTGCACCTCTTCGCAGGCCCGCACGCAACGCGAACAGACGATGCATTGCGCTGGATCATAGGTGAAATACGGATTGGATTCGTCACGCGCGACGTAGTCGACGGCCAGCGAGCCGTGGCCGGGCGCGACGCCATCCTCCTTGACGTGATTGCGGCCTTCGACGCCGTAGCGGTTCTCGGTCAGGCCAACCGACTTCGCCACCGCGTCGAACTCACTGGCGCCGGTTCCGGCCTTCTCGTTCCAGCCCACCGGATGGTCGGAGACATAGAGCTCCATGACGCCGCGGCGAATGGCGTCGAGCCGTTCCGACCGCGTGCGCACCACCATGCCTTCGCCGACAGGCGTCGTGCAGGACGCCGGCGTGCCGCCGCGCCCTTCGATCTCGACCAGGCAAACGCGGCAGGAACCGAACGAGTCCAGCATGTCCGTGGCGCATAGCTTCGGGATCTCGACCCCGCTTTCCATCGCGGCGCGCATGATCGACGTGCCTTCCGGCACGCTGATGCTGCGGCCGTCGACGGTCAGCGTGATCCGCTTCTCAGCCTTCGATTGCGGAGTTCCGTAATCGATCTCTTCGATAAGCGTCGGGAAGTCGGCTTTGATGTTCATCTGCCAGCTCCTATTCAGCAGCCACGCGCGCCGGCGCGGGCTTGAAATCCTCGGGGAAATGCGTGATCGAGCTCATCACCGGGTAGGGCGTGAAGCCGCCCAGCGCGCAGAGCGATCCGAACTTCATCGTGTTGCAGAGATCGGTAACCAGGGCGAGGTTCTTCTCCGGCTCGATGCCGGCGGCGAGCCTGTCGATGGTCTCCACCCCGCGCGTCGAGCCGATGCGGCAGGGCGTGCACTTGCCGCAGCTTTCGATGGCGCAGAACTCCATGGCGAAGCGCGCCTGCTTCAGCATGTCGGCGGTGTCGTCGAATACGGTGATGCCGGCATGGCCGATCAGTCCATCGCGCTTGGCGAATTCCTCATAGTCGAACGGTGTGTCGAACAGCGCGCGCGGAAAATAGGCGCCGAGTGGACCGCCGACCTGCACCGCCTTCACTGGCCGGCCGGTGGCCGTGCCGCCGCCGATATCGTCGATGATTTCGCCCAGCGTCATGCCGAAAGCCGCCTCGAACAGGCCACCGCGCTTGACGTTGCCGGCGATCTGGATCGGGATCGTGCCGCGCGAGCGGCCCATGCCGAAATTCTTGTAGTAGGCGGCGCCCTTGTCCATGATGACAGGCACCGAAGCCAGCGAGATGACGTTGTTGATCACCGTCGGCTTGCCAAAAAGGCCCTGGATTGCCGGCAGCGGCGGCTTGGCGCGCACCACGCCGCGTTTGCCTTCCAGACTGTTCAGAAGCGAGGTCTCCTCGCCGCAGACATAGGCGCCGGCGCCGACGCGGATCTCCATGTCGAAGGCGTTGGGCGAACCGAGCACGTTGACGCCGAGCACCCCGGCCTTGCGGGCGACCTCGACGGCCTTGTTCATGACCGCCACCGCATGCGGATATTCCGAGCGGATGTAGACGAAGCCCTTGGTCGCGCCGGTGGCGATGCCGGCGATCGCCATGCCTTCGATCAGCACGAAGGGATCGCCCTCCATGATCATGCGGTCGGCGAAGGTGGCGCTGTCGCCCTCGTCGGCGTTGCAGACGATGTATTTGCGCTCGGATGTCGTATTGAGCACCGTCTTCCATTTGATGCCGGTCGGGAAGCCGGCGCCGCCGCGGCCGCGCAGCCCCGAGTCAGTGACCTGCTTGACGATGTCGGCCGGGGCCATGGCCACCGCGTTCTGCAGGCCCTTCAGTCCGCCAAGCGACTTATAGGCGTCGAGTGACAGCGGGTCGTTGATGCCGCAGCGCGCGAAGGTCAGACGGGTCTGCTTGGCCAGGAACGGGATCTTGTCCGGCGCGCCCAGCCAGCGCTTGTGGTGGCCGCCTGTGAGAAAGCCATTGTCGAACAGGCTCTTGATGTCGGACGGCTTCACCGGCCCGTAGGCGACGCGGCCGTTTGCTGTGGCGACCTCGACCATAGGCTCTAGGAAATAGGCGCCGCGCGACCCGTTGCGGACGATCTTGGCCTCAACGCCGCGCTCGGCGAGTTCAGCGCGAACTGCCTTGGCGACCCTTTCGGCACCGAGCGCCAGCGCGCCGGAGTCGCCGGGAATGTAGATGCGCGGGATCATGAGCGCACCTTTGCGACGATTTCTTCGATCTTCTCGTTGTCGAGCCGCCCGATCACCTCGCCATCGAGCATCGCCGAGGGCGAGCAGGCGCACAGCCCGAGGCAATAAACCGGCTCCAGGGTCACCGAACCGTCTTTCGCAGTCTCGTGGAAATCAATGCCGAGCAATTGCTTGATCCTGGCGGCGACCACGTCGGAACCCATCGACTGGCAAGCTTCGGCCTGGCAGAGCTTGAGCACATGCCGGCCTGCCGGGCGGGCGCGGAAATCGTGATAGAAGGTG
Organism: Mesorhizobium sp. B2-2-4; assembly: GCF_006442375.1. Classification (NCBI taxonomy): domain Bacteria; kingdom Pseudomonadati; phylum Pseudomonadota; class Alphaproteobacteria; order Hyphomicrobiales; family Phyllobacteriaceae; genus Mesorhizobium; species Mesorhizobium sp. B2-2-4. The sequence continues at coordinate 392,389 of NZ_VFWB01000003.1, read as the reverse complement.
ACGACGCCGTGCACCTCTGCTCTGGAAAGGTTCAGTCCGTCGGCAATGACCGGGAGTGCTGCCTGCGGCACATGGCCGAACTCTTCCTGAATGTTATGGAGGATCGGCAGCAGCGGACCTTCGAGATCTTTCAGCTCCTGGATGATCGCGGCCGTGCGCGATGCGATCTCGGTACTTGCAGGCTGCATCGTCACGCAGCGCCCTCCCTGGTCGGTGGCTTTATCGCTAAGTCTTTACAAAATCAGGAGAATCCCCTGAAATCAATAAAGCTGATCCGTCGCTCGATAGAAATTTTCTATCGAGCTCCAGCGCCTGCATTCCCTAACCTACCGGTGGGCGCGGAAATCGTCTGCAAGCGCCATCGCCTCGTCCAGCAGCGCCGAAACCAGCGGCGTATGCGGTTCGCGCAACGCGGCCACCAGCCCGACCGTGTGGCTGGCGTCCGGCTCGACGATCGGGATAGCCCTGATAGGTTCGGAAAAGCCGAACGTTTCCGTGAGGTTGAGCGGCATGATCGAGGACCATTTGCCCGTGCGGATATGCGAGAACAGCACGATCATCGAATTGGATTCCAGCGTCGGCCGGACCTCGACACCGGCCTCGGCCAGGTGCTGGTCGATGATGCGGCGGTTCTGCATGTCCGGGGTCAGCAGGCAGAGCGGCAGGTGGCTGATCTCGGCCCATGTCACCTTGTCGCGGTCGGAATAGGGGTTTCCGATGGCGGTGATCAGCTGATAGCGCTCATCGTAGAGTGGTACGCTGGTCACTCGTCCGAGCGGTTCGTTGTCGAGATAGGTGATGCCAGCGTCTATATCGAAATTGCCGAGCAGCGACAGCACTTCGATCGAGGTCCGGGACAGTACCGAGAAGGTGACGCCGGGGTGTTTTTCGCGGAATGGCGTCGTCAGCCGCGCCACCATGGCGAGCGCGGTGGGAATGGCGGCGATGCGGATACGTCCCGACAAGCCGTGCCGCGCCGCCCGCATCTCCTCGCGCATGGTTCGGGTATCGCCGACGATGCGGCGCGCCCACACCAGGACCTGCTTGCCCTCCGGGGTCAGGCCCTGGAAGCGCGAGCCGCGCAGGACCAGCATCACGCCCAGCTGACCCTCAAGTTGCTTGATGCCGGCCGACAAGGTGGGCTGGGTGACGCCGCACACTTCGGCAGCCCGCCCGAAATGCTCTTCCTTGGCCAGCGCGATGAAAAATTCCAGCTTGTCGATCATATCTGAAGCTAACCGCCGCCGCCGCACCGCGCCAGAGGGCTGCCGGCCACTGCGATGTCGATCGCCCCAAGCCGATGCTTGATCGCAGAAACCTATCGGTCGACGAGATTGAGGATGTTACCGTCCGGATCCTTGAACCAGGCGACCTTCATGCCGTGACCGACATGGATGTCGCCTTCCAGTGTCAGGCCGGGCATCTCGTAGTGCTCGAACGCAACGCCTTTCGATTTCAGCCCGCTGACGACGGTGTCGATCTCATCGCCGACCGTCCACGTCACCGCCGTCGCCTTGTTGGTTCCGGCGAACTGAGAGCGATAGACATTGATCGTGGTGTCGCCGCTTTTGTACACGATCAGTTCGCCACCCTCGTCATGCACCTGTTTCAGGCCGAGCGTCCCCTCGTAGAAAGCCTTTGCCTTCGCCAGCTCTTTCACCGCGAGGTTGGCCGTCGCGTTGCTGTTTGCAAGCATGATCGTTTCTCCTTCGCTGCTTGTCGTCCCCGGCGTCTCCTTGGAAATAGGTCGCTCCGGTCGCTTGACGACCCCCGCTTTGCCGGCGGCCAGCCAATTGCGAGCGGTGCCTGCAATTGGCTGCATCCACATCTTTCAGCCGGCTTACTGTTCCCCATGGGCGCATGCGGCGCTATGTGGATGGAACTGGTGCGCCGGGAGGGACGAACATGCTGGGCTGGTTCCGCAAGCTGTTGCCGCGCGAAGATCGCTTCTTCGACCTGTTCGAGCGGCATTCCCGCACGGTGGTCGGCGGCGCGGAGGCCCTGCAGCAGCTCCTCCTAGGCAAGGACATCGAGCATTGGTGCGAAAAGATCGTCGATCTCGAGGACGAAGCCGACCATATCACCGCCGAAGTCCTGCTTGCCGTGCGGCGCTCATTCATCACGCCTTTCGACCGCGGCGATATCAAGGACCTGATCCAGTCGATGGATGACGCCATCGACATGATGCACAAGACCGTCAAGACGGTGCGGCTGTTCGAGAAGAGGGAATTCGATCCGCTGATGCAGGAAATGGGCGCCGTCATTGTCGATGCCGCCAGGCTCGTCGCGGAGGCGATCCCGCTGCTGGCCAAGGTCGGCGCCAACAGTGCGCGCCTGAACGAACTCGCCGAGGAAGTCATGCGTGCCGAAGGCCGAGCCGACGATCTGCATGAGCAGGGCCTGAAGGATCTCTTCAGGCGGCACGGCCGCAGCGATGCGATGGCCTATCTGATCGGCTCGGAGATCTATGGCCAATTGGAGAAGGTGGTCGACCGCTTCGAGGACGTCGCCAACGAGATCAGCGGCATCGTCATCGAGAACGTCTAGGCGATGGAAGTCGCGATCGCCTTTCCCCTGCTGGTCGGCCTCGTCGCCGTCGCGCTGTTCTTCGATTTCCTCAACGGCCTGCACGACGCCGCCAACTCGATCGCCACCATTGTCTCGACCCGGGTGCTGAGACCGCATTACGCGGTGTTCTGGGCGGCCTTCTTCAATTTCATCGCCTTCATGTTCTTTGGCCTTCATGTCGCCGAAACCGTGGGCAAGGGTATCATCGATGCAAGCATCGTCACCCCGGCGGTGATCTTCGCCGCCCTGGTCGGCGCCATCGTCTGGAATATCGTCACCTGGATCGCCGGCATCCCGTCGAGCAGTTCGCATGCGCTGATCGGCGGATTGGTGGGGGCAGGCGTCGCAAAGGCCGGCACGGGTGCCATCGTCTGGGCGGGGCTCGGCAAGACGGTCGCCGCCATCGTCCTGTCGCCGGCGACGGGCTTTGTCCTGGCGCTTCTCCTGATCCTGGTGGTTTCCTGGCTGTTCGTGCGCCAGACGCCGTTCGCCGTCGACAGTACCTTCCGTGTCATGCAGTTCTTTTCCGCCTCCCTCTATTCGCTCGGTCATGGCGGCAACGATGCGCAAAAGACCATGGGCATCATCGCCGTGCTGCTCTATTCCCAAGGCATGCTCGGAACGGATTTCTACGTGCCGCTCTGGGTGGTCCTGACTTGCCAGTCGGCATTGGCGTTGGGCACGCTGTTCGGCGGTTGGCGCATCGTCCACACGATGGGCTCGAAGATCACCAGGCTCAACCCGATGCAGGGATTCTGCGCCGAGACCGGCGGCGCCATCACCCTCTTCGCCGCGACATGGCTCGGTGTTCCGGTTTCGACCACGCACACCATCACCGGCGCCATCATCGGCGTCGGCGCCGCCCGCCGTGTCTCGGCGGTGCGCTGGGGCATAGCCGGCAACATCGTCATCGCATGGGTCGTCACCTTGCCGGCGACGGCGGCGATTTCGGCACTGACCTATCTGGCGGTTCGCCTGGCAGGCTGATGTCGCGGCCTGGCGCTTGGAGCCGCCGGCGATCTGCACTATGTGAGCAGCAGCCGAACGCCAGGGAAGCAACAGCCATGTCCGTCACCAAGGAAACCGTCACCAAGGAAACCGTCATCGAGCGCCTGAAAACGGTCAATGGCCCCGATTTCACCGGCAACATCGTCGACCTCGGCATGGTTTCCGAGATTTTCATCGCCGATTCGAAAGTGTTCTTCTCGATCACCGTTCCGGCCGCCAGGGCGCAGGAGATGGAGCCATTGCGCGCCGCGGCCGAGCGTGTCGTGAAAGCTATTCCAGGTGTCGCTGGTGCCGTCGTCGCCTTGACGGCGGAGAAGAAGGGCGGCGGCATGGAGGCGCCTGTCGCGGCGCGCCCGGCGCCACGTCCCGCCCCGCCCGTTGCCGCGCCGCGCCCGGCGCCCCATGCGCCTGCCTCGCACAGCCAGGGCAAGCGCGGCGTGCCCGGCATAGAGGCGATCATCGCGGTTGCGTCCGGCAAGGGCGGTGTCGGCAAGTCAACCACGGCCGTCAATCTGGCCCTCGGCCTCGCCGCCAACGGGCTGAAGGTGGGCGTGCTCGATGCCGACATCTATGGCCCGTCCATGCCAAGGCTGCTCAACATTCACGGCCGGCCGCAGACCGTCGACGGCAAGATCCTGAAACCAATGCAGAATTACGGTCTCAAGGTGATGTCGATGGGCTTCCTCGTCGACGAGGAAACGCCGATGATCTGGCGCGGGCCGATGGTGATGTCGGCGCTGACGCAGATGCTGCGCGAAGTCGAATGGGGGCCGCTCGACGTGCTCGTCGTCGATATGCCCCCCGGCACCGGTGATGCCCAGCTCACCATGGCCCAACAGGTGCCGCTGGCCGGCGCGGTCATCGTCTCGACGCCGCAGGATCTGGCCCTTATCGATGCTCGCAAGGGCCTCAACATGTTCAGGAAGGTCGACGTGCCGCTGCTCGGCATCGTCGAGAACATGAGCTATTTCCTCGCCCCCGACACCGGCAAGCGCTACGACATCTTCGGCCATGGCGGCGCACGCCGCGAGGCCGAGCGCCTCGGCGTCACCTTCCTTGGCGAGGTGCCGCTGGAGATGGGCATCCGCGAAAGCTCGGATGAAGGTGCGCCGGTGGTGGCATCGAAGCCCGACAGTGCCGAAGCGAAGATCTATCGCGATATCGCTTCGAAGGTCTGGGACCGGGTCAACGAAGAGCGCGGCGCGGCCGCGGACGCCGTGCCGAGCATCGTCTTCGAGTAATTTTCGTCCAGGCGGCGCCAACGCTGGATAGACCAGCTAAGCAGCACCCACCTTCTCGCCGAAGCTCGAAAAGAATTGTCCCGCCAATTTCTTCGAGGTCGACTCGATCAGCCGGCTGCCGAGTTGGGCGATCTTGCCGCCGACCTCGGCCTTGGCCGCATATTTCAGAACGGTGGTGCCAGGTCCATCCTCGGTCAGCGTCACGTCGGCGCCGCCCTTGGCGAAGCCGGCGATGCCGCCCTTGCCTTCGCCCTGGATCGTGTAGGCATGCGGGGGATTGAGATTTCTCAACGTCACTTCGCCGTTGAAGGTCGCCTTGATCGGGCCGATCTTCAGCACCACCGTCGCCGCCATCTCGGTCGGCGACTTCATTTCCAGGCTCTGGCAGCCGGGGATGCTTTCTCTCAGCACCGCCGGATCGTTCAGCGCTTCCCAAACTTTCTGGAGGGGTGCGGCGATGCGCTCCTCGCCCTCGATCACCAAAGCCATCAGAACCTCCCGGACGACCAATGTCGGATTGTTGGTAGCGTGCGGCCCGATTGATGTCTATCGCACCAAAGTCCGGATTCAGATCACGCGTGCCCCTTGCCTGCATCCGCGCGTTGTCATATCGATTTGTCATACAAATACGGAGACCATGATGGCTGGCGCCCCCACAGGAAAGAAAAAGTTTCGCTCGCAGGAGTGGTTCGACAACCCCGACAATCCGGGCATGACGGCGCTTTATCTAGAGCGCTACCTGAATTACGGGCTGACGCGCGCCGAACTGATGTCGGGCAAGCCGCTGATCGGCATTGCCCAGACCGGTTCCGACCTGTCGCCTTGCAATCGCCACCACATCGAGCTCGCCAAACGCGTGCGCGAAGGCATCGTCTCCATGGGCGGCATTCCTTTCGAGTTCCCGTGCCACCCGATCCAGGAGACCGGCAAGCGCCCGACCGCAGCTCTCGACCGCAACCTTGCCTATCTCAGCCTGGTAGAAGTGCTCTATGGCTATCCGCTTGACGGCGTCGTGCTCACCATCGGCTGCGACAAGACGACGCCGGCGCTGTTGATGGCGGCGGCGACCGTCAACATTCCGGCCATAGCGCTGTCGGTCGGTCCGATGCTTAACGGCTGGCACAAGGGCAAGCGCACCGGTTCGGGCACCATCGTCTGGGAATCGCGCCAGCGCCTGTCGGCCGGCGAGATCGGCTACGACGAGTTCATGGACATCGTCGCCTCCTCGGCGCCGTCCACCGGCTACTGCAACACCATGGGCACCGCCACCACCATGAACTCGCTGGCCGAGGCGCTCGGCATGCAGCTGCCGGGCTCGGCCGCGATTCCGGCTCCTTATCGCGAGCGCGGCCAGATCGCCTACGAGACGGGAAAACGCATCGTCGATATGGTGCACGAGGATTTGAAGCCCTCCGACATCATGACGCGCAAGGCCTTCGAGAACGCCATCGTCGTCAATTCGGCGATCGGCGGCTCCACCAACGCGCCGATCCATCTCAACGCCATCGCCCGCCATCTCGGCGTGCCGCTCGACAATGACGACTGGCAGAAGATCGGCCTCGACGTGCCGCTCATCGTCAATCTCCAGCCGACGGGCGAATATCTGGGCGAGGACTACCATCACGCGGGCGGCGTGCCGGCCGTGGTGGCGGAGCTCATGAAAGCCGGGCTGCTGCCGCATCCGGATGCTCTGACCGCCAACGGCAAGACAATGGGCGACAATTGCCGCGATGCCGTCAACGAGAACCGCGAGGTCATCCGCACTGTCGCCGAGCCGCTGAAGGCCAATGCCGGCTTCATCAATCTCAAGGGCAATCTGTTCGATTCGGCAATCATGAAGACCAGCGGCATCTCGCCCGAATTCCGCGAGCGCTATCTCTCCAACCCGAAGGACCCCGAGGCCTTCGAGGGCAATGCCATGGTCTTCGACGGTCCGGAGGATTACCACGCCCGCATCGACGACCCGGCGCAAGGGATCGACGAGCACACCATCCTGTTCATGCGCGGCGCCGGTCCGGTCGGCTATCCCGGCGGCGCCGAGGTCGTCAACATGCAGCCGCCGGCCTATCTCATCAAGAAGGGCATCCACGCGCTGGCCTGCATCGGCGACGGCCGCCAGTCCGGCACGTCAGGCTCGCCCTCCATCCTCAACGCCTCGCCGGAAGCCGCCATCGGCGGCGGGCTTGCATTGCTCAAGACAGGCGACCGCGTTCGCATCGACCTGAAGAAGGGCACGGCCAACATTCTCGTCACCGATGACGAGATCACCCGCCGCCGCGCCGAGCTGCAGAACAATGGCGGCTACCATTATCCCGAGCACCAGACGCCATGGCAGGAAATCCAGCGCGGTATGGTCGACCAGTTCTCGGGCGGCATGGTGCTGAAACCGGCGGTGAAATACCAGGACGTCGCTCATACGAAGGGCGTGCCCCGGGACAATCACTGATTATTCCCCGGGACATTCATCGATTGTTTGAAGCGACAATTGACGGATAGCGATCGACGATCGGCGGCCTGATCGGCCGCCGGTCGTTTTTTCGTTTCGTGGCCCGCTATGGACCGAGGACATTGCGTCCTTGACAAGCCTGCCCAACAAATCCACCATCGCTGCAAGGGGTTCATCGCGACGACCCCGTGAGGCGTCAGCCCAACGTTCGCGTCCAGGCTTCTCTTTCAGGAGGTGGACGCCATGCCGTCAACAACCGCTGTCACCGTGCCGCAACTGATCCGTATGGTCGGTTTGCCGGGCGCGCCTGCAATCCTCGATATCCGTACCGAGGACGACTACAACGCCGATCCACGTTTGCTGCCGGCGTCGTACCGGCGCGATTTCAAAACCGTCCAGACTTGGGCAGCCGACTTCGCCGGTGGCCGCGTGGCGGTCGTCTGCCAGCAGGGAAAAAAGCTCTCGCAAGGCGTCGCCGCATGGTTGCGTCATGAAGGGATTGCCGCCGAATCGCTCGAAGGCGGCTTCGAAGCCTGGCGGGACGCCCACGGCCTTCTGGTCCGTGCCGACAGGATGCCGCCTCGTGACGACAAGGGCCGCACCGTCTGGGTGACGCGGGCCCGGCCCAAAGTCGATCGCATCGCCTGCCCCTGGCTGATCCGCCGTTTCGTCGATCCTCAAGCGGTCTTCCTGTTCGTCGACGCCGCGGAAGTGCCCGATGTCGCCGATCGTTTTCAGGCCGTGCCTTTCGACATCGACAATGCGTTCTGGAGCCATCGCGGCGAGCGCTGCACCTTCGACACGATGCTCGAGGAGTTCGGGCTCGAATCCGAAGCGCTCGACCGCCTCGCCGTGATCGTGCGCGCAGCCGACACGGCCAGCCTCGACCTGGTTCCGCAGGCGGCGGGATTTCTCGCCGCCTCGCTTGGCTTGTCGCGCATGTTTCGCGATGACCTGCAACAATTGGATGCCGGCATGCTGCTTTACGACGCGTTCTTCCGCTGGTGCCGCGACGCCACCGACGAGACGCACAATTGGCCGGCGGGAGCGAAGGCGTCATGAACTCCCTCCTTTCCGAGGAAAGTGCCGACCTCATCGAGGCGCCTGCGGTCCCGAGCTTCCGCGAGGCCACGAAACTCTGGGCGAAGATCGGGTTGCTCAGTTTCGGCGGACCGGCCGGGCAGATCGCGCTCATGCACAGGGAATTGGTCGAGGAAAAGCGCTGGATCGGCGAGCAGCGTTTCCTGCATGCGCTGAACTACTGCATGCTGCTGCCTGGCCCCGAGGCCCAGCAACTCGCTATCTACATCGGCTGGCTGCTGCACAAGACGGTCGGCGGTCTTGTTGCCGGCGTCCTCTTCGTCGTGCCCGGCGCGCTCGTCATGCTGACCTTGAGCATTCTCTATGCGCTCTATGGTGATGCGCCGCTGGTCGAGTCGCTGTTTTTCGGGGTGAAGGCGGCAGTGCTGGCGATCGTGGTCGAGGCCGTGATCCGCATCGGCCGGCGCGCCTTGAAGAACCGGGTGATGGCGGCGATCGCGCTTTGCGCCTTTGTCGGCATCTACGTGCTCAACGTCCCCTTTCCGCTCCTCGTCCTGTTTGCAGGACTGGTGGGGTGGGTCGGAAACGGCATCGCGCCGGCCCTGTTTTCTGGCGCCGCGCATGGCAAGGACGAAGCTCCCGACGCCACGGGCGCGGTCGATCTGATGTTCGAGCGCGGCGAACTGGCCCACACCAGGCCGACGCGATGGCACGCGCCGCGCACCATCGCGATCTGGCTGCCGATCTGGCTTGGACCGGTTGTGCTGATCTGGGCGTTCACATCGGCAAACAGCGTCTGGACGCAGATCGGCGGCTTCTTCAGCCTCATGGCGGTCGTCACTTTCGGCGGCGCCTATGCCGTTCTGGCCTATGTCGCGCAAGCGGCCGTCGGTTCTCTTGGCTGGCTTGCGCCAGGCGAAATGGTCGATGGCCTGGGCCTTGCCGAAACCACGCCAGGACCGCTCATCCTGGTCCTGCAGTTCGTCGGCTTCCTTGCAGGCTTGCGCCATTCCGGATCGCCATATCCGTTGTTTGCCGGATCGCTTGGAGCGCTGCTTACGCTGTGGGTTACCTTCACGCCGTGCTTCTTCTGGATATTCCTCGGCGCGCCCTACATCGAGGCGCTGCGCGGCAACAAGGCATTGTCGGCGGCATTGGGCGCGATCACCGCGGCGGTCGTCGGCGTCATCATGAATCTGGCCCTGTGGTTCGCCTTGCACGTCATCTTCCGCGACGTGCGCGCGACGGGGCTCGGAACGGAGATGCCGGTACTGTCCTCGATCGACTGGCGTGCCGCGCTGCTGTCCTGCGCTACCATGATCGCCATCCTCAAGCTGAAAATCGGCATGCTGCCGACGCTTGCCGGATCGGCTTTGGCGGGTGTCTTATTGCTTGCGGCGAGTGGGTAGCTTCGACACGGAGGAGACCATGGAAACGGTCAGTGTCCGCTATATCGTCAATGACGTCGACAAGGCGATCGCCTTCTACCGCGACCATCTCGGCTTCACGGTCGCCATGCACCCGGCGCCATCGTTCGCCATGCTTGCCAGGGGCAACCTGCGGCTTCTGCTCAATGCCGCTGGCGGTCCTGGTGGGGCGTCGCAGCCGATGCCCGACGGCAGCGTGCCCGAACCCGGCGGCTGGAACCGCATTCAGATCGAGGTGGAGGATCTCGAAGGCGTGGTTTACAAGCTGAAAACTGCCGGCCAGGCTTTCAGGAACGAAATCGTCAAGGGCATGGGCGGCAGCCAGATATTGCTGCGGGACCCATCCGGCAATCTGGTGGAACTGTTCGAACCGGGGCGCAGATAATGCGTCCCTGTCACGAATAGCCAGCTGACATGGGCAGAAACCACCTGCACGGCATTTGCATTCCGTTGCCAGGCCACTCAATTTGCTGGGAAACAGATTGGACCATGATGGCCAAACGACGCTCTTCCCTCGGTTTCCTCGGCATGTTCGGCCGTTCAAGCGACCTCAGGCAGCTCGATGCCGCATTGCGCGGAGCCGACTTGCATCCCGCCCTTGTGCCGGAGGGCGTAAAGCTCACCATCGTCAACCTGATGAAGGATCACTGGCCCGACGAGCCGCCGCCGCAGGCTTATGCGCAAGTGGCGTGTTTGTTCAGCTATTGTATTGCTGGGCCTGAGGCATTCGAGCGCTCTCATGGCGCGCAGCCGCGGCAGGACGTGGAGCGTCGGATAGAGGCCGCGGTCGATGCCGGAGACAGTTTCGACGCCCAGATCGTGCTGATGGCGCTACACGCCAAGCTGGTCAATACCGAGGTCGTCGAACATTATGGGCTGAGCGCGGATTAACCTATTTTCAAAGGGGGGCTTTCTCAGCCGCCCATGCCGTTGCGCGGCAGCTTGATCATGTCGCCGAAGCGGGCGCGCAGCCTGTCGTCGAGCGGCTTCGGCACATGGCGCGGGAAGCGTTCGGCGAGGATGCGCTTCTTCTCGACGATCGCCCGCTGCAATATGTCGGGTCGGCCCTTCTCGTTCCATTCCTTCGGCGAAAACCGGTCGCCGACGGCGGGGTAGAAATATTCGGTCTGCATCAGCTTCAGCGTCTGCTCGTTGCCGAGATAGTGGCCCGGGCCTTTCAGGCAGACATCAGCAATGGTGTCGATCGACAGCGCGTCGTCCGTCACCTCGATGCCGCGCACGCAGCGCAGGCAATGGCCCAGCATGTCGTTGTCGATGATCAGGCTTTCCAGGCAGAAGCCGAGCAGGGACGCATGCATGCCGGCCGATTCGTAGACCAGGTTGAGGCCGGAAAGGCCGGCCATCACATTGGTAATGCCTTTTTCATAGCCGGACTGGATGTCGGGCAGTTTCGAATCCGTCATGCCTGCGGCCGAACCGCCTGGCAGGTCGTAGAACTGCGCCATCTGCGCGCAAGCCGCGGTCAGCACCGCCTGTTCGGCCGAGCCGCCGGACATGGCGCCGGTGCGCAGGTCCGACACGAACGGCCAGGTACCGAAGATCGCCGGATGGCCCGGCTTGATGGTGTTGACATAGACAAGGCCGGCCAGCACTTCGGCCACGGCTTGCACCACCGCACCCGCGATCGCCGCCGGAGCGGTGGCCCCGGCCTGTCCGGCCGAAAGCAGCAGGATCGGGATGCCTCCTTCGACGCAGGCCTCGAGCACGCCGCAGGCGTCCTCGGCGAATTTCATCGGCGGCACGACGAAACAGTTGGAGTTCGACACGAACGGCCGGGCCCGGAAATTCTCCTCGCCACCGGCGATCGCGTAGAGCATTTCGAGCGCCGGTTGCACGTTCTCCCGCACCGTGAAGGACGTGCCGACATGCTTGGACGTGCCCATCACGCAGGCATAGAGCGTGTTGAAGTCCATTTCGAGCGGATCGGGAATGTCGCGCGGCACCATGGGCCGCTGGAAGAAATGGATGTTATCGAGCCCGTCGACGATGCGCGCGGCATCATAGATGTCCTGCAGCAAGGATTCGCGATACTCGCGCTTCTCGACGTCGACAAGATGCACGGCAGCACCCGCCGTGCCGTAATGCACGCGCTTGCCCTGGATCACCATGTCGTGCTTCGGGTCCTGGCCGTGGAGCGTGAAATGCCGCGCCGCCCGCTTGATCGTGTTGAGCACCAGTGCGCGCGGGAAACGGATACGGCCGTCGTCGCCATGGCTGGCGCCGGCCTTGGTCAGCGCCTCGATGCAGGACGGGATTGCGTTGGCGAAGCCGACCGTCTCCAGCAGGGTCAGCACCGCTTCGTGGATGCGCTCGCAATCAGTGCCGCGCAGGGGGCCATAGCTCCCCCCCTCAAGGCCGGCGCGAACCGGCCTGATGTCGTCGGCGAGCGGCGCCGCCCGCATGGCGCGACGCGCTTCGCGTCCGCCGGAGCGGCGCGAACGCTGGTCGGCCGCTTCCTGCTTTTCGACAGCCACTGACATGGAAGCACTCCACCTTTTCTCGGAAGCAGGGCGGCGGTTGGTCCACCATCGACTGCTTCGTCCCCTTTAGGCCTCGACTATGCCGCCGGCATTGGCACAGCCTATGAGCCAGCCGGTCCGGTTGCATATGCCAGTGCTAAAGAAGCAGGAGCCGCTGTTGCGCGGCTCCCGGGAGGTGGTCAGGCCCAGGTGATCAGGCGGCGGCCGGCCTGCGGCCCGCGGCGGTTGCAAGTTCGCGGATACCGGGCTCGATATGCTGCAGCGCGATCGAGGAGATGCCCAAGCGCATGAAACGCGAAGGCTTTTCGGTGCGGTCGAAGAAGCGGTCGCCTGGTTCGATGATGACGCTGCGCGAGGCGGCGGCCTCGGCCAGTCCGCGGGAATCGGTGCCGCGCGGTCCCTCCAGCCACAGCGACGTGCCGCCGGCCGAGTCGGTCGAACGCCACTCGGGCAGGAAAGCGGAAATCGCATGGACCAGGCGCTTGCGCCGCTCGTCGAAGGCGCTCGACAGCCGCCGCACCAGCGCTTCGTGGTGGCCGAGCGACAGGAACAGCGCGACCGCGCGCTGGTTGTTGGCCGGCGGATGGCGCAGCATGAAGCGGCGCAGCGCCCTGAGTTCGGCGATTAGTCCAGCCGAGGCCACGATGTAGCCAAGCCGCAGGCCCGGAGCCAGCGTCTTCGACATCGAGCCGACATAGATCACGCGGCCGGAGCGGTCGAGGCTCTTCAAGGCTTGCTGCGGCGCCTCGTCGAGAAGCTGGCTGTCATAGCCGTCCTCGATGATGATCTGGTTGTAGCGGTTGGCGCGCGCCAGAAGGTCCTGCCGGCGTTCCGCCGACAGCGGCACCATGGTCGGGCAATGATGGCTGGGCGTGACGAAGACAAAGCCGGAATCGTTGGGAATCGAAGAGGTTACGATGCCGGACTGGTCGACCGGCACCGGCTGGATGTCGGCGCCGGCGAGCCGGAAGATCGAGCGTGCGTCGGGGTAGCCCGGATCCTCCATCGCCACCTTCGAGCCCTTGGTCATCAAAAGCGTCGCCAGCATGTAGAGCGCGTTCTGGGCGCCCAGCGTGACGATGATCTCGTCGGGGTTGGCGAAGATGCCGCGCCTGGGCAGCAGCCGCGCCTGGATCTGCTCGATCAGCAGCGGATCGTCGCGATCGACCATGTCGGAGGCCCAGTTGCGGATCTCCAGCACGGCAAGCGCCATGCGGTTGCACTCGCGCCACTCGGCGGTCGGGAACAGCGCCGGATCGAACTGGCCATAGACGAAGGGGTAGGACGACTTGATCCAGTTCTCGTGCTTGGCTGGCGGCGGCATGTCGCTGGCCGCGATCTGCCGGCGTGCCTTCCAGTCGATCTCGTTGGCCTGGTCGGGCGCCTTCTGGTGCGGCTTGGCCGGCGTCGCCAAAACGTCGGGATTGACGAAATGGCCGCGCCGCTCGCGCGCCACCAGGAAGCCCTGGTCGACCAGTTGCTGGAAGGCCAGCACCACGGTTCCGCGCGCCACGCCGAGTTTTTCGGCCAATATCCGGCATGACGGAAGCGGCATCGAAGCGGCGATCTGGCGGTCGAGAATAGCGGCCACGATCGCCTGGCGGATCTGTGCCTGCAAAGTCTGGCCGGATTCGGCCGAAATCCGGAACAGGCCGGACCATATGGCCGTGTCGTTGCGCTGTGGCATGGGAAATGTTCCTCGATGGCCAGCTTTTTTCGTTTGGCTGGACCAGTCGAATGTAACGGTGGCACAAGGGGTTGCGCCAATCAATTTTTCTGATCTTTGGGATTTATGCCAGTGATCTTTCGGCCTTCGCATCCCGTGTAACGCAGTGCGTCATCGCCGCGTATTGACCGGACGGAATTCGGCTCAATAGTTTGGCGCGACGACACGCGCCGGAAACATCCGGTCTGCTAAGATAATTTAACAGTCCCAGGAGCCCGCCGGTGGATCAGTCAGCCTTCCAAAAACAGCTTGCCGCCTTGCGCGACCATCGCGCCGCGGCAGCCGGCGATATGCGCCAGGCCTTCGCCGCCGATCCGCAGCGGTTCAAGACGTTCTCCGCCAGCGACGGCGACCTGTTGCTCGACTGGTCGAAATGCGCCGTCGATGCGCGCACGATGGACCTGCTGGAGAATCTGGCTGACGCCGCCGATCTCGAAGGCCGCCGCGCCGCCATGTTCGCCGGCAAGAAGATCAACGTTACAGAGGGCCGCGCTGTTCTGCACACCGCCCTGCGCAACCTGACCGGCAAGGGCATCATGCTCGACGGGCAGGATGTGAAGGCGGAGGTCATTGCCGTATTGGACGCGATGGGCGCCTTCGCCGACGCGGTGCGTTCCGGCAAGGCGACAGGCGCCACCGGCAAGAAGATCACCGACATCGTCAATATCGGCATCGGCGGCTCCGATCTCGGCCCGGCCATGGCGACGTTGGCGCTGGCGCCCTATCATGACGGTCCGCGCGCGCACTATGTCTCCAACATCGACGGCGCCCATATCCACGACACGCTGAAGGGCCTTTCCGCCGAGAGCACGCTTTTTATCGTCGCCTCCAAGACCTTCACCACGGTCGAAACGATGACCAATGCGCAGACGGCGCGCGACTGGGTCCAGAAGGCGCTCGGCAAGGAAGCGATCGGCAAGCACTTCGCCGCTGTCTCGACGGCACTCGACCTGGTGGCGAAGTTCGGCATCGAGCCGGACCGCGTCTTCGGCTTCTGGGATTGGGTCGGCGGCCGCTATTCTGTGTGGGGCGCCATCGGCCTTCCCGTGATGATCGCCATTGGTCCACGCGATTTCCGCGCCTTCCTCGATGGCGCGCACGAAATGGACGAACACTTCCGCACCGCGCCGCTGGCCAAAAACCTGCCGGTGCTGCTTGGCCTTGTCGGCTGGTGGCATCGCGTCGTTTGCAAATACCCGGCCCGCGCGGTCATCCCCTATGACCAGCGCCTGTCCAGGCTGCCGGCCTATCTCCAGCAGCTCGACATGGAATCGAACGGCAAGAGCGTCACCCTGGACGGCGGCCCCGTGGCGACGCCGACCGGGCCGCTGGTCTGGGGCGAGCCCGGCACCAATGGCCAGCACGCCTTCTTCCAGCTCCTGCACCAGGGAACCGATTTCATTCCGGTCGAATTCCTCGCCGCGGCGAACGGCCACGAGCCGGAGCTGAAGCACCATCACGACCTGCTGCTCGCCAACTGCCTGGCGCAGTCGGAAGCCTTCATGAGGGGCCGCACGTTGGAGGAAGCGCGCGCGCAGATGCTGGCCAAGGGCATGAAGCCGGCCGATGTCGATCGCATTGCCCCGCACCGCGTCTTCTCCGGCAACCGGCCCTCGGTGACCATTCTTTATCGCAAGCTCGACCCGCGCACGCTCGGCCGCCTGATCGCTCTCTACGAACACCGCGTCTTCGTCGAGGGAACGCTGTTCGACATCAACTCCTTCGACCAGTGGGGCGTCGAGCTCGGCAAGGAACTGGCCACCGGCCTTCTGCCAGTCGTGGAAGGCAAGGAAAGTGCCGCAAAGCGGGATGCCTCGACCGCCGGCCTGGTGGAACACATCCACCATTTGCGTGGTTCGGAGTGACTGAGTTGGCAGACATCAAGGGAATATTGTTCGACAAGGATGGAACGCTTGTCGACTTCAATGCGACCTGGCTCGGGGTTGCCGACTTCATGGCCATGGACGCCTCCGAAGGCGACCGTTGGAAGGCCGACAGGCTGCTTGCGGCCGCGGGCTTCGATTTCGCCAACAGGCGCTTCAAGCCCGACTCCATCTTTGCCTCCGGCACCAATCTCGACGTCGTCGAATTGTGGTTTCCGCGCCTGTCCGATGAAGACCAGATGCTGGCCGTCGCCCGCTTCAACCAGATCACCTCGGTGCAGGGCTCGGCGATGGCGGTGGCTCTGCCGGGCATCGTCGAAACGCTCGGCACCTTGCACGCAAGGTCCTATCGGCTCGGCGTCGCCACCAACGATTCGACCAGCGGCGCGGAAAAAACGCTGGTAACGCTCGGCGTCGCGCAGCTGTTCGACGCCGCCTACGGCTATGACGCGGTGGCCAATCCCAAGCCGGCGCCGGATACGATCCAGGCCTTCTGCGATCTCACCGGCCTGAAGCCGACGCAGGTCGCCATGATCGGCGATAACCGCCACGATCTCGAAATGGCTCGTGCCGGCGGCTGCGGCCTGGCGGTCGGCGTGCTCTCGGGCACCGGCACGCGTGAATCTCTGGCCGGAATTGCCGACGTGATCCTGGATTCGGTTGTCGACCTGCCGGATTTCCTTTCAGCGCGGGTCAAGGAGACGATCTGATCTCGTCGCTAGCGGCGTCTCGGCTTCGAAGGAAAAGACGCCGCTCGGCCTGCTTGCGGCGCCCTTCGCGTCGCCGAAATCCGGCACCTGATATTCGGCGAGCAGCCTGAGCCGCGACAATGGTAGATCGGAGCGGCGCGGGTCGCCGATCAGGACCTCGACGCCGGCGGCAAGGCAGCGGTCGAGAAAGGGGATCATACGTTGGGTGACATCGGGTCCGTAGAACACGTCGCCGGCCAGCACAAGGTCGACCGCCGGTGGCGGACCGGTGGTAATGTCTTTGCAGATCACCGAGATCGTGACGCCGTTGTCTTTTGCATTGAGACCGAGCGCGGCGACGCCGTTGCGGTCGATCTCGGCGGCGATCACTTCGCGGGCCCCGGCCTTCGCGGCAGCGATGCCGACAATGCCGGAGCCGGCACCAAGATCGAGCACGCGGCGTCCCGCCACGGTCATCGGATGGTCGAGGACATAGCGCGCGAGCACGGTGCCGCCGGCCCATGCATAGGCCCAGTAGGGCGGTTGTGGCTCCGGCGCATCTTCCGCATCGCCTTCGGGCTCGACGAGCCGTCTCAATCCGCTGCTGGGGTGCGCCGTGTAAAACCGGATTTCTGGAAGCGCAGGCGCAGGGACAAGGCGCATGTTGGCCTTGATGAACTCGGCCGGGTCGAGGCGCGGGCACCGGTCCTGGGCATCGGCGCCGGCAAGATAGTGGTCCAAGCCGGCTCCTATTCGCGCAATGCGCGCCGCAGGATCTTTCCGACCGGCGTCTTCGGCAGTTCTGTCCTGAATTCGATGTATCTGGGCCGCTTGTAGCCGGTCAGGTTCTCACGGCAATAGGCGGTGATGGCCTCGGCGGTCAGCGCCTGGTCTTTCTTGACGATGAACAGTTTCGGCACTTCGCCCGAATGCTCGTCCGGCACGCCGATTGCCGCCACTTCGAGCACGCCGGGATGCAGCGCCACGACTTCCTCGAGCTCGGTCGGATAGACGTTGAAGCCGGAAACGAGGATCATGTCCTTCTTGCGGTCGACGATCTTGGTGTAGCCGCGCTCGTCCATGAAGCCCATGTCGCCCGACTTGAAGAAGCCGTCCTTGGTCATCACCTTGGCGGTCTCGTCGGGCCGGTTCCAGTAGCCCGCCATCACCTGCGGCCCCTTGATGCAGATTTCGCCGACCTCGCCGAGCGGCAAATTGTTGTCCTCCTCGTCGCGGATGGCGATCTCGGTAGACGGCAGCGGCAGGCCGATCGTGCCGGTGAATTCGCCGGAGCTGAATTTGTTGGCCGTTGCCACGGGCGACGTCTCCGACAGGCCGTAACCTTCACTGATCGGGCAGCCCGTCAGCGCCTTCCAGCGCTCGGCGACGCCCTTTTGCACCGCCATGCCGCCGCCCAGCGTCAGGAGCAGCGGCTTGAAGTCGAGCTTGCGGAAATCCTCATTGTTGAGCAGCGCGTTGAACAGCGTGTTGAGGCCTGGAAAGATATGGATCGGATACTTGCCCATTTCCTTGACGAAGCCGGGGATGTCGCGCGGATTGGGGATCAGTATGTTCTGTCCACCCATTTGCATGCCCATCAGCGCATTCACGGTCAGCGCGAAGATATGATAGAGCGGCAGTGCGCAGATGAGGTTGAGATGGGCGGGTTTTGGCTTGACCGTGTAGGCGTCCTGCAGCCACAGCGAATTCTGCGCGACATTGGCCAGCACGTTGCTGTGCAGCAGGATAGCACCCTTCGAGATTCCCGTGGTGCCGCCGGTATATTGCAGGAACGCGATATCGTCGGCCGCCACCTTGGCCGGCTTGAAACCCATGCCGCTGCCCACCTTCAGCGCCGCGTTGAACTTGACATGGCCGGGCAATGACCAGGCCGGCACCATCTTCTTGACGCGGCGCACCACCAGATTGACGATGCTTCCCTTGAGCCCGCCGAGCATGTCGCCCATGGCCGCGACGACGACGTGCTTGACCGACGTCCTGGCGATCACCGCTTGCAAGGTGCTGGCGAAGTTCTCCAGGATGATGATCGCTTGTGCCCCGGAATCCTTGAGCTGGTGTTCCAGCTCGCGCGGCGTGTAGAGAGGGTTGACGTTGACCACCGTGTAGCCGGCGCGCGCCACCGCCATCATCGCCACCGGATATTGCAGCACGTTCGGCATCATCAGGGCGACGCGTGCGCCTTTGGGCAACCCGGTCGATTGAAGGTAGGCGCCGAACGCCGCCGAAAGCCGTTCGAGTTCCGCATAGGTGATCGACTTGCCCATGCAGGTGAAGGCCGGCTGGCCGGCAAATTGCTTGCAGGCGGCAACGAGGAAATCGCCGATGGAGCTGTAGGGCAGGGCGCCGATCTCGGCCGGCATGTTCTCCGGGTAGCTTTCCAGCCAGGGCTTTTCCGGCAAGCCTGCGGCAAGGGCGGTGAGCGCTTTCGGCAATCGCTTGGCGGCCGCCGGTCTCGAGGCCGCCGGTGCCGGCTTGGCCACGGATGCGGCTTGTGCGGCCCCAGTCTTGCTAGTCCGGGTCGCCCCGGTCTTGCTCGCGCCAGTATTCGTCGTCCCGGCCTTGGTCGAACTGGTCTTTGTCGTCCCGGTTTTAGCAGTTCCGGCCTTCGCCGACGTCTTTGCGGGGACGGCTTTGGCCGCCGGCTTCGCGGCCGGTTTGACAACAGCGTCCGCCTTGCCGGCGGAAGGTTTCCCTGCGACCTTTGCCTTTGTGCTCTTTGCGCCCTTTGCGTTCTTGGCGGAGGGCGTTGGCTGCTTGTCGGCGCCCGCGGCCGGCTTCAGGGTCGCCTTGGCCGTCTTCGGCGGAGCCGTCCTGTTCGATGCTTTTGCCAACCGTCCCTCCCTGTTTTGTTCGCCCCTGCCGCGCTCGCCTCCTGCTAAGAGAGGCGTCCCCCGCTGCCGACGGTGCCTTGTCTATGTATGGCCTCTATCGGCGGGCGTGCAAGCCTTGCCCCAGCGGCAAGCCGTCGAAAGATTTGCCGCCGAAAATCTTTCCCGCCACGGGCGCAGCGGCCCTGCATCGTCCGGCATCCCCGGTCATATGAAAGCGGGCGCGACGTTGATCTCGTAAGATTGGTGATCAATAAAAAAATGCGGTCGTTAATAATGTTGTGAATAGAAAAAAATACTGAATTTTTCCATTTTTTTGCGGAGAGGAGGATTTTTTTCCCGCTTACCATGGGGTAGGCAAACTGGGTGTTCCAAAGCCGGAGAAACGGTGCTTATATGCGCGCTTCGCGAGCCTGATAGAGGGGCTTGGAAAAACATCAGGGAGTGCTCAATGAGGAAGAAACTGACTTTTGCAGCCGCGTTGCTGGCTGCAAGCGTCCTGGGCGGCGTGGCCAACGCAAAAACCTTGGTCTACTGCGCCGAAGCTTCGCCGGAAGGCTTTGACCCGGCGCCCTATACCGCGGGACAGACGTTCGATGCGTCTTCGCGTACGGTCTTCAACCGCCTCGTCGAATTCGATCATGGCAAGACAACGGTCTCGCCGGGCCTGGCCGAAAGCTGGTCCATTTCCGACGATGGCAAGGAATACACGTTCAAGCTTCGCAAGGGTGTGAAGTTCGCCGCTACCGACTATTTCACCCCGACGCGCGACTTCAACGCCGACGACGTGGTGTTCTCGTTCCAGCGTCAGGTCGACAAGAACGGCCCCTGGTTCCAGTACATACCGGGCATTGCCTACCAGTATTACAATGACCAGTTCGGCGACAACATCACCAAGGTCGAGAAGGTCGACGACCTGACGGTGAAGTTCACCCTCAAGGAGCCGGCGATCACTTTGATCCCGACGCTGGGCATGGACTTCGCCTCAATCGTTTCCAAGGAATATGCCGACAAGCTGCAGGCGGACAAGACGCCTGAACTGTTCAACCAGAAGCCGATTGGCACCGGCCCGTTCATCTTCGTCGACTACCAGACCGACGCTGCCATCCGCTACAAGGCCAACCCCGACTATTGGGGCGGCAAGCAGAAGATCGACGACCTTGTCTTCGCCATCACCACCGATCCGGCGGTCCGTGCGCAGAAGCTGAAGGCCGGCGAATGCAACATCATGTCCTACCCGGCGCCGGCCGACATCGCCGGCCTGCAGGCCGATCCGAACCTGAAGGTCGACGAGCAGGAAGGCCTCAATGTCGGTGCGCTGATGTACAACACCCAGCAGAAGCCGTTCGACGACGTGCGCGTGCGCAAGGCGCTCAACATGGCCATCAACAAGAAGGCTATCATCGACGCGGTCTTCCAGGGCGCCGGCCAGGTGGCCGTCAACCCGATCCCGCCGACCATGTGGTCCTACAACAAGGACGTGAAGGACGATCCGTACGATCCGGATGCGGCCAAGAAGATGCTCGAAGAGGCCGGCGTCAAGGACCTCAAGATGAATGTCTGGGCCATGCCTGTGTCGCGCCCCTACATGCCGAACGCGCGCCGCACCGCCGAGCTGATCCAGGCCGACTTCGCCAAGGTCGGCGTCACAGTCAACATCGTCAGCTACGATTGGGGTGAATACCTCAAGCGCGCTTCGGCGGTCGATCACGACGGCGCCGTCATCGTCGGCTGGACCGGTGACAATGGCGATCCGGACAACTTCCTCGGTGTGCTCTTGAGCTGCGCTTCCGTCGGTTCGAACAACCGCGCGGAATGGTGCAACAAGGACTTCGATGCGCTCATCAACAAGGCCAAGACGGTTTCCGACCAGGCCGAGCGCACCAAGCTCTACGAACAGGCGCAGGTCATCTTCAAGGAACAGGCACCGTGGGCGACGCTCGCACACTCCAAGGTGTTCATGCCGATGCAGAAGACCGTCTCCGGCTTTGCGATGGATCCGCTCGGCATCCATCGCTTCGACGGCGTCGATATCGCCGAATAAGGTTCGCGAAACGGGGCGGCGCCACAGCGCCGTCCCACCTCGCCCGCCATGCTGCGTTATATCCTCGGCAAGCTCGCCCTCATCGTCCCGACCTTCATCGGGATAACCATCCTCGCCTTCGGCTTCGTGCGCATCCTGCCCGGTGATCCGGTGCTGGTGCTCGCGGGCGAACGCGGCCTGTCGCCCGAACGTCACGCTGCGCTGATGCACCAGTTCGGCTTCGACCTGCCGATCTGGCGACAGTACCTGACCTATCTGGCCAATATCCTCAGCGGTGATTTCGGCACCTCGTTTTCCACCAAGACGCCGGTGCTCAAGGATTTCCTGGTGCGGTTCCCGGCGACGGTCGAACTTGCCATCTTCGCCATGATCTTCGCCATCGTCATCGGCGTCGCCTTCGGCATCTTCGCCGCGATCCGCCGCGGCTCCTGGTTCGACCAACTGACCATGGGAACGGCGCTGGCAGGCTATTCCATGCCGATCTTCTGGTGGGGGCTGCTGCTGATCATCGTGTTCTCCGGCATGCTGCACTGGACGCCGGTTTCCGGCCGCATCGACCTTCTCTATTTCTTCAAGCCGGTAACCGGCTTCATGACCATCGATTCCCTGATCTCCGGACAGAAGGGTGCATTCCGCTCGGCCCTGTCGCACCTCGTCCTGCCCACCATCGTGCTCGGCACCATTCCGCTTGCCGTCATCGCCAGGCAGACGCGGTCGGCCATGCTCGAGGTCCTCGGCGAGGACTATGTGCGCACCGCGCGCGCCAAGGGCCTGGCGCCTCGCCGCGTCATCGGGCTGCACGCTTTCCGCAATGCGCTGATCCCGGTCGTCACCACCATTGGCCTGCAGGTCGGCACGCTCCTGACCGGCGCCATCCTGACCGAGAGCATTTTTTCGTGGCCAGGCATCGGCAAATGGATGATCGACGCTATTTCCAAGCGCGACTATTTCACCGTGCAAGGCGGGTTGCTTTTGATCGCGCTCATCGTCATGTCGGTGAACCTCATCGTCGACGTGCTCTATGCCGTCATCAACCCGCGTATCCGGGCGAATTGACATGACCAACGAAGGCCCTGCCACAATCGAAGCCGCGACCGTCGTCAGGCCGCAGGACGCCCGGCTGCAGATGTTCGCCGAGTTCTGGCACTATTTCTCGATCAACAAGGGCGCGGTGATCGGCCTCTTCGTCTTCGCGCTGCTGATCCTGATCGCGGTCTTCGCGCCGCTGCTCGCCCCGCATTCGCCGGACGACCAGTTCCGCGACTTCTTCCTGACGCCGCCGGCCTGGCAGGCGGGCGGCAGCGCCCAGTTCCTGCTCGGTACCGACGCCGTCGGCCGCGACATTCTCTCGCGCCTGATCTACGGCTCGCGCTTCTCGCTCGCCATCGGCTTCGTCGTCGTCACCACGGCGCTGATCTCCGGCGTCATCCTCGGCCTGCTCGCCGGCTACTGCCGCGGCTGGGTGGATACGCTCATCATGCGCATCATGGACATCATCCTGGCCTTCCCGTCGCTGCTGCTGGCGCTGGTGCTGGTCGCCGTTCTCGGACCTGGGCTGGTCAACGCCATGATCGCCATTGCCTTCGTGCTGCAGCCGCACTTCGCCCGGCTCACCCGCGCCGCCGTGATGGCGGAGAAGAACCGCGAATATGTCATCTCGGCCAAGGTCGCGGGCGCCAGCCATTTCAGGCTGATGCTGGTCACCATCCTGCCCAACTGCATCGCGCCGCTGATCGTGCAGGCGACGCTGTCCTTCTCCAACGCCATCCTCGAGGCCGCCGCCCTCGGCTTCCTCGGCATGGGCGCGCAGCCGCCGACGCCGGAATGGGGCACGATGCTGGCCGAAGCACGCGAGTTTATCCTGCGCGCCTGGTGGGTGGTGACCTTCCCCGGCCTCGCCATCCTGATCACCGTCTTTGCCATTAACCTGATCGGCGACGGCCTGCGCGACGCGCTCGACCCCAAGCTGAAGAGGTCGTGAGCATGTCCCTGCTCGAGATCAAGAACCTCACCGTTTCCTTCGACACCGCCGCCGGTCCGTTCATGGCCGTGCAGGGCATCGACCTGTCGATCGAGCCGCGCGAAGTGCTGGCGATCGTCGGCGAATCCGGTTCCGGCAAATCGGTGGCGATGCTGGCGGTGATGGGGCTGCTGCCCAACACCGCGACCGTCAAGGCCGACCGCATGGCCTTCGACGGCGTCGATCTGCTGAAGCTCAGCCCGTCCGAGCGGCGCAAGATCGTCGGCAAGGATATCTCCATGATCTTCCAGGAGCCGATCGCCAGCCTCAACCCGTGCTTCACCGTCGGCTTCCAGATCGAGGAGGTGCTGCGCTTCCATATGGGCATGGACCGCGCCCAGCGCCGCGCGCGCGCCATCGAATTGATGAAGCTCGTCGGCATTGCCGATCCGGAAGAACGGCTGAGCTCGTTTCCGCACCAGATGTCGGGCGGCCAGTGCCAGCGCGTCATGATCGCCATCGCCATCGCCTGCAATCCGAAGCTCTTGATCGCGGACGAGCCGACCACGGCGCTCGATGTCACCATCCAGAAGCAGATCCTTGATCTCCTGGTTTCGCTGCAGGCCAAATACGGCATGGGCCTGATCATGATCACCCACAATATGGGCGTGGTGGCCGAGACCGCCGACCGCGTCATCGTCCAGTACAAGGGCCGCAAGATGGAAGAGGCCGACGTGCTGTCGCTGTTCGAGAGCCCGAAAAGCAACTACACGCGCGCGCTGCTGTCGGCGCTGCCGGAGAACGCGGTCGGCGACCGGCTGCCGACCGTTTCCGACATGCTGTTCGAGCCGGCGCCCTCGGCCGCGGGAGCCTCCGCATGAGCACCACCGTCCTCGAAGGCAAGAACATCGTTCGCGACTACCATATCGGCGGCGGCCTGTTCAGCGGGCCGCGCACGGTGCACGCGGTCAAGGGCGTCTCGTTCACCGTGGATAAGGGCAAGACGCTCGCCATCGTCGGCGAAAGCGGCTGCGGCAAGTCCACGCTCGCCCGCATCATCACGCTCATCGATCCGGCGACATCGGGCGAGCTGTTCATCGACGGCAACAAGGTCGACATCGCCAGGGGCGGATTGACCAAGGAGATGCGCCGCAAGGTGCAGATCGTCTTCCAGAATCCTTACGGGTCGCTCAACCCGCGCCAGAAGATCGGCGACGTGCTGGGCGAGCCGCTGCTGATCAACACCGACAAGACGGCCGCCGAGCGGCGCGACCTCGCCATGAAGATGCTGAAGAAGGTCGGCCTCGGTCACGAGCACTACAACCGCTATCCCCACATGTTCTCGGGCGGCCAGCGCCAGCGCATCGCCATCGCCCGTGCGCTGATGCTGAACCCGAGCCTTCTGGTGCTGGACGAGCCGGTCTCGGCGCTCGATCTTTCGGTGCAGGCGCAGGTGCTCAACCTGCTCGCCGACCTGCAGGACGAATTCCAGCTGACCTATGTCTTCATCAGCCACGATCTCTCCGTGGTGCGCTACATCGCCGACGACGTGATGGTGATGTATTTCGGCGAGGCGGTCGAATACGGCTCGCGCGACGAGGTCTTTTCAGACCCCAAGCACAGCTACACCAGGACGCTGTTCGCCGCCACGCCGCGCGCCGATGTCGCCAGCATCAAGGCGAGGCTGGCGAAGAAGAAAGCGGCGTGACTCCAATTCGTCATCCTAGGGCGGAGCGCCGCAACGCGGTGCGGAGATCCTAGGATCCATGCCGTTATCTCAGCCGAAAAGCGCTGCGGAGCAGGTTGTGCACCGTGGTAACGCTCGCATATCACGGCATGAATCCTCGGGTCTGCGCCGCGTCGCTCCGCTCCTTGCTCCGCCCGTGGATGACGAAACGGAGGCAGTCACGCCTCCGGTTTCTCTCGCGAAAAGGGTCGAGCGCTACGACAGCTTCGCGATGACAGCCCGCAGCGCTTCACCGAAACGCCTGACTTCCTCGACCGTATTGTAGTGCACCAGCGAGGCGCGGATGGCGCCGCTGTCCATCGACAGGTTGAGGCGCTTCATCAGGCGCGGGGCGTACATGTGGCCGTCGCGAATGCCGATCTGCATCTCGGCCATTTCCTCGACGATCCGCTGCGGCGACAATTTGCCGATGTTGAAACAGAAGGTCGGCACGCGTTCGTTGATCCGGGCCTCCTCGGAAACGCCGTAGATTGTTGCCCCGCAGCTCTTCAGCACAGCCAGCATCTCGCGCGCCAGCACCAGCTCGTAGTCGCGGATGGCGCCCATGCCGGCGACGATGTTTTCGCGCCGCGAGCGGTTGTTGGACGGAGCAAGATTGCGGCCGATGAGCTCGAGATACTGCACGGCCGCATCCATGCCCGACACGTTCTCGTAAATGAAGGTGCCGGCCTCGACCTTGTAGGGCGGCTCGTCGGGGATGAAGTCCTCGCGGAAGGTCGGCAGTCGCTTCAGCGTTTCGAAGCGGCCCCACAGGAAACCCATATGCGGCGAGAAATTCTTGTAGCCGGAACAGACGAGATAGTCGCAATCCCATGCCTGGACGTCGATCAGCCCATGCGGCCCGTAATGCACGCAGTCGAGGAACACTTCGGCGCCGGCGGCGTGCGCGATCCCTGCCACCGAAGCGACGTCGACGATCGAGCCGATGGAATGCGCCGTCACCGTGCAGGCGACAAGCCGGGTACGATCGGAAACAAGCGGGCGCAGATCGTCGATATGCAGGTTGCCGTCCTCGCGCATGCGCCACCACTTGAACTTGGCGCCGGCGGATTCGAGTGCCAGCCATGTCGCGATGTTGGCGTCATGGTCCATGTCGGTGACGACGATCTCGTCGCGCTCTCCAAGCATCTGGCCGATGCCGAGGCTGACTAGGCGGATGAACGAGGTGGCGTTCATGCCGAAGCAGATCTCGGATGGGCTGTAGGCATTGATCAGCAGTGCCACGCTTGTCCGCGCATCGGCGACCGATTGGTCAACGGTGACGCTGCGCCCATAACGGCCGCCGCGCTGCACATTGTGCGAAACCAAATGGTTGGTCACCGCATCGAGCACGCTCTGCGGAATCTGTGCGCCGGCGGCGTTGTCCAGGAAGATGAAGTCGCCTGCCCGCTGCAAGGCCGGAAACATCGCCCGGATTCTTTCAACAGGGAACGCGCCGGAAGTGCCGGTCGCATTGGCGGCTTGATGCTTGTTCATGGTCGTCTCCTGCGAAGTGCTCGGTAGAGGGGAAATTGTAGGCGCGGTCAGCGCGTCTTCTCGGTCTTGAAACGGTCTTCAAGCAGGCTGACGAGGCGAACCATCGGCCACAGGAAGATGAGATAGACCAGGGCTGCGCCGATCAGCGGCGAGGGATTGGCATAGAGCGACTGTGCATTGGTCGCTTCCTTCAGGAGTTCCGGCAGCGCCACGGTGGAGGCGAGCGAGGTGTCCTTGAACATCGAGACGCAGTTGCTGGTCATCGGCGGGATGACGACGCGCACCGCCTGCGGCAGCACCACCTTGCGCAAGGTCAAAAGGAACGGCAGGCCGAGCGCCTGCGACGCCTCGAACTGGCCGCGCGGAATGCTTTCGATGCCGGAGCGGAACACTTCCGCCGAATAGGCCGACATGATGATGGCGAAGGCCGTTACGGCGGAAGCCCAGGACGATAGGCGGATGCCGAGGAAGGGCAGCGCATAATAGATCAGGATCAGCACGACCAGCACCGGCAGCGCGCGGAAGATATCGGTGTAGCCGACCGCCAGCCACCGGAGCGGCTTCGGCGCATAAAGCCGCAACAGGCTGATCACCAGGCCGATGGGGATGCCGATGCCGATGCTGAGCAGGCCGAGCAGCAGCGTGTTGAGAAAGCCGCGCAGCAGCGCCGGCAGACTGGACGCGATGACGTCGGCGTTGAAGAAGGTATCGAGCAGCGACATGGGAGGCTTTCCCGAACCGTTTGGCGTCCCTTGACGCCGGAGCAGAGGTCCGGAACAGCGAAAGCGGTTTTGCCGCGCCGCGCTGGTTCCGGGAGACTATGTATCAAACGGAACGTGCCGGCCTTTCGAGCCGGCACGTTCTCCTTGGCGGCCGCCGCTCAGGCCTTCGGCACCGGCATTTCCTTGGCGGTCGAGGAATCGGCGGGCGCGTCGCTGCCGAACCACTTCTTGTGGATCGCGGCCAGCGTGCCGTCCTTCTTCATTGCCGTCAGCGCGTCGTTGAGCTTGCCGAGCAGCGGGTGGTCCTTGGTCATCATCAGCCCGTACTGTTCGCCGGTCTTGATGCGTTCCTTGACGGTGAGATCCTTCATCTTGGTGAAGGAGTACTGCATGCCCGGAATGTCGCTGACAGCCGCGTCGATGCGCCCGGCGCTGAGGTCGAGCAAAAGGTTCTGCTGTGTGTCATAGCCCTTTACGTCGCTGAGGCCATCGGCCTCCTGATGCGCCTTGACCCAGGTCTCGCCGGTCGAGCCGGACAGCACGCCGACGATCTTGCCCTTGAGGTCGGCCTCGGCCTTGATCGGGCTGTCGGTCTTGGTGGCGATGCCCATGTCGGAATCATAGTAAGGCTGCGTGAACGACTGCGACTTCAGCCGCTCCGGCGTGATGGTGATCGACGAGATGGCGACATCGATGCGCTTCGAGGTGGTGGCGGCGAACAGCGCCTGGAAGCCGAGATCGGCGATGTCGGTGGTCATGCCGACGCGCTTTGCCGCTTCGTTGACGATGTCGACTTCAAAGCCCTCGAAAGTGCCGCTCTCGTTCTTGTACTCGAAGGGCGGGTTGGTCGGGTAGGCGCCGACATTGAGCACATCGGCGGCATAGGCGGTTGCCGGTCCGGCGGCGATGCCGATGGCGGCCGCGAGAAGGATGAGATTGCGACGGGTCAGGCTCATTGTTGGTCCCTCTGGGGTGTTCCCTCTGGTTGTTGATCGGGCGGGCTGATGCCCGCACGGTTTCTTGCCGCCCCACCTCCCAGCGGGGCGTCAATTCATGCTCGCTGCCATACGGTCGGGCGCTGTCCGGTCGCGGCAGACGCACATCGGCGGGAAGGCAAGGTTGGCGATGCTCTCGGTATGCGGATCGCGGATCTGGCGCGCGCACGCCATCGCACGCATGGCGCGTGCTGGAGGATGACTGGGGGCAGCATGAACGACAAGGACTGAAACCCTTTGATCCCACCCGATGCACCACGATGGATGTCCGGCAAGCCCGTCCGGAACGGCAGTCGCCATCGATCGAGGAATGCTTATCCAAACCGCGGCAGTTTTCAAGGCAAAAGTTTTAAGCTTAAAAAGTTGGCAGCGGCGGCGCCTGGCATACCTTTCGATAGCGCTAGCGGCCGCTCCTGCCCAGTTCGGCATCCGCGCGGGCTTTGCCGGCAGCAGCGCCAGCCCCCAGAAGCATCGTGTCGCTGGCCAGGATGAAGAAACTGGCGCCGAGTGCTGCCCATCGGGCGACATCTTGCGGCTTCGCGCAGAAGATCCCGGATGTCCTGCCATGCGCGATTGTCGCATCGATGATCCTGCGGATCGCTTGCGCGAGCTTGTCGGCGCCTTTGAGGCCGATCGCATCGATCGATACGGAGAGATCGCCGGGCCCGACGAAAATCACGTCGACGCCCTCGACGGCGGCGATTGCCTCGATATTGGCCAGCCCTTCCGATGTCTCGACCTGAACCGCCACGACGATGCTGTCATTGGCCTGAGCGAGATATTCGGAGATGCGGTAGCCATAGCCGGCGGCCCGTCCGGGCCCGACGCCGCGCTCGCCGGTCGGCGGATAACGCGAGGCCTTCACCGCCGCCTGCGCCTGGGCGGCGGTCGAGACGCGCGGGACGAGCACGCCTTGCGCGCCGCTGTCCAATGCCGCGGCGATCGCTTCCGGTGCATGGCCGGGCACGCGCACCATGGCCGGCACGCGATGGATGTCGGCCGCGCGCACCATCGCCTCGATCATGTCGCGCGAAATCTGGGCATGTTCCCAATCGATGCAGAGAAAATCGAGACCGGACTGCGCCATCACCTCAACCGCAACGGGATGCGGAATGGCGGCAAAGGAACCGACGAGGCTTTCCCTGCCGATGCATTTGTGGCGAAACCCGCTCATCGTTCCATCCCCTTGTTGTCGTGCCGGAATTCATATCCGCAAACAGCGGCGAGGCGAAGCTATTTCAGGCTTGAAATATTTTCGCGCGGGCCTAGCGTGTCGATCTCCCGCCGCGAGTTCCGGACATGATCAAAGCGCATCCCCTGCACCGCCCAAACAGACTGAAGGTCGGCGTCTTCTCGACCAATGCCGATGGCGGCCTTGCCATATCGGATGTGCCTGAACGCTGGACGGCAAGCTGGCACGACAATCTGACGGCGGCGCAGATCGCCGACCGCGCGGGGCTGGAATTCCTGCTGCCGATTGCGCGCTGGCGCGGCTTTGGTGGCCGCAACAGGGTGCGCGAATGGTCGTTCGAGACCTTCACCTGGGCGGCGGCGCTCAGTGTGGCCACCCAGCAGATCGGCCTGTTCAT
Organism: Mesorhizobium sp. B2-2-4; assembly: GCF_006442375.1. Taxonomy (NCBI): domain Bacteria; kingdom Pseudomonadati; phylum Pseudomonadota; class Alphaproteobacteria; order Hyphomicrobiales; family Phyllobacteriaceae; genus Mesorhizobium; species Mesorhizobium sp. B2-2-4. Next base: position 362,477 of record NZ_VFWB01000003.1, on the reverse strand, counting down.
GACCGTGCATGTGCCCCTCGTGCATCCGCTGTACGCCGCCAAGGCGCTGGCGACGGTCGATCATATCAGCCAGGGCCGTGCCGGCCTCAACATCGTCTGCGGCTGGAACCCGAAGGAATTCGGCATGTTCGGCACGCCGCTGGTCGAGAAGGGGTATGATCAGGCCGCCGAATGGATCGAAATTCTGGAAAGGCTTTATGCGTCGGCTGAACCTCTCGACTATGAGGGCACTTATTATCGTCTCAAGGAAGCCGTGAGCCGGCCGGCCAGCCTGCAAGTTCCGCGACCAGTGACGATGAACGCGGCTTTCGGCGGTCCGGGCCGCGATTTCGCTGCCGCCAGATGTGACTATCTGTTCACGACCTTTTCCGAGATGGCCGATGCCGGCAAACATGTCGCCGATATCAGTGAGCGGGCCGACAAGGCTGGCCGCGAGGTCGGCGTCTACACCGTGGCGCATGTCGTCTGCCGGCCGACGATGGAGGAGGCGCAGGCCTATTACACACGCTATGCCGTCGATCTGGCCGACCGTGAGGCGGTCGATGCCCATATGGCCGGCAAAAAGGAATTCTCGCGGTCGCACGACCCGTATGCCTATGACCGCTATCGCCAGCGTTTCGCCGGCGGCGCCGGCACCTATCCCTTGGTCGGAACGCCCGAAACGATCGCAGCCGATATGGCCGCCATTGCCGGGCATGGCTACCAGGGCATTGCGCTGTCCTTCGTCAACTACACGCAGGAACTCCCCTATTTCTGCGATCACGTGCTGCCGCTGCTGGAGCAGGCCGGCCTTCGCGGAAAATAGTCTGGCCCATGCCTTCCTGATTTCTCATCCTGGGGTCTGCGCCGTATCGCTACGCTCCTTGCTGCACCCAGGATGACGAAGCGACGGCCGATTATTCCGGAATAACCGCGGTGGCCTGAATCTCCACCTTGGCTCGGTCCTCGACCAGTGCCATCACCTGCATCGCGGCCATCGCCGGGAAATGCCGGCCGATTACCTTGCGATAGGCCTCGCCTATACCCCTGAGATTGGCCAGATATTCAGCCTTGTCGGTGAAATACCACGTCATCGACGTGATGTGCCGCGGCTCAGCTCCGGCCTCCGCCAGCACCGCGACGATATTTTGAAGCGTCTGCCGCACCTGGCCGACGAAATCGTCGGTCTCGAACTGGCACTGGCCATTCCAGCCGACCTGTCCGCCGACGAACACGAGCCTGCCGCGCGCTGCAACGCCATTGGCATAGCCGACCGGTTTTGCCCAGCCTTCCGGCTGCAGGATCTCGTGCATTTCAACTCTCCAATATCGGTCCGCAATATCCGCGTTCGAAAACAGTCCAGTCCGACGACGCGCCCTGTTCAGGCAGCGCCCATCACCTGCCGCGCGATCACCACCTTCTGCACGTCGGAAGCACCCTCGTAGATGCGCAGCGCGCGGATCTCGCGATACAGGCTTTCGACGATGTGACCCTTGCGGACGCCGTCGCCGCCATGCAGTTGCACCGCTTTGTCGATCACCTCCTGCGCCTTGTCGGTGGCGAACAGTTTGGCCATCGCCGCCTCGCGCGTTACCCGCGCCGCGCCCATGTCCTTGGTCCAGGCGGCGCGGTAGACCAAAAGCGCCGCGGCATCGACGTCGAGCGCCATGTCGGCGATATGGCCCTGCACCATCTGCAGCTCGGCCATCGGCGCGCCGAACAGCTTGCGTTCGGCCACCCGCTTGATGCTTTCATCGAGTGCGCGGCGAGCAAAGCCGAGTGCCGCCGCGCCGACGGTCGAGCGGAACACGTCGAGCACCGACATGGCGATGCGAAAGCCGTCGCCCGGTTTGCCGATCAGCGCCGAGGCGGGCAGGCGGACCTGATCGAAAGACAGTCGTGCCAGCGGATGCGGCGCTATGACTTCCAGGCGCTCCGCGATGCCGAGGCCCTTGCTGTCCCCGGGCACGATGAAGGCTGATAGCCCCTTGGCGGCGGGTGCCTCGCCTGTGCGGGCAAAGACGACATAGAGATCGGCGATGCCGCCATTGGAGATCCAGGTCTTTTCGCCCGAAAGGACATAGCCGTCACCATCGCGGGTCGCTGTCATCTCCATATTGGCGACATCCGATCCCGAGCGCGGTTCCGACAGCGCAAAGGCGGAAATGACCTTGCCGGCGCGCGTCTTCGAAAGCCATTGCTGTTGTTCCGGCGTGCCGAACAGGCTGAGCGCTCCGGTGCCGAGCCCTTGCATGGCGAAGGCGAAATCGGCGAGCCCGTCATGCCGCGCCAGCGTCTCACGCGTGATGCACAAGGTGCGCACGTCGAGCGGTCCCGGATTGTCGGTGTCGAGCGCCGTCGGCTTCAGCCAGCCGTCCCGGCCGAGTTTTTGCACCAGCTCGCGGCAGGCGGCGTCGACGTCATGGTGATCGACGGGTAGGTTCTTCGCGCACCATGCCTCGAGGTGCCCGGCCAGTTCGCGATGACGGTCTTCGAAGAACGGCCAGTCGAGGAAGGAGCGGTCAGGCATTTCTGCCTCCGCTATTCTCCAGAGTCCGTGCTCTACGGCGCCCCCCTCTGTCCTGCCGGACATCTCCCCCTCTAGGGGGAAGATCGATCCTCATCTCGGCTTTCGCAAATCGCCTGCGCCGCAGGATGGCTGCCGCCGCCGAAGCTGCCAATCTCCCCCCTAGAGGGGGAGATGGCCGGCAGGCCAGAGGGGGGCGCTGTCCCGCCAACGTCTCCATCAACCTGCTCATCCTCAATTCCCCTCGAACACCGGGTTTTCCTTGGCAACAAACGCCTTGTACGCCCGCTCGAAATCGCGCGTCTGCATGCAGATCGCCTGCGCCTGCGCTTCCGCCTCGATCGCCTGGTCGAGGCCCATCGACCATTCCTGGTTCAACTGCGTCTTGGTGATGCCATGGGCGAAGGTCGGGCCGGAGACGATGCGCGCCGCCATGTCGAGCGCGTCGGCCTCGAGCGATGCCGCCTCTACAAGCCTGTTGTAAAACCCCCAGCGCTCGCCTTCGGCAGCCGTCATGGTGCGGCCGGTGTAGAGCAGTTCGGCGGCGCGGCCCTGGCCGATGATGCGCGGCAGGATCGCGCAGGCTCCCATGTCGCAGCCGGCAAGACCGACGCGGGTGAACAGGAATGCCGTCTTGGCGTCCGGCGTGGCGATGCGGATGTCGGAGCTCATGGCGATGATGGCGCCGGCGCCGACCGCCACGCCGTCGACCGCCGCGATGATCGGCTTGCCGCAATTCAGCATCGCCTTTACGAAATCGCCGGTCATGCGGGTGAAGGCCAGGAGTTGCTTCATGTCCATCTTGACCAGCGGGCCGATAATGTCGTGGACATCGCCGCCGGAGCAGAAATTGCCGCCATTGGACAGGAACACCACGGCATCGACATCGTCGGCATAGACGAGGTCGCGGAATGTATCGCGCAGTTCCGCATAGCTGTCGAAGGTCAGCGGGTTCTTGCGCTCCGGCCGGTCGAGCCGGACCTTGGCGATCCGGCCTTCGACCTGCCAGAGGAAATGCTTCGGCTTGAAGCCGGCCATCTTGCTCATTCGCGTCCCTCCCAGTTGCTGCGGAACGAGGTCAGCATGCCGGTCAGCCGGCGCGCGTCGTCCTCGCTCACCTTGCCCAGCAATTCGCCGACCCAGCCCTCGTGAGCGGCAGCGATGACTGCGAAGGACTTCGAGCCCTCATCCGTCAGCCGCACCATCGAGGTGCGGCGGTCGCCATTGCGGCGGGCGCGCGCGACCAGCCCCTCGGATACGAGCCGATCTACGATGCCCGTGACATTGCCGTTGGATACCAGCAGGAAGCGCGACAGATCGCTCATCAGCATGCCTTCGGGCGCTCGGTAGAGCGCGGCCATCACGTCGAAGCGCGGCAACGTCGTGTTGAATTCCTTCTTCAGGCGCTCGCGCAGTTCGGCCTCGATCGTGCGCGAGGCGCGCAGCAGCCTGATCCACAGCCGCAAGCGGTCCTTGCCGGGTCCCGACGGCGCGGGCAGGGGGCCGGCTACCATGTTTCGCCTCCTGAGATCGAAATTGCCTGTCCGGTGATCGACGCTGCCGCATCGCCGCACAGCCACAGCACGGCCGCGGCAATTTCCTGCGGCTGGATGAAGCGGCCTTGCGGATTGGTCGCGGCAAGGCTCGCCCGCGCCTGCTCCACCGAGCGGTCGGTTTTTTCCACGATCCGCTGGATGGACTCCTCCAGCATTTCGGTTTCCACAAAACCCGGGCACACCGCGTTGACGGTCACGCCGGACTTCGCCGTCTCGGCGGCAAGCGCCCGCATCAGGCCGACGACGCCATGCTTGGCCGCCACGTAAGGCGCAACATAGGCGTAGCCTTTCAGTCCGGCGGTAGACGCGATGAAGACGATGCGGCCCGCCCTGCGCGCGGCCATGCCGGCGAGCGCCGGCTTCACCGTCAGGAAAGCGCCGGTCAGGTTGACGTCCAGCGTCCGCTGCCAGTCGGCCAGCGTGGTCTTGTGCGCCGGCGTGCTGCCCGCCATGCCGGCATTAGCGACGACGATGTCGAACGGCCCGCGCGCGGCCTCCGCCGTCTCGTAAAGCGATGCCATCGCCGCCTCATTGGTGACATCGGCAGTGATGGCGAAAACGCCTTTGCTTTCGCCAGCCACCTTGGCCAGCTCCGCCTCGCGGCGGCCGCATATGGTGACGTCGATGCCGGCACCAGCCAGCGCCAGAGCGATCGCTCGGCCGACACCAGACCCGCCGCCGGTGACAAGGGCATGGCTGCCGGCGATCATCGCGGCGGCCGTCATACTTTCAGCCCCGCTGCGGCATCGCGTTCGGCCAGCCGGTAGATCTGGTCGCGCCCGGGCAGATAGGGATCGGGCCATTTGACGCCACGGTCGCCGAGCGCCACCGCCGCATGCAGCGTCCAGTAGGGATCGGCGAGATGCGGCCGTGCCAGCGCCACCAGGTCGGCGCGGCCGGCCATCAGGATCGAATTGACATGGTCCGGCTCATAGATGTTGCCGACCGCCATCGTCGCCATGCCGACCTCGTTGCGGATGCGGTCGGAAAACGGCGTCTGGAACATGCGGCCATAGACCGGCTTTGCCAGCACCGAAGTTTGTCCTGCCGAGACGTCGCAAATGTCGACGCCGGCCTCATGCAACAGCCGCGCGATCTCGACGGCGTCGGCGGGTGTTACGCCTTCGATGCCGACCCAGTCATTGGCCGAAATGCGCATTGAGATCGGCTTCTGCGCCGGCCAGGCGGCGCGTACGGCGCGAAAGATTTCAAGGGGATATCGCATGCGGTTTTCCAGCGAACCGCCATACGCATCCGTGCGCCGGTTGGTGACCGGCGTGATGAAGGACGACAGGAGATAGCCGTGCGCGGCGTGGATCTCGAGCATGTCGAAGCCGCAGCGGTCGGCCATCTCAGCCGAAGCCACGAACCCGTCGCGCACTCTGTCCATGTCGGCGCGGTCCATCGCCTTCGGCACCTGATTCTCAGGTGACCACGCCACCGCCGATGCCGCCATGACGGGCCAGTTGCCCGCCGCCAGCGGCACGTCGGTGCCTTCCCAACCAACCCGTGTCGAGCCCTTGGCGCCGGAATGGCCGATCTGCGCGCAGATCTTCGCTTCGGTCTCGGCATGGACGAAGCCGACCAGCCGTTTCCACGCCATCTCATGTTCGGGCGCATAGAAGCCCGGGCAGCCGGGCGTGATCCGCCCTTCCGGACTGACGCAGGTCATCTCGATATAGATGAGCCCGGCGCCGCCCTTGGCACGCTCGGCATAGTGCGTGAAATGCCAGTCCGTCGGGCAGCCGTCGACAGCCTTGTATTGTGCCATCGGCGACACGACCACGCGGTTGTTGAGCCGCATGTCGCGCAGCTGGAAGGGCGCGAACATCGGGGCGCGACGGAGTCTGTTGGCGCCGGCGCCCGCCTGGCGCTGGAACCACTCCTCCGCGCTTTCAAGCCACTCCGCGTCGCGCAGCCGCAGGTTTTCGTGGCTGATGCGCTGCGAGCGGGTCAGCAGCGAATAGTTGAACTGCACCGGATCGAGGCCGAGATAACGCTCGACCTCCTCGAACCATTCGAGCGAGTTGCGCGCCGCCGACTGCAGCTTCAGCACCTCGGTGCGGCGCGCGTCCTCATATTTGCGGAAGGCGGCCTTTAGGTCCGGTTCGGTTTCGACATACTCGGCCAGCGCGACAGCGCTTTCCAGCGCCAGCTTGGTGCCGGAGCCGATCGAGAAATGGGCTGAGGCCGCCGCGTCGCCCATCAGCGCCAGATTCTCAAACGACCAGCGCTCGCACAGCACGCGCGGGAAATTGATCCAGGCCGAACCCCTGATGTGGTTGGCATTGGTCATCAGCTTGTGGCCGCCAAGATGCTTTTCGAAGATGCGCTCGCAGACGGCGATGGATTCCTGCTGCGTCATGGCGCCGAAGCCGAAGGCGGCCCAGGTCTGTTCGCTGCACTCGACGATGAAGGTCGCGGTGTCGCTGTCGAACTGGTAGGCGTGCGCCCACACCCAGCCATGCTCGGTCTTTTCGAAGATGAAGGTGAAGGCGTCGTCGAATTTCTGGTGGGTGCCGAGCCACACGAACTTGCATTTGCGCGTGTCGATGTCGGGCTTGAAGATGTCGACGAAGCTGTTGCGCGCCCTGGAATTCAGCCCGTCTGCGGCGACGACCAGGTCATGCGTCTCCATATAGGGCCGGGGATCGGCGATGTCGGTCTCGAACACCAGCTTGACACCGAGCTCGCGTGCGCGCCGCTGCAACAGGATCAAGAGCCGCTTGCGGCCGATGCCGCAGAAGCCGTGGCCTGAGGATACAGTGCGCACGCCGTCATGGACCACGGCGATGTCGTCCCAATACGCAAAATGCTTCTTGATCCAGACGGCGCTGACCGGATCGTTCCTGGCCAGATTCTCAAGCGTTTCGGCTGACAGAACGACGCCCCAGCCGAACGTGTCGTCGGCGCGATTACGCTCGAAAACCGTCACATCGTGCGCGGCGTCCCTCAGCTTCATCGAAATGGCGAAGTAAAGGCCGGCTGGTCCGCCGCCGAGAACCGCAACCTTCATCTGTGCGATCTCCTCTTCGCTTGCTTGATTTCAGTATCGCGCCGGGGCCAAGATATTTCAAGCTTAAAGTTTTATGCCGAAACGATTATGCGAAATAGCGGACCGCGCGCTCGCGCATCGCCGCACGCGCGGTCCGTGGGGTCACTTTTCCGGGTTCTTCGGGCTCCACAGCACCGTCTCGGCACTCTTCTCGTAAGCCATGCCGTCGGGATAGCTGATCGCTTCCAGTTGCAAGCCCCAAGGCGCCTGGAAGTAAAGGATGGTCTGGCCGGCGGCGGGTCCTTCCTTGACCGGCAGCGGCCCCAACCTGGTCTTTACGCCCTTGGCCTCGAGATAGGCTTTCGCCGCCGCGACGTCGTCGACATAGAAGGCGATGTGAAAACCGCCAATGTCGCTGTTCTTCGGTGTCAGGTCCTTCTGGTCCGGCGCGGTGTATTTGAACAGCTCTATATTCGACCCCGTGCCGCAGCGAACCATGGTGACCTGCTCGATGACAGCCTTCGGATCGACGCCGAGAAGATCCTGCATGAAGGTGCCCTTGTCGTCGGCGAACGGGCCGAACGACATCGCCTTCTTGCAGCCGACCACGTCGGTGAAGAAATCGACCGCCTGCTTCATGTCGGGAACCGTGATGCCGGTGTGGTCGTGCCCGCGCATACCGGGGATCGAGCTTGCTGCCGCCATACCGGTGCTGCCGAGGATGGCGGCAGCGAGTGCTGCATTTCGAATTGTTGTCTTCATGTCAGTTTCTCCTCCATTTGGCGGGGCTTTGTCATTGGCCGGTCGCACATCCGAGCCCGCTTTTCGGCGTGCGTATGCATTCATGTCGGAGCCTTGGCAGCGGAAGGAATATCCAGCCAGCCGTCGTCGATTTCGGGCAGTGGGATGGCCGCGATCAGGTCGCGCGTGTAGGTCTGTCGGGGATTTTCGAAGAGAGCGTCCGTCGCGCTCGCTTCGACGATCCTGCCTTCGCGCATGACGATGACCTGCCGGCACAGCCGCCGGATGACCGACAGATCGTGGCTGATGAAGGCGACCGTCAGCCCCATCTCCTCCGCCAGTTTCTCCAGAAGGGTGAGGATCTGCGCCTGCGTCGAGACGTCGAGGCCGGAGACGATCTCGTCGGCCAGCACGAATTTCGGCGCCAGCGCCAGCGCGCGCGCTATGCCGACGCGCTGGCGCTGGCCGCCCGACAGTTCGTGGCGGTAGCGGCCGGCGAAGCTCTGCGGCAGGCCGACGCGCTGCAAGGCCTCGGCCACGCGGTCCCTGAGATTGTCGCCAAGCCCGTTCTGCTTCAGCGGCGCGGCAATGATGCTGGCAATGGTGCGGCGCGGGTTGAGCGACGACATAGGATCCTGGAAGATCATCTGCAAATCGCGGCGCAGCGGCCGCAACTCCGCCTCCGGCAGATGCGTGATGTCGAGGCGCTCGAAGCTGATGCTGCCGGCGCTGGGCTCCAGCAGTCGTACCAGGGCACGGCCGAGCGTCGACTTGCCGGATCCGGACTCGCCGACGATGCCGGTCACCGATCCCTTGGGCAGGTCAAAGTCCAGGCCTTTTAGGATTTCCGCCAGCGGCGCGCGGCCGATCAGCGGCTTGCGGGTCATGTCGGGCAGCGCGACTTTCAGGCCGCGCACGGAAAACAGCGGCTCAGCCATGCGGTCGCCTCCACGCCTGGTCCGCGGCCGCAATCTCCGCGGCAAGCCCGGCCAGCACTGCCTCGTCGACCGGCTTTAGCGAGGCGAGGGGATCGGTGTAGCGCGGCGTTGCCGCCATCAGTGCCCGTGTGTAGGGGTGCTGCGGTGCCGCGAAGAGGGCAGCTGTTTCGGCCTCTTCCACGACCTTGCCGGCATAGAGCACCGAGACCTTCTGGCTGATCTTGGAGACGACGCCGAGGTCGTGGGTGACGAACAGGATCGCCGTGCCGTGCTCGCGCTGCAACGCAGCGATGAGCCGCAGGATCTGCTTCTGCACGGTGACGTCGAGCGCCGTGGTCGGCTCGTCGGCGACGATCAGCCGGGGCTCGGCGGCGAAGGCTGCGGCGATCAGCACGCGCTGGCGCATGCCGCCGGAAAGCTCGTGCGGGTAGCTTTTCAGTACCCGGTCGGGGTCACGGATCTGCACCTCGTCCAGCAATTGCCGGATGCGGGTTTCGGCCCTCTCGCCGCTCCAGCCGAGGATGCGCACCAGCCGGTCGGTCGTTTGCGGGCCGATGCGGCGCGACGGGTTGAGCGCGGTCAGCGGATCCTGCGGGATCAGTGCGGTGCGCGCGCCGATCAGCGTGCGCCGTGCCTTCGGGTTGAGCTTGCCGAGGTCTTCGCCCTCGAGCCGCATATCGCCCTCGACGATGCGCACGCTCGACGGCAAGACGCCAAGTACCGCCTTGCCGATCATCGTCTTGCCGGCGCCGCTTTCACCGACCAGTGCTCGCACTTCGCCGGGCTGCACGGCAAGCGACACCGAGCGCAGCACGCGCTGGCCGTTCGGCAGCACGGCGCTCAACTCCTTGATATCGAGACAGGCGCTCATCGCAGCACCGGATCGAAACGTGTCTTCAGCGCCTCGCCGAACTGGCTGAACGACAGCACGGTCAGGATCAGCGTGATCAGCGGGAATACCAGCACCCACCAGGCCTGGTGGATCGACAGCCGGCCCTCGGCGATGATGCCGCCCCAGGTCGGGTCGTCGGTCGAGATCGACAGGTTGACGAAAGACAGGATCGCCTCGACGATGACGGCGATGCCCATTTCCAGCGACAGCAGCGCCACGATCGATGGCACCACATTGGGCAGCACTTCGCGCAGCATGATGCCGATGCGGCCATAGCCGGCGATGCGGGCGTTCTCGACATAGTCCATGCGCGACTGGCCCATCGCCTCGGCGCGGATGACCCGGCAGAAACGCGTCCAGTCGATGATCGCGATCGCCAGGATGACAGAGCTCAAACCCGTGCCGAGCACGGCAACCAAAAGGATGGCGAACAGCACCGGCGGGAATGCCATCCAGACATCGACGATGCGCGAGATGATGCGGTCGGCCCAGCCGCCGAAATAGCCGGCGATCAAGCCCAGGGTCGAGCCGACAAGGCAGGCGGCGCTGGCGGCGGCGAAGGCAACGATGAAGGCGATGCGCCCGCCGAAGATCAGGCGTGACAAGAGATCTCGGCCGAGGCTGTCGGTGCCCAGCCAATAGCCGGGCTCCGCGCCATCGAGCCAGAACGGCGGCAAACGTTCGAGCATAAGATCCTGCGCAAGCGGGTCCCGCGGCGCGACCAGCGGCGCCAGGATCGCCGCCAGCAGCACCAGCAGCAGCCAGCCGCCGGCCAGCCAAAGCCTGGCGCTTGAGCCGTGTCTCGAGATGCGGCTCTCATCCATGGCGCAGCCTCGGATTGAGCAGGGCGTACATCATATCCACCGCGAGATTGATCAGCACGAACAACAGCGCGAAGACCAGCACGATGCCCTGGATCAGCGGCAGGTCGCGGTTGATGACCGCGTCGATCGCCATGTTGCCGAGACCCTCATAGGAAAACAGCCGCTCGACGATGACCGTGCCCCCGATCAGGAAGGTGAACTGCACGCCGACCAGCGTCAGCGTGGGCAGGGCGGCATTCTTCAGCGCCTCGCGCAGGATGACCTGCGTTTCCGAAAAACCCTTCACCCGCGCCAGCACGACATAGTCGAGGTCGAGCACTTCCTTCAGCGATTGTTTCAGTAGCTGCGAGATGATCGCCGCCAGCGGCAATGCCAACGCCACTGCCGGCATAAGCATGTGCTTCAGGAGATCCCATGTGAGATCGAGGCGGAGCCGAAGCAAGCTTTCGAACAGATAGAACTGGCTGACGAAGGGCAGGTCGAGTTGCGGCGAGACCCGGCCGGAAATGTCGAAGATCGGCACCAGCACCCCGAACAGCAGGATCAGCACCAGGCCCCAGAGGAAGTCGGGAATGGAAAGTGCCGCCCCGCTGGCGATGTCGATGCCGGCTTCCACCGCCGTGCCTCGTTCGCGGGCGCCGAGGATGGCCATCGTCCCCCCGATCGCCACCGCCATGATAAGCGCGACGATGGCGAGTTCCAGCGTTGCCGGCAGCCGGTTGAAGACAAGCCCGAGCACGTCTTGCCGCAGCGAGATCGAGGTGCCGAAATCGCCTTTGACGACGCCGGACAGCCAGATGAAGAACTGCTCGACAATCGTCTTGTCGAGGCCGTAGAGCGCCCGCAGCCGGGCGATGTCGACATCGGTCGCGCCGGGCGGCAGCATCATGGCGATCGGATCGCCGGGAGCGATGCGGATCACGACGAAGACGACGACCGCCACGCCGAACAGCGTGATCAGCATCGTCAAAAGACGGATCAGGAATCGTTGCAGGAGCATGTAAATCTTTGCTGGAGCCCGGAGGCTCGTATGCCGAAAGAAGATGCGCGCCGTCGCTATGGACGGCGCGCGGCAAGCCCGGCCGATATCAGGCCGGGGTCATCAGGGCCGGCAACAGCGCGCCGGACACATGCTGCACGACGTTGACGCCCTTGGCATGCACGATCGGCTGCGCATACTGCATCAGCGGCAGCACATAGGCTTGCTCGGCGATGTATTTGTCCACCGCCTTCCAGCCGGCGATGCGCTTGGCCTCGTCCTTCTCACCCCACAGCGGGTTGATCATGTCGATCAGATCCTGGCTGTCCCACACCGAGTGCGGGCTCGGTCCATACATGGCAAAGCCGGTCGAGGTGGTCGGGTCGCCGATGGCGTTGCCCCAGTTGTAGAAGGCCGCCGGCGCCAGCTTGTCGGCGGCGCGCAGTTCGTAGTGCTTGGCGATCTCGTAGACCTCGATCGTCGCCTCGATGCCGACCTTGCGCCACATGCCGACGATCGCCTGGATCATCTCATAGTCCTTGGGCTTGAAGCCCTTGGTCGTCTGGATGGTGAACTTGACCGGCTTTTCCGGCGAATAGCCGGAAGCGGCCAGCAATTGCTTGGCCTTTTCCGGATTGTGCTCGACCTTGATCGACGCGTCGTAGGCCGCGTATTCCGGCGTTTCCAGCGTGGCGAGCGGCTGGCCGTAGCCGCGCAGCAGCCGCTTGACCAGAAGCTCCTTGTCGACCGCCATGACGGCTGCCTGGCGCACGTTCTTGTCCAGCATCGCCTCGACGTCGTTGAAGAAGATCATGCCGATGTCGGAAACATTCTTGATCGAGCCGGCAAGGCCGTCCTTGGCGATCAGGCGGTCATACTCCTCATAGGGAATCTCGAGCGTCACCTGCGAGGAGCCGGACTCGATTTCGGCGACACGGCTCGCCGCGTCTGTGACGAATTTGATCGTCACGTTCTCGAATGCCGGCTTGCCGCCCCAGTACTTCGGATTGGCCTTCAGCCGCAGGAAGGCGTTGCGTTCGAACTTCTCGACCATGTACGGGCCGGTGCCGATCGGAGCCTTTTCGAAACCTTCGGCGCCCACCTTCTCGTAATAGGCCTTCGGCATGATGTAGCCCGTGAGGAACGACATCCACTTGAAGTAGACCGGGTCGAACTGCACGACATCGCCCGTGATCTTGTTGCCCTCGATCTTGAAGTTGTTGACGTTCTTCCACACGAACTGGATCGGGTTGCCGGTCTTTTCATCGCCGGCCCGCTGCAACGACCAGACCACGTCCTCGGGCGTGAACGGCGAGCCGTCATGCCAGGTTACGCCCTCGCGCACCGTCATCATGATCTTGGTGCGGTCGTCATTCCAGCCCCACTCGGTGAGCAGCCCCGGCGCGAAGGACAGGTCCGGCTTCTGCGGGATGAACTGATCGAACACCGACTGGTAGAGGCCCTGGATGGTCGGGTTGACCGCCGAAGGTCCGGTGGTCGGATCCCAGGACGGCAGGTTGACATTGTAGGCGATGGTCAGTTCGCCGGCCGCCGCCCCGGCGATCTTCGGCAGGCCGATGGCCGTCGCCCCGAGTGCGGCGGCACCGTATCCGAGCAATTCGCGTCTGTTGATTGTCATGGTCGTTCCCCTTGTTGGTTTTTCTGTTTTCCGTGCACGGCTTCGTTGTTTGATCAGTGGGGTCCCTGGGCAACCGTACCTTGCCTTGCTCCACCCCAATGCCTTTCGGCTGCTACTTCCCGCCAAGCTGTTGCGCCAGCATGAAGCCCGAGGCGGCACCCGTGCCGGCGCCCGGCCATGTGGCGGCACCGGTGAGATGCAGATTGGCCACAGGCGTGTTCCAACCGGCGTAGCCGCGTGCCGGGCGAAACAGGAAATTCTGTGCCAGGTGGTGGCTACCACAAACCTGGTCGCCGCCGACGAGGTTCGGGTTCTCGCGCTCGAGGTCGATGGGCGAGAATACGGCCTGGTCAAGGATCTTGGCTCGCAGGCCGGGCGCGTAGGTTTCGACGATGTCGAGCACGCGCTCGGCATAGCGATCCTTGACCTGATCCCAATGCGCGGGCGCGATCTTGCCGGCGGCGTCGCCAAGGATTTCTGCCGGCAGCATGCGCACCTGCACCCACAGCACATGCTTGCCTTGAGGCGCGCGCGACGGATCGACCGCGGTTGGTTGGCCGAGGACCAGCACCGGCTCGTCCGGCAGCACGCCCGCCATCGCCTGCTGATAGGTGCGCGACATGGCGTCGAGCGACGGTGACAGATGCACATAGGCGAACTGCCGCAACTCGGCGCCGGCGCGCCAGTCCGGCAGATCGTCCAGCGCCAGATGGATCATCATGGTGCCCGGCGCGTGGCGGAATTTTTGCATCGCCGTGTCGAAGCCGGCGTCGCCGGAACCGTTGGGCAAAAGCGTGCCGGCCAACGCCTTGGGTGCAACGCCGGCAATGACCGCCCTGGTGGCCGTGTGCGTCTCACCGGACTTGAGCCGCACACCCGTCGCCTTGCCGGCCGAAACCGTGATTTCGGCCACCTCGGCGTTGGTGAAGATCTTGCCGCCGGCGCCCGTGACCATCCCCGATAAGGCACGAATGATGGTGTGGGCGCCGCCCTTGCCCAGCACCATGCCGAAACTCTGGTTGGCCATGGATTCCAGATAAGGGAACACGGCACCGCCTGCGATGTCGGGCGCAAAGTCGAGATGCATGCCCCAGGTGGCGAGCGTCGCCCGCACATGGGGCGACTCGAAAGTCTCCTCCAGCCACGCGCGGGGCGAGGAAAGCAGCAGGCGCCCGGTATCGAGCGCGCCGGTAAGGCCCTTCTTGCGCCAAAGGTTCCACACCGTGCCGGCAAGGGCGCGGGCGCTCATCGGTGACCCCAAGAGGCGAAACAGATGCTCTGCTTCCGCCGGGAAGGCGGCGACCAGCTTGCGCCACGTGGCGGCATCGGCGGCGGAGAAGGCAGCCATGCGCGCGGCCGTCTTTTCCAGATCGTTGCTGACGCCGAACCAGCGTCCGTCCGGGAAGGCGCTGGCGAAACAGTCGGCGACCGGCGCGAATTCCAGCCCGTGGGCGTTCAATTCATTTGCATATTTCCGGTGGAAGGCCGAGCCGGCGAACAGGCTCAGATTCATCGCACCGAAATCGTGCCGAAAACCCGGCAGCGTGAACTCGCGGGTCTGGACGGCGCCGCCGATCGTTGCACTGCGCTCAAAAACCCCGGTTTTCCAGCCTTTGAGTGCCAGATGCGCGGCGCAAGCCAGACTGTTGTGGCCCGCCCCGACAAAGATGGCGTCGAACTCGCTCACGCCCCGCACCCATTTCCTTTATGCTTAAAGATAATTGCAGATGCATATGTTTTCGTCTAGTAGGATATTAAGGGCCGAGACGAGCCTTCAGCACATCAGACAAGAGGGAACAGAGACCATGGACACGCAACAACTCCTCGGCGAAGTCGCCGGCCAGCTTCTTTCAGGCGCCATCAAGGTGGTCGACCTGTCGGCGCCGCTCGGTCCTGACACGCCGCTGATCAAGCTGCCGCCGGAACTTGCCGTCGACACGCCGAAGGTCGAGATCCATAACATCTCCCGTTACGACAAGAATGGTCCCTGGTGGGCCTGGAACTGGCTGAAGCTCGGCGAACACTCGGGCACGCATTTCGACGCGCCGCAGCACTGGATCAGCGGCAAGGATTATCCGGATGGCGCCACCGACACCATTCCGGCGCAGAACTTTATTGGTCCGGTCAATGTCATCGACTGCTCCAAGGAAGCCGCCGCAGACCATGATTTCCTGCTCACCGTCGATCACATCAAGGCGTGGGAAGCCAAGCATGGCGCCATCAACGCCGGCGAATGGGTGGTGATGCGCACCGACTGGTACAAGCGCAACGGCTCGGAAGCCGAATTCCTCAACGCCAACGAGACCGGCCCACACACGCCCGGCCCGACGGCGGAAGCAATCCAGTTCCTGATCAGCAAGGACATCAAGGGCTGGGGCTCGGAGACGATCGGCACCGATGCCGGCAAGGCCGGCGGCATGGAGCCGCCATTCCCGGCCCACACGCTGATGCACAAGGCCAACCGCTATGGTCTGGCCAGCCTGTGCAACCTCGACCAGTTGCCGCCGAAGGGCGCCATCCTGATCGCCGCGCCGCTCAAGATCGAGCACGGCACCGGCAGCCCGATCCGCGCCCTGGCGCTGGTGCCGGGCAAATAGGGCGAAGTGGATCTTCGGGAGAAGATCATGCGCGCGGGCGATGCGATCGGGAGGCAGGTTGGCGGCACTCGCGCCCTACGGCGCCCCCCTCTGTCCTGCCGGACATCTCCCCCTCAAGGGGGGAGATTGGCAGCTTCGGCGCCCCTCTCATTCCTGCAACGTTGGAGATTGGCGAAAGCGGTGATGACAGCCAATCTCCCCCCAAAAGGGGGAGATGTCCGGCAGGACAGAGGGGAGCGCCGTAGAGGACTGACCTCCCAAGCCTATCCGCTGCCCACGGGGAACCGCCAATGAACGCCCCCGACCACATCATCGTCGGCAGCGGCATCAACGCGCTGGTCTGCGCGGCGTTGCTCGGCGGCAAGGGCGCCAAGGTACTCGTGCTGGAGCGCAACGACCGCATTGGCGGCTGCATGCGCACCGAGGAAATCACCGCGCCCGGTTTCATCCATGATGTGATGGCGACGACCTTCGTGCTGTTCATTACCTCGCCGGCTTACGCGGCGCTGGGCAAGGACTTGGCCCGGCATGGCCTGGAGTTCTGTCACGCGGCCACCCCGACGGGGGTGCTGCGGCCCGACGGCAACCATGCCGTGCTCAGCACCGACCGCGCCGCCAACATCGCCGCCTTCAATGCGATCGCCGCAGGCGACGGCGACCGGCACGCCGAGGATGTCGGCGGCATCGAGCGCAATGCCGGGCTGCTGTTCGGCCTGCTCGGCGGCAGCCTGTGGACCTACCCGACGGCGAAGCTGCTCGCCGGTGATGCCTGGCGGCGGAGCCCGCGCGGGCTGGCCGCCTTTCTCGGCGATGCGTTGGTGCCGGCGCGCGGATGGCTGGAAAGCACCTATCGGTCCGAAACCATACGCGCGCTGTGGGCACCGTGGGTCCTGCATGCCGGACTTGGGCCGGAAGATGCTTTCTCCGGCCAGATCGCCAAGGTCATCGCCTTCGCGCTGGAGGCTGCGGGCGCGCCGATCGTCAAGGGCGGGGCGAAGAACCTGCTGTCGGCCTTCGAGGCGCTTGTCAAAGAGCGCGGCGGGGTCATCTCCACCGAGGCCGACGTTGCCTCGATCATCCTGACCGAAGGTCGCGCCACCGGCGTGCGGCTGGCCTCGGGCGAAACCGTCCATGCGAAGAAGAGCGTCATCTGCTCGGTCACGCCAACGCAGCTTTACGATCGGCTGCTCGGCAGCGGCAGCCCCAGGAATGACATCGAGGCGACGCAAAAATACCGCTACGGCAAAGGCAATTTCCAGATCCACTATGCCCTCGACGAGCCGCCTTCATGGCGAGGCCAGGGGTTGGACGAGGTGGCGCTGCTGCATCTGACGCCTGGGTTGGACGGGGTATCGAAGGCCTGCAACGAGGCGGTGCGGGGCATGCTGCCCGAAGTGCCGACCATCTGCGTCGGCCAGCCGCACGCGCTCGATCCCTCGCGTTGCCCGCAAGGCAAGGCGATCCTGTGGCTGCAACTGCCCGAGGCGCCCCGTCACATCAAGGGTGATGCCGCCGGCAAGCTGCAGGCGCCGGCGGACGGGCAATGGACCGACGCGCTGCGCGAGGCCTATGCCGATCGCGCCGAAGCGATCCTTGCCAGTCATATCGATGGCTTCAAGGACAGCGTCATCGCGCGCCGCGCCTATTCGCCTGCTGATCTCGAAGCGATGAACATCAATCTGGTCGGCGGCGACCCCTATGGCGGGTCCTCGACCGTCGACCAGTCCTTCCTGTGGCGGCCGTTCAAGACCAGCCGCAATCACCAGACCGGCATCAAGAACCTCTACCATATCGGCGCCTCGACCCATCCGGGCGCGGGCCTCGGCGGCGGCTCCGGCTTTCTCCTGGCGGGGAGACTATGATGGAGCAGAAAATCGCGGAAAAGCGCCAGCGCATATCGACCTTGGGTCAGATCGGCCTGCAGCAATTCGCGCCCTATCTGATGAACCGCATCATGGGCCGCTACAACGCCACCTTGCGCGACGATTTCCGCAAGCAGGGCCTGACCATTTCGCAGGTGCGGGCGCTCGCGGTGCTGTCGGTCACCGACGGCGTCACCGTCAACGACCTCTCGGTCTACACGGTGATCGAGCAGTCCACCTTGAGCCGCACGCTCGACACGCTTGAGGGGCAGGGGCTTGTGCGGCGCGAGCAGGGGGTTAGCGACAGTCGCATCCGCCATGTGTTCCTGACCGACGAAGGCCGCACCGAGTTCACCCGCGCCTGGCCGGCCATGCATGACGCTTTCGAGGCCATGTTCGACGATGTCGACGACGCCGAATACGCCGCGCTGATCGCGACATTGCAGAAGATGCTGAAGAACATTCGCAAGCACGACATCTAGAGCTACGCGCCGCCGAAGCCGGGCGGCAACGGAAGGAGGCCAAAAATGGCCGAACGGTCTTTTGCCAAGGAAGTCGAAAAGCTGAGGCTCGGCGCCGGCGAGGAATTTGCCGGCGAAGGCATCCTCGCCATCACCAAGGCGCTGCTGCAATGCGGCGTCGGCTATGTCGGCGGCTACCAGGGTGCGCCGATCAGCCATCTCATGGACGTGCTGGCCGATGCACAGGACATTCTGGGCGAACTCGGCGTGCATTTCGAGGCGAGCGCCTCGGAAGCCACCGCCACCGCCATGCTGGCGGCCTCGGTGCATTATCCGATCCGCGGCGCGGCGACCTTCAAGTCGACGGTCGGCACCAACGTCGCCTCCGACGCGCTCGCCAACCTCGCCTCCGGCGGCGTCACCGGCGGTGCGTTGATCATCGTCGGCGAGGACTATGGCGAGGGCTCCTCGATCATGCAGGAGCGCAGCCATGCCTTCGCCATGAAGAGCCAGGTCTGGCTGCTCGACCCGCGCCCGAACCTGCCCTCGATCGTCAAGGCCGTGGAAGACGGCTTCGAGTTGTCCGAGGCCTCCAACACGCCTGTCATGCTGCAGGTGCGCATCCGCTGCTGCCATGTCCACGGTCATTTCACCGCCAAAGACAACAAGCGGCCGCCGATGACGGTGGCCGATGCGCTGGAGGCGCCCCGCCGCGACACCGGCCGCATCGTGCTGCCGCCCGCTTCCTTCCTGCACGAGAAGGAGAAGGTCGCGAAGCGCTGGCCGGCGGCGGTGGATTTCATCAAGAGCCGCAAGATCAACGAGATCTTCGGTTTCGATCACGGCTCCGTCGGCATCGTCATGCAGGGCGGCATGTACAATTCCGTCATCCGCGCTTTGCAGCGGCTCGGCCTTGCCGACACCTATGGCGAGACCGACGTGCCGCTCTACGTGCTCAATGCCGTGTATCCGTTGATCGACGACGAGTTTCTGTCCTTCTGCGAAGGCAAGCAGGCGGTGCTGGTCGTCGAGGAAGGCCAGCCCAACTACATCGAACAGGCCTTTGCCGCCATGCTGCACAAGGCCGGGCGTGGCACCCGCCTGGTCGGCAAGGAGCACCTGCCGATGGCCGGCGAATATACCGGCCAGGTCATGCTCGACGGCATCGGCGCCTTCCTGCGCACCGAGGCGCCGCATCTTCTGCCCGGCGAAGTGCGGGCTCCCAACAAGGTCGGCGACGGCGTCGACACGGCGGACCTGATCAATGTCGTTCCAGGTCGACCGCCCGGTTTCTGCATCGGCTGCCCGGAGCGGCCGATCTTTGCCGCGACAAAACTGGTCGAACAGGAACTCGGCAAGCACCACATCGCGTCCGACATCGGCTGCCACCTGTTCTCGATCATGCCGCCCTTCGAACTCGGCGCCACCACAATGGGCTACGGGCTCGGCCCGGCCTCGGCCTCGGCCTTCAATTCACCCGACGCCAAGCGCCGCTCGATCTCCTTCGTCGGCGATGGCGGCTTCTGGCACAACGGCCTGACCTCCTCGATCGGCAACGCGGTGTTCAACAAGAACGACGGCGTCATCGTCATCGTCGACAATTTCTACTCGGCCGCGACGGGAGGACAGGATATCCTGTCGTCTCGCGCCGGCAACAAGACCAAGTCGACGAAGCATCCCATCACCGAGGCCGTGAAAGGCATGGGCGTCAAGTGGCTGCGCCATGTCGACCGCACCTATGACGTCGGCAAGATGCAGGACACGCTGCGCGAGGCGCTGACCACGGACGAGAAAGGCCCGAAAGTCATCGTCGCCTCGTCGGAATGTATGCTCAACCGCCAGCGCCGCGAAAAGCCCCTGGTCGACAAGGCGATCAAGGGTGGGACGCGCGTCGTCAAGCCGAAGTTCGGCGTCGATGAGGATATCTGCACCGGCGACCATGCCTGCATGCGGCTGTCCGGCTGTCCGTCGCTGTCGGTGAAGTCGCTCGACGATCCGCTGCGCGACGATCCGGTGGCAAGCATCGACCAGAACTGCGTCGGCTGCGGCAATTGCGGCGAAGTCGCCGATGCGGCGGTGCTGTGCCCGTCCTTCTATCGCGCCGATGTCGTGCACAATCCGAGCCGCTGGGACCGTTTCCTCGAGAGCGCCCGGCGCGCCGTCATCGGTCTTTTGCAGCGTCGCCGCGAAGGCCGCCGTCTGGTGTTCGCCGATGCTTGATCACAACGCCTCACTGCGCCCGAAGACAGGCGCCGCCGACGACGAACGCGTTATCAAGCTTGCGGTGCTTGCCGTCGGCGGCCAGGGCGGCGGCGTGCTTGCCGATTGGATCACCGACGTCGCCGAGCGCAACGGTTACGTGGCGCAATCGACCTCGGTGGCCGGCGTCGCCCAGCGCACCGGCGCCACCATCTACTATGTCGAGATGGCCCGTGACACCGGCCGCCTGCCGGTCTTCGCGCTGTCGCCCTCGCAAGGCGACGTCGACATATTGATTGCCGCCGAGCTGATGGAAGCCGGCCGCGCCATCATCCGCGGCTTTGTCACTCCCGACCGCACGACGTTGATCACCTCTTCGCACCGCATCGCCGCCGTGTCGGAAAAGATCGAGCCCGGCGACGGCAGGGCGTCGTCGTCGAAGGTGTACGCGACGGCTGAAGCCGCATCGAAGCGCTTCATCGCTTTCGATATGGAAAAGATCGCCGCCGACAGCGGCTCGATGATCTCGGCCAGCCTGCTTGGCGCGCTGGCCGGCTCCGGCGCTCTGCCGTTCACGCGCGAAAGCTACCAGGAGGCGATCGGCGCCGGTGGCCGCGGCGTCAAGGCCAGCCTCGCCGCCTTCGCCGCCGCCTATGATCGCGCGCGCGGCACGGCATCATCGGCTGCGCCAAAGCCGGCAGAAGCGGCTGTCGTCGGCTCCGCCCTGGCCGCTGGACAGGTGAGTGGCCCGCAAGACCTCCTGCGAGGCTGGCAGGCCCTGGCCGCCCGCATCGACGTGATGCCCGTGGCGGTGCGCGACATGGCGCTGCGCGGTCTGCGAAAGGTCGTGGACTATCAGGACATTGCCTACGGACGCGAATATCTCGACCGCCTGGACAAAGCCGTCGTGCTGGACGGGCCTGATCGAGCCTATGCCCTCTCGATCGCCGCCGCCAAGCATTTGGCGAACGCCCTATGCTACGACGACATGATCCGCGTCGCCGACCTGAAGACGCGCTCGACCCGCGACAGGCGCGTGCGCAAGGAGGTCGGCGTCAGGGATGGCTCGGTCCTGCAGGTGACCGAGTATTTCCATCCGCGCATCGAGGAGTTCTGCGGCACGCTGCCGGCGGGGCTGGGCAGCTACATCGAGAACCGGCCGAAGCTCGCCGCCTTCCTTGACCGTCGCATCAATCGCGGCCGGCGCATCCGTACCGATAGTTTTGCCGGTTTCACCGCTCTGTGGTTCATCGGCGGCCTGCGCCGCTGGCGCCGCCGCCTGCTGCGCCACAAGGTGGAAGCCGCGCATCTGGAGAGCTGGTACGCGCTGGCGCTGGGCCATGCGCGTGAGGACTATGCGTTGGCCGTGGAGATCCTGAACTGCCGCCGGCTGATCAAGGGCTACAGCGACACCCATGTCCGTGCCCAGTCGAAGTTCGACCGCGTGCTGTCGGCGCTCGACCTGCTCAAGGGGCGCGCCGACGCCGCTGACTGGATGAGGCGGTTGCGCGAGGCGGCGCTGAAGGACGAGAAGGGCGACATGCTCGATGGCGCTCTCAAGACGGTGGCGACGCTGGGGGCCGGGCCGACACACTGAGGCCGCGTCGCGCCGTCACCGTGTTTCGACTTGTGAATGAAGCGGCGCAGCTTGCGGGAAAAGATGCAGCAGTCCTGAATCGGCGCGGCGGCGCAGATGTGCCTCCACCTCGGCCCGGTCAGCACAGCCATGGAACCTGCCGCCGCAATGGTCACGCAACCGCACCAGATCGGACATGACGGGTGACATCGGCAGGCCGGCGGCATCGAGCAGGCTTGCGCTGAGAAAGGCAATATCGAGCGACGCCATATCGGGCATCGGGTGACGCAGTGGATGATGGAAGGTCGTGAGGGTGTAGAAGGTGCGATAGGCGAGCGAGTCAAGCTTGGCCAGCGCGTCACTGCCTGCGGTCGCATCGACAAACGGTTTGGTTGCCGAGGACTGGTGGTCGCCGAATTCGAGCACCACGGCGCCGCGCGTGCCGGCCTCCGCTTCCCGTTGCTTGAGAAAATCCTGAAGGTCGCCGCGCGCGATCGCCATGCGGCGCAGATATTCGCCGACCTGGAAATCGTCCGCGAAAGGCTCGCCTTCCATCTTCAATCCCGGCTCCATCCGCCCCTCATAGGGCGAGTGCGGAAACATGGTCTGGATTTCGAGGAACAGTGGCCGGCCGTCTTCCCGGCGGTGCCTGGCGATGAATGCCTCCGCCGCGTGATAATAGAAACGGTCGCGCAGGTGGTAGAAGGGCGCGGCGATATCCTTGATGTCGAGGACGTTCTCGAACCCGATCGACTTCAAGAAAGGCCCCTCGTTGACGAAGGTAAAGTCCATCGGCGTCATGACGGCCGTTCGATAGCCGCAGCGCGCCAGCAACTCCGGCAACGCGCCGGCGACCTTGTCCTGTAGCGTGATCGTCAGATAGGGACTTCGCCAGCCGAAATCGGTGGCCGAAACCCCGGTCATCAAGGACAAATTGCTGATCCAGGTGCCGCCGCCGAACGTCTCGACCTGCATCGGGCGGGGCTCGCCGGCGGCAGGTGCAAATCGCTGCAGGAATCCCGCGCCGCTGGCGATCTGCGGAAAATAGCTTGGATCGGACTGGCTTTCGCTCAACACGAAGAAAATATCGGGAAGCGCTGCCCGGTCGCCGCAGTCGACCGTGTCGGCGAAGGGTGGCTGTGGCGCGACGGCCTGCAGCCGCTGCTCGAACGCCGGCTCGACGACCAGGTTGCGCAGATCCATCAGTGAGATGAAGAAGGCCGACATGTGCCGGCCCTGCATATAGTAGAAGTACCGGTCCTTCGAAGCCTCGGCGGGAAAGGTCAGCGGCACCAGCGTGACGAGGACGGCCAGAAGCAGGGCGCGC
The DNA here is from genome assembly GCF_006442375.1 of Mesorhizobium sp. B2-2-4. Lineage (NCBI taxonomy): Bacteria > Pseudomonadati > Pseudomonadota > Alphaproteobacteria > Hyphomicrobiales > Phyllobacteriaceae > Mesorhizobium > Mesorhizobium sp. B2-2-4. The sequence goes on along the minus strand of NZ_VFWB01000003.1, from coordinate 339,385 downwards.
GCCGATGCGGGCCAGCCAAGCTTCCGGTCGGCGCGAAAGATCAGGATCACTGCGGCGATGCCAAGCACCAAAGCCGCAGCGACAGGCAGGATGAGGTGGAGATAGGAGCCGAGCAGGAAGCGATACACTCCCGGATCCGTCGACACGAAGATCGTGTCGTAGAAGTGCAGCGAGAACCCCTTCATCCGGAATTTGACCGCCGAGATCAGCGTCACCAGGGCAACGGCCATCCAGGCGAGATAGACGGAAAAGGCGAGGCGCCCCGATGTCAGGAACACCGCTCCCGCGAGCGCCGCCACCAATGTCAGCGAGAACGGCACCGACAGCCATTCATGCTCGGCCCGGCCGGCACCAAAAACGCCCGCAAGGCTGATCAGCACCAACGCCAGCGGATGGCAGAAGGCCCGCAAAGGCCCTTGAAGTCGAGATATGGCTTTCCCCACGAACATGTCTGTGCGTTCCTTTGGGGGAGCTTTGTGTCATTTGCCGCTTTCGAACAATTCCATAGTAAATTTAACCTTAATCGCCATGTGCGATGGGAATTCAGACGACCAGATCGCGCATCGGCTTCACCGTCGCGGACTCCGGGAACACCTTGTCGACGAGCACCGCCGCCGAAAGCCCGAACTGGTCGGCGAGCAGGCCTTTCAGCACCGCCCTGACATCGCTGGTCGGCGCCAGATCGCGCTGGTTACCAGTGACGCCAGCGGTGCCAGACCCGATGTGGGTGCCAGACACGATGGGGGTGCCAGACGTGGAAGACCGGGCCGGGCCGGTAATAACGCGGATACACAACCACCCGATTGGGCACGCAGCGCCCCCCGTGGTTGGGATGCCAGCCGGGGCCGCAACCCCATGCCACATGCTCGATCAGCGCCGGGGCGCTTGGCTGGGGCAGCATCGGCGTGGCGGATGCCGCCGCAACGGTCGCGGCCGTTCCGGTCAAGGCAAGCGCGGCGGCGGCCGCGTATTGTGTCAGACGGTTCATGACGATACTCCAAATGGTCTCGAAGTTGAAAACCTGTTCGCACCAAGCTGTCCGGCAGGTGTGCCCTTCTTGCCTTAAACGGCGGCTTCGGCGCATTCCGTCGGTGCTTATGGCGATTTTTTTGGCGCCGGCGGCAACCCGGCGCGTCTTGTCAGCCCCTCAGCCAGAACGCCGCGATCCTCTGCCGAACTTGCCGCGGCGAACTCGACGATGCGCTGCTCCAGCCGCATGCGCATGGTGACGTCGGCGTTGCGGGCCCGATCGAGCGCGGCTGTCAGGGCTGCCGTGTCGAGGGTGGGCTGCCGCAGCAGGTCGGCGGCCTCGCGCCTGGCCTGCTGGCCGTCGAGAATGACTTGGCGGGATTCGCGCCGGACCTCACGCAACGCCTTGCGGAAGATCCTGCGTTCCTGGTCCGGAAGCCGGCCTCCGGCCGCTTCCAGCGAATAGCCCTGGCCCGCCTTGCCACTTCTCAGCCAGACGGCCCCGCCGGCAAGGGCGCCGGCCAGGAAGACGTTCAGCGCCACGGACGCGATGAGGAGCTTGCGGCTCGTGCTCATAGGTTTTCCTCGATGGTGTCGTCGGGACCGGCATCGCCGAACGCCGTCGCATTGGCGTCCAGCACATACTGATCGGGCTGAACCTCAGGCGTGGCGACGATCACCAAAGCCGATCCGGCAACCGCGCCGGCCAGGCCGATGCCGGCAAGTCCCAGTCCCAGCCACCACAAACGCTGGCGCGAGCGTTGGGCAAGATGCCGGTCGGCAGCCCTCACTATGCCGCCGTGCAGCGCCTTGCCGGGCGCCTCGACGCGATAGCTGTCGAGCAGGGCGTCGAGCTTGCCGGCATTCCTCAGAATAGCCGCGCCCGCGTCGCTTGCGGCAAGGATGCTGCCCGCCGCGCGTTCGGCCTGTGGCCATCGCCGCAAGTCGCCGCCATAGGCTGCCGCCAGCACGGCAAAGCGTTCGGCATCCATCGTCGGTGCGTCCCTGGATCGGTCAGACATCGGTCTTTCCCTTGCCTGTTGGCCCCTTGCCCGCTGGCATCGCGTGCCCGCGCGGCGCGGCGATCATCGGAGCCGGCTGCCAGGCGGTGTCGGCAAGGCGCGAACGCTGCGCTTTCATGGCGGCGCGGTTCTCATTCATGGACATCGTCCCTGGCCAGGATCGCCTGCAGCGCCCTGCGGCCGCGCGAAAGCAGGCTCTCCAGGGCATCGACGCTGATCTCCAGGGTCGTGGCCGCCTCGATGTTCGACATGTCCTGATAGTAGACCAGGATGATGGCTTCGCGCTGCCGCGGCGCGATGGCTCGCAAGGCCTGTTCGACGCGCCACGTGTCTTCCCGCGGCTGGGTATCCGGAAGCGGCGCCGGGTCTACCACCTCCGGCAGATCGTCTGTCACCCATTCGCGGCGGCGGCGCAGCCGGTCGTAGCAGAGGTTCAGCGTCACCCGGTGGATCCAGGTGTCGAAGCTGGCATTGCCGCGCCGCCAGCCCGAGGCATGGCGCCAGAGTCGGACGAAGGTCTCCTGCGCGACATCCTCGGCTTCCGCCGCGTCGCCCAGCATGCGCACGGCAAGCGCCAGGATGCGCGGCAGCTTGCGCGCGACCAGCGTTTGCACGGCCGCCGGATCGCCGGCGCCGATACGACGAACCAGATCCTCGTCCGGATCCGCGCTCATCGGCTGGCGCACCCCTGATGGTCATCGCGTGCCATTACCCCCGTTCATTGCTCCGCCTTGGGAGCGGATTTATGGCCCGGCATTTCGTCGACGCTCAGAACGCCGTCGCCATTCTTGTCCAGCCTGGCGAAGCGCTGGGCGAAGAACGCATCGAGCTCGGCGCGGTCGATGAAGCCGTCATGGTTCGAGTCCGCGCGCGCGAAGGACTGTGTCGGGTCGCCCTTGGTGCCGCGCTTTGCCTGGAGGGCCTCCCATTCCAGCAGGCTGATCTTGCCGTCGCCATCCGTGTCGGCGGCCATGATCGCCTTCTCACGCCGCTTCTGGAACTTGGCCAGCGTGATTTCGGGCCTGGTCTTTGACGTGGCTGGCGCGGCAGCGGGGGGCGGTGCAGAAGGGGACGTCGCGGCCGGAGGCTGTGTCGCCGTCTGGGCGAACGCCGTGGCGGTCAGCAGGCTCAAGGCAGCGGCAAGGATCGAACGGCGTATCATGCTGGCGTCTCCGGTTGGCGCGCTGCCATGGCATTGTGCCGTGGCGACGCTTCTCCCGTTAAACGCAGCGGCGGTAGAAATCCGTCGGTGACTTTTAGGCCAGCAGGCGCATGCCGCAACAACGCGCCCGATCGGGCGCTGCTTGCGCCCTGTTCGAACCCTTCAGCTGAAGGGCAGGAACTTGAGCAATTCCAAGAAAAGTGTGTACGGTTTTCCCGGGAAAAGCGCGTAGCGCTTTCCCTATGGAATTGCGCAAAAACAAAGAGATAGAGCGTTTCGCCGTTTCCGCGAAACGGTGAACCGCTCTATGTCGATTGGTCCGCCACCACCAACTGGTCCGGCTTGAAGCCGGCATGCTGCGGGGTCCATACATCGCCCTCGCGGTTGAACCAATGACACATATATGTGCCGGAGGCGGCACCGTCGCTTATCGTCATCTTCGGGCCTCCGGACTTCAGCTTGACGACGTCTCCGGTTTTGAAACTGTTGGGCATTTTGACCTCCCATGCTGACGCCGGGAGTTTCACATCAAACCTCGGTCTCGACAATGGCGGATGCATTCGGCCAGCATCGCGATCCACAGTGCCAGGCGGCGTTTTGAGGTCGGGTCTCGGTCCCAGTTGTAGATTCGGTCGCAGTTGCAGCAATGTGTCTTGCCGTTTGTTGTCGAAATTGGATGTTGAAATTCCTGTTCGGCTGGTGGAGATTGATCCTCTGCTGAGTATTGAGCGCGGCTATCGCTTCGGCGATGCTGCCGATCTGGCACCATGAGTTTCGGACGGAGTTCTATCGAACCGTGATCAGAAGCAACAAACAACAGCAACCCGCATGCAGTCTCGTGCCGAATACAGTAGAGTTGCGACATTGAGTGAGAGAGGCTTGAAGCGCTTGGGGAAAAGCGAAGGGTTCCCATCAGAGCGCCGGAGGAAATGATTCGTCACGTTATGGTTGCTGCCTGCCCCAACGATCAAGCCGCTGATCAACGCCGGCTGGCAGGGGGGAGTACATGCCCGGGAAAGCATTGAGAGGAGGCCGGTTTGGCGAAGGCCAAGGGGATCGCTCTGGAGATTGCAGAGCATAGCGCAGCGAATCCCGATGCACAGAAGCCGCTGCGCAAGCGCTTGTTCGATCACCCGCTTCTCGTGGTTAAGCGGAAACTGTTATATCGCCTGCTGCACCCCCAGGCGCCACGGCACCCTGTGCCGCTTACAAAGCCGGTCCTCGTCGTGGGCTCCGCGCCGGTCTCGAACCCGCCGGTGGGTTTTCAGCGCGATGCTTTCACACTCTTTACCGTGAATGGCTCGCAGACCGTGACTGCCCGCTGGGGGATGGGTACTCCTGACGCGACATTTCTTTACGTCAACCAACTTGACGCGACCAAGCCCAACGCTGTGGCCGTGCGCGCCGTCTTGACCGGCCAGGAGACCGATCTGCTCTGGATTGTGCGTGCACACCGCACGATGGAGGAATTGCGCTGCAACATCGCGGCCTTCAACTACCGCTGTCGCGACCTGCGCACGATGACCCGTCACCAGCGCATGGCGCTCTACGAAGCAGTGATGGGTGTGCCCAATTTCGAGATGCATCTGGAGGAGAAGTTCTCGACCGGGATCACGGCGGTCCTTTACGCCTTGCATAACGGCGCGCCGGCCGTGATCATCACGGGTATTGACCCAGGTTCGCACGGCCATGTGTACAACAAACTGAACATCGACCGGATGCACGTCGGTTCCGATCGTGCCACCCTGCTGGCGCTGTTGGCGCTCGGTTTCCCCCTTTATACGAGCGATCCGCACGTGGCGGACTCGCTCGGTCTGCCACTCTGGACGGGCCAGGCCGGGAGATGTGAGGTCCAATAACAACGGTCGATGTGGCTTGCTGGTGAGCTGTCTCAAATGTGAGTGCGACGATCCGCTCGACAGCTCCGTCGTGAAGAGGTGCGATGCCGGTTGCTTGGCTCTTGTCGCGCAAAAACACCATCGAGACCTTCAGAGATGAAACGCTCGTGGCAACCCGGACACACGGCATTGCGAATGTGCTTCTGGTCTTCCGCGTGCAGTGCTGCCATGCTAGATTCGCCTAAATTCACATCAGATTACAGAACTGCCACATGATACCAATCTACATTGGCTATGATCCGCGCGAATCCCGAGTTCTAGACGTGGCGCGATGGAGCGCCTATCGGCGGACAAGCACCCCGTTGCAGATACAGCCGCTCGTGCTCAAGGACCTTGTAGCCCAAGGAATCATGACGCGGCCGATGGAAGTACGTGACGGTAAGCTCTGGTGCCCGATTTCCGAGGCGCCGATGGCGACCGAGTTTGCCATATCGCGCTTTGCCGTTCCATTCATGGGGCAAAGCGGCTGGGCCATGTTCTGCGATTGCGACGTCCTGTTCCTGAAGGACCCGGTCAAACTGCTCGATCTGCTCGATCCTTCCTACGCGATCATGGCGGTCAAGCACCAGCAACGCGAATCCGAAGCGGTCAAGATGGACGGACAAACGCAGACGTTCTATCGCCGCAAGAACTGGTCGTCGGTCGTTTTATGGAATCTGGATCATCCCGCCAACAAGCGGCTGACCAATGAGATGCTCAATACGTGGCCCGGACGTGACCTCCACGCCTTCAAATGGCTTGAGGACCATGAGATCGGCGAATTGCCCCTGGCGTGGAACTACCTCGTCGGGGCTTCGGCTTCCGAACTCGATCCCGCCGATGTCTCGCTGGCGCATTATACGCTCGGCGGCCCTTGGTTTGCGGGTTGGTCCGGCACCACGCAATGGGACGAATTGTGGAGCCGGGAAGAGAGCATCCTGCGCGCGTTTGAGGAACAGGCGGTTCAGATTCCCGGATGAAAACTCCGCTTTCGGATCTCTTGCCAGCCTTCGCAAAGCCAATTCTTCGCCTGCCCAGGGCCACGGGTCCCGCCTTGGTGATGGGCTCGGCGCCGAATTTTCGCCTCCCGCAGGGACATGATGCCGATTGGGCACTTGTGACCGTCAATGCTTCCCAGCTTTTGGCGGAAACCGTCGGCCTCCCCGTTCCTGATATCGCCGTTATCCGCCGCGGCATTTTTGTCGACGCCAGCGAACAGGATTTCTACAAGCGTGATTTGTTGAGAGGACGGCAGGCAAAGCACCTGATCATCCCGGTTTGGCCCGATGTCGAGGACAAGCTGAAAGCCGGTTGTCGCACCTTCAATTATCGTTATGAAACCTTGCAGGCGCTTACCAAATGGCAGCTTGCCAACGTCGTCTGGCAGCTTAGCGGCAAATATCATATGTTCCGCGGCTGGCACCGGAAGATCTCCACCGGAGCCTTCGCGATCATACTGGCGCGTTTCGCCGGCTTTGCCCCTGTCGTCGTCAGCGGGTTTTCCCTGTCCCAGGCCGGGCACGGATACGACACCCGAAACGCCTTTCGATATCACGCCAACGAAGATGCGGCCCTGCTTCGGCGGGTGGTGAGAAGAGGCGAACCGATCTACGCGGAGGATAAAGACTTCGCGGCCGAAAGTGGATTACCCTTGTGGCAGGAGCAGATGCCATGACGGCGACGTCAGCAGGGGCTGGGGAAGTGGTGCCGCTTGCGTGACTCGAACACGCGACCCCATCATTACGAATGATGTGAACTGGCCGCTTTTCAAGGGTTTTGTAGAGCAAAAGGCGAGGAACGCAACGGAAACATTCAAGGGTTTCTGTACGGTTTCTGTACAACGTGCGCGGAAGGTGATGAACTATAGCCGGAGCTTCAATTGTAGTGCCGGCCATGGTGTTGCGCGAGTGGCTGGAAACCAAGGCCTATCTCCCGGTGCGCCAAATCGATGAGGACAGCGAAACAGACGGGAGCGCTTAGTACGCTCCGCTTCGGGCAAGCGAAAGCCCGCGCCTCGGCGGAGGACACGGGCCCGATCGGGGGGCCGATCTTCGGCAGGCGATGGGGGGCACCACCTGCCGCGCACATCAACTATTAGCAGTAGCTAATGTTCCGTCCGGGCTGGATCAGGGCTGGTCTCATCCCCGAAACCGCTCGGTGTGCCAGGTGATCTTGCCGTCGACCTTCATGGGCTTATGGATCATCAGCCGCTTCGGCAGGTGCTCGGGATGCACTTCAAGCAGGGTGATCGTCACCTGCGGCTTGCACCGGCTGCAATCGAACTTCAGCGACAGCGGGTCGACACCGCCGCCATACACCATCATCAGATCGGCCGACCGACAGTAGCGAACATTGCCGCAACTGCATTCCACCTTCACAAGCATGTTGTGCCGGGTTGCCTTGCCCAGCGTGTTGATCGGATCGTGTGCCATGCTGACAAATGAGGAACATATTCCTCACTCGTCAAGAGCCTCTTGACTCCAATGTTCTCTTTTCGTTCACTGTAGGCAGGATAGCCACAAGGAGGATGATATGGACCTCGTTCTGTCAGTTCCGGGTGCATCGCCCGAGGAAATTTCGCGAGGCTTGGAGGCAGCAGAGGAGGCACTAGAACGCGCTGGTTTCACTGCCGAGGAAGCCGCTTACGGTGCCTTCGTTGTTGAAGGCTGGGACATCAACGGTCCGCCCGAAGATGGTCCCGACCATTCGGCGTCCCGCGCCGCAAGTGCTTGGGGGCAAGCCCATGCCGCAGCATTGGAGGCCTGTTGTGGCGGCTGGCCGGAGAGCCGCATGCCCATATCTGTAACGCTGGAGTTGTTGACCGATCCGGAGACGCAACTCGCCGATCGTTCGACAGCGCTGGCGATGCTTCGCGAACATCTCGAGCAAGATGGCAAGGACACGTTGAACGGGGAGGACGCGGTTTTGGCTTGGCGGGTTGCTACCGAGGTCGTCGACCAGCTTTCAATGCGCGACCTTATTGGCGACCTGTCTATGGCCTTTACCGCCCTCTCCCTTTCGCATCGTCGCCCGGATGAGCCGATCGAATCGAAGCGCCGAGCTGTTCGCGACGCAATCAACGCGCTGGAGGCAGCAACCGAGAAGCCGACGTCACACTGATGCCGAAACGCAACCGCGTCACGCCGGCGCCATCGGTTATCGACCGGGATTGGCCGCACCAGGTCGCCTTGCCGGATGACATCTGCACGGACCGGAACCTGACCATGATCACGAAGTTCTGCCAGGACATCGGCGTCAAGCCGCAGATAAGGCGTGTGCAGGCGATATGGCCGAACGGCAAATACGAGGACTATCGCATCCACTGCTTCGCCGACGTCACCGCGGCGAAGGCGTTCCTTGACCATTTTGGCGGCGACGTGTTCGATCCGAAACGCGATCGGGAGGGTGGGAAGATCCGGGGTGTCTGGCGCCGCACTGGCGAATACAAGCGCATCCTCGACCTTGGCCCTTTGAGCGTTCCCGAGATCCTGCGCAACTAGGGGCAAGATATGTGTAATCTCTACAACCTCACCACCAGCCAGGAGGCCATACGCCAGTGGACGGGTGCCCTCCGGGATATCCTCGGCAACCTGGAACCGTCGATCGACATCTATCCGAACAGGCCGGGCCCGGTGGTTCGGAACGCTCAAGATGGGCAGCGGGAGGTCGCCAATCTCCTTTGGGGCATGCCGACGCCGGCCGAGCGCGTGAAAGGTGCCGCCGACTACGGCACGACGAACATTCGCAATCCACAGTACGGCCACTGGCAGCAATATGTTGGTATCGAGCATCGTTGCGTCGTTCCCGTAACCAGCTTCGCCGAGCCGTCGCCGGCGCCTGGCGACAAAGACCCCGAAACCGGCATCCAGCGGAACTACTGGTTCGCGTTGAGCGAGGACCGCCCCTTGTTCTTCTTCGCAGGTCTGTGGACGCCCTGGCATGGCGTGCGCAAGGTCAAGGATGGTCCGGGCGACTTCGAGCTCTACGGCTTCATGACGACCGCGCCCAACGCGCTGGTCAAGCCAATCCACGAGAAGGCTATGCCGGTGATCCTGACGAGCCAGGAAGAGATCGAGACCTGGCTTACCGCGCCCTGGTCGGAGGCGAAGAAATTGCAGCGCCCCGCACCCGACGATGTCCTCGTGATCGTTGACAAGCCAGCGACCCAGATCAAGTTCCCGCAACAGGCGCCGCAGCAGGGCTCATTATTTTAAAAGCGGCGGAGTTATAGCCGTGCGATGATCCCCCCGGCGCACGGCTCATTACGTGCAGCTGTGGACCGTGCCTTCCTTCAATAGCTTTTGCCAATCTGGCCCGAGCGTGTCGCGGGCGGGGATCGCCTGGGCTGCACCTTGCTCTCCATCCTTGAACATCTTCACCCCGAGTGCTTGGTGGTGTCCACCTGACACGATGGTCGGTCCAGGGATGTATTGGGTATTGGCGTTGAACGTCGCCGTGTTGCCGTACACCGACGCGCTACCCATGGTCTGGTAGCTGCCAGGCATCTGGGTTACGCGAACGTCATTGCTCGCCGCCGCGTCATAGATGATGTAGCGATCATATCCTGCCTTCAGCGTTTCAATCGCCGCCTGCTTTTCGGCAACGCGTGCCGCGCCAATGCCGCCACACACTGGCGCGGCCGAAGACTGAATGATCGCGGTGTTGGCGGACGTTCTCATGGCGCTGCTTGCAGCACACGCTGACAGAAGCCCGCATGATAGCGCGAGCGCGATGGAATTGGCTTTCATGATGCCCCTGCTCCTGACCCATGTCGAATAGAGCCGGGGCGCGCTGCGCTGTCAATCTGGTGCGGCGAGATCTGTCGTCTCGTCCGCGGCGTGTTTTTTGCGCGACGCACGGTTCGTTTTCGCTCGACCGCCGCAGGAATCGCATTTGGTTCTCCAGGTCGTCATGCAGATGGCGAGCGATTTCTGTAGCCGCTTAGCTCTCCCAGAAGTCCTTCAGCTTGGCGTGGCGCAGCTTTTCCTCACCCTTGAGGAATTTGACCCGTCCGACCAAACCCGGCTTCAGCCATTCGGCCTTTTCCTTTTTCAGACCCTTCGGCACTGGCCCGCCGACCTTGCCCTGCACGCGATCCCACAGGCGCTGGCGCTTGTCGGCCTTGAAGGTGACGAAGGCACCGCCCTTGTAGTGGCCCTTGTCGGCCATCAGCACCATGGCCGGCTTCCCGGTCTCGCGCTGCACACCAATGATGTCCATCTCCTTTTCGTCGAAGCATTTGATCTTGCGCCAGTTCATTGTCGGGCCACTGCGGTGGATGCTGATCTTGCGCTTCGAGACAACGCCCTCAAGGTTCGTCTCGCAGGCAAGGTGATAAACGGCATCGCCGGTGCCCGGCAGCGCCTCGCTGAACTGGATCCGGCCACCGGCCGGGATCATCGCATGCAGGATCTCGCGGCGGTCCTCCACCGGCATGTCGCGCAGGTCGTGGCCGTTGAGATAGAGCAGATCGAAGGCGACGAGATAGAGGTCAGGCGACGGCGTGCGCTTGCTGACCGCAGCCTGCAAGCCATGGAAGTCGGACAGGCCGGCCTCATTGATCATGATCGTCTCGCCCTCGAGGATGAAGGTCTCGGCCTCTATTGCCGCGGCTTCTTCAGCGAGGTGGCGATATCGCCCCGTCCAGTTGTGCCCTCTCCGGGTGAGCAGGCGGATGCCGTCGGCGTCCTTGATGACCTGTGTGCGGTAACCGTCGAACTTCACCTCATGCAGCCAGTCGCCACCCTCGGGCGGGGTGTCGACAAGCTCCGGCTCCATTGGCGGGATGAACTTCAAACGCATGAACTGACTCGCGAGGCCGCGATTCAATTAGTTTTAGCTAAAATGGTTCCGGAACTTTTGCCGCGGCGCTGTGTTCGATCGGTCATGAAGATCGAAGTGGACGAATGCAGGCTGGCGTTGACCATGATCCGAAGGACCATAGAGGAGCACTGCCCGCCGGGGGTGCTGCCCAACGAAGAAATGATCAATGGGCTCTACAGCCCTGATCTGATGGGCGAGGCGCAGGCCATCTCTGCGGCAATCGTGGCCACGGTCGAAAAATTGCAGTTGCAAGCGACGGTGAAGCCGCCAGCGCCAAGCATCAAGGCATAGCCGAAAAGCACCCGCCCAGAGCACGGAAAGTCCCCTCGGCTACCTGGCAGAGCCCTTCAATTCTTTCCAAATCTTGGCTTCGCGCACCAGGGAATTCCAGTCGGTGCCGATGAGCTTGATCAGGCCGCGCGCCTCTGCCACGGAGATGTCAACCTCTCTGGCCAGCCTCCGGGCGAGGAACTGAATGCCCGGATCATCCTCTTGTCCGTCGCCGGTATCTGTCATCGGAACCTCCTCTGGGTTCCAGAAACTTGCCGGAAGCCGTTTCGTTTCGCTCGGCAAACAAAAAGCCCGCCCCGGCCTGAGCCGAGACGGGCTATTGAGCCGACGTTGAGGGAGGGAGGGAGGAGCATCGGCCAGACGCCTAACCTCTCACGGCGCCGGTCGTTCCAGGTCGAACGAAAAAGCCCGCCACGGCATCTGGCTTGAAGATCACCGTCGCCGGTCAAACGGCAGCAACGCCTTCGCCCTGCTTGGCGGCGCGCAATCATTCTGTGTCGCGGGTTTGGGCTGGCTATTGGCAGCGGAGTGCGGCATGAAAACCCTTAGAGCTTGTCGCCGATACGGTTTTGACAAATTCGCCAGTTTATATATCGTGTGGAACGCGGCTTCGTGATTTGCGTTAATCCTTGCTTAGAATTATCGCCAGACACTGATGATACCTCCGGAAGCTGAATGTCTGCTGCCTTGTTAAAAGAACATGAACCAAGTTTGCATGCTCGCGAGCGCGGCAACCGCATCGCGAATGCTCAGCTGTCCGCCATAGCCGCTGATCTTAGGCATATCCTCATGGAGGATAACGCTTTTCAGAAATGGCAGGTCGAGGCAATCATCGATATCGTAGTAGGCGCATTGAGGCAGAATGAGCGCCTAGACGCCTCTGCTTGGCAAAAAAGGTTGCACTCAAAGGGATTCCCAAAGGAATTCGCGCAAGCCTTAGCTTCTAAGTTGTCTAATAAATAGTCATTGCCGTATACGATTGATTCGAGAATCAATAAGAACCAATTTAGGTTCTTTTCAAACGGCAACAATGAATTCGCCCACAGAGCGACGTGAAGTCCAACTCCAAAAAGCCGAGAAAGTGCGGGACTTTCTCGGCAAAACTGATTCCGTCAAAGATTTGGCAACGCGCGCCACCCTAATGCATGATCGGGTGGCCGACAGCGTGCGTGATATATGCGCACAAGAAAACGACTGTTTTAACGACAGGCAGATTACCATCTTGGCCGACATCGCAATCCATGTTGCGCTCCTGATGGACCCTAGCCAAAAGAAGCCGAAGGGCTTGTGGGGACGGTTTTGGTACGAGTTTCGCGAGCTAAGTATGCTCTCGCGCGTCGGTGCATTGTCAGGCGTTTTGGCGTTAGGTATCGGGCTTTTGACGATGGGAGCGTGGTCCGTGAGTGGGATTAAACTAGCGATGACTTGGATGGATAAACAGAGCGTGGCAGCAGAGATTCAGCCAGGTACGGCACCGAAAGCCGCGCCAACTGAACCTGCTACAAAATAGTTCGCAGCATAGCCCGCCGCTGCCAGCCCTTTGCGGTCTTGATGTTGTTCATGGGCGGCTCTACGAGCGCGGCACCCCATCCCTCACGATCCGCCTTGCGGTCTCGCGGTTTGACGCGCTCCACAGCGGCCAGGCGCAAAACTAGTCTTCAGGCGCCGGCTTGATCTTCCGCACGACATACTCAAACAGGATGTCGGATATCCACATTGCCGAGACGCCGATCAGGAAGGCCGCCGCCAGTGTGGTTGTGTCGTTGGTTGGATCAGGCATCGGCAGGCCAGTTGCCTGGAAGTAGGCGACAGCCGGTAGCGTGAGATACGCTGCCGCCAGGGCTCCGCAGATGGGCGACGCGATCATTTCCCGCAGCTTGTATCGATGGCGGGACAATGCGCGCAGAATGCCTCCGGCGAGGCCCGCAACAACAACCGGCCCTTTGATGCCGAGGAGGTCGAACAGATCATGCATCACGGCTTCCATCCGCAGAGTTTCTGGCCAGTACGATTGTGCGCGAGAATGCCCCTCACCTCGGCATCCGAGAGGGCCGCAATGGCCGCCGCAGAGAGCCGTATGGGGCTTTCGAGGGCGCAGAAACTGCCTTTCGTTGTCGTGCAGCCGGCAAGCGCGATGAGGAGCGCGAGCGTCAATCCCTTGACCATGTGCCGAGCTCCTTTCGTGCAGCATCGGCCGGCAACGCGCCAACATCGTTCTGCACCTGGTCCTTGATGTCTCGAGCCTCGACTTCAGCCGCAGCCTGCTTGTCGCGCTCACGCTTGGCGCCACGCAGATTCCCCCAGCCGATGCCGAGGACGGTCGCCAGAGCGCCAAGTGCGGCAATGGCGATTGAGGTGTGGGTGAGCAGGAAAGCGATGATCGCGGTCATTGCTGCACCACGACGACATTCGGCTTGTCCCTGGTGAACCAGCCGGCGATGAAAACAAGCAGCACGGGGACGCCCGAGGAAACGGCGGCGATGAGATCCGGCGAATACCAGGTGGGCGCCAGGTTCTGAAGCGCCAGCGAGCCGACCGACACAATGATGGCCCATGCCGCCGTGGCAGCCGTCGCAACCGCGACTTTGTTCGTTGGCTGGCTGCTGGGCTGGTTGATCGTTTCCATGTCAGCCTCCGAAGTGAAGTTTGGCGATCACCGCGGCAATTGCGGCGACGATGATCCCGAGCAGCCCCCACCCCGTTTTGCTCTTGGGCACTGTCGGGGCCGTGGATGGTGCGGGAGCGACCGGCGTAATAACCGGCGGCTGATTGCCCTGCTGGGTCACAACGACCACGCTGGGGGCCGCAGGAGCGGCGGGAGGCACGGCGGGCTGGATGAAGGTAGGCGCAGGCGCTTTGCTCATCAGCAGAGCCTGGGAACGGACAGAGGCCACGCGGCTTGTCCAGCCCTTGCCGAACTCGCCCCATGTCGGCAGGCGCTTCAGGAAGGCCATTCGGGCATCGCACAGCGCATCGATCACGACGCCGGCCGGCTTTGCCTTTGCCGCCATCACGGTCGCTGGCCCCATGCGCCCGTCCTGAACGACGCCAGCAACTGCCTGAAGGTATTTCGCCGCCCTCCCTGGTCCGCTATTCACCGCGAAATCGAACACGGCGTAATCGACGCCATCGGGCAGCTCGGCGCCGGCAACGGCATCCCAATAGAAGCGGCGGTAGACTGTCGCCACCTGGTCATCGGTGATCTTGCGCAGGTCTGCCTTTGTGGCGTCCGCCTTCACGTAGCGGCGGAAATTGGCGAGGGTGACGCCCTTCATGGTGGCGCCACCGGGGTCTTTCGGGTTGTCGCTCCATCCACCTTCGGATTTCAAGACGAGCGCAAGCGCCCGCACGAAGTTGCGATCCATTAGCAATTCCTTTCGATGTAGGAGTTGGCTAGAGATCGGCCCGGGGAGATCGGGGCCGATGGCAAGTTTCAAAGTTGAGGCGATGAATGGCACGAAGATGATCAGCACCACTTCAGTGGAAGCCCACAGCCACGTTCATGCCGTTATGAAAGCGATCCAGCGACCACTGAAGCCGGGGCGAACACCCGGCAGACCGTGGGTGCGCGTCACCGATCTTGGCACGCCTAAGATCAGCGAGTTCGAATTTGCGAGTTACCGGAACCTCAAGTCGCCAGAATAATTTCCAGCTGTAGAGGCCGACCATTTGGATCCAGCGGCCGCGGGGGGTACGGCTGAATGCGCTGGGCGGGCTTCAAGAGGCATCGATGGCTGAGTACGTCGTGGAGGAGTTGAACGGCAACGCCGTCTTCAGGCGCAACAAGATAGAGGCGCCAAGCGCCATTCAGGCGGCTTCCTCATTGACGGGTCGGACTGTGACAACCGGACGCGAGCCCGGAATGATGTGGATACGGGTCACAGACGAACAAGGCCACGTCAGCGAGTTCCACTAGTGACCGAATACGAAAAACAGCACGGCAATCGGGGCGGCCAATGGCTGTTCTGGATTGTTTTTGTGTTGCTGGTGATCGCTGGCGCGATCTGGTGGTTGAGATAGCCGGGTAGAATCGACTCTCGTCAGCTACGGTGCTTTGAGGCCGACGGGTTTAGCGGGAGGAAGAAATGAAACCTGAGGAAGTCTGGAGCGGACGGGTCCTGAAACTATGGCAGGAATGGGCGCCCTCCATGGGCGTTGTCATTGCGATCTTGGTCTGCCTGGTCTGGACGGTTTACCTGCCGATCGTCGGGTTGCGGCACCTCTTGGGGTACTGAACGCTGGCCCTTGAACGCCCTGCGCAGCCGAACTACGCAGCGGCAGGAAGAGCGTTCGTGGGAACCGGCACCGTGCCTGGCAACTGCGAAACGATCGGTCGCAAACGGGCCGCCAGGCGCTTGCCTAGATTATGGCTAGGCGTCTCAACGACTACATGGAGCACCCACGCCAGCCCGGTTGCGCCGGCCGTTACGATGATCAGGCTCAGCCACGCCTTTACGCCAAGATCGAGCAACACCCGCAGGCCGGCATAGCCGGCGACGCCATGAATCACATACAGCGGATAGCTGATGTCGGCGAAGAAGTCGCCGATACGGGTCCGCTGGAAAAGTTGCGGGAAGCTGGCGGCAAGGGCGAAAACCAGCACGGCGAACCCATAGGTCCACGCCATCGAAGCAAGGCCGGGCATCGCCTGTCCGAGCAGAATCGAGAACCCGAAGAACAAGCTTGCACCGAGAAATAGTGACCGTTCGGCGGTGAGCGCGCCAACGTGCAGGTAGTGAAAAACAACTCCGATGAACATGAAGATTAAGAACGGGACGGGTACAAGGAAGGCTGGCCCGAAGCTGTTGTGGATCATGTAGAACTCACATGCCGCCAGAGCCGCGGGAACGGCAAATACCCAGATCGAGCCGCGCCGAAACAGCGCTACAGCAAGGGCGCAGATAACGTAGAACTTGATCTCGATCTCTAGCGTCCAGACGATCCCGTCGATGCTCGGCATTCCGAAAAATTCACGAAGCCCCGGCAGATAATGAATTGCGACTTCACTGATGCTGAACGGCCAAGGAACGCTAAAATATCGCCCAACCAGCCAAATCGACAGAATGGTGATCGAAAACCCGGCCATGTAGAGCGGGATAATTCGAAAAAGGCGCCCTACGAGAAATCCCTGCCAGGTCATGTTGCGAAGCGAAAAGGGGATGACGAAGCCACTCACCAGAAAGAAGAGCGCTACGCCGAACGCACCCCAATTGAACTGAGGCACTGTCGCATGAAGCCAGCGCAGGTACGTCGGAAAGGCAAAGTGCTCCGGCAGCAAGGGCGCGTGGGCCAGGCTTGCGACAGCATCGCGCAACGTCCAGAAATTGTAGGTATAATGCGAGATCAGGACACAGACAGCCGCAATGCCTCGCAAGGTGTTTGCGAAGTCGACCCGCGATGTAGTCCGGTCCATTGTTGCCTCGCTGCCTCCGACACTGCATCCATATGCCAAACGGGATCGAATGCAAAGTTGCTACCGCGTTGCCGAGTTTGGTCACGGGCTCAGAGGGCGTTCTAAGGTGCTGCGCAGGCAGAGTTAGCCTCCCGGCCACAGCTCGTCTGCCGTCACTCGATCGCCAGCGGGTCCGTGGCTCTCTCGCCCCACTGCGCGGCGACAGCATCCGCCACCATCTTCTTGAAGCGCTCCTGTTCCGCTTTCGCCGCGGCGATGTCGGCTTGTTCCTGTTCGGCCGCAGCGGCTTGCCGCTCGGCTTCCTCGCGTTGCCAAGCGGCGTAAGCCTCCGCTTTCTTCTGCTTATATTCCTCGATGCTGGCTGCGACAGACTCTGCCTGTCGATGGGTCACAGCGATCTCGTCGACACGGGCGAATTCCGCACTTGGCAAGGGTGGGAAGCCCATCTCTTCCAGGTTCGAATTGAGGCTATCTGCGATCTCCTCGGCGGACTGGTCTGGCATGATCGGCATGCGGTGGGGCTCTGACGAAATGATATTTTCGCCATCGGAAATGATCTTCAGCAACTTCAATCCGATTGAGCCGTCCGCACAAAGTGTAATCTGGTCGAGTTTGACAGAGCGCATGGATTTTATTTCCTTCTTCTTTAGGCAGCTTCGTAAGCTACCGCAAACATAATACCTGTCGTGTTGTTGAAGTTTGCGTCGGTAAAGACGCCGCCTGGGGGAGTATAGAGGGTCAAGGCGGTGCCGCCCGCAGGCATGGCGCAACCCGCCACAGTGACCCCGACCGTGCTGGAAAAGAAAGGCACGCTGCCGCCATAGAAGCTTGCGTTGGCGGAGGCTTGGAACGGTATTCCGGTTATGCTCGCTACACCGGTAGAAGTTCCTTTGGCGGTAAGGGTCGCATATCCCCAAACTACCGCTAGAGCGCCAATTTTAATATAGCGCCCGGAGCGTATAGCGGCGATCATTCCGACGTTGGCACCGCCGAAGGCAGGGGTGGGTGTATATGTGCCTTCTTCGTAATCATCCAGTGTGTTTGCGTTTGCCGAAGGTATCTGCACAGACGGGAATTTTATTTGTCCACCGTTGACAGTGAGGAGGTCAGACAGAGTTGCCGTGGCACCGGAAAGATTGGCAATGCCGGAAAGATTGCCGCTGTCGTCAAGCGTCACCGCCGACCCTTGCGCGGTGACCCCGCCCGTTCCGTCTGCTCGCAACAGACGATTGTCGCTCGCCCCGAGCGCGCCGCCAAGGGCCGCAATCGTTGCCCGTAGCGAAGCGGCGTCGGCGTCATTAATGAGTGTTTTGGCGAACGCGCTGAAACCAAGGGTGTCGAGTGCCGCAGACGCGTCGGCATCGTCCACAATACTGCGCGCGAACGGCGTGAAATCCGCCAGGGCCGCCGTCCCGGTTCCGGTGAAGTAAGGCAGCGTGTTGGCCGCACTGACCAGGTCTGCAATCGATGCGAGATTGCCGTTGGCGAGAGCCTCAATCAGCGCGGCAGCCTGCGCCGTTAAGCGCGAGCCGTCCGGCTGGAAACGGATGCGATAGGCCGACCCGACCAATGCGGTATCCGGCCAGTTCTCGGCAAGCACCAGGTGAGTGTCATCGGTGACCGAAAGAATGGCGATGCTGCGGCCGAAGCGCTTGAATTCGTCGCCCGGTCGAATGGCCGCCAACGTCCAGGCCGTGCCGACGCCGGTAACGTTCGGCGAGCCGTTGGCAACCGAAACGGTGCCGGTCACATAATCATCGAAGACGGCCATGTCAGTTTGCCTTCGGCTTTTTGGCCGGCACCTCGGCCGGCTCCATCGCGGCAAGCTTGGCTTCCATCTCGGCCACCTGCGCCTTCAGGTTCGCGTTGCTCTGCGCCAGGAACAGGATCCGGTTCCTGGATGCCTTCGCCGCCGCGTCGAGACGCTCGACCTCCTCCTCCAGCGCAACCTGCATTGAGATGGACATGGTCTCGGGTTCATTGGTTGTCATTTTGGGACCTCTGTTTGGGTGTTTGTTCATTTTTTCCACCAGTTTGCGGTGACGGAGCAGTCGATCGTGATGCCGGCGCCACCGGCTGGCGTATGGTTGGTGTCGATGCGATAGGTGAATGTCCCGACCGGCGCGGCCGCATCGAGAAACACCGGCTCATAGACCCCGGAGTTGCTGTTGTAGGTCACCGATCTCAGGACCGTATCGACGCCGCCCACCGTTCGAACCAGCCTCATGTTGACGGTAGCGCTGCTGCTGCCGCCGCCGGCCGTGTAGACAGAATTCATCCTGGCGAAGACCAGAACGGGAATCGCACCCGTGTTGTTGACGGTGATTGTGGCGCGGGTGACGAATGAGGGTCCGTTGGCACCGGTCGAAAGAAAAAAGGCCTGATTGTCCCAATCGGTGATGGCATTGCCGGCGATGAGCGACGTGATGACCGTGCCGTTCTGCAATACAACATTGGCATCGAGCGACTTGGTTACGATATTGACGGCTGTCAGGTTCCGGATACGTGCATTGGTGATGAAGGCGGTGCCGGCATCGAACAGCGCCGTGACGACACCACCGGCTACAACCACAAACTGATCCGTATCGACGACAATGCGCGCGGCTGTTGCCGTTGCCTCAACATACCATCCGGACGAGCGGAAAGTGCTGCCCGACGTGACCCTTGCCTCGATGCCGATGCGGGATGACCAGCCGGCCGCCGGTGTGTAGTCGGTGCCCATTCGGAACGTGGAGCCGGCAGAGACGTCGCCGACGGTAGTCTGCAAGGCGATGATCGCCGAAGCGTTGGCCGCGATCGTACCGGCTTGAGCCGACACCGTCGTCGACAACAACGACACGGCGGTCGAACTGGCAACAACACCAGTGACCGGATCGTTGACGGTCGCCTCGAGAGCCTCGATCTTGAGGGCGAGCGCGGAGCCGGGACCGGTCGCAGTAATGATCTCTTCAGTGAACAGCGCGACTGCGCCGTCGGTTGTGGACCGCAGTTCCCGCCGCAGTTCCTGCTTGTCGGAAAAGCCCACAAGGAAGTTGCCGGCGCTGTTCGTCGACACCGCCTGCAACTGCTCAAGGACGTCGCGCACCGCATTGCCGGTCCACGCCTGTAAGTCCTTCACATCCTGCGCGAGCTGGTCGAGGTCGATGGGGTAGAAGTCGGCGCCGACCAGGCGCGCATCGAGCGTCGTGACTTGAACCCAGTCCGTCCATGGGATGGTGCGCGGCGGCTTCGATTGCAGACGATAGCGGGCCTCATAGTCGGATGACGAGATGACGCCGGCCGTCAACTGCGCAACGGTCTGATCGGCTGTCGCCGTCTCGCCCATCACGGCGTCGGGCTGATCGACCGGCCGATATTGGAATTCCACGCGGTCGATCGTGATGTCTTCGATCGCGTTCCACGAACCCCGAAGTGCTGCACGCTGCGAGCCCGTCGCGGTCTGCATAATGATTGGATCGAGGTGGTAGTTCTCCAGCTCGCTCTGATAGTCCGGCGCGCCCGGCACCACGGAATCGGGCGGCAGGGTCTGATAGGCGGTCGGGTCGAAGATGCCTTCGCCGACTTCCTGAACGGTCAGATAGACGGCGCGGCAGGCCTTTGGACCGAGCGGGCCGAGACGGCGCCGCAGGATCTGGAAGCTCTTGTCGAATCCGTCGGCCTTGTCGCTCTGCCACCTGATCCACTGGCCGACCTTGAGGCCAAGGAATTTCGGCCGCAGGCAGATTTCGGCATTGCCCTGGTAGCGGCTGGCGCGCAGGGCGATATCGTTCAGCCGATCGCCGACGGCCGGGTCGGTCACCGCCTCATAGCCTATCGATGCGGCCAGCCGCTCGCGATCGGCCGCGAAGGCGTCGGCATCGGTGCGCGTCGCCAGCGGCAACGGCTCATAGAAGGTGGTCGGATCGTAGTATGTGCCGGCGATGGTGTTGACGAGCTCGGAGCGCGTGCGCTTCAGCGAGATGCGCTCGTCCTCGTCGACCAGCAGATCGGCGTCCGTGATGGTGGCGACGACTGCCTGGTTGGCGCCGGCGATCGGATATTCGCCGGCGGGTCCGTTGTACCAGGAACCGGCGCAGGCGGCGAGGATCGGCTCCATGTTGTTGGCATGGGTGATGCCCTGGCCGGCCGAGGCGATGTAGGACGAGGTGTAACGCGGGCCGCTGACCATCGCCTCGTCGGCGATGTTGGCGGCGAGCGTCCAGTTCGCCAGCGGCAGGCGCGATGCCGCGATACCCTTGCCGACGATCAGCTGGTCGCCGAGATAGAAGCCGCGCTCCAGATTGTAGGCCTGGACAATCGGATTGTAGGACGGTCCCCATGTCGCCGGATCGCTCCAGCGCTGGTCGCCGTCGCCGCCTACCGAATCGTCCTGCCGCCAGTCGTAGCAGACGCCCTCGACCTCGAAGAATGCATCCCAGGGATTGGGAAGCTTCTCCCGGTCGAGCTGCTGGGTGACGACGGCATAGGCAAGGCCGGCAAGCCGGTGCGCCGCTGTCCAGCGGCCGGGCGGATTGCTTTCCTCAATGAGGTTTGGATCGGCGGCCTGGTCGAGCGCGCCCGTATAGACCTTGATCCAGATCTCGGCGTCGATGTCCTGGACGCGCAAGCCCCGTTCCGGGTCCTCCACGCCGCCGAGCGTTTTCCATGCGCCCTCGTAGCGAACGCGCGTGACGCCATTGATGCGGAAATGGGAGAGGACGTAGACGTCCTGGACCCTGCGGTTGCCCGTCTCATAGGTGTTCCGGTAGATGAAGTGACCGGCAAGGCCGCGCTTGCCCAGCACCACTGTGCGCGGCAGGTTTTCGCCATACTGCGCCTGAAGATGCGTGACCTGCGATGGCGCCGACGGCGTGCCGATCAGGGCGCCGACGGCATATTGCGCGGCGATGCCAAGGCCGAGGCGCGCCACGCCGGCCAGGATCGTTCCCGAACTCAGGAACGCCGACGCACCCGTCAGGATGCCGCCAATGCTGGTGACGACCGGCGCGAGGAAAGGCATCAGTCGCCCACGCGGAAAGCCGAGCGGATTTCGGTCTGCGGCACGAAGGTCAGCCCGGTCTCTGTCTTCACGGCCGCGCCGTATTCGCAGATATAGCCGGCGCACAGCTGACCATTGCGCTCGACCACGGCCAGGTCGCCGCGACGCGCCATCAACCGCGGCATCTTCGGAAAGAGGCTGGCAAGCGCCTCCTCGACATTGGCAAAGCCGCGCTTGCGCAGCAGCCGCGCGGCGCCGGCTTCGGTCTTGTACCGGCCGGCCACTTCCGCGAACGGATTGGCTCCGATGACCGCCTCGACAGCTTCGCCATCGGTTTGCAGGCAATCGGACACGCCCCACACGCCAGGCATGGCGAGGTGCTTCTCGGTCACGCGCGCGAGGCGGCGATCCCAGTCTTTGAGACGAGGTTGCGAGGTCATGCTTTTGTGGCTGTCCAGGTGGTGAAGCGACGATCAGAAGCTGATGTCGAATTTCTCGGTCTTGATGCTGGTGGCGTATTGGAAGCCAAGGTCGCCGGCCGAGATCAGCTGCTGGTCTTCGTTGCTGGCGGATCGGTAGCCGTCACGGTGGTTGTCCACCGCACCGGAAATCACATGGCCTTCAAGCCGAAGCTGGCCGCCCGACTGGACGTGGTCGATGAAGTCGACGTAGCCGAACGCCATCTCCTGCTCGACATAGAGCAGCTCGCGCGTGTCGGGATCGAAATAGGCCTCGTAGATCCAGCACGGCCGGCCCTTGTAGTCTTCCTGCTCGATCTGGGCGAGAATGTCGGGCGTCACGCCGAAGTCGGTCGCGACCGGCATGGTGACGACAAACTCGGTCGCCTCCATGCCAAGCGAGCCTTCCGGCGGTTCCGCCGAGAGCAGCTGGTTCGGCCTGTAGGTGACCGGCCCGCCCCCGTCGTCATAGACCAGGTCGTAATTGCCCAGCCACATGCCATGGAAGCCGGAGCCCAGCTGGAACTTGATCATGCTGCGAATGACGACGCGGCCCTCCTCGAGCAGGTCCTGCAAGCGGGTCGGGAAGGTCATTTCGGCACCTCGACCAGGGTGAAGGCGGCGACCGGCTTGTGATCGTCGGGAATGACGAAGGAGCCCGGCACCACGCGGCAGTTCAGTTCCGGATTGAGGAACTTGGCGATAGCCCCGGCGGTGATGTAGACCGGTATCGCCGGCTCGACCGTGAGGCCGATCGCGCCGGCCGCCGCGACCGCGCCGACGACGACGCGATGCAGCGAGCGATTGCCAGCCTTTTGCAACGAGAACAGATCGCCCGGCATCATGGTCAGACCGTTGACGACGCCGTTGATCGCGACGGTGAAGCCGTTCGTGACCGAGACAAGGTTGCCGTCATCGGCCAAAGCAGGCGCGGTGGGATTGCCCCAATAGGCCTGCGGCAGGCAGATATCGACCGGACGCCAGACGACGGTGACCTTGCCGAGCCTGGCCTGTGCGCCGAACGCCTGTACCAGCATCAATTCGCTGGCGCGCAGCGATTTGGTGCGCATCGGGATCTGCCAATAGGAATCGGCATATTCCATGAAGCCGACATAGCGCTCGCCCGCGCGATCGACCGAGACGGAGTCGACCAGAGCCGGCCGCGTCAGTTGGAACCGGACCGCCGGCAGGTCGATCGTCATGCACGGATACCCTTGATCTTCATTTCGCGCAGCGATTTCGCGACGTTGGAGGTAAACTCACGCTGCTGTTGCTTCATCACCGCCTGCAATTGCTCGGTTACGCCCGGTTGCGCATTGGGGCCGACCGTGATCGACGGGGCGTAGGTAATGGCGGCGCTGGGACCGGAGGCCGAGACCTTAGCCATCTGCATTGACACGTCGTGCGGATACACGCGGCTGCCGCTTGGCAGGTCGACGATCTCGCCGCCTCGTTCGTTGATGATCGCTGGACCACCCGGCGCGGAGCGTGTCCCGCCGGCAAAACTGCCGGTGATGAATTTCCCGAGGAGGCCGAAAATTCCGCCAAACGAACCGCCGGAGCTGCTGCCGGAGGCAGGTGCGAAAAGACTATCGAAGGCGCTGTTCAAGAGCAGATCGGCAAACTTCTTGCCCAGATCAGCCAGCACGTCGCCCAGGCTCTTCGCGCCGGATATTGCTTCCATCGCTCCGGACTTGAACGTGTCATAGAATTCACCCGACGCCTGCTCGGCGTCCTGCTGCTCTTTCTGTACTTCTCGCAGGACCTCCGCCTGACGGCCGTAAGCGGCCGAGGCGGCGTCGATGGTTGCGATCTGATCGGGTGAAAGGTGGACCGCGTCGAGGTCCGTGACACCCTTTTTAGCGGCTTCCTCACGCAGGCGGCGCAACGCCTCCTGTTCGAGGTCCAGCGCCATCTTGCGCTTCTGCTGCTCTTCAAAGGTGAGGCCGATCATGCTGGCCTCTTGCCGCAAAGCCTCCGTCCGATCCTTCAGTCCCTGAATGTCTTCCTTGATATGATCGTCGGCGGAGAGGCGCTGTGGACGGGCAGCGCGGCGGGCCGCCGCCGCAGCCGCCTTGTCCTGAGCAGCGAGAATGTCTTCGCGGTTGGGAGCGCTGTCTGGCGTCGGGGCTGATCCCGGCAAGTCGACCGTGTTTCTCTCGCCATTGGCAAAGCGTCGAGCGCCGCCGGAGCCGGGAAATTGCGGCCGGCCGGCGGCCGCCGCAGTCTGGGTATTCAGGCGTTCTTGCGCCGCCGTGGCATTGTCGAGAACGGCGGCAAGAATCGCGACTGCCTGCGCCATGGCGTTGACGGCCGGCACGCCGGACTGGGCAAATATCGCGGCGAGATCCTGCTCGACCTTCCTGGCATCCTCGGCCTTGGCGGTATGATCCTGGATGCTGTCAGCCAGCTTCCTGAAATCGGCTTGCAGGTCGGTCAGCTGTCCCGGCTTAGCGATGCCCTGCACCTGGTCGAGGACATTGGCAAGATCGACATTAAGCGCCACTACCTTTTGCTGCGCATCCTCGAACTGCTTGCCGATTTCGATGTCGCCCGCTTGCAGGATATCGGCTTGGTCCTTCAGCCGCTGCCGTTCGTTGTTGTAAGCCTTGAGCGCGGGCAGAGCTTCACCCCATTTCGCGGTGACGCGGTCGATCAACTCGGCTTCCTGCCTCAACGTCTCCGCGGATTTTTCGCCACCTGATACGAGGCTAGCGAAATACTGGACCACGAAGCCGCCGCCGGCAATGATCGCAATTGTCGCCAAGCTGACGGGATTTATCATCGACAGGAATGCGCCGCCGACTGCGGCGACCGCGCCCTTCACGCCGGACGGGCCGAGCGCTTGAGTAATCTGCGTGCCCTGCTGGAGGGCAATCAGAAAAGGAGACTGTCCACCGGCCAGCTGCACGCCGATATCGTTGAACTGCGCGGCGAGGTTGCCGGTTTCAACCTTGAAGGCCTTGATCGACTTGGCAGCCCGGTCGATGCCGGGCGATCCTTTGCTGCCGATGTTGGACAGCGCAGTCTCGGCCTTCGTGCCGTCCGCCTCGATCGAGGAAAATGCCGAGCTCGACTGCGCCTGTGCCTTGACCAGTGCCTTTTCAAGCGACGTGAAACGTGCTTCGAATATCGCGAGCAGACGCTCGGCTTCGATGGCCATGGGGGGGCACCTTGGACAATTGGTTAAAAGGGCTGATCGCCGCAGCTTGCCTCGTTTTGATGACAGCCATCGGCTACTTTGTATGGGTGGATCATCAGCGCGCAGCCGAGTCCAAGCAAAGACAAGAGGCACGGGACATGCAGGCGATGTGCGATGTGCTGCTTGATGATTTAAAATCAGGCAACACAGAACGACATTGGCGCGTAGCAAACGTCGTTCATTGCCTAAATAACGGAAATCTAAGCGAGAACGACTTTCTGAGGAATAACCTGGTCGAAGTTTTGGATAAAGCTCGCCCCCTGGTAGAGAAGCAGAAATAGTGCCCCCTAATGCAGGCTTCGCGCCGCCTGCACCGCCGCCTCGAACTCATCATCGCTTGGCGCGCCAGGCTTGCCGCCGTGGGCCTTGTTCCACTGACGCCCGATGGCGATCCATTGCCCGAGAGAAAGCGCGCCGACATTCTGGATGCCCATCAGGACCGCGTTCCCGTAGACGGCGGCGAAGTCGATCCGGGCTGGCTCGACTTCGCCGTCTGTTCCCCCGATGGCGCGTCCCCATAGACCTTTCCGAGGGCAGCACCGAGAATCCTCAAGGCAACCGCCTGCCCCATGACAGGGCCGTATTCCTCGATCATTGCTGACGTGCGCGCATCGGCCGCATCGCGCTCGACGCCGGCACCGATGAGACCGAGGCGTATGATGTGGCGCCATTGCTTTTGCCGAAGGAACGGCAGTTCGGACGCAAGAGCGGCCTGGGCGAGGAAGATCGACATGTCGAGTTCCGCCTCAAGCTCCTCGATCTCGGCCATGCCTAGCCTGTAGGTGGTGAGGACACCCGCAAGGCGGATGTCGATCGTGCCGTGCTGTGTCATGCCGCCGCCGGCGTCCAGTCGACCGGACCATCGGAAACCAGCGTGACCGACACTTCCGCCTTCTGCTTGCGCGTGCCGGTCACCTCCCATTGGGTGAGCTTGAAGGCGCCGGCCCAATAGCCGCCACCGTTGGCGAGGCTAACGCCGTTGAGCAGCACGCGGCAGTTCTTGGAATCATCGCCGATGAACCAGTCGTTCCAGTCCGAAACCGACGGCGTGTTGAGCTTGCCGGAACCGGTGATGGTCGCCGACAGGCCGTCCTTGGTCACCTGCTTCCATGCCGGTGTATCCGGCGCGTCGCAGTAGGGAATGACGTCGTCAGTGGTGTCGGACGAGAACTGGATACCGCGATCAGTATTGATCAGGCAATCGGCCGTAAACACTTCCGGCGAGGCGCCATCGCCGATCTGGACGAGCAGCTGCTCGCCGTTGAGCACCTTGACTGGTGTAGGCATCGATATTTCCTTTCGCGTGAGAGAGGTCAGGCTGGTTCCAAGACATGGCGCACGGAAATTATCCCGTGCTTGCTGACGCCATCCGGATCGTCGAGATAGCGAACGCTTTCGATGGCGGCGAGGACGACCGTGAAGCCATCGACGCCGGTGACGCCAAGAAGCCGCGGCACGACAGCGGCGCCTATCGCCATCACCTCGAGCTTGCTGCCGGTATCTGGCTCCGACCAAATGTCGATATCCGTGAAGACTTCCCAGCCGTCGACGCAAGCCGTGCCGTCATCGAATATTTGCGCCGGACCGATCTTGATGTATGGCGACGGCGTGTCGGCAGGCACGGTGTCGAAGACCTTCGCGCCCACGATCGGCAACACCGGGGCGGTGAGCGCGGCATAGATCGCTCTTTGCAACTGATCGCCGATCATTTGCGGAAAGCCTTCTTGGCGCCTGTCGAGACGGCGCGCGCCAGCCGCGGCTTGGCTCGCTTCTTGCCGATGCGAAAGCCGGGGAAGAAAAAAGGATTGGCGGGCATCTTCTTCGTGCCGAATTCCTGTAGCACAGCATTCTGGAATTCCACGCCGCGGCTGTTCTGTACCATGGTCGTGGCGTCGCCGGCGAACATGGTCACGGTCAGATCGGTCGAGCCTTTCGCCGGCGCACTGGAGAGGCCCGCACCTTCTGGCGCTTCATCGCCCAACACATAGCCGATGGACCGCTTCAGCTTGCCTTCCTTGACCGGCGCAAAGCGCTGCTGAAGATCGTTCGTTTCTTCCGCCGACACGACGAGCGCCTTCTTGATCTCGTCGCGCATGGCCGCAGGAAGGGCTGCGATCTGGCCAAGGAATTTTTGTTTGCCGGCAATCTTCATCCCGAAGCGCCGCCACTTTGTGCCAGAAGATCAATCCAGGCCCGATCCTGTGACTCGGTCGCGTCGAGGATATTGAATATAGTACCTTTGCGAGCATCGCGGACGCGCCAGCCAGTGGTCACTGGCCGCGTCAACGATGTCGCGCGCACGCGGATCACCTGAGTGTGCTTGCCTTGAAGGCGGTCGTTCATGACGGCTTCGCCAACGTTACGATGGACGTAAGCCGCAGCACACGAAAACTGCTCCTGCCATCCAGTGACGACACCGCCGCCGCCATCCGAGCCGGAGCCACGTTTGTCAAAGACCACGCGCTGGCGAAGGCTACCAGCGTCAGCTGGCATCGACATAGGCCGTCTCCTTGATCTTGTCGGCGCGCCTGGTTGCCGTTGCCTTGCCGGCAGCAATTGCCTTCTCGGCGCATTCCCTGGTGACATTCTGTACCATGCCGGCCTTGTAGGCTGTCGTGTGGCGGCCTTTCAGGTCATCGGGCGAGAAGTCGTAGTCGGCAGTGAACTTGACCCACATCAGACCCAGGCCTCCTTGATCCATTGAACGTTCGGCAATTGGTGAGGCTTCCGCTCGCCGTGGAAGTAAACAATTCGAGCGTCGCCGAGGCCGCGTTTTTCCACCGTGCCTTTGAACGACACGACGTGGCCGGGGAATTCGTCGTCGATGAACCGGTGCGGGAACTTCCGAACCCACTCCATGTCGTTCTCGCCTTCATGGGCCGTCCCGATCAGTTCGTGGCCGGCCGGCACAAGCGCGACACCATTGCAGGCCCGCGACAGTCGATACGGGTCTCGAGGTAATGCGAAGCGCTTTGCCGTCAGGCAGTATTCGGCGAGGTGGTCGACGTTACCGGCGATGACCGTGTCCAGGCCGCAGAGGATCATCGGGCCGCCGATTTCATAGGGGCGGATGCAATCAGCATATCCGCCCTGGCCAAGCACCGGATTGACGATCTCAAAAACTGGTTCCTGAAACTCGTAGGCCCGGTCGGTGTACACGATGAAGCGGAAAGGCACCGTCATATTGCGCCGAAAGCCGCGGTAGAGCTTTTCGACCCACGTCTCGTCATAGCAGCGCGAGAAGTCGCGCGACTTGCCGTTGGATTGCCAGAGTAGCGTCGCGACGGTCAGCATGCTTTGGCCAACCGCATGCGCTTCTGCCGCCAGTCCGCGGGCACCTGGGCGATGTAGCCGTTCTCGGCGCGCCATACCCCACCAGGCGGAACGTTGCGCGTCACGCGCGAGCAGGCCGCCACGACGGCGCCGGCGCCAATGGTGACACCCGGCAGGATGACGGCATTGGCGCCGATCATAGCGCCATTCTCAATCCGAACCGCGAAATGGTTGCCGTCCCGCAGCTTTGCATCGTCGTAGCCACCGACATCAACGGACGGCCAGCAATCATTCGCCAGCACGACATTCGGGCCGACGAACACGTCATTGCCGATCTGAAAGCCCGGCCCCATGACGACGCCGGAAGAGATCTTGCAGCGGTCGCCGAAGATCGGGCCGGTGAGCACGGCACAGGCCCCGACAGAGCAATCCTCGCCGAGCACTGTACCCATGATCACGGTCGCGAACTGCCACACCTTGCTGCCAGCGCCGATCTGCACCGCGTCGGGATCGACATGGGCCTTCGGATGAATGGTCGCGCGATGATGGATCATCCGTAGATCCGCCGCTCGTCGCTGAGTTCCTCGAAGCCCGCCGGAACACTGGTGATCGGCTTGTCCGAAGCTGTCGCCCGGTTTGCGTACCAATGGGCTGCGAGCATAAAGATTGCCTGGATGTCCATCGGGTTTTGCGACAGAGCCGGATCGTCACCGGAGCCGCTTTGCTCCGGATCGTCATAGCCGGCTGAAAATCGGACCCGCACCGGCAACCACGTCGTCGTCGACAGGGCAGGTCGGGCGAAAGAGCTGCCGTTGAACTCAATACGAGCTCCGCGATCCTCGTTGACGTGTGCCTGCCACTGTGACGGATCGAGCGTCTGCTCGGTGCCGGCAGGGTCGAGGTAAACCACGACGAATTCGCTTCGGATCGGAACCACCGGAATTTCAATGCAAGACCAGCCAGGCGCACGCCACTCGAATTCGGTTGGCAGCATCGTGCGGCGGGTCCGCGTCTCGTAGCGCGTCGTTGCCGAACGAATGATGCGTTCGATGTCGTCCTTCTCCTCATCCGGCGCGCCTTCGAAGCGGATGCGATTTTTGAAGTCTGCGACCGAGATCACAAGGCCTTCCGGAATGGTCTTCCTGATCAGCATGTCAGCGCTTCCATAAGGCTCATCTGTGGGTAGGCCGTCAGTCTCGAGACTGGGCTGGCGTTGATGGCTCGAATGCCGAGGCTGGAGATCACGTCCGCCGCACCGTCGACGGCACGGCACCAGCGCTCGACGTTGCGAGCTGTCGGGTTGTTGAGGCCGTGCTGATGACGACCGTGCCAGTGAACACCATGATCAAGTCGCATGTCGTAACCGACAAGGATGATTTTCGATGCTCCGAACTGCACCGCCAGGTTCAGTGCGTGAAACCCGCTGTTGCCACCCCAGCCGAGCACGCCAGGCTGTTTGACCAGCAGCCGGTCGTTGTCCTTTACGATGGTGACGCGATGGATGCCCCAAGGCGATCTATCGCAAGCCGGGTCTTGGCTGATCTTGATACCGTTGAACTCTGGAACCCCAGAAAACGCTCTCCACCACGAATAGTCGCAGGCGTAGAGAACGTCCGCCCATGGCGCGAGGCGCCAGGAGTTGTTGATGGTGATTACTCGGCAGCGTCCTTGGACTTGTCCGAGCGGCGCGTCGCTCGCTGATGGTCCTCCTGCGACGATGACAACGGTTTGCCCTGACCAGTCTGGGAACCATCCTGGCGCTGTTCCAAAGGGCGGGCCTTGTTTTCAGCCTCCCTCATCATCTTGTTTTGCGGAGCCTGTTTCATCTTCTCGATCACTCCAAGCTTTTCCAGTCGCCCCGCTTCGATCGGGGTCAGGTCACGGGTATCGCCCTCGACGAAAGCTCCATGCTCGCGAAGGACCAGGTATTTCTGTTTCTGCATTGCAGCCTCCTTCGGTTCATAGAGCGGGCGACCGAAGCCGCCAGCCTTGATGAGCCGAACTCAGACGTTGCCGAAATCGCCGTAAATGAAGCACTCCGGACGGTAGACACAGAGCGCCAGACGCTCTTCACCGCGAATGGTGACCATGTTGCGGATGAAGTTGTCGCGGTCCTCGGTCGACAGAAGGACGTTGGCCTCCTGGCGGTCGAAGATTTGAGCGCCGAGCTTGAAAGCGCCAGTCAGGAACTTGTCGACGGTCATTGCCGGCGTCTCGACCACCGGCAGGCGCCACAGGGTCGGCGTGGTGCCATCCTGCGGATTGCCGATGATATAGCGGCCGACTTCATCCTTCATGGTTTCGATACGCGCCCAATCGGTCGGGTGCAGAACGTGACCGGTCGCCGGATATTCGGCCAACACCGCCTGCAACATGGCATAGCGGATCTGGTCGATCATCGTGACGCCGGTGCTGAGCGGGATCGGCGAAGAGAAGGCGGTCGCCTGGGGGATGATGCCCAGAAGATGCACGCCAGTGCCATCGCCTTTCAGGATCTCCTGCTCTTCGACGAACATCAGGCCGTAGCGCAGACGCCCGTCGATCGCCGACTGAAGCTGCGGAGCGTCGTCGAGGATCTGCAGTGAGGTCTGCACCCAGTGCGCGATGGTCGCGACCTTGGCAGTCTCTTCCGCATACTCGATCGTGCTCTGCGGCTTCAATGCACCTTCCGACACCGCAGCAGCGGCGTTTGTAAAGCCCGTCTCCTGAACGAACTGGATCGAGTTGGAGTTCGTCCGGCCGGGAGTGAGCAGGTCGCGCACCGTCATGCGACGTTCGGGCGGGGTGACAATCCCCGGGACGCGCTGCGGCGTGACGAGTGCGCCGGCAGCGGTATCAGCACCGGTGCCCAACGTGGTAATCGCCTTCAAAGAGACGGAAACACGGCTCTTGCCGCGCGCCCGGTCGGCCAGGAACGCCTTGACCGACTCGTCCTCGACCACGCTTTGGCCGATGGATTTCTCTTCCTGACGATCCTCGCCACCGCGCCGCGCGAGCTTCTGCTCGGCCTCGGTCATCCGGGCCGCGATCTCGTTGAGCTTGACCAGTGCTTCGTCGGCGGCCTTCTTTGCCTCCGTCGTCATGGCCTCGCCGGACTTCAGCTTCTTGTCCGCGTCTTCCGCGAACTTTTTCACCTCGTCGGTGGCCTGTTTGAGGCCGGCCGCCAGGGCCTTCATGTCCGGTTCGGTTTCGCCGGCTTCCTTGCGGCCGAACTCACGACCGCGCTCGTAGGCATGCGCGTCCATTGCGACGCTGGCGAGCAGCGCGCGAGCAATCATCATCGTCTTCATGGGATTGGGCCTCCTAAGCCCCGAGTTTCGGCAGGCTGAAGCCCGCCAGTGTGTCCGAGAGGGATTTCAAGCCCTCGCTCTGCGTCGCCGCGCCCTCGGACTCGCTCCGGAGCAGATAGGCCAGCCCGTGATTGGCGATTGCCACGCGCTGGGACTTCGAAAACCCTACCTCGCGTAGGTAGCTCTCGAATTCGGGAAGGGTCGGTAGCTGGCCGTGCGCCAGCTTGAATTTGACAGCCTCGACTCGGGCTTCATCGTTGGCCGGGAACGTGACCAGGCTGACCTCGACGAGTTCCAGCGTGGTCAGCGTGCGGATGCCGGTTTTTTCGTCGTAGGACGATTCCCGCACCCAATACCCGATCGACAAACCGGTGACGGCGCGCGCCTTCATGAGCGCATGGGCTTCACGCGCTTGCGAAACGTCGCTGATGAGCAGCGTTCCGGAGCCGATCAGGCCCTTTTCGTCTTCTTCCAACTTGTCCCAGATGCCGATCGGTTGGTCGGCCCGGTGCATCCAGAGGACCGGAACCGGCCGGCCCTTGGCGGCGAGCTCCTTAAGGCTTTCGGCGAAGGCGCCAGGAGCGACGATTTCCTTGTAGCTGTCGACTACGCCGAACACCGAGCCGTAGCCCGAGAACGCTCCGTCATCGCCGACTGCCTTCACCTGAAGGTCGAAGTCGCGCACCTTCAACGTCCGATGCTTGCGGTTCATTGATCCTGCTCCAGTGGAGGCCGCCGTTGTGGCCAATGCGGGCCTTGACGGCCTGTTCAATGAGTTGGTCGAGTCCGAGCCATCCCAGGAGGGCGGTGCGCGCCTGCTGATCGCCTGCGCCGGCGTTCTGGCCGAGTTGGTCCAGCGGCAAGAGGTTGGACTGGACGGTCAGAACGTCGCCGCCTGGTAGCGGCGGATCGTTCTCCTTGGCGCGAAGCTCATTGCGGGTTTTCAGGCCATTCTGTGCCTGCACCGACATGATCGCGGCGCGGCCGGCGCTGTCGGCGCGCAAAAGCCCTTCAAGGTTGAATTCGACATAGACTGAAGCACGCTCTTTCACGTCGATGAGCTGCTTTTTGATCGCCTGTTCGATGCGGGTCAGGTACGGACGCAGCGAGAAGGTCAGAAAACCGATCATCTGCTGTTCAAGGCCGGTGCCCCAACTGGTCGTTTTCTCCGTATGACCGACCATGAAGGGCGGCACACGGAACCAGCGGCATAGTTCTTCGACGTTGAACGCGCGACCCTGCAACAATTGCAGGTCCTCGGCGGGCATGCCTTCGAAGTTCTTCCAATCCATGCCCTGTTCGAGGATGCCGGCGCGGCTTGTGCTACGCGCACCGGTCACCGGATCGAGGAAGGTCTCGCGCAATTCCCTTTTTTGGTCTTTCGTCGACCCTTTGGGGACAATCAGCCAACCTGAAGGCCTCGTTCCAGTCCGGAACGCGCTTGTCGCGGCCATGTCGGTGTCGATCGCCAGGCCGAGCGTCTTTCGGGCATAGGAGATGGGGGAAAGCCCGACATCACCACCCGCGCCGAAGCCGCGAACGTGAAAAATCTCGTCTTCCCGGTACTCGCGGCGGCCCTTTGGATCGCTGTAGACATAGACTCGTGCCCCGTAGCGATCCCGTTTGACCACCATCAGGTCGGGATAGAGGAAGTTCAGCGACTGCAACCCGCCGGCGCCGATCACCTTTTCAGCGTAGAAATTGCCCCAAAGACAGAGATTGGCGACCGCAGCTTCCCAAAATTCGGCCGCCGTCATGTCGGCGTTGGGGCTGTCGTGTATCAATCCATAGAGACCATGCGCAGAATCGGCGGTGCGCTTGCCTTGAGCATCCTTCCGATAGACGCCGAGCGGCAACGTGCCGATGGTTTCCGACAGAAGGCGCACACACGACCAGACCGTGCCGAGTTGCATTGCGACATCAGGCGTCAGTGGCCTGGCCTGCTCATCGTGGCGTTGGCCCGGATCGTCGCCGCCGGTCAGCTTCGCTTTGTAGGATGCACTGCGGAAGAAGATGCTTCCGAACCATCCATCAGCACCGAAAACGGCCATCAAACCACCATTGCGTTCGCGATGATCGAGGCGAAATCGACCGGTTCTTCCTGAATTTCGCTGGTCGCCGCGCCCGTGGATTCGGCGATGGACACCATTCCGTCGATACGTCCGCGTGAGCGCTTCTTGTCGAAAGCCCGGTTGTTCATCGCGTCGGCCACGATCGCCGCGTTCGCCGCGCACATGGTCGTGACTGGGCTGGCATCGATCACGATGTCGCCGTTCAAGATCGCGTCCTCAAGCCGCTCGATAGACTTCGGCATGCAGAGCGCACGTTCCTGAAATACGATCCGCGTCCCTTGCCCATGCCTGACCAGCATCAATCCGGTGCCTGTCGGATCGTCGGGGCCCTCGTACTTCCACACCTCGAAGTCGATCCGCTCGCAGGCGTCGATAAAGTCGTCGATTTTGGCGGGGTCAAAGGCCAGGTATTTGACGTTATGGACCTTGCAGATTGCCTGGATTTTCGCGGCTACGAACTCGTAGCTGATCGTGGCGCCAGGCGTGGCCTCCATCAGCCCTGCCGCAACCCACTCCGGATAAGGTGCGTTGTCGTCGCGGGCGCGGTCCTCGATGCCCTTCTTGACCGTGAAATACCAAGTCTTGGTGTGGAGCTTCAGGTCTTTGCGCCATGTCGCCGACAGCGCCGTCAAATCGTTTTTCTTCGACAGGTCGAGGCCAAGCCAACAGTCGGCGCCGGCCATCTCCGTTTCGTCGACCGTGCCTTGGCAGGAATTCCAAGCTTCCTCGGAAACCCAAAAGCCTTCCGTGCCGACGCGCATGCCGAAGACAAGCCGCTTCGTCGACAACGCTTCCGAGAGCATCAGCTTGGCGGTCGCTACCTTGCGACGAACGTTCTCAATCGGGAACGTCTCGCCCAGCGCCGGCATGGACTTCGGCCAGACCGCCTCGTTGTCGAAAACGGTTTCTTCATCGCGCTTGTCGACCCGGTAGATGACGCCGAAAAGGCTGTCGTCTTCCACCTGGCCGGTGATGACCCGAGTGAACAGGTCAGAATATTCAGAACCTACGATCTGATTGGTGCCCGGCGTGTTGGTGCCAAGCATCATCAGCGGATCGCCGCTCATCTTGTCGATCGCCGCCTTCCATGTCTGGATAGAGTGCGACGTTTTCATTTCGTGGATCTCGTCGGCCGCCACGAAGTATGGGCGGGGTCCGGCGATTGCGTCCGTGCTGGCGAGCGGGAGGAACTTCGATCCCGTTTCCGGGTGCTCGATCATCCAGGCCAGATCGCCAGTGCCGCGAATAATGACGCGGCCCGACGATTCCAGGCTTTCGAATTCATCCTCGTTCCGATCGGGCATGTTTGCCCGGCACATGGCGGCCGCGTCGTTGAAAACGACCTTGGCTTGGTCCTTGTCGCCGGCGATCGCGTAGCACTCAGCACGCTTCTTGCCGTCGAAACCCATCATGTAGAGCCCGACGCCCGCCATCAGCGGCGACTTGGCCTGCCCCTTGCCGGTTTCCATCCACGCTGTGCGGAAACGTCGAAGCCCATCGGTGCGCTGCCAGCCGAAGATCGAGGCGGCAACGAAGCCGTGCCACTTGAGCAACTGGAAGGGCTTGCCGACCTTTTCGCCTTCCGTGATCGTCAAGACCGACGGAAAGAAACCCGCAATTCGCTTCGCCTTATCCGCATTGAATGTCAGCCCGCGAGATGAACCGTTATCCAGATCGCGCAAATGACGCTGGCAGGACGCCTTGACTAGGTCCCCCGCAACAATCTTGTCGTCCAGAACGTCGCACGCGTAGAGCGTGGCGAGATCGTCAGCCGCTGGCCGTGCCGAAATAGGCATCTGATGCTCGCTGTGTGCGCTGCTTGCGCTCGGCCTTCGTCACCGAGCCGCGACGCCGCGGCGAGATGCCCAATTCCTGCTCCAGCACCGATGCGTCTGAGCCAGCCTCCCGCATGGCGGTGAAATAGGGGCTGATCCTCGCAATCGACTTGCTGTTGCCTCGGCGTGGCTTGCTGACGACGCCATGTTCCGCGACCTCGCGATACATGCGGTCGAACATGAGGTATGCGCACACCAGCCGCTGGATCGAGTGCCCATTCGCGGCCGCCAACAGCTGACGATCCTTCAACTCGGTGGTGACGATGCGCCAATGTTCCCGTGCCGCCGCGATCTCGAGATCGTCGTTGAACAGCGAGGTCCAATCGGGTTCCACTACCAGTGATCCAGTACCTTCGATCACGTCCATTGCACTTCCACCCTATGGGGTGCCCTTAACTTTTTGTTCTGATTTCATTTGCCGCAAAAACGGAGGGGGGACGCGGGTACCGGCCGGCGAGGTCGATGACTTTCGACCCGCCCTCCCACTACGCGATATCCGTGCTACGGTGATAATCCTGGTTGAGAATGACGTGTTGGAGGGCAAATGGCGACCTATGAACTGCTTACGCGTTATCTGAACAACCAACGCACTCGCGAAATTGTCCTGTCGATTGAGGAAATCGAGGCTATTGTCGGGGACACTCTTCCGACTAGCGCTCGGACGCGGCCTCAATATTGGGCAAATGTCGTGAGAGACGAACAGCGTTCATCCCCCAACCGAGCTGTGCGCAAGGCCGGCTACTCGGCTTTCCTGATACCATCAGATCAGAAGGTGAGGTTCGTCCGCGACTAGCTTATTTGACGGGCGTTCCAAGGATGGTTCGGATCCACCGGCCGGCCGTTGATGTCGGCGCCTATCGTATAGCCTCGAGCCTCCTCGCGCTGGATCAGCGTGTCATGGTCGCTCTTGCAAACTGTCTCAGTGTTGTCGAGATCGAAGAACAGCGTCTCATCGCCTTTGTGCGCGATCTTGTGATTGATGACCGCCGCTTGCGGATGATGGCGATTGCCTTCGATGACCAGGCATCCGCACCGCTGGCAGGTCCATAGATCGCGGCGCAGGGCTTGGCGTCGTATGCCCTGAGGGCCGCACCAGCGAGGGTCCCGGTAGAGCTTGCGGTATGCCTCAGCTTCTAGGGAGCGAGGATGCGGCTTCTTCTGCACTAAGGCACCTTACGGGAGCGCATGGGCCAGATCGGCGGCCGGTTGGTCGCGGCAACCATTTGATCGGTAAGCCCTCATAGGTGAAGAAAGGAGAACGCTATGAAAGACGTCCTTATCGCGATGGCTTACGCTCTGATTGCCATTGCTCACTTGATGTAACGGAAAAGCGCCTGGTCGGAACCTGAGCGGATCCATCTGTTTGGGTCCCGACCAGTACCGCAGTTAGGGGAGTGATGCTCCCTTGTAGCAGGACACGAAAGGCCCCTTTCCGGTGTTTGATATCACCGCGCAATGGTAAGCCGTTTTCGACGAAGCATCGAAAATCATCATGCCGCTACCGGAAGCCACCAGCCAGTTTGGCGCTGGCGGTGATTGGGTCTTGGCCAGCACCCCACTGCCCAGCAGAATAGCAGCAGCAACTATCAGCGTATCGGCTCGGATTTGCACTTGGTACCCTCCCATCGGTTGTCACTCGCCCGAGTATGAACCTGGCAAGACAGTGTTGGTAGGGGTAGCGGAGGTATCGGGGCCGGCAGACCAACGCGCAATGATCAGCTTAGGCGGCCCGAGCGCATGTAGGCATTGTGAGAAATTGCTGAGCTTTTATAAAATTGCTCAATTCGTCCGACGTGCCGGCTAAACCATTCGTAAACCATGCCCACAAGGTAAATATTTCATGGCGAACCGATCAGGTTGCAGGCGGTTGTGAGCGGGTCTGCAATAAAGAGGCCCACCTATGCACCTTCTATCCGTCGCGACCGCTCTGTTGATCTCCTTGGCGGTCGCATACGTGAGTTGCTTGTGGATCTTCAGTCCTCACACAGGCCGTTTGTTCGAAACCCAGGCTTCGGTGATGGCTATCAGCGATTTCACGGATGAGGCCAAACCCGCCAATTGCGACATGGTGTGGAGGAACAAAGCCGCTAGCGGGAAGTTAAGATATTAGCGTAGACTAATATGCTTGCAGAGGTCGGCGCAGCGTTGAG
Organism: Mesorhizobium sp. B2-2-4; assembly: GCF_006442375.1. Classification (NCBI taxonomy): domain Bacteria; kingdom Pseudomonadati; phylum Pseudomonadota; class Alphaproteobacteria; order Hyphomicrobiales; family Phyllobacteriaceae; genus Mesorhizobium; species Mesorhizobium sp. B2-2-4. The sequence goes on along the minus strand of NZ_VFWB01000003.1, from coordinate 301,570 downwards.
CCAGATGCTTTGCTGGTCTCATCAACTTGGGAGGGCGCTATGTGGCTCACACTCACAGACAAAGATCTGAACACACCCGTCGCGATCAACTTTGATCAAGCCATTTCGATGAACCCGCATCATAGCGGACACGGCACTGAAATCTTTTGCGGGCCAGGAGTCGGATATCTTGTGGCCGAGCGAATGACGGACATCGTTAGTCGCCTTGGTCACCTTCGAACTTGAGCGCATCAAGGAGTACCGGGGACCGGATTTCGGTGCCGAACTCAGAATTCGAATAAACTTCGTCAGGGGTCGGGGCGGCGATCTTGCCCCTCATCGCCTCGGCTGGTGACTGTGAAGCCCCGCGCAGACAGGCGTATCGCCAAATCAGTTGGTAGGACTCTATTCCTTTTTCTGAATTTTTGCAACAGGCCCACTAGCGACGACCTTGCCGCCGAACATATCCAGAAGAACCCGAACGCTGTTGACGCTCCTGCCCGTCAGCATTACGGCGTCAGCGCCGGCAAAAGGACCTTCCATTACCGTTATGCCTTCACCGGCTTTGATCCGCAGACCATGGTCGCGCATCTTGTCGAACACACCCTTTTCCTCGGCATCGCGAATTGCCTTGATATCATCGCCGGGGATCGGCACCGGCTTGCCCTCAACGTCGCACAACACACCGTTCCGAACCAATCCATCGCAACTATTCAAAGCACCCCACTTCACATCGTGGGCTGGCGTGAAGATATAGCCGAGGAACAGCGGGAAGTTCTTCACCAGCCAAGCCTTGGTCCGATGGTGCCGGTACTCATGCCGATATTGCGGCATGTACACTGGGATCGCCAGGCGCTGCATTTCCGTCATGGCGCGATACTCGGCGCCCGGCTTGGTCTGGACTGCGAGCCAGGCAGGCTGCTTGCCGCCAGGGATGATTTTTGTCTGTGCGTTCAACTGTTTTCCTTCCAAGATTCGCGCCGCGCGGGATCCACCCCAGCGCGGCGCCGAGTTTTTTCACGCCACCAGGCGCATCACCTGTCGCTTCTTCTTCGTCTTGCGGTACCAGATCGACGCGAGAGCCCGCCATTCCGGGACTCGCTGATCCTTGGCCAGGATTCCGGCTTGGTCCTCAGCAGTGAGGTACATGTCACCTATCGTCTTGGTGAGCTCTTCAGGGTCGACCCTTTTCGACATGTCCGGATCAGTCATGACGTATTCGGCCGCCTTAATGTGCAAAGCAGTAATCGGGGCCAAATGGGCGTTTGCCAGGACCTCGAGGATCACACGAGCGCCCAATGGTTCGCGCCGTGATACAAGACCCTTGATGGCCGCGATCGCGATGGTATCACCAGGTTGATATTTGCCCGTCTTAGGCAAACTTTTTAAGACTTTGACCCCGGCGCGCTTACAGGTGCGGTCAACATCGACCGCTTCATCATAGCCAGCCAGAACTGCGGAATGGTGCAGTTGTAGCGCAGTAATCCCAAGCCTGTGGGTGTTCTGTCCGACAAACGCGGATGCTTGTGACTGCGTGTCCGGCGCGTCGACGATCATGACGGGTATGAGGTCGATATGCGGGTTGCTGGCGGCGGCGATTGCTGTGTGCTGTCCATCAAGGACTTTGAGAATGGTTTGCCCCTCGTGCTCCGCATAGGCGCAAATCGGCGGTTTGAATTTCGTCCAGCAGAAGTTTTGAATTACCTTCCGAATCTGCTTTCGACCCCGATCGCCGATCTGGCGTTGATATCGGTGATCTACGTAGAGCGTTGTCGGATCGACGCGCTCACAAATGGGTTCTCCCGTAGTAGGTACATGAGGGGTGATATCGGCGGCAGTAATTGGGGCAATGCGGTTAAGCAGTTCCACTGAAGATTTCCTGTTTCGCAGCTCAGCCTGAGCGGGGGCGCCTCGACATGAGCGCGCGCAGGCTTCGTTGCAGCCGAGCGCGTAGGGCTCGACCCGACCGATTTGGGTTTCCCCGAGATTCCCCGTTGCTGCCCACCTTTCGCGTAGAGCTTGGTGAACAAAAGGTTGCGTCGGGAGAACGGCGGCATGCTTCGAACCCGTCGTCACGACGCCTTCCTCTTGTTGAAGGGCACGACGTTCGAGCCGTCGGTCTTTTCAACGGCGCCTTCTTCTCTTGGGGTAATCCCTAAGGGGGAATAGGGTGCAAAATCTGGAGGGACAGAACTACAAATTCTGGAGGGACAACCCCCTTCTTGTCCGTCCACTTTTTGGAGGGACAAATCGGCTTCTAGTCCCTCCATTCTATGGACTGACGATTTCGCCCGCAGAGCTACTTTTTTCTGCCGTTGCACTTCGCGGTTATGGGCAAGTCGTGCAGCGACCATGTCCAGGGCTTCGTCGCGCCAAGGGTTGATCAGTTGATAGGTCGAGACCTTCCCGCCCTTGCGGACTGGGATAAGATACGCCCGCTTTTCGTCGTTGTTGCCGAGAAGCCGGGACCGGCTTTTCCAGAATTGCCCATGGCTCAAGCCTGTCATTGCCATAGCCAAGGATGATGCCAGCCAAGCCCTGCCTTGCGGCCAAGACATCACCGCGAGGTAAGCGGCAAGTACCTTCAAATCGGACGGACTGACCATTGGGTCAGCGTTCACAGTCTCAATCAGGTCAAGCTTGAAGGCGGCTTTCGAACTATCGAGTTCCTTTTTCATGAGGTGCCTTTCCTTCGCACCGCGCGCGCCATGACCGCTGTCAGCGCTCGCTGCACGACAAAGATGCTCGATTGCTGATGGAGGTCGTTGAAGTCCGTCCCAAGGCCCGGCGGCATGCCGTAGGGAAGCGATGTTTTGCGCGCGTAGAACTCGCTGGCGCCCAAGCCGCCGAACTGAACAAGGGGCTTGTCATTTTCAGCGCCAATAAAAACTCGCCCCTCCAGGTGGCGAGCGACGGCGACGATATTGGAGGCGGAGAAGCAGCACAGGACAGTTGGGCGAATCTTCATGCCGTGCAGCGCCGCCCGGATCGAAAGGCCGGTGGCATACCCCTCGCACAGCCACGTATCCACGCCGGCGGAGATCCTATGCGAGGCCCCCGACACCTCGCCCCCAAACAGGAACTTCTTGGTGCCGTCTTCCCAGATCATCTGAACCGACGTGACCTTGCCGTTGATCCTCGCCGGCACCAACAACGCCAGCGCGCGATCAGTGTCAGGCACCAGATAATCGCCGCCGATCCGCCGCGCATCGCTGGCGTCGATGACAAGGCCCTTTTCCTCTCGGAACCCCTTTGACGCGAGATAGGGATGCAGCCCCGTCCTTGAGGTCGCCAGCATCGCTGAAGCCACATTGGCGGCTCGCGCGGCGTCGGCCTTTTGCTTCCGTTTTGAGAACTCGATCTGCTTTGCGATCTTCTGCCGATCGCGCTTCTCAACCTCACCACCTATGCCGACTGTCACGGTCTCGCCGGTCTGCCAATTAAAGGCGGTCACGTGAGTGTCGTTGATAATGACCCGACCGTCACCCTTTCCGTTCTTGCCGGAGAGAGTGTCTGTATGAAGCCACTTGCCATAGCTGCGGCCCTTTGGCGGGATGATGCCGACTGTGGAGCAGGCTTTGCCGATCGCATCGTCGATGCTCATGCAGCTCGCCTCGAATTGCTCTTCTTTCGGAACTGGCGGATTTCCCGCTCTATTAGCCCGTACTCATCGGTTTGAACCGCGCCGTACTGGCAGGCCGCGTCATATAGGCCGTACGGCAATTTCGAGTTGGGATAGATGCCGCGCCAAACTCCGTACGCCCATTTTCGAGACGCTTCCTCGCCTCTGGTCCCGTTGGCCAGGCAATAGGCAAGCGCGGCATTCCAGATAGCGCGAGGATTGGCCAGGCAGCCCGCTCTCAGCCCCTTGCGAGGTTGGAACGCCGCCTTGGTGCTCATTTCAAAGTCGATCAGTTCGCCTTCGACTGTCTGGATTTCACCGCGCCTTGGCCGTTCCCAACCGCAAGACGCGCAGGCGATTGCCGCGGCTTCCATCTGCATGCCGCAGCCGCCGCAATAGTATTTCTGCCTGACAACATCCGAAGGCTCGCGGACCTCGCTGTCCTTCTTCTGGGCATTGGACAGGCTGTCGACGCCGTATTCGTAGAGCCAGGCCGTGTCCTCGGCAAAGGATATGCAGTTGCCGGAGTGGTCGAGCCACAGACCGAACTCTTTGCCCGGCGCCGTCCGCATGACGCGGCCCATTTCTTGAATGTGTGACGAGAAGGACTTGCGGTAGGGCCTGCACGATATGCCGCACAACACGTCGGGCACGTCGAAGCCCTTGGTCAGCACCGCGCAGGAGACAAGCCCGTCAATGGCACTGTCTGGCTTGCGGAATTCCTCGATCTTGTCGTCCCGCTCCTTGTCCGACTTGTCGAGATAGCTGATCTGCTGAAAGTTGAATCCCGCCTCGGCGAACTGCCGGCAAAGCTCCTCGCCATGGCGGACCGAAGGCGAGAACACGATTGTTTTGACCGGGCGGCCGAAAAACGCCTGGGTCTGCTCGACCCACGTTTTCACAACGTCGCCGACAATGACGATACCACGCTGGCCGGCTTCCTCGTCGGCAAACTCGCCGTTCGGCTTTTTCTTGACCCCGGCCATGTCTGGCGCAACGCACGCCATAATTTTCAGCGGCGTCAGGTACTTCTCGTGAAGCAGGCGGTTGACGGTGGCGCCGTTGACCAGCCCGTCCCAATTCTCAGCCATGCCCGCGGTGAACGGTGTTGCCGTCAGCCCAATGACCCTGGTCTTCTTGAACCGCTTAAGCCGCGCCAGCGTTTCGGCGTACTGGGCATGGCACTCGTCGTAAAAGATCAGGTCGGGCTCATAGCCAAGATCGCGCCGTTCAAACGTTTGGATGCTTAGGATCTGGACGTTCTTTTCCGGCGCGTAGCGATCATTCATGCCGTTGTCGCCCTGGATGACGCCGTGGTCGATGCCATAATCGTTGAAGCGGTCGCTGGTCTGCTTCACCAGGGTGATGCGATCGACCATGAACCAGACGCGCGATCCCTTCTGGAGGGCAAGCCTGATCAGGAACATGGCCGTTTCGGTCTTGCCGAAAGCTGTCGGTGCAACGAGCACGATCCACGACACGCCGGCCCGAAGCCGGTCGCGAAGCTGGCCTTCGACATGGGACTGGTGTGGACGAAGAACGAGCTCCTTCAAGTGGCCCTCCGATCAATAATCTCTGAGGCTTTGCCGACGAACCACGTCCAGTCGGCAGGCTTTACATCTTTTGGAGTGCTGGCCAGCAACAGCCGGGCAAAGTCATCGGCCGCTGCTCGGTTTAGCCCGCCATCATGTTCGATGATCGCGGAACGCTCGTCGAAGTCGCCTTCCTTTTCGAGAAGGGCCGCGATCTGTTTGCCATGACGTTTGATGAAATCGAGCGAGCCCGCAGGCAGCTTCTTGGCATTGACAAGGTGAAGCTTGCCGCCGTCGAGAACGACGTTCGCGCCTGCCGCTCGGAGGCGCGCTACGATTTCGCCAGCATCAGCCATTGGTCGGATCACCGGCATCAATGTCGATGGTGATGGTCCCTGACCAGCCCAGCTTCTGAGCTTCAGCTTGCCAGTATTTGGCGCTCTTCATCCAAGAGGCTTTATCGGCGCTTTCGCTGTACAGCCTCGTTTCGAGAGTGCGGATCACCTCGTCCTTGTCGGCTAAGATCTTCTCAAATCCGCCCTGCTCGAACTGGACGCGAATCGGGCCGAATTTCGCTATGTCTGCGCGGTAGGAAGCATTCTCCGCCTCCAAAACGCGCACCTCTTCCTCCAGCGCAGCAATGTGGTCCTGCTCTGCGAGGCCATCGCCTGGCTGGCTCATCTGCTTGGCCATGGCATCGGCACGGGCCTGTTCGCGCTGCTTGATCGCATCGGGCAGGGCGGCCCGGTGTTCGTCGCGCTGCCGCTCGTGCACGATCTTCGCCGCTTCCTTCACCGCTCGCTTTTTGGCGATAATGTCTGTGGCCGCTTTTTCTGGCTCTTCGCCTTCTTGAACGCGCGCACTGATTTCCGCCTTCACGGCGGGCAGATCATCCTTGATCGCGGCCACGTCGCGCTGGGTGATTTGTGCCGCATGCGGCACAAACTCTTCGATCTCCCGGACGACCCGGCCCAAATCGAGGAGCCGGTAGGAATTGCGCCGAGACATAGCGAACTCGGCGTTGACGTAGGCTTCCCAGGTTGCGTACCGCAGAGCCTTCCAGGCCTCGCGCTCCCGCGCTTCCAGAAGTAGCGACCACACGTTGTCAGCGGCCTTGCGGATACGGACTGTGAGGGCTGCGGCTTCTTTCTCAGTCAGTGGCCGACCGGTGACGGCTGTGGTCTTGGCGACTTTGCGGATCATCATGCTGCCTGCATCTCCAGCAGGCGCCGCAATTCGGCATATGCTTCTGGGAGGCTCGGCCCTGACGCCGTCGCGCCGCTCGTTATATCCCGGATGATCACGGTTCCGTCGGCCGTGGTAATGCTGGTGTAAGCAGCCGCCATGAAGTCGCGGACCTTCTGAGCAGTCTCGGGCCAGCAGCGTCGACCTTCCCTCAAGCGAGCGACGAATTTCGGGTCGTTCAGCGCGATTTGGCCGATTTTGGAATCGGGCATCTTCAGTTTGCTCTGGAAACTGGCGATCTCGCAGAGAAGGTCGGTTCGTGTGTCCATCTCGATCCTCAAGGGGAAATTTCCTATTAACCAATAGGCTAAAACCCTAGTGACGGTCAAGCGTCGATAGGCTACAACCCTCTAGCGCATTGATCGCAAGGGGAAAAAACGCTGTGGACAGTGATTGGGAAGCCAGGTTTCGGGAGAGAATGGAAGCTCAAGGGCACACGATGAAATCGCTGTCTCTGGCGGCGGGCCTCAATGAATCATTTGTTCGGGACATGCTTCAGCGTAAGCGGCGCCCGAGCTTGGATAAGTTCTCCCGACTTGTCGCCGTACTCGGCACCACCGTTGCCGAGATCATGGGCGAGGATGTCTCGACAGAGGGCTCTCGGATGGTCCCTCTGATGGGCTTTGTCGGCGCTGGTGCCGAGGTTGAACCAGACTTCGAGCAAGTGCCGGAAGACGGACTAGAGCAAATCCCCGTGCCCTTTGCCTTGCCGGCGGACATGATCGCCTTCCAGGTCAGAGGCAGTTCAATGCTCCCGCAGTTTAGAGATGGGGCGGTCCTGATCGTCTATCGGGAACAGCGCCGGTCGATTGAAAGCTTTTATGGCGAGGAAGCAGCGGTGCGGACAACGGACGGCCGGCGCTTCATCAAGACGATTTTCCGCGCCAATCAAAGTGGGCGCGTCAACCTTATGTCGTGGAATGCCCAGCCGATCGAAAACGTCCATCTTGCCTGGGTCGGCGAGATATTCACCGTCTTCCCGCCCAAGTCACTCCACCGGGTAGCTAAACAAGGCGGCATCCAAGGCAATCTTCGGTTGAAGAGTGCTTGAGGGGAAATAGCCTATTGACGAAAGGGGAAATTACCCCTTAAGGTTGGGCTTCATCAACGATGGAGCCCAGAAGATGAACGCCGTTTCCTGCCATTTCGAGGCCGAACTGCTGGCGCTTAGCGTCGAGTTCGGTAGGGCCTGGGCCGCAGAGCGCGACGCCTTCGCCGCCGCCGATCTTGCCAGCATCGGCAACAGCACCCCTGAAGTCGACGAGGCCCACGACCGTTGCGCTGATCTGGCAAGACAGATGCTTGAACACCAGCCGGTAACGCTGGAAGGCGTCAAGGTCATGGCTATGGTCTGGGGCTGGCTGCACTATCAGTCACACAAGCTTGACAGCTACGATGGCGGCGAGGTCGGGAACGATTTAGACGAACGCGCTTCGCACGCCGTCATGACGTTCCTGCTTAAAGACTGCACCGCGTGACGCAGACCTATTCCAGATCTAGCTTCCGCTGGCGCCGCGTTAGGACTTCCTTGGCGGCTCGCTCGACCGCTTCGGCATCGCCTGGCGCAGAATCGACGGGCTGTGAAAGTCCAGGATCGTTCTGGCGGCGCGCCTCGCGTTCTGTTCGCCTTTCTGCACGCTCTTCGGCCTTCTTTGCCTCCGTCAGTTCCCGCATGGTGCCGGACATCGCTTGGAAGAACTGGCCCAGTGGCATGTCGACAGAAGGCGTCCCCTGTTTCAGGGCCTCCAGTCTGATGATGATTTGCGGTGGATGCTTCGGTCCGACAAATGACTGCTCCAGGCGGGAGACGATTTCAGCGGTTACGCTTCGTCCGAGCTCCAGCGCGGCGTCTTCAAGCCGGAGCTTCAGCGCCGCCGGCATTCGGATGTTTATCTGTGGATCTTCACGGGCCATGCACTGGATATATAGCACGGTGCTATTGCCGACAATAAAGCACGGTGCTATATTTCGCCATGGTTAACGGAAGGAAAGGGACATGAGTCGGTCCGACCCGAAATTTCTAATGAGACTCCCAGCGGACGTGAAAGCTTTCATCGTCTCGCAAGCCGCGCGGAATGGCAGTTCACAGAATTCAGAAATCGTGAGGTGCATCCGCAATCGCATGGACGAAACGAAAACGGCGACCAGCGAGCCTGGCAGCTCAAACTGATCGCCGTTCCGAAATGAAACCGCCCTGGCAGGCGGCTCCCCAATCATCAACCCCGGTGAGAGAAGATGACCACAGACAGAAATAGCACTTCAAACGTGAAAGTTCAAACCAAGCGCTCGGGAGCCAAACAGGCGCACCCGGCCGACGATCTCTCTTTCATGCACCGGAAGCCGCGCGACATCGGCGGCATCAATTACTGGAACGTCGAGCCGTCCGGCAGTTACAGCCGAGACTGCGACAAGGGTCACGCCCTAGCCCTGGAATATCTCAACTACATCGGTCGGTATCCGACGAACGGGAACACGACCCTGCTCGGCTGCATCGTCAACGACATGTGCCACGTAAGGCAGGAACAGCGGCTGCCGTCTCAAAACCACCTAACCGGCCTTGAAATCGGGTTCCTGCTGGAGGTCAACCGCTACGCCATGGCGGCCATGAAAGTCGTTGTGCAGACGATGGGCCAGCTGAATGGAGGCGCAAAATGACCGCGCCTTCCGAAGACCTGAACGATTTGCAATCCGACATCGGCAATCTCGCACATCTGCTGGCGGTCCTCTATGGCCAGACGACCGAGCAGGAGTTTGTCGTGAATGGAGTGCGCAGTTCGTTAGCCGATCAGATTTGCGCGTTAGCGATGATCGCCCGCGACCTTGCCGAAAACCTGAACGCGGCGATTGACGCCTGCCACAATAGAGTTTTGGCCGACGCTCGCAGCAGGAAGGCGGTGCGGTCATGAACGCAGCCCTGACCCATCGAGACTTGGAAGCGGAAGTGCGGGACGCCGTCTTGGCAAACCGTCTGGTCCTCACTTGGATAAACAGCCATTTCGAGACGCAGGCCGAAAATAGCAACTATCGCGTTCATGAGAGTGACGCCGAAATGCTGGTTTTTGCCGGACGAATCGCACTGGAAAAGAGCGAGGCTGTTCTGACCAAATGGGAGGCTGTGCAAGCAGGCGATGGGGACGTTAGGTAGTGACCGCGCCAGATCCCTATGAGGATTCGCCGCTGACCCTGAAGGAGGCTTGCCAGATTTTCTTCAGGGGCCGCATCACGCCGGTCACGTTGCGAGCCGAAGCCCGCCGTGGCAGGTTGACCATCATGCGGGTAGGGCGGGCTGACTTTGTCACCCCCCAGGCAATGAGGGAGATGATGACGAAATGCCAAGACCAGCCAAAGGAGCTCGGCTCTACCTCCATCCAGTCGAACGCCAATGGCTCATCCGAGACGGATCGGTCACAAAGCGCACTGGCTGCCGCGAACCAGATCGGGCAGGCGCTGAAAAAGAACTCGGCGCCTACATCGGCACGAAGTTCAAACCAGTCGCCCGGGAAAGTGATCCCTCTAGGATCTCGGTGGCCGAAGTCCTGACCGCCTACGGGCGCGAGCATGCCCCTGGTACCAAAGGGTCAAGCCCGTCGATGGCGGGCTACAACATCGTCAGCCTAGCTGCATGGTGGAATACCCGCGCCATCAGCGAGATCAACAAGACGACCAGTAAGGCCTATTCCGATCACCGTCTTGCGTCTGACCGGGTCAATTCGACCGGAACGCCGCGGCGCGAGCTGGCGATTCTGCAAGCCGCAGTGAATTTCTGGCACGAGACACATGGCCCGCTGACGGCGGTGCCGCAGGTAACGTTGCCAGCTAAGCCGCCAGCGCGCAGCCGCTGGCTTGACCGTCACGAAGCCGCCCGACTGCTGGCTGGCTCTCTCGGCTGGTATCAATGCCACTGGTCGGACATCGCCACGCGGCGCCGGCATTCGAAATGGTGCCGCTACATGGGCGGCATCAATCGCCACCTGGCCCGCTTCATCCTGCTTGGCCTCTATACCGGATCGAGGAAACAGGCGTTGCTCGGCGCGCAATGGATGGCGAACCTTTCGGGGGGCTGGATCGATCTGGAGCGCGGCATCATCTACCGCAGAGCAGTCCAGCAGGAAGAGACGAAGAAACGCCAGCCGGCAGCGAAGCTCGGGCGACGCATACTGACACATCTGCGGCGCTGGAAACGGCTGGACGACGCGGCGCGCGCCGAGGCGGCAGAACAGCGGCCAGCCGACGAGCAGCAGAAGCCCTTGCTGCTCTTCCTGCACGTCGTCTCATGGCGGGGAGGCGGCGTCGGATCGGTGCGCACTGCTTGGGAAGCTGCTGTTGAGCTGGCTTGGCTTGACGAAGTGACTCCGCACGTGCTCAGGCACACACGCGCCACGTGGCTGATGCAGGCGGGCGTCGATAAGTGGCAAGCGGCCGGCGCACTCGGCATGTCGCTTCAGATGTTGGAAGAAAATTACGGACACCATCACCCGGACTGGCAGCGGGAAGCCGCCGAAGTCTAGGTTTCTGTGCGGTTTCTGTACAAAAACCGCCAGGTGTCCAGCTATGTCATTGAAAATTTGGTGCCGCTTGCGTGACTCGAACACGCGACCCCATCATTACGAATGATGTGCTCTACCAACTGAGCTAAAGCGGCCCGGGAAGCGTTAGGCCTCCAAGATGGGCTGGGTGATAGACTCAACCGACGGCGAATTCAAGATGGGCGATCGCGAATTCAGGATGCGGCCCGGCAATTCGTGTTGCGCGTCGTTCCGCCCTGACACATCGCCGACAAAGCCGGCTGCCACGCCCTTACCGATCGGCCGGGACATTGCGCCTGGCCCCGTGCCTCCCTGCCGGCAAAGATCAATGAAGCATGTTGATTTCGTTGCCGGAATACCGCCAAGATGGACTTTGGACACTCCAACGAGGCAGAATGCGGACGCTCGCCCGTTGATTGATTGGTCGGCTGCGGCTAACGATCATGGCGAGGTTTGGGCAACGCACAGAGGGATCTCGCTTGGACGCAATCGAAAAAGCGATCCGGAACGCCCTCGAAAGAGGCAATGCCGAGGACCGCGCATACCGCGAGAAGGTCTATCGCTCGGCTTTCGCCGCGCTCGACCGCGCGCTCCAGGCCAATCCCGGCGTGACGGTGGAAGTCGCCATCAAGCGCCGCAAGGCGATACAGGCCAAGATCACCGAAATCGAATCCGAATTCCTGCCGGCGGTGCCGGATGTCGCTCCCCAGGCTGAGTCCGATGCACCGGCGGTCGAGCTTCCGGCGAGCCCGGCCGCACCCGCCGCAACCGGCGAGAGCGCCGCACCGCCCGCAGTTTCCGTCGACGAGCCTGCGCAGCCGGCTGCCGATGCCCCGCGCTCACGCGTCTTGCCGGTCGTTCCAGACATCATGCCCGACGCGACCCTTTCCGGCGTGCCGTCCATCGACATGTCGGCTCCCGCTTCGTCCGAGGCGACGGCTGAAGTGGCGCCCGATCGCGACGAGAGGCGCATCAGGGGCCGGCGGCTGCCGCTGACCGCCATCTTCCTCACCGTGACGCTGCTCGCCGCGGTCGGCATCGGGCTGTTTTTCGCCATGCAGACCGGCGTCTTCAAGACCCAGGCTCAGCTCGACACCGCTCCGCCCGAAGCGCCGCCGACCGTCGAGGACGACGATTTCACACCGGCCGATGGCGAGACCGGGCCGGAAAAGCCCGGCGCTGCCGATCAGGCGCGCAACTGGATCAACGTGTTTTCGCCCACCGACCCGGCGCATGTCAGCGCTCCGTCGGACGCCAAGGCGGAAACGATGAAGGACGATTCCGGGCCATTCCTGCGCATCCAGTCCGGCGCTTCCGGTTCGGCGATCAGCTTCGATGTCGGGCAAGGCGTGCTGGAGAAGCTCGCCGGCAAGCACGCCGTGTTCGATATCGTCGCCCGCGCCGAGGACGGCAAGGACACGCAGATCTCGGTCGACTGCAATTTCGGCGAGCTTGGTGATTGCGGCCGCAAACGCTATGCGGTCGGCCAGCAGCGCAACGAATATCTCTTCGACGTGAAATTCCCTGACAAGCGGCCCGGCTCGGCCGGAACGATCGCCATCAACTCCGATTTCGACAAGCAGGGCAAGGCGGTCAACATTTACGAGATACGCGTCTCCGTCGAGCCTTGAGCGCCGGCACCGGAGAGGGTGCGATCAACGATCGAGCAGCGCCTGCAGCGTCTCGATGCGGTCGGCCTCGTTGGCGGGCTTGTCCCAGCGCAGCCGCGAGATGCGGGGAAAGCGCATGGCAACGCCGGATTTGTGACGCGTCGAACGGTTGAGCCCTTCGAAGGCGACTTCCAGCACCAGCCCGTTGTCACGGTCGGCGCGCACCGAGCGCACAGGCCCGAAACGCTCGATCGTGTTGTCGCGGACATATTTGTCGATCTGCCTCAATTCCTCGTCGGTGAAGCCGAAATAGGCCTTGCCGACCGGCACCAGTTCCTCCTCGCCTTCCGCTCCGGACCAGACGCCGAACGTGTAATCGGAGTAGAAGCTCGAGCGCTTGCCGTGGCCGCGCTGGGCGTACATGAGCACGGCGTCCACCGTGTACGGGTCACGTTTCCATTTGAACCAGGGCCCCTTCGGCCGGCCGGCGACATAGGGCGAATCCCAGCGCTTCAGCATCACGCCTTCGATGATCGGGTGCGGCGGCGCCCGGCGCAGTTCCTCCAGCGCCTGCCAGTCCGAGAACGCGACGAATGGCGAAAGATCGAAGCGGCTCGGGTCGAGCGTTTTCACGAAGTTTTCGAGGCGGACGCGCCGCTCCCGGAAGGGCAATCCCCGCAAATCCTCCGCGCCGACCTGCAAAAGGTCGTAGCAACGCATGAAAGCCGGATATTGCTGCTGCATCTTCAGTGACACCGTCTTGCGGTTCAACCGCTGCTGGAGATCCGAGAATGTCCCTGTCGCTTCCCGGGGATCGCCGACCAGCAATTCCCCGTCGAGCGTGGCCGAGAAAATCATCGCCTCGGCGAGGTCGGGAAAGGCGCCGGAGACATCGTCGCCGGTGCGCGAATAGAGCCGGCGGATGCCGCCTTCCGACACCGCCTGGACGCGGATGCCGTCCCACTTCCACTCGGCCGCGTAATCGGCGGGGTCGAGCCTCTCGAGATCGCCGTCGCCGACCGGGTTGGACAGCATCACCGGCCGGAACAGTGCCCGCGCGGCCCTCTCGGGCTTTGCGGCCTTGCCTTCCAGCCATGCGAACAAGGCTGTGTACGGCGGCGACAGCCCGTGCCAGAGTTCCTCGATCTCGGCGACGTCGACCTTGCCGAAATCCGCCAGTGCCTGCTTGGCCAGCCGCGCCGACACGCCGATGCGCAACCCGCCGGTGACCAGCTTGATGATGGCGAAGCGGGCCGAGATGCCGGCACTGTCGAGCAGGTTTGACAGCACTTTCGGGCCGTCGGAGCGGCTCGCCGCCTGCAGCTTCGCGACCACCTCACCGAGCGTCGGCTCACGGTTCGGTATGGTTCCGGGCGTCTGCGGCCAGACCAGCGACACGGTCTCGGCGAGATCGCCGACATAGTCGTAGGAATAGCCGAACAGCACCGGATCCATGCGTTCGGTCACCAGGGTGCGCAGCATCGCCGGCTTGATCGCGGCGATGTTGAGGTCGCCGGTGATGGCAGCCAGCGCCAGCCCGCGATCGGGATCCTCGACGCTGCGGAAATAATCGGTCAGCAGCGTCAGCTTGCCGTTGCGCGACGGCGTCAGCACAAGGCGGTCGAGCAGTTCGGCGAAGCGATTCATGCCATCAATCGCCCTCGTCCTCATACCCCACCAGATGCAGTGGCCGCGCAGCGATCCCTTCGAGTTCGCACCAGCGCACCAGCGCCTCCTCGCGGCCGTGTGTCACCCAGATTTCCTCTGCGCCGGTCTCCTTGATCGTGGCGGTCAGTTCGTCCCAGTCGGCATGATCCGAAATGATCAGCGGCAGCTCGACGCCGCCCTGCTTGGCGCGCTGGCGGATGCGCATCCAGCCCGAGGCGAAGCAGGAGATCGGATCGGGAAAGCGCCTCGCCCAGCGATCGGCGAAGGCGGCCGGCGGACCGACGACGATGGCGCCGGTGAAATCATCCTTGCTGGCGCTCTCCACTGTCGCCGGCTCCAGCGTGCCGAGATCGATGCCCTGGCTCTGGTAGTAGTCGCTGAGCTTGGCCAGCGCGCCGTGGATATAGATCGGCCTGTCGTAGCCGGCGTCGCGCAACAGATGCGTCACCCGTTGCGCCTTGCCCAGCGCGTAGGCGCCGATGAGATGCGAGCGTTCGGGGAACTGCGCCGCCGATTTCAGGAGCCTGGCGATCTCCTCCTCGTCCGGCGGGTGGCGAAACACCGGCAGGCCGAAGGTTGCCTCGGTGATGAAGACGTCGCACGCGATTGGCTCGAACGGCAGGCATGTCGCGTCCTGCTGCCGCTTGTAGTCGCCGGAGGCGACGATGCGCATGCCCTGATGCACGACCGCGATCTGCGCCGAGCCCAGCACATGGCCGGCCGGATGAAAGCTGATGTCGACGCCGTTGAAGGCAATTCGCTCGCCCAGTCTAGCCGCCTGTGTCGTGCCTGCAAAACCCTCGCCATAGCGAAGCCCCATGATGTCCAGCGTCTGCTGCGTCGCCAGCACGGAGCCGTGGCCGGAGCGTGCGTGGTCGGAATGGCCGTGCGTGATCAGCGCCCGGTTGACCGGCCGCACCGGGTCGATGAAGAAGTCGCCCGGCGGGCAGTAAAGGCCCTCGGGCCGGGGATGGAGCAGGTCGCTGGCGCGCATTGTTCCAAGATAGTGGCTAATTCGGGCGCGGGAAGCCTGTTGCAAGAGACTGCTGACTCGGCCTACAGCCAACCGCCGGGCAGCAGTCAGGCAACGCGGTCTGAGGCCTGCGGGTGCCTCTGCTGCGAAAAAGCCCCAATCGCATGCCGGATTATGTCGGGGCAGTGTCGTACGGAGGGATTTTCCATGCGCTGGAACATGATGGCCTTGGCATCTTGCCTCGTTATGGCGGGCTGTGTCGGCAACTCCATGTCCGAGCGCCAGGACGAAAACGTCCAGTCTTCACTGCAATATGACAGCGTGCCTTGCGGCCAGTTGCTGGCGCAACGCAACGCCCTGGCTCGGCAATACAATCTGTCCCAGCAGGCCAAGCCGACATTCTCCAACCCCGCGATGGGCTTCGGCCCGTTCATTCCGGATATCCGCTCCAAGACCAAGCGCGATGCCGACAAGGCAAGCGGCGAGATCGACGCCATGAACCGGTCTATCGAGCGCCGCGATTGCGGCAAGCCGGACAAGCAGAAGAAGTTCGCTCTGCCCGGCTAACACATGTCGCCTGAAGGCGGTCCCGATGACCACATGCCAGGGGCCTAATATCCCGCTTTGCGGTCCACCAGGTTCTCCAGCTTTTCGCCCCGCTCGAAGGCGTCCATCTGGCGCAGCATGATCGGCGCCAGATGGACGGGATCGGACGTGGCCGCGGCATGCGGCGTCACGAACACTTTCGGATGGGCCCATAGCGGGCTGGTCTTCGGCAGCGGTTCGACCTCGAACACGTCGAGGCTCGCTTCCTTCAGCGTGCCGTCGCCCAGCGCGCGCACGATGTCGGCGTCCTTCTGCAGGCGGCCGCGACCGGCATTGATCAGCACCGAGCCGCCAAGACCGTTGCGCTTGCGCAATTCCTTCAGCACGCCGTAATTGATGATACCCTTGGTATCCGGCGTCAGCGGCAGCAGCACGACCAGTATGTCTGTGGCATTGAGGAACGGGATAAGCCCGGCCTCGCCGCAATAGGTCGCGACACCTTCCATCGGCCGGTCCGTGCGCGACCAGCCATTGACCGCGAAGCCGAGCGACAGCAGCGCCGACGCCGCCGCGCGGCCGAGACTGCCGAGCCCCATGATGCCGACAGAGATGTCTTCAGCGGTGCGCTGCGCCGGCTCGCGCCATATCTTCTTCGGCTGCTGCGACCGGTACAGCAGGCCCTGGCGGTGATGATCGAGCACCCGCCAGACGACATATTCGGTCATGTGCTGGGCCAGGTTGCCGGCGAC
The DNA here is from genome assembly GCF_006442375.1 of Mesorhizobium sp. B2-2-4. Lineage (NCBI taxonomy): Bacteria > Pseudomonadati > Pseudomonadota > Alphaproteobacteria > Hyphomicrobiales > Phyllobacteriaceae > Mesorhizobium > Mesorhizobium sp. B2-2-4. The sequence continues at coordinate 285,120 of NZ_VFWB01000003.1, read as the reverse complement.
GACCTTGACGATCGGCACGTCCGGCAGGCTGGGATCGGAGAAGATGTGGTCGACACCGGCGCCGATCGAGAAGATGGCGCGCAGATTGGGCAGCGATCCCAACAGGTTCGGCCGCTGTTTCCACACCACCGCATAGGTGATCGAAGGATCGCTGGCGCCGTCCGGCTCGAGCACCACCTCGCGCTCTGCGGACAGCAGTTCGCGCCAGCGCTGCGGGTGAAAGCCGGTGACGGCAAGCAGGATTTTGCCTTTTTCCATTTATGGATTTTGTCCTGTTGTTCGGTTTGGAGCAATTGCGGGAAAGGCGCGCGGCGCCTTTCCGTCCGGAATTGCGAAGGAAGGAGTCACTCGCTGACGACCCCCGTCGGGGCGGTTTCTATCTTGAAGGCGGCCGAGATCAGCGCCCGAGTATAGTCGGTTTGCGGCTTTTCAAAAATCTGTTCGGAAGGACCGGCTTCGACGATCTGGCCATTGCGCATGACGATGACATCATTGGCCAGGGCCCGGATGACCTTGAGGTCGTGGCTGATGAAGAGATAGGCGAGGTCATGCTTGGCCTGCATGCTGCGCAGGAGGTCGACGACCTGCGCCTGCACGCTCATGTCGAGCGCCGAGGTCGGCTCGTCCAGCATGACGAAACGCGGGTTGAGCACCATGGCGCGAGCAATGGCGACGCGCTGGCGCTGGCCGCCGGAGAATTCGTGCGGGTAGCGGTTGCGCGTCGCCGGATCGAGCCCGACTTCCTTCAGCACGTCGACCACCTTGTCGTCGCGCTCGTCGAGCGACAGCTTCGGCTCGTGGATCTTCAAGCCTTCTTCGATGATCTCGGCGATGGACATGCGGGGACTGAGCGAGCCGAAAGGATCCTGGAAGACGATCTGCAATTCGCGCCTGAGCGGGCGCATGGCGTTGAACGAGAGCTGGTTGATGTCGCGCCCGTTGAACTGGATGGTTCCGCTCGACGAGATCATCCGCGCCAGCGCCAGGCCGAGCGTGGTCTTGCCCGACCCGGACTCTCCAACCACGCCCAGCGTCTGGCCGGCCCGCACGGTGACGTCGATGCCGTCGACCGCCTTCACATGGTCGACGGTGCGTCGGAAGAAGCCCTGCTTGATCGGAAACCAGACTTTGATGTCCTTGCCGGTCATCACGGGTGCCGCGGCGCTGTTGGCCGCGGGTGGCTTGCCCTTGGGCTCGGCCGCCAGGAGATGGCGCGTATAGGCGTGCTGCGGATTGGCGAAGATGTCCTTGGTAGGCCCCATCTCGACGATCTTGCCCTTGGTCATCACGCACACCCGGTCGGCGATCTTGCGCACGATGCCGAGATCATGGGTGATGAACAGCATCGACATGCCCTTGCGGCTTTTCAAGCCGGCCAGCAGCTCGAGGATCTGCGCCTGCACGGTGACGTCGAGCGCCGTCGTCGGCTCGTCGGCGATCAGGAGTTCCGGCTCGTTGGCCAGCGCCATGGCGATCATGACGCGCTGGCGCTGGCCGCCGGACAGCTGGTGCGGATAGGCGTCGAGGCGCTTCTGCGGCTCGCGGATGCCGACCTCGTTGAGCAGGGCCAGCGTGCGCGCCTTGGCCGCGCGGTCCGCCATGCCCTGGTGCAGCTTCAGGATCTCGACGATCTGCTGCTCGATCGTGTGCAGCGGATTGAGCGAGGTCATCGGCTCCTGGAAGATCATGGTGATCTTATTGCCGCGCACCTGCCGCAGTTGCTTCTCGTTCATGGCGAGCAGGTCGGCGCCCTGGAACAGGATCCTGCCCGAGGGGTGGCTTGCGCTGGGATAGGGCAAGAGCTTCAGCACCGACAGCGCCGAGACCGATTTGCCGGAGCCGGATTCGCCGACCAGCGCCACCGTCTCGCCCTTGGCGATGTCGAAGGAGATGTGATCGACGGCCAGCGACTGCTGTCCGCCTTGCGCAAAGGCGACGCTGAGGTCCCGGACCGAGAGCAGGGGAGGCTCGCTCATCGGAACGTCTTGCGCGGATCGAAGGCGTCGCGTGTCGCTTCGCCGACGAAGACCAGCAGCGACAGCATCAGCGAGATGACGACGAAGCCGGAAATGCCGAGCCACGGCGCGTTGAGATTGCGCTGCGCCTGCTTGAGCAATTCCCCAAGCGAGGCCGAGCCCGGCGGCAGGCCGAAACCGAGATAGTCTAGCGAGGTCAGCGTCGAGATCGAGCCTGAGAGCAGGAACGGCAGGAAGGTCAGTGTCGCCACCATGGCGTTGGGCAACAGGTGCCGGAACATGATGGTGCGGTTGCGCACGCCGAGCGCGCGCGCCGCGTTGACGTACTCGAAATTGCGCGCGCGCAGGAATTCGGCCCGCACCACGCCGACCAACGCCACCCAGGAAAACAGCAGCATCAGCCCGAGCAGGATGAAGAAGCCCGGCGGCAATATGGCGGCGACGATAAGCAGGAGATAGAGCACGGGGATAGCCGACCATATCTCGATGAAGCGCTGGAACAGCAGGTCCGTCCAGCCGCCGAAATAGCCCTGTAGGGCGCCGGCCGCGACGCCGATCAGAGCCGAGCCGGCGGTCAGGATCAGTCCGAACAGCACCGAGATACGGAAACCGTAGATGACCCGCGCCAGCACGTCGCGCGCCTGGTCGTCGGTGCCCAGCCAGTTCCAGTTACCGACGCTGCAGGCCGGATCAGCAGGCCCTTGCGGGTACTGGTTGCAGCGCGTCTTGGCGTCATACTGCCAGGACGGCTTGGCCGGGGCTGCTTCGGGAATGGCGTTGTTGACGGTCTGGTATGAATAGCGGATCGGCGGCCAGATCATCCAGCCATTGGCGTTGATCTCGTCCTGGATCACCGGGTCGCGATAGTCGGTGACGGCATAGAAGCCGCCGAACTTCTCTTCGGGATAGGCGACCAGCACCGGAAACAGGATCTCGCCCTTGTAGGAGGCGATGATCGGCTTGTCGTTGGCGATGAATTCGGCGAACAGCGACAGCACGAACAGGACAAGGAAGATCCACAGCGACCAGTAGCCGCGCCGGTTGGCCTTGAAGTTCTGCAGGCGGCGCTTGTTGAGCGGCGACAGAAACGGCCGCGGCATCCGCTCCGGCACGACCCCGGCGGTAACACTTGCCTCCGACATCAAACGTCTCTCCGCTCGAAATCGATGCGCGGATCGACCCAGGTGTAGATGAGGTCGGACAGCAATCCGACGAACAGGCCGAGAAGCGAGAAGATGTAGAGGTTGGCGAACACCACGGGATAGTCGCGTTCGACCACCGACCGGAAGCCGAGCAGGCCGAGCCCATCGAGCGAGAAGATGTTTTCGATCAGCAGCGAACCGGTGAAGAAGGCCGAGATGAAGGCGCCGGGAAAACCGGCGATGACGATCAGCATGGCGTTGCGGAAGACATGGCCATAGAGCACCTGCCGTTCCGAGAGGCCCTTGGCGCGGGCGGTCACCACATACTGCTTGCGGATTTCCTCCAGGAAGGAATTCTTGGTCAGCAGCGTCGTCGTGGCGAAGGCCGACAGCACCAGCGCCGTCAGCGGCAAGGTCATGTGCCAGAGATAGTCCCCGATCTTGGCCGGCCATGACAACTGGTCCCAATTGTCCGAGACGATGCCGCGCAGCGGGAACCAGTCCCAGAACGAACCACCGGCAAACAGCACCATCAGCATGATGCCGAACAGGAAACCCGGAATGGCATAGCCGACGATGACGACGCCGCTGGTCCAGATGTCGAAGGGGCTGCCGTCCTTCACCGCCTTGCGGATGCCGAGCGGGATCGAGATCAGGTAGGACAGGAGCGTGATCCACAGCCCGATCGAGATCGACACCGGCATTTTTTCCAGGATCAGGTTGAGCACCGAAATGTCGCGGAAATAACTGTCGCCGAAATCGAACCGGATATAATTCCACAGCATCAGGCCGAAGCGCTCGAGCGGCGGCTTGTCGAAGCCGAACTGCTTCTCCAGCTTCTTAATGAATTCCGGATCGAGCCCCTGCGCGCCGCGATATTTTGAACCGACGTCGCCGGCGGCATCGAAATTACCACCGCCCGCATCGCCGCCGCCACCGCCCAGACGATCGCTGCCGCCCTGGTTCGTCAGCTTGGCGATGACCTGCTCGACCGGGCCGCCGGGGGCAAACTGAATGACGGCGAACGAGATCGCCATGATGCCGAACAGGGTCGGAATCATCAAAAGGATGCGGCGCAGGATATAGGCGCCCATCAGATGGTGCCCTCCCGACGCATGTGATTGGCGAAACCGTCGATGAACGCGCCTCTTTCCCCGTCACTATACGGGCAGAGGATGCCGGTCCACCCTCCGCAGCTGCGGCGCAGCTGCTGCGGAGGACGGGCAGGCAGGTGAGGGGCGGTGCTTACGCCCGCAAGAAATTCAGCCTTTGCCAATTTTTGCCGCCTTGCCCTTGTCGAACCACCACAGCGTCTCGACCGGAAAGCCGAAATCAGGCTTTTGCTCGACGAAGCCGAACATGTCCCAATAGGCGACGCGGTGATTCGCCAGATAGTATGTTGGAATCCAGTCCAGCCGCGCGCGCAAGACCCGATCGAGCGCTCTGAGCGCGGTGACGAGTTCGGACCGGCTTCGCGCCTTGCCGGCTGCCACGATCAACGCGTCGATGGCCTTGCTTTCTGTTCCGGGGTAGTTGCGCTGCCCCGGGATTTTCGCCATTCGAGAATCATAGAGCATCTCCAGGCTGTCATCAGTCGGCGTCGCCCCGATCGACCAATGCAGCACGGTAAGATCGAAGTCGAAATCGCTCTGCCGCTGTTCATATTGCGCCGAATCGACCTGCCGGATCGAAGCGTCGATCCCGATCGCCTTCATATTCTCGGACCATGGGGTGTAGATGCGAACGATGCCGTCATCCTCCGTCAGCATTTCCACCCGCAGCCGCTCGCCCTTGTCGTTGACGACGAAATTGCCCGCCCGCTTCCAGCCGGCTTGCGCGAGCAATCTCGAAGCCTCGCCCAGCAGCTTGCGATCATGGCCTGACCCGTCGGACAGAGGCTGCGTCACGGCTTCGCCAAAAACCTCCGGTGGCAACTCGGCCCGGAATGGCTCCAGCAGGACCAGTTCCTCAGGCGAGGGCAAGCCTTCGGCCTTGTAATCCGACCGTTCGAAGTTCGATTGAGAGCGCTCGTAAGAGCCATAAAACAACGCCCGCTTCATCCATTCGAAATCGAAACACCGGGCGATCGCCCGTCGCACCCGCTCATCGCGGAATTGCGCACGACGCTGGTTCAGTGCGACGCCCTGCATGTCTGGCGTCTTCTCGCCGGGAAATTCCCGTTTGACGACCTTGCCGTCCTTGAGCGCCGGAAAATCGTAGCCGGTCGCCCAGACCCGCGCGGTAAACTCCTCGCGAAAATGCGTGTCACCCTTCTTGAAGGCTTCGAACGCCGCCTGCCGGTCGAGATAGAAGTCGATGCGGATACGGTCGAAATTATACTGGCCGCGATTCACCGGGAGGTCGCGGCCCCAATAGTCGGGCACGCGCTCATATTCGACTGTCTGTCCCGCGGCCACTCGCCCCATTTTGTATGGTCCCGAGCCGAGCGGCGGCGTCATCGTCGAGGCATTGAAATCATTGACCGCATAAAAGGCCTTGGACACGATCGGCATCGCCACGATCCTGAGGATGTTTTGCGCGGACTGTTCGCCGTTGAAGGTAAGGTTGAGGGTGAGTGGATCCTCGGCGACCGCGTCGGTCATATACCGCAACGCCTGGGAAAGGTTCGGATGCCCTTGCTCTTTGTAAAGCTTCAACGCGAAGACGACGTCTTCGGCGGTTAGCGGCGAGCCGTCGTGGAAACGCGCTTGCGGTCGCAGCGCGAAGCGGAAGCCGTTGCGGTCTTGCGACAAGGTGACGGACTCGGCAAGCAGGCCGTAGACCGCATCCGGCTCGTCGAGCGCGCTTGCCATCAAGGAATCGAAACAGAGTTCGGTGCGCGGCGGCGCATCTCCTTTCAATACCAGGGAATTCAACGTGTTGAAGGTCAGGAAGCTTTGGTTGAGCGTGGCGTTCGGCGGCGCGAAATTCATCTGGCCGCCCTTGGGTGCATCCGGATTGACGTAGTCGAAATGCGTGAAATCCGGTTTGTATTTGAGGTCGCCGTAGGCGGACAGGCCGTGCAGTTTGGTGCCGGTCGCAATATTGGCAAAGGCTTTTCCGGGCAACAGGGCGGCGACAGCGGCGGCACTGCCCAGGCCCAGGAAATCGCGACGGGGCAGCACCGCCATCAATTGTTGCCCTTGTATTTGGCCGCCAGCGCCTTTTCCTTCTCCGGATCGATCCACCAGGAATTCTGGTCGGCGCCGATATAGCTCGGCTGTTTGGCGGGAATGCCGAATTTGTTCCAGTAAGCCAGCCAGACCACGGCTCGATAGTACTGCGGCACGACGTAGTAGTTCCACAGCAGCACGCGGTCGAGCGCATGGGTGGCGGCAACCAGATCGTCGCGGTCGGTGGCGAAGATGATGCGGTCGACCAGGGCATCGACGACCGGGTTCTTGATGCCGGCGTAGTTGCGCGACCCCGGCCGGTCGGCTGCCCTGGAACTCCAGAAGTCGCGCTGCTCATTGCCAGGCGATTCCGACTGGCCGAGTTGCCCGATAATGACATCGTAGTCGAAATTGTTGACGCGGTTGACGTACTGGGTCTGGTCGATGATGCGCAAAGTGGCGTCGACGCCGATCTTGCGCAGATTGGCGATATAGGGGCTGGAGATGACCTGGTCGGTGTCGTTCCAGCCGAGTATCTCGAACTTGAACGGCTCGCCGGTCTTGGCATTGACCATCTTGCCGCCCTTGATCACCCATCCAGCCTTGGCGAAGAGGTCGACTGCCTGCTTCAGGTATTTCCGCTCGGCCTGCGGCGAATCGTAGACCGGCAGCTTGAATTCCTGGGTGAACAGCTCGGGCGGCAGCTTGTCGCGATACTGTTCCAGAATTTCCAGCTCCTTGCCTTGCGGCAAGCCGCTGGAGGCCAGTTCAGTTCCCTGGAAATAGCTGCTGGTGCGGGTGTTGAACCCGTAGAACAGCGTACGGTTCATCGTCTCGAAGTCGAAAGGATAGGTCAGCGCGGCCCGCACCAGGCGGTCCTGGAACAGCGGGCGCCTCTGGTTGAGCATAAAAGCCTGCATCGGCTCTGGCGAGGTGGTCTTGAATTCCTGCTTGATGACATCGCCGGCCTTGACCGCCGGGAAATCATAGAATGTCTTCCAGCGCTTCGAACTGTTTTCCGGTTTGATGTCGTCAAGTCCGCCCTTGGTGAAGGCCTGCCAGGCGGCATTGTCATCAAGGATGTAGGTGAAACGCTGCCTGTCGAAATTCTCGCGGCCGACCTTCACCGGCAGCTTGGCACCCCAATAGTCCGGCACGCGCTGCCAGACGATTTCCGAGCCAGGCTTGAAGCTTGCGATCTTGTAGGCGGCGGAGCCGAGCGGCGGCTCCAGCGTCGGCCTGGTGACGTTGCGCTTCTTGCCGTTGGCATCCGTGCCTTCCCACCAGTGTTTCGGCAGCACGGCGAGGTCACCCAGGATTTTAGGCAGCTCGCGGTTGCCCTTCTGGCTGAAATGAAACTCGACTTCGCGATCCGAGACGGCCACGGCATCCGTGACGTTCTCGAAATAGCGGCTGTACATCGGGCTGTTGGCCTTCAGCACCTGGAATGACCAGATCACGTCGTCGACGGTGATAGGCTGGCCGTCATGCCACTTCGCGCGGGGGTCGAGCCGGTAAGTCGCCGAGGAAAAGTCGGCCGGGTATTTGTAGGCGTCGGCGATCAGCGGATGACTGACACTGCCTTCGTCGGTCGCCTGCTCCATCAGCGTGTCGTAGAGCAGGCCGCCGCCGAACCCGACCAGGCCGGCGGCCGGTGAACCCTGCACGATATAGGGATTGAAGCTGTCGAACGTGCCCAGTACCACCGAATTCAGCGTGCCGCCTTTGGGCGCGTTGGGATTGACGTAGTCATAGTGCTGGAAATTGTCGCCATATTTGGATTCGCCGATCAGCGATGAGGTGGTGCGCCATTCATCGGCCAGGGCCGCCTGCAACCCCGCGGCCAGCAGGGCCGCCGCCAGCAACGATTTGAGAAGCACTCGGCCAAGCGTCATCCACTGTCCTCTTCGCGATGCGTGCCATCATCCAGAAAGGGCAATCTAGATGATTTGCCGCGCGTGAAAACCGCCATGCGCGGCTTTGTCGCCGCATATGCGGTTTTCCTAACGAAAAAGCCGGGCTGAACCCGGCTTTTTCAAGGTCGTCAAGACGAGATCCGGTTTATTGAGCAGGCGCCGGTGCCGGGGCGGCCGGAGCTGGTGCGGCGGGAGCCGCAGGCGCCGCTGGCTTGGCAGGAGCTGCGCCTTCGGCCGGCTTGGCCGGTGCGGCCCCTTCGGCGGGCTTGGCGGGGGCGGATGCATCGGCGGCAGCGCCCGGCGCGGGCAGCGGCTTGGGATTGTCCGACAGCGTGCGCAGATAGGCGATGACGTTGGCGCGGTCTTCTTCCTTCGGCAGGCCGGCAAAGCCCATCGCCGTGCCTTTCACGAATTTTTTCGGCGAGGTGATGAAGTGGTTGATGTTGTCGTAGGTCCACTTCTCTGTGCCGCCCTTGGAAAACTCCTTCATGCCGGCCGAATAGGCGAAGCCCTCATGCTCGGCGACCGGACGGTCGATGAGATCCCACAAATCCGGGCCGACCTTGTTGGGGCCGCCCTTCTCGCCGGAGTGGCAGGCCTGGCATTTCTTGAAGATGGCAGCGCCCTGTTCGGCACTTGCGTTGGCCAGAAGATCCGCGATCGGCTTTTCGGCGGCTGCCGGAGCGGCGGGACCGCCCTCGGCGGGCTCGGCGGCCTCGATGGCGAAGCCGGGCTTTTCCGGAGCGGGCGAGGCAAACAGCGCGTCCGACACGATGCCGACCGAGAACACCACGAAAACGGTTCCGAGCAATCCGGCGAGCAGCTTGTTGACTTCGTTGGAATCCATACGCCCCTTGCTCCCTTTTCCGGCGGACCGATCCGTCCACTCCGTCCGTCGGTATCGAGACCTGCCCTCCAGAGCCGGTCAAATCGCGCGGAAACTAGGTCTTTTGCTCCGGCGTTGCAACACCTATAAGGGCGCTTCCAGTGAGACCTTTTGCCACTTTCCCCTCCTCGTTTCGAACGCCCGCCAAACCGATGTCCACCTTGATCCTGATCCCCGCGCGCATGGCCTCGACCCGGCTCCCGGGCAAGCCGCTGGCCGACATTGCCGGCGCCCCGATGATCGTCCATGTCGCGCGCCGCGCCGCCGAGGCCGGGCTTGGCCGTGTGGTGGTGGCGACCGACACGCAAGGCGTGGCGGAAGCGGTGCGCGCGCATGGTTTCGAGGCGGTGATGACGCGCTCGGACCACGAATCGGGTTCGGACCGGATATTCGAGGCTCTGACGGTGCTGGATCCGGCAAACAAGGTCGAAACCATCGTCAATGTGCAGGGTGACCTGCCGACCATCGATCCCGCGATCATCGTGGCCTCGCTCAGGCCGTTCGAGGACAAGGCGGTGGACATCGCAACGCTCGGCGTCGAGATCGAGCGCGACGAGGAAAAGACCAATCCCAACGTGGTCAAGATCGTTGGCTCGCCATTGTCGGCCATCAGGCTGAGGGCGCTTTATTTCACCCGGGCCACCGCGCCCTGGGGCGAGGGCGCGCTCTATCATCATATCGGCCTCTATGCCTATCGCCGCTCGGCGCTCGAGCGCTTCGTGGCGCTCAAGCCGTCGCCGCTGGAACGACGCGAGCGGCTGGAGCAGTTGCGGGCGCTGGAAGCCGGCATGCGCATCGACGCCGAGATCGTGCGGTCGCTGCCGCTCGGCGTCGACACGCCGCAAGACCTGGAACGGGCCAGAACGATCCTTTCAAACTGAGCGCCGAACCGACACCCCTTCAACGAGAATTGGCCATGCCTGAAAAGACCAACAGAATATCCTTCCAGGGCGAGCCCGGCGCCAATTCCGACACCGCCTGCCGTAACGTCTATCCCTCGATGCAGCCGCTGCCGTGCCCGACCTTCGAGGATGCGTTCAACGCGGTCGAAACCGGCAAGGCCGATCTCGCCATGATCCCGATCGAGAACACCATCGCCGGGCGCGTCGCCGACATTCACCATCTGCTGCCGGAATCGAGGCTGCACATCGTCGGCGAATATTTCCTGCCCATCCATTTCCAGCTGATGGTGCTGCCAGGTGTGAAGCGTGACGAGATCAAAACCGTCCACAGCCACATCCATGCGCTCGGCCAGTGCCGCAAATACGTCCGCAAAAATGGCTGGAAGGCGGTTGTCGCCGGCGACACGGCGGGCGCGGCCAAGATGGTCTCCGAGGTCAAGGACCGCACCATGGCCGCCCTGTCCCCGGCATTGGCCGCAACGCTCTACGGCCTAGACATCATCGAGGAGAATGTCGAGGACACCGATTCCAACGTCACGCGCTTCGTCGTCCTGACCAAGAACAAGCAGTGGGCCGAACGCCCGTCGCCTGACGCCAAGATGATGACGACCTTCATCTTCCGGGTCCGCAACGTGCCGGCCGCCCTCTACAAGGCAATGGGCGGTTTCGCCACCAACGGCATCAACATGACCAAGCTCGAGAGCTACCAGCTCGGCGCCTTCACGGCGACACTGTTCTATGCCGACATCGAGGGCCACCCCGACGATCCGCTGGTCAAGCTGGCGCTGGACGAGCTTCGCTTCTTCTCGCGCGAAGTGCGGATCCTCGGCGTCTATCCGGCGAGTGAGTCACGCGAGCAGTGGAAGGTAGCGGATTGAGCTACCAGCCAAGGGGCACATAGTCGATCTCCATGAAGGTCTCGACTTCGGGGATCCAGCGGTCGCGCACGAAGGCGACGTGGTCGGGATGGTCGTTGTACCTGGTATAGGCGGCCTGGTCGGCGAATTCCATGGAGAAGCCGAACTGGTAGTCGTTCTTGGGGCTGACCTGGCGCAATTGTTCGAAATGGGTGACGCCCCTGATCGCCGAGAGGATTTTCCTGGCGTCGACCAGGAACCTTTTTTCCTCCAGCGAGTGCGGCGGATGCTTCAGCGTGAACACGACGGTATGGCGGATCATTTCCCTCTCCTGATTTCCATTATTCGCTGTCGACCCAGGCGCGGATCAGGTGATGCGCGATGGCTCCCTTCGGCGGCGTGATCAGATTGCCCGGATGCTCCCTGGCCAGCATCAGGCGCACCTCGTCGCGCAAGAACCAGCGGCAGTCTTCCAGCTCGTTGAGGTCGGCCTGGATGTCTTCATTGAGCGGCTCGCCGAAGCAGCCGATCATCAGCGAATAGGGGAATGGCCAGGGCTGGCTGGCGTGGTAGACGACGCGGCCGAGCCGGATTCCCGCCTCCTCCAGCGTCTCGCGGCGCACCGCCGCCTCGATCGTTTCGCCCGGCTCGATGAAGCCGGCAAGGGCGGAGTACATGCCCGGCGCGAAATGCCGGCCGCGCCCGAGCAGGCATTTCTCGCGCGTCGCCGTCAGCATGATCGCCACCGGATCGGTGCGTGGAAAATGCTCGGTGCCGCAATTCGGGCAATGGCGCTTGTAGCCGCCGGCCCGCATTTGTGACTCGGTCCCGCATTTGCTGCAGAAACGATGGCTGGCGTGCCAGGCGAGCAGCGCGGCGCCCTGCGCCATCGCCCCGGCGGCCGCTTCGTCGATCAGGCCTTGCATATAGACCGAGCGGTAGTCGATGGCCTTGACCGTTTCCGGAAGCTGTTCCGGCTCGAGGCCGGCGGTCACCGCCAGCACCGGGCCCTGGTCGGAGAATCCGAGCAGCACGCCGCTGCCGGGCAAGGTCTGGAAGGGCAGGCTTTCGGCGACGCCGAACCAGGGGTCGAAGCTGCCGTCACGAACCTTCAGGTAGAGCCGGCCGCCCTGCATCAAAAGCAGCCTGGTTCCAGGATCGGCGAGCGCTTTGTCGACCGAATCGTCGGCGCGGTTCTCGGATTGTCGGTCGATACTGTTGCCGGCGAAGCCGACGAATTGGCTCGGCTCGCGCAAGGGCGCGTCAAACAGGCTAAAGCTCATGCGGACTCTGGGCGTTCGGGATGGACACGTTCGGGATGGACACGGGAAGGCTTATAGCGCCGCCCTTATCGTTTCGGCAAACCGGCGCAGCTCGGAGCGCTGATAGGGCTCGCGCAGGCCGTGCCCCCACACCGGGCCTGGCCAGCCGGGATCGCCTTCCGAACGGGCGATGACGTGGATGTGCAGCTGGCGCACGATGTTGCCGAGCGCGCCGGTGTTGATCTTGGTGCAGCCGGTCACCTTCTTCAGCGCCTGAGCCACCATATTGGTCTCGAAGGTCAGCATTGTCTGGTCGAGCGGCGTCATGTCGTGGATTTCCTCCACGCCCGGCCGCTGCGGCACCAGAAGCAGCCATGGCCAGCGGCGGTCGTTCATCACGCGCAGTTCACACAGCCCAAGCCACATCAACTGCTCGCTGTCCGCCTCCAGCCGGGTATCCAGCGTGAATCCGGCCTTCAGGCCCGGCAGCATCGGCGTTTCCCTTGCTTTGGTGTTTCCTCAGAGTCATGAACGCTAGAGCGGCTGCATCGAGGCTGCAAGCGAATCTCGTGGCTGGTGCAGCCGATTTGCCTGCGCCCTTGCATTTCGTCGCCGAATTGCCGATATGGACGGCGGGAGGTTGGTGGTGGACGATCCACTCGCCAACCGGGTCAGGTCCGGAAGGAAGCAGCCCTAACGAGCCCGGAACGGGTCATTGTTCCAGCCTCCCACCTCATCGGCCCTTCTCGCGACGTTGACGACGCATTGCAGCGCGGGCGAAACTATGCGCAGGAATCGGCCGCCTTTTGGCGCGGCCATTTGGAGTTTTGCGGGCGAATGAGCGAAGCCGGAAATTCGGGACCAAAAAGCCTGGAGATAGGCAAGGCCGGCGCCTATCGCGTGCTGGCTCGCAAGTACCGTCCGGCGAATTTCTCCGAGTTGGTCGGCCAGGAGCCGATGGTGCGCACGCTCACCAACGCTTTCGCCACCGGCCGCATCGCCCAGGCCTGGATGTTGACCGGCGTGCGCGGCGTCGGCAAGACCACGACCGCGCGCATTCTCGCGCGGGCCCTGAATTATAAAACGGCAACAATCGACCAGCCTTCCGTCGACCTTGCCGTGCTCGGCGAGCACTGCCAGGCGATCATGGAAGGCCGCCATGTCGACGTCATCGAGATGGATGCCGCCTCGCACACCGGCATCGACGACATCAGGGACATCATCGAACGGGTGCGCTACGCGCCGGTCTCGGCCCGCTACAAGGTCTACATCATCGACGAAGTGCACATGCTGTCGACGCAGGCCTTCAACGGCCTGTTGAAGACGCTGGAAGAGCCGCCGCCGCACGTCAAGTTCATCTTCGCCACCACCGAAATCCGCAAGGTGCCGATCACCGTGCTGTCGCGCTGCCAGCGCTTTGACCTGAGGCGCATCGATGCGGCTGTGGTGAAGGCTGATCTCGCCCGGATAGCGGGCCTGGAAGGCATCGAGGCGGAAGACGACGCGCTGGCGATGATCGCGCGCGCGGCCGAGGGGTCGATGCGCGATGCTCAATCGATTTTCGACCAGGCCATCGCGCATGGCGGTGGTGCGGTCAGCGCCGAAGCCGTGCGCGCGATGCTGGGTCTCGCCGATCGCGCCCGCGTCGTCGATTTGTTCGAACATGTCATGAAGGGTGACGTTGCCGCGGCACTGGCGGAATTGCGCGCGCAATACGACACCGGCGCCGATCCGGCCGCCGTGCTGACCGACCTTGCCGAATTCAACCATCTCGTCACCCGGCTGCGTTTCGTGCCGGCCGCCGCCGACGACGCGGCGCTGTCGCAGGACGAGCGCGAGCGCGGCGCAGATTTCGCGCGGACGCTCTCGATCAAGGTGCTGTCGCGGACGTGGCAGATGCTGCTCAAGGGCATCCCGGAGGTGCAGTCCTCCAACCGGCCGGTAAGTGCAGCCGAGATGGTGCTGATCCGGCTGGCACACGCGGCCGACCTGCCTACGCTGGACGAGGCATTGAGGTCGCTGGAGAACGGCCTGCCGGCGCCGGGCGCCGCGCCGCGTTCGAACGGCGCGCCGGCGAGCCCCGGTAATGGCGGCGCTCCTGGTGGCAACGGCGCCAGCGCAGTGGCGCAGGCGCGCATGCCCGGCGGGTCGGGCGGCGCGCAGACCATGCGGCTGGTGGAAGCCGCGCCCGCTCCGGCCGCCTTCATTGCGCCTGTGCAGCCGGCGCCGGAGGCGCAGCCAATACCGCTGAAATCGCTGGCCGATATTGTCGCCCTTGCCGACGCGCAGCGCGACATCGCCTTCAAGGTGCTGGTCAAGCGCTGCATCCGCCTCGTGCGCATCGAGCCCGGCCGCATCGACGTCAGCCTGACCGACGATGCGCCCAAAATGCTGCTCAACGATTTGACGACCAAGCTGCGCGCCTGGACCGGTCGCAACTGGCTGGTGTCGCTGTCGAAGGAAGAGGGCGGCCAGACGCTGGCCGAAATGGAATCGACCAGGCGCGAGAACGCTTTGCTCGACGCCAAGAGCGATCCGACGGTCGCCGCCATCCTGGCGCGTTTTCCCGGCGCCAGGATCATCGACGTGCGCATCCCCGACGCGCCGGAAGCCGACGCGGTCGAAGCCGAAGTGCCGGTCGAGCCGCCGGCGGACGACGACGAACCCTGACGAAACCACGACTCTGCAAAGGATCGGACCATGAAAGATCTTCTCGGCCTCATGGGCAAGGCGAAGGAAATGCAAGCCAAGTTCCAGGCTATGCAGGACGAGATCGCCACGGTCGAAGCCGTCGGCCAGGCCGGCGGCGGCCTGGTCATTGTCACGTTGACCGGCAAGTTTGAGATGAAGTCGCTGAAGATCGACCCGTCTCTGTTCAAGGAGGATGAGGTCGAGATCCTCGAAGACCTGCTTCTGGCCGCTCACAATGACGCCAAGGCCAAGGTCGAGCAGATCATGCAGGAAAAGACCAAGGCGCTGACCGCCGGCCTGCCGATTCCGCCGGGAATGAAACTGCCGTTCTAGATGCATGTCGCCCAAGAGTGTGCGACAGTTTTGGGGATAACGACATGCATAAAGCCAAAGACTAGTTGGCCATGGCCGAAGAGCCGTCCGAAAGGCTGATCGAGCAGCGTATCCGCAACAGGATCTACGAGATCCTGGAAATCCTGGCCGATTCTGATGCCGGCGTCGATCTCGTCGGCATCAAGGGCTATTTCAACCTGTTCGAGGATTTCGTGCATCGCCCCTCGATCGAAGCGGGCACTTCGGCGCTCTCGAAGGAAGAACGCGCCATCGTGCTGGAGATCGCGGATTTCCTGGAGGCTGCCGGGGAGGCCAACCCCGATTTCACCAGGTCCGAGTTCATCGACAGCGACTGGCCGGGAAAGATCGCGCCGGTCGCCCGCAATGCGCGAGCATTGTTCCTGAAGCGCGGGCTGTTCTCGGAGAAATTCGAAGAAATTGAGCCAGGACGGCCGGCAGCGATTTCAGCCGGGCGATAATGCATGTCGTCCAAAAGCGGTCTCGGCCTGGACAAGGGCGTGCATAAAACAAAGGCTTGAAGTCCGGATCTTGCCACGTAACTGTGCCAGTTTGGCAACAGCATCTCACTAATAACGTTTTAGCCATCATTTTGCCCGAAAGTGTCTCATTCTTGCCGCAGCCTGGGGGCGGGCATCGAAGTGAGAGGGTTACCTGTTGATTGCCACGCGATGGAAGACGCCGCTGTTGCTCGGCGTCGTCACGTCTCCCCTGTTCCTGGCCGCTTGCAGCCAGACCGCGTCACACGGCATGTCCAGCCTGACCGACGCCATCACGCCGAGTTTCCTGAGCTCCCGCGGCTACCACACGCCGAAGGACAGGGAATGCCTGGAAAGGGCGATGTTCTTCGAATCCAACCGGTCGAGCCGCGATGGCATGATCGCCGTCGGCACTGTCGTGATGAACCGGCTGCGCTCCGGCAAGCATGGCGACACCATCTGCGCGGTGGTGGGCGAGCGCGGCCAGTTCGCGCCCGGCGTCATGACCAGGCCGATGAATTCGCGTGCCATGCCCGATGTCGAGGAAGCCGCCGACGCCGTGCTCAAGGGCGAGCGCAAGGCCAAGCTCAAGAACACGATGTATTTCCACACCGCGGGCCTGCGCTTCCCCTACAAGAACATGCATTACACCATGGTCGCCGGCGGCAATGCGTTCTACGAGAAGCGCGGCCGCAACTGGCAGCCGCTGCCGGACGAGCCGACGGTCGCGGTCGCCTCGGCCGAGCAGCCAGCAGCCCTGCCCGGAGTTGCCGCGACTCGTGTTGCTTCCGCCGAGCCGGCGGCCAAGACATCCGATCGCACCGCTGCGGCCTACGTGACTGCCGCGGCGGAGCCGATGCGCTCCGGCAAGGCGGCCCAGCAGACCTACGTGACGGCATCGGCTGCGCCGGCCGCAAAGTCTGCGCGCGTCCAGGAAAAGCCGACGATGGTGGCGATGCAGGAGCCGATGGAGGAACCGGACGCCGCTCGTTTTGGCGGGACCTTGAACACGAAGGTCATTTCCTCGGTGCAGGGCGCGCCGCAGGAAGCGGCGATGGGATTCCAGTCGACGCCTGAGAACACCGATGCCATCGGCGCGATGATCGTCAGCCAGAGCCGTCCGCTCGAAACCAACTGAGGCGGGCCGCACTTGACGGCCTGCCGGTGCTGGTTGGAGACGCGGTCCGGACGCAAAACCGCTTCGCACTTTTCGCGGAATTGCTCTAGATCAGGGCAATGTCCAAGCGAATCGCGGGTCCCGAGATCGAACGCCTGATCCAGCTCCTGGCCAAAGTGCCGGGGCTCGGTCCCCGCTCGGCCAGGCGCGCCGCGCTGCATTTGATCAAGAAGAAGGAACAACTGCTGTCGCCGCTCGCCGCCGCCATGGGCGAGGCGGCCGACAAGGTGCGCATCTGCTCGACCTGCGGCAATGTCGACACGTCGGACCCCTGCATGATCTGCACCGATCCACGCCGTGACGCCGGCACGCTGATCGTCGTCGAGGACGTCTCTGATCTGTGGGCGCTGGAGCGGGCGGCGGCGATGAACGTGCGCTACCATGTGCTGGGCGGCACGCTGTCGCCGCTCGACGGTATCGGCCCCGATCAGCTCAACATCCGCTCATTGGTCGACCGCGTCGCCGGCGGCGAGGTCAAGGAGATCATCCTGGCCGTCAATGCCACGGTGGAGGGCCAGACCACAGCCCATTACCTGACCGATCAATTGTCCGGTTTCGAGGTGAAGATAACGCGGCTGGCGCATGGCGTGCCGGTCGGTGGCGAACTCGACTATCTCGACGAAGGCACCCTGGCGGCAGCGCTGCGCTCCAGGACGGCGTTTTGACGCGATTGCGGGGAAGGATGCTTGTCACGATGATCCCGCATCCTCAAAAGTTGGCGTTCCGTGGCGCCCCCCTCTGTCCTGCCGGACATCTCCCCCTCAAGGGGGGAGATTGGCAATTTCGCAGCCGCCATTTCCTTTTCAACGGCGGTGTTTGGCGAAGGCAGAGACAACAGTCGATCTCCCCCCTTGAGGGGGAGATGTCCGGCAGGACAGAGGGGGGCGCCACGGAACGCGGCCTCCGCAAGTTCTGCTTTGCGTTTTTCCTGGCGATACTGGCTGCACTGTTCCTCTCCATCCCCGCCTCGGCCGCCAAGATCGACGACCAGTTCCGCGCCTGGCTGTGGAACGATTTGTGGCCTGACGCCAAGGCCAAGCGCATTTCCAAGCAGACCTTCGATGCCGCTTTCGACGGCGTCAAACCCAATCTCAAGCTGCCCGATCTTGTCATGCCCGGCGAGAAGCCGAAGACGCCGCAGAAGCAGCATCAGGCCGAGTTCGGCTCGCCCGGCGCCTATTTCGCCGAGAAGACCATCCGCGCGGTCACATCGGGCGGGCGGACGCGCGAGGCGGCCAACGCCAGGACACTCGCCGCGATCGAAAAGCGCTATGGCGTGCCGGGCGAGGTCCTTTTGGCGATCTGGGGCCGCGAAACAGGGTTCGGCGCGGCGAAGATGCCTTACGACGCCTTCGAGGTGCTGGGCACCAAGGCGTTCATGTCGACGAGGAAGGACTTCTTCCGCACCGAGCTGCTGGCGGCGCTCGAGATCGTCCAGCGCGGATTGGCCCCGGTGGATGCGATGAAATCGTCCTGGGCCGGCGCGCTCGGCCAGCCGCAGTTCATGCCGACATCGTTTCTCAAGCATGCGGTGGATTTCGATGGCGACGGGCGCGTCGACATCTGGAGCTCGACGCCTGACGTGCTCGCCTCCATCGCCAACTATCTCGTCCATTATGGCTGGGTGAGGGGACGTGGCTGGGGATTCGAAGTGACCGTTCCCGAGAGCGTCTCCTGTTCGCTCGAAGGCCCCGACCAGGGCAAGACAATCTCGCAATGGGCCGCAATGGGCATCAAGCGTGTCGGCGGCAAGGCATTCCCGGCGAGCGAGCTGAAGGCCGAGGGCTTCCTGCTGATGCCGGCCGGCCGCAGCGGCCCAGCCTTCATCGCCACGCCCAATTTCTACGTGCTGAAGCAATACAACACCAGCGACCTCTATGCCCTCTTCATCGGCCATGGCGCCGACCGCATCGCCCATGGCGATGCGAATTTTTCCGGCAGCTGGGGTGCGGTCGGTGACCTCCACCGCTCCGACATCGCCGCCCTGCAGCGGGCGCTGGAGGCCAAGGGCTACGATGTCGGCAGTGCCGACGGACTGCCCGGCTTCAAGACCCGCCGCTCGATCGGCGCCTGGCAGGAAAAGAACGGCAAACCCGCCACCTGCTTCCCCGATGCCGGCCTGGTCGCTGCTCTGAAGTAACTCCCACGTCAGGGTTTTTTCTCGAATGCGGCCTCTGTTGGCCTTCGCATGCTCCGGCTCGCCCGCCTGCCACTATGATCCAGTGAGCCGACGCATAAATGCTCGTTGCCCGCCGCGAGGCCGCCGGATATGCTGTTGACCAACTGGACAAAAACCACGACGGTAAGTGGTCAAAGGGGGCCCTTGTCGGCCTGGAAAAACACCGCAACCCTGAGCCGGGAACTCAGGTCAACAAAACAGGGAACAATCACCATGATGATGGAAAAGCTTGCTCTACGATCCCGCATTCTGCTTGCGGGTGCCGCAATGTCGGCGCTGCTTCTGGCGGGAGCGCCGGCTGGCGCGGTCACGCCAGCCGACACGCTGGTCGAAGGCTTCGCCATCGATGACATCATCTCCATGGATCCGGGCGAGGCATTCGAGCTGTCGACCGCCGAGGTCACCGGCAACACCTATGACCTGCTGGTCCGGCTCGACCTCAGCGACACCTCCAAGGTCAAGGGCGACCTCGCCGAAAGCTGGACCGTCTCGGACGATGGCCTGACCTACACGTTCAAGCTCAAGCCCGGCCTGAAATTCGCCTCGGGCAACCCGATCACCGCGGCCGACGTCGCTTATTCGTTCGAACGCGCCGTCAAGCTGGACAAGAGCCCGGCCTTCATCATCGACCAGTTCGGGATCAGCGGCGACAATGTCGCCGAAAAAGCCAAGGCGGTCGATGACACCACCTTCCAGTTCATCGTCGACAAGGCCTATGCGCCGAGCTTCGTGTTGAACTGCCTGTCGGCCACCGTCGCCTCGGTCGTCGACGCCAAGCTGGTCAAGGAACATGTCGCGGCGGTCACGCCGAGCGCCGACTACAAATGGGACAATGATTTCGGCAATGCCTGGCTGAAGACCGGCTATGCCGGCTCGGGCGTCTACAAGCTGCGTGAGTGGCGCGCCAACGAGGCCGTCGTGCTCGAACGGAACGACAATTACTACGGCGAAAAGGCCAAGCTTGCTCGCGTCATCTACCGCAACATGAAGGAAAGCTCGGCACAGCGCCTGGCGCTTGAAGCCGGCGACATCGACGTCGCCCGCAATCTTGAGCCAAACGACCTCGACGCCATTGCCAAGAACGCCGACCTCACCACAACCAGTGCGCCGAAGGGCACTGTCTACTACATCAGCCTCAACCAAAAGAACCAGAACCTCGCCAAGCCCGAAGTCCGCCAGGCCTTCAAATATCTGGTCGACTATGACGCGCTGAGCTCGACCATCCTCAAGGGCATCGGTGAAATCCACCAGACTTTCCTGCCCAAGGGCGTGCTCGGAGAACTGGACAAGAACCCGTTCAAGCTCGACGTCGCCAAGGCCAAGGAACTGCTGGCCAAGGCAGGCCTGCCCGACGGCTTCAGCGTGACCATGGATGTGCGCACCGGCCAGCCGACAACCGGCATGGCGGAATCGATCCAGCAGACGCTCGGCCAGGCCGGTATCAAGCTGGAGATCATTCCCGGCGACGGCAAGCAGACGTTGACCAAGTACCGCGCCCGCAACCACGACATCTATATCGGTCAGTGGGGCCAGGACTATTTCGATCCGAACTCCAATGCCCAGACCTTTGCCTCGAACCCGGACAATTCGGATGAGGGCAAGTCCAAGACGCTGGCCTGGCGCAACGCCTGGGATATTCCGGACCTGACCAAGCAAACCGAAGCCGCTTTGCTGGAGAAGGATTCGGGCAAGCGCGCCGACATGTACAAGGATCTGCAGCAGAAGATCCTCGATACCAGTCCCTTCGTCATCATCCATCAGCAGCTGGAAGTCGCCGGGTTGCGCAAGAACCTCAAGGGTTTCGCGCTCGGCCCGAGCTTCGACACCAATTTCGTTGGGCCGGTTTCCAAGGAATAGCGCCGGCGGATGAGCGTAGCTGAAAATCAGGCGGCGGCAGGGCGCGGCAGCGCCCGTGCCGTCGCCATTTTCTCATCGATCGGCCGCTTCCTGGTGATCGCGATCACGACCTATCTCGGTCTGCTCGCGGTGACCTTTTTCATTGGCCGCGTCATCCCCATCGACCCGGTGTTGGCCGTGCTCGGCGACCGGGCGCCGGCCAATGTCGTGGAACGCACGCGCCGCGAGATGGGTCTCGACCTGCCGCTGGTCGAGCAGTTCTATATTTATGTCAAAAATGCCCTCAATGGTGATTTCGGCACCTCGGTGCTGACCACCAATCCGGTCATGACCGACATCCGCCGCGCCCTTCCGGCAACGACGGAACTGGCGACGTTGGGTACACTGATCGGCGCGCTGTTCGGCGTGCCGCTAGGTGTGCTGGCCGCCGTCAGGCGCGGCAGCCTCATCGACCAGGTCGTCCGCGTCATCGGCCTGATCGGCTATTCCGTGCCGATCTTCTGGCTTGGCCTGCTCGGGCTCGTCCTGTTCTACGCCAAGCTGCAATGGGTTGCTTTCCCGGCACGGCTCGACGTCGTCTACGAATACACCTTCACGCCGATCACTGGCTTCTACCTTCTCGACTCGGCGATGCAGGGGCAGTGGGATGTCTTCTGGGACGCCTTCCGCCACATCATCCTGCCGGCCTCGCTGCTCGGCTATTTCTCGCTCGCCTATATCAGCCGCATGACGCGCTCCTTCATGCTCAACGAACTCGCCCAGGAATACATCGTCGCCGCGCGCGCCAAGGGCCTGTCGGAAACCCGCATCATCTGGGCTCATGCATTGCGCAATGCCGCCGTGCCGATGGTGACAGTGATCGCGCTCTCCTATGCCGGGCTGCTCGAAGGTTCGGTGTTGACCGAGACGGTCTTCTCCTGGCCCGGCATCGGCCTCTACATCACCAATTCGCTGCAGAATGCCGACATGAACGCGGTGCTCGGCGGCACCATCGTCATCGGCTCGGTGTTCATAGCCATCAATCTTCTGTCCGACCTGCTTTACCGCGTGCTCGACCCGAGGACCAAGGTAAGATGAGCAGAGGAATCCCACTTTCAGGCTCGGCTGCGGCCCACCCCGGCCCTTCGGGCCACCTTTCCTCTCCCCCGTCGAACGAGGAAGAGATGGTCTGCGAAGCAGACCGGAGTGGGGGTCGACAGCGCCAAGAGGCATCGTCATGACCGCCTCCGACGCCGCCCCCCTCTCCCGCCGCGACTGGCTGCTCAGCGAGCGGCCGGCCTCGCGCATACAGGCGAGGCTCGGCCGCGCCTATGTCGCGTGGCGGCGTTTTTCCGCCAATCGGCTGGCCTTTCTCGGCCTGCTCATCATCATCGCACTGCTGGTCATTGCCGCCCTTGCAGGGGTACTGGCGCCTTATTCGCCGACTTTCGGCGATCTGAAGAATGCGCGCCTGCTGGCGCCAAGTGCTGAGCACTGGTTCGGCACCGACGATCTCGGCCGCGATATCCTCTCGCGCATTCTCTACGGCTCGCGCTGGACGCTCTATGTCGTCATCCTGGTCGCCATCATCGCCGCCCCCATCGGCCTCGTGGTCGGCACCGTCGCCGGCTATGCCGGCGGCTGGACCGATGCCATACTGATGCGCATCACCGACATCTTCCTCGCTTTCCCCAAGCTGATCCTGGCGCTGGCCTTTGTCGCGGCCCTCGGCCCCGGCATCGAGAACGCGGTGCTCGCCATCGCCATCACCTCCTGGCCGCCCTATGCCCGCATCGCGCGTGCCGAAACGCTGACCGTGCGCAATTCCGATTACATCAAGGCGGTGGAACTGATGGGGGCCTCGCCCTTCCGCATCGTGCTGCGCCACATCATGCCGCTCTGCATCTCCTCGCTGATCATCCGCGTGACGCTCGACATGGCCGGCATCATCCTCACCGCCGCCGGCCTCGGGTTCCTCGGCCTCGGCGCGCAGCCGCCGCTGCCCGAATGGGGCACGATGATCGCTTCGGGCCGCCGCTTCGTGCTCGACCAATGGTGGGTGGCCGGCGCGCCGGGCTTCGCCATCCTGATCGTCAGCCTCGGCTTCAACCTGCTTGGTGACGGCCTGCGCGACGCGCTCGACCCGCGGAGCGGCGACCAATGAACGGCGAAACGAGGACACGGCCGGAACGCGCATTGCTCGAAGTCGACGATCTGCGCGTCACCTTCCCGACGCGCACCGGGCTGATCGAGGCGGTGCGCGGCGTTTCCTTCTCGCTAGGCCGCGAGCGGCTCGGCATCGTCGGCGAGAGCGGCTCGGGCAAGTCGCAGACCGGCCGTGCCATCATGGGGCTGACGCCGCCCCAGGCGCGGATATCGGCGAAGAGGCTGGCTTTCGACGGCATCGACCTTCTGGCCGCATCGCCACGTGAGCGCCGCGCGCTGCGGGGCAATCGCATCGCCATGATCCTGCAGGATCCGAAATATTCGCTCGACCCGGTGATGAGCATCGGCCGCCAGATCGTCGAGACGCTGCGCACCCATGAGAAGGTCTCCAAGGCCGAGGCGCGGGAGCGCGCGCTGGCCATGCTGGAAGCCGTGCAGATCCGCGACCCCCGGCGTGTCTTCGACCTGCATCCGCACGAGGTCTCCGGCGGCATGGGCCAGCGCGCCATGATCGCCATGATGCTGATCGCCGGGCCGGAAATGATGATCGCCGACGAGCCGACCTCGGCGCTCGACGTCACCGTGCAACTCGACGTGCTCGGCATTCTCGACCGGCTGGTCGGCGAGCGCGGCATGGGGCTGATCTTCATCTCGCACGATCTGCGCCTGGTCTCGTCCTTTTGCGACCGCGTCATCGTCATGTATGCCGGCAAGGTGGTGGAGCAGCTCAAGGCCTCCGAACTCGGTCGCGCCCAGCATCCCTACACGCGCGGCCTGCTCAACTGCATGCCCAAGATCGGCGCCGATCGTCACCCGCTGCCGGTGCTCGACCGCAAGCCGGAGTGGGCGGCATGACATCAGCAATCGCCGTCGACGGGCTGGAGGTCATCTTCGACCGCTTTCGCGCACTGAAGGGCGTCAGCCTGGACGTGCAGCCGGGCGAATCCTTCGGCCTGGTCGGTGAATCCGGCTCCGGCAAATCGACGCTGCTCAGGGCGATCGCCGGCCTTGCGCCGGTCGCTTCGGGCAGCATCGCGGTCAACGGCAAGAAGCTCGGCGCGCGCCGCGACAAGGCCTTTTACCGCGAAGTGCAGATGGTGTTCCAGGATCCGTACGGTTCGCTGCACCCGCGCCAGACCATCGACCGCCTGCTGCAGGAGCCGCTCGCCATCCATGGTTTTGACGACGGGGAAAAGCGCATCCAGCGGGCGCTCGACGAGGTCGGTCTCGGCAACGGCTTCCGCTTCCGCTACTCGCATCAATTGTCGGGCGGCCAGCGCCAGCGCGTGGCGATCGCGCGCGCGCTCATCCTCGAACCGTCGGTCCTGCTGCTCGACGAGCCGACCTCGGCGCTCGATGCCTCCGTGCAGGCCGAGGTGCTCAACCTGCTCGAGGAGGTCCGCCGGCGGCGCAAGCTCACCTTCCTGATGGTCAGCCACGACCTCGCCATCATCACCCATATGTGCGAGCGCCTGATGGTGATGCAAAGCGGCGAGGCGGTGGAGAATTTGACGGCGGGTGACTTGGTCGAGCGGCGCGTGACGAAGGATTACACGCGCAATCTCTTGCGGGCCAGCGACGGGTTTGTGAGGGTGTAGCTGAACTTTCAACGCGACGCTGATCGCCCCTTGTCTTCAGGCCCTGCCGCTTTCCGGGATGGCATCATCGGCCGGCGCAGTGCTTTCCTGCCCTCGCTTCGGCTCCTTGATCCTGAACCACGTCACATAAAGCGCCGGCAGGAACAGCAGCGTGATCGCAGTACCCGCGATGATGCCACCCATCATCGCGTAGGCCATCGGTCCCCAGAACACTTCGCGCGCGATCGGGATCAGCGCCAGGCTGGCGGCGGCGGCCGTCAGCGCGATCGGCCGCATCCGGTGTTCGGTCGCCTCGATAACGGCGGCCCAACGGTCCTTGCCCTCCGCGACAAGGTCCTCGATCTGCACGATCAGGATGACCGAGTTGCGGATCAGGATGCCGATCAGGGCAAGCACGCCGAGGATGGCGACGAAGCCGAGCGGCGCGCCGCTCGGCACCAGGGCCGCCACCACGCCGATCAACCCGAGCGGCGCCACCGCAACGACCAGGAACAGGCGCTGGAAGCTCTGCAGCTGGACCATCAGGATGGTTGCCATCACAAACAGCATCAGCGGCACGACGGCCGCTATCGGCCCCTGGCTCTTGGCGCTTTCCTCAACGGAGCCGGCGGTCTCGATCGAATAGCCCGGCGGCAGCTTGGCGATGAAGGCATCGACCGAAGGCTTCAATTCGTTGACCACCGTTGCCGGTAGAACGTCGCCGACCAGGCCGGCCCGCACCGTGATGGTCGGGATGCGGTCGCGTCGCCACACCGTCGGCTGTTCGAGCTCGTAGCGGAAGTTGGCCACCGCCGCGAGCGGGATGGCCTCGCCGGTGCTGGTCGGCAGTTGCATGTTCTGCAACGTCTCGATCGAACCGCGTTCGGCCTCGCGCGAGCGCGCCACCACATTGATCAGATAGGTGGCATCGCGCACTTGCGTGATGGTGGCGCCGCCGACGGTGCTGTTGAGCGCGCTGGCGATGTCGGAGGAGGTGATGCCGAGCTGCCGCGCCTTGTCCTGCAGCACGTCGACCCTGAGCACGCGCTGCGGCTCGTTCCAGTCGAAGGTCGGCGCGGCGAGTTTGGGATTGGCTGAAATCACGCCGGCGAATTGCTGCGCCAGCGAGCGCACCGTCTGGATGTCGGGCCCGCCGACGCGGTACTGCACGGGGCGGCCGACGGGCGGTCCGAGTTCGAGCAGCTTCACGAAGGCGTCGGTACCGACGAATTCCTCGCGCAGCAGCTTTTCCAGCGCCGGCTTCACCCGGTTGCGCGCCTCGATGCTCTTGGTGACGATGACCGTCTGGCCGAAATAGGGATTGGCCGGTTGCACGTCATAGGCGAGCACGAACCGCACCGCGCCTTGGCCGATATAGGACGAGAAATGGTCGATGTCGGGATTGCCGACCAGCGCCCGCTGCTCGAACCGCTCCATCTGCTCGCGCGTGTCGGCGATCGAGGAATTCTGCGGCAGGTTCCAGTCGACGATCAGCTCCGGCCGGTCCGAGGGCGGGAAGAACTGCTGCTGCACCAGGCCGAAGCCGGCGATCGACGCGGCAAACAACAGCACCGTGGCGATGATGGTCAGCCAGTGATGGCGCACCGAGCCGACAAGGGCACGCCGGAACAGCGAGGTGAAGCGGCCCGGCTGGTCGTGATGCTTCGTCTTCATCGTCGCCGGCAGAATGGTGACGCCGAGCAGCGGCGCGAAAAGCACCGCCACGATCCACGACACCAGCAGCGACACGGCGATGACGACGAACAGGGTGAAGGTGTATTCGCCGGCGGCGCTGTTGTTGAGGCCGATCGGAATGAAGCCCGCGACGGTCACCAGCGTGCCGGTCAGCATCGGGAAGGCGGTCGATGTGTAGACATAGGTCGCCGCCTTGCGCAGGCTATCACCGACCTCCAGCCGCGCCACCATCATCTCGACCGCGATCATCGCGTCGTCGACCAGAAGCCCGAGCGCGATGATCAGCGCACCGAGCGAGATGCGCTGGAGCGAGATGCCGAGATAGGACATGACCGTGAAGGTGATGGCCAGCACCAGCGGGATCGACAGCGCGACGACGAAGCCTGCGCGCATGCCGAGACTGATGAAGGACACGGCCAGCACGATGGCCACCGCCTCGAACAAGGCGCGCGTGAAGCCCGAGACCGCTTCCTCGACGATGACCGGCTGGTCGGCGACCAGATGCACGCCGACGCCGACCGGCAGGTCTGCCAGCACCTTGTTCATCGCCTCATGCAGCGCCTCGCCGAATTTGAGCAGATTGGCGTTGGGCTTCATGCCGATGGCAAGCCCGATCGCGTCCTGGCCGTTGAAGCGGAACAGTGCCGTTGGCGGATCGACATAGCCGCGCGTGATCGTCGCCACGTCGCTCAGCCGGAAGAAGCGGTCGTTGACGCGAAGATTGATCGCGCGAAGGCTGTCTTCGGAGGTGAACTGGCCGCCGACCCGCACGCTGATGCGTTCCGGGCCGGACTGGATTACGCCGGACGGCGTGATCGCGTTCTGCGCTTGCAGGCTTGCCACGATCGCCTGTTGGTTGAGGCCGAGGGCCGCGATCTGGCGGGTCGAGAATTCAAGGTAGATCGCCTCGTCCTGGGCACCGACCAGGTCCACCTTGCCGGCATTCGGCACGGTCAGGATTTTTGTCCTGACATCCTCGACATAGTCGCGCAGCTGGCGCGGCGTCAGCCCGTCCGACGTGAAGGCATAGATGTTGCCATAGACGTCGCCGAAACGGTCGTTGAAGAACGGCCCCTGGACGCCTTGCGGGAACTGCGCCTTGATATCGTTGACCATGTTGCGCACCTGAATCCAGTTCGGCACGACATCGCGCGCCTTGGTGGTATCCTTCAGGTTGACGAAGATGACGGTCTGGCCGGCTGTGGTGACGGATTTCGTGTAGTCGAGGCTGTCGAGTTCCTCGAGCTTCTTCTCGATGCGGTCGGTCACCTGCTGCACCGTCTCCTTGACCGAAGCGCCGGGCCAATTGGCCTGGATGATCATGGTCTTGATGGTGAAGGCGGGGTCTTCCTCGCGGCCGAGGTTGAGGTAGGAGAAGATGCCGGCCGCAACGAAGACCAGCATGAAATACCAGACCATCGAGCGGTGGTTGAGCGCCCAGTCGGAAAGGTTGAAGCCCTTCATGAGGCCCCTCCCGCGGGCAGTTTGACCTTCTGACCTTCGGTCAGGCTGTGGACGCCGGCGGTGACGACGCGCATTCCCGCTTCCAGCCCCTGAGCCACCGTGAAGGTTCCGCCGTTCCTGGAGGCAACCTTGATCTCGCGCGTGCTCACGCTCGATGTCTGCGCATCGACGATCCACACCCTGTCGGAGCCGTTCCTCTGGAAGAGCGCCGACAGCGGCAGTTCGATCGTCGGCTCCACCGTGGTCATGCGCGTTGCGGTCACGGTCGAGCCGAGCCGGAAGGCCTGCGGCGGATCGGTAAGCGTCAGCCGCACGCGCCGCGTGCGCGTCGAGCCCTCGGCCTGCGGCGCGATCTCGCGCAGCTTGGCCTCGGTCCGGATCGTCGGCAGCGATTGCAGGATGACCTGGAACGGCGTGCCGGCCGTGAGATCGCCGGTCAACTGGTCTGGAATGTCGACCACCGCTTCGCGCGGGTCCGAGCGCGCCACGGTGACGACCGTCTGGCCGGGGGAGACCGTCTGGCCGACCTCGGCGCCGACAGCCGTGACGACGCCGTCGAAATCCGAGAACAGCCTGGCATAGCCGAGCTGCTCCTGCGATTTGGCCAGCGAGGCCTTGGCCCGCTCGACACTGGCCTCGGCCGCCTTCCTCGCCTGCTGCGCGGCATCGAACACGGCTTGCGTGGTGTTGGCGGTGGCAAGCAATTGGCGCTGGCGCTCCTCGCTGGCGGCGGCGTTGGCAAACTGTGCCTCGGCATTGGAGAGCTCGGCCTTGGCCGCCTGGACGGACAGCTCCAAGGCGGTCGGGTCCAGTGCCGCGATCGTCGTGCCCTTGCTGACGATGTCGCCGACATTGACGTCGCGGGACACGACCCGGCCGAGCAGGCGAAAGGCGAGATCGGCGCTGACCTGCGGCTCGACCGATCCGGCGAAGCCGAAGACCTGCGTGGTGCGCGGCTCGACCACCACCGACAGCACCGGCCGGATGATCTCCGGCGGCTTTTCCTCCGATTTCGAGCAGGCCGCGAGCGCGCCAAGCGCGATCACGCCAAGCAGGAGGCGCGGCAGCCGGCTCATTGGCCCGCTCCCGATATCTCGATTTTCTGACCCGCACTGAGGAGCTGTCCGCCCGCGGTGACGACGCTTTGGCCCTCCTCCAATCCCCTGGCGATGACGACGGTGCCGGAATTGAAAGCCAGCACCTCGACCGGTGCCATCGTCACCGTACCGGTCGAGGGATCGACGATCCAGACCGCCGGCTTGCCGGCGCTGGACGTCAATGCCTGCCAGGGCAGCAGGATCGCCTTGGCCGGTTTGGCGCCGACCGAGCCGATGACGGCCGCGCCCAGCGGCATGCCGGCGGGCGTATCGGCAATGCCGACCTTGACCCGGATCGAGCCCGACGCCGGATCGACCGCCGGGGAGATTTCGCGCACCTTGCCCGTTGCCCTGATCTGCGGGTCGGACAGGAGCGTGATCGTCACCGCCGGCGAGGTCGGCGTCCTGGCGACCAACGTCTCCTGGACGTTGAACACCGCGTCGCGGTCGCCGTCCTCGGCGACGGTGAAGACGGTCTGCGCAGCCTGCACCACCTGGCCGGTTTCGACTTGGCGGGCGGTGATGACGCCCGCGGCGCCAGCCTTGAGTTCGGTGAAGGACAGGTTCTGCTTGGCATTGGCGAGCGCGCTCTGCGCCGCGTCGAGGCTGCCTTGCGCCACCTTCAATGCCTGATCGGCGGCGTCATAGTCGCGCCTGGTGGTGTAACCCTGGGCAAGCAGCGTCTTTTGCCGCTCGAAGGCGGCGGCGGACTGGGTCAGCTGCGCTTGCGCCGCGTCGAGATCGGCGTGCGCCGAGCGCAAATCGGATTCCTGCTCCTGCGGGTCGATGCGGGCAAGCACCGCGCCCTTGTCGACATGCTGGCCGACATCGGCAAGCCGTTCGGCGACGCGGCCGCCGACCCGGAACGACAGATTATTCAGCGTGCGCGCCGCGATCACCCCGGTCAGCGCGGTTCTCGGCGCATAGTCGGCCATCGCCACGGTCTCGGTGCGCACCATGATCGGCAGCTTTTTCTCGGCCGCTTCCTGTTTCTGGCAGCCGGCCAAAAGCAGGACGGCCGTGCAAGTGAAAAGCGCTACGCCGATGGAAAAAGTCGAAAAATTGGAAGGTTTGACCGATGGCGGCGAGACGGACGATGTCGCGTTCCTGCTCATGGGTTCCCTCAGCCGCAGGCCGCTCGCCGATCGCGATGCCTCGCGGATCCCGGCACGATAGTCGATCTCCCGAAAAAGGAAACCGGACTCGTACCCGTGTCAGGCATCCGACTCGGGTTTGCAAAGGCCTGACGACGGCCAGTCCCGGCCGGGCAGCTTTTCGTGATAGGAATTTTTTCCTTGACGAGGTGAAGGCAACTATGATAGATATTTGGATATGGTGCTGAGTTGCGCCAGGGACCCGCCGCACAGGCGGGTTTTTCCGTTCAATGATCCTCAACAGCGCGCCGCGAAGGCTCCGAACCCGTTAACGCAGTCCGTTGCCCTGGTACGGATATCGCCGGCTGGTCAGGCGCGATACCTCAGGCCCAATCGCCTGCCGGCGGTGCCGACTTGAGGAAAGCATGAAATAAGCCCAGAAGACATCTGATCAAGCAGAACGGGCGCCGGCCCTATGAGGGACATCATGAAGAACTCAGCCATTTCCGAACGCAAGAGCCAGTCGATCTCGCGCGGTGTCGGTATGACCACGCAGATTTACGCCGACCGGGCCGAGAACTCGGAGATCTGGGATGTCGAGGGCCGCCGCTACATCGATTTCTCCTCCGGCATCGCCGTCGTCAACACCGGCCATCGCCACCCCAAGGTCATCGAGGCGGTCAAGGCGCAGCTCGACCGCTTCACCCACACCTGCCACCAGGTGGTGCCCTATGAGAGCTATGTACGGCTGGCCGAGCGGCTGAACGGCATACTTCCGGGCAAGTTCGAGAAGAAGACGATCTTCGTCACCACCGGCGCGGAGGCGGTCGAGAACGTCATCAAGATCGCCCGCAATGCCACCGGCCGCCAGGCCGTCATCGCCTTTGCCGGCGGCTTCCATGGCCGTACCTTCATGGGCATGGCGCTGACCGGCAAGGTCGTGCCCTACAAGGTCGGCTTCGGCGCCATGCCGGCCGACGTTTTCCACGCCCCGTTCCCGGTGCCGCTGCACGGCGTGTCGGTGGCCGATTCGCTTGCCGCGCTCGATCGCCTGTTCAAGGCCGACGTCGATCCGGCCAGGGTCGCGGCCATCATCGTCGAGCCGGTGCAGGGCGAGGGCGGTTTCTACGAGGCGCCGCGCGATTTCATGACCGCGCTGCGCAAGATCTGCAATCAGCACGGCATCCTGCTCATTGCCGACGAGGTGCAGACCGGCTTTGCCCGCACCGGCAAGATGTTTGCCATGGAGCACCATGAGGTGACCGCCGACATCACCACCATGGCCAAGGGCCTGGCCGGCGGCTTTCCGCTGGCGGCGGTCACCGGCCGCGCCGAGATCATGGATGCGCCTGGCCCCGGCGGGCTGGGCGGAACTTATGGCGGCAGCCCGATCGGCGTTGCCGCCGCGCACGCGGTGCTTGACGTGATCGAGGAAGAGAAACTGTGCGACCGCGCCAACTCGCTCGGCGCCAGGCTGAAGCAGCGTCTGGGCTCGATCCGCGACGACGTCCCCGAAATCGTCGACATCCGTGGCCCCGGTTTCATGAACGCGGTCGAGTTCAACGACGTCAGGAAGGGCTTGCCATCGGCGGAGATGGCCAATGCGGTCAGGCTGAAGGCGCTCGACAAGGGGCTGATCCTGCTCACCTGCGGCGTTCACGGCAACGTCATCCGCTTCCTGGCGCCGCTCACCATCCAGGACGGCATCATGAACGAGGCGCTCGACATTCTGGAAAGCTCGATCCGCGAGGTTCGCGCTGCCTGAAGGGCCGGCGCCCATTTCTCCTGACGGCTTACACTGAGCCCGGTGAACGTGCCGTCAGGAGCTCGGATTCTGTAACCAGGCTGGAATGTCCATCTTGGCGTGCAGCACCCGCCAAACATCGATATGGTCGGTCTGTTCAAGATAAAAAATCAGGTATGGATAGCGCCTGACTTGCACGCTACGCAGACCAGGCAATCCAATTTCGTAGCCATATCTCAGAGAGCCCGATGCCGGATGGCTGGCTAGCAGTTTGTAGGCGTTTTGAAGCTCCTCGATGTAGCCCAATGCCGCGCGCGAACCAGCTTCTCGCGTATAGTAATCGACAGCATCCTCGACATCCCGCAGGGCTAGTTTTCGAGGAATGATCGCCTTTATGGGCACCTACTCTATTGGCCCTGCGCCCGTTTCCGCAGCGCGGCGAAATAATCGTCGTCAACCGGAGCGCCCGGGGCGGACGATGCGCCCTCAAGGAGCAAGCTGCGCAGAAGCTGACGATCCTGATCGCGGCGGATCAATTCACGCACATACTCGCTGCTCGTGCCATAGCCGCGATCGGTCACTTGCTGATCGACAAAATGCTTCAAGCTTTCCGGCAGGGAGATGTTCATGGTGCTCATTCAGGCATTTTATAGCCTATGGCAAAAATTGGCAATCTTAGGCACTGGCCTCGGCTGACTCTTTGTTCTGGAACGCGGCCAGCGCCGCTTTCAATCCGTCCGGCCCCGCTGCCACCGTCTGTGGCGCCGGCGAGAAGCCGGCGCTCAGCATCTTGCGGCCGAGCATGTGGTCGCCGGGGCGGTTGACCGATTCGATGCCGAGCAGCCTGTCTGCGGCATAGTGGTAGATCGAGAACTTGTTGTCGGCGAGATCGCCCAGCACGACATGGCTGTCGCCGCCGGACGTCAGACCGACCATCTGCAGCTTCATGTCGCCGATGTCGGACCAGAACCAGGGCACGGCCGAATAGGCGTCGGCATGGCCCGTTATGGTGCGCGCGGCAAGCCGCGCCTGGTCGGTAGCGTTCTGTACCGATTCCAGCCGCACGTCGCCCCCGGTGAACCAGTGTCGATAGGAGGCGGCGTCGCCGATGGCGAGGATTTCCGGCACCGAGCTGCGCATCTGGTGGTCGACGCGAATGCCGTTGGCGATGGTGAGGCCGGCTTCCCCGGCCAGTTCGACATTGGGCACGGCGCCGATGCCGACGACGACCATGCGCGCCGGCAGCCTTTCGCCTGACGAGGTGATCGCGGCCGTGACATGGCCGTTTTCGCCTTCGAGCCTTGCGATCGTGGTGCCGGTTAGAATGTGCACGCCGGTCGCTTCCAGCCGCTGGCGGACATGGCCCGCCACGATCGGCGCCACGGCGCGGCCAAGCAGCCGGTCGACCGCTTCCACGACCGTTACGGTGCGGCCGGCCGCGCGCAGCGTCGCCGCGATCTCCAGCCCGATGAAGCCGCCGCCGAGGATGACGACGTCTTCGCTCCGTGTGCTCAAGTCCCGGATCAGCCGCGCATCGGAAAGCGAGCGCAGCGACACTACACCGGACAGATCCACGCCGGGCAGCGGCAGCAGGCGCGGGCGCGAGCCGGTGGCGAGGATCAGATGATCGAAGGCAAGTTCGCCGCCGCCTGATATCTCCAAACGGCGACGTCCGGCATCGATGCGGTCGATCCGAACGCCCGGCCGGTAGTCGACGGCGCTGCCGGTGTAAAATGCCTCGCCACGCAAGGGTTGCGGCTTGGCCTCGGCATCCTTGATGAAGGTCTTCGACAGCGGCGGCTTGTGATAGGGCAGCTCGTTCTCATCGCCGACGAGGATCACCGGCCCGTCATAATCGTCCTCGCGCAGGCTTGCCGCCGCCTGCACGCCCGCATGTCCCGCACCGACAATGACCACGCCGTTCTTCATCGCATTCCGATCCCGAACTTGATTTTAGGATGTCTCGCCACGTGGCAATTGTCTGGCGCCGCCGCAAGGGGGCATTTGCGGGTCGCACCCGGAACGGCGGCTGTCAATCGGACAGTTTGGCGATGAAGTCGGCACACGGTGCAGGCGGCTAAAGTTGAGTATCGCAGTTTAGAATAATTCTAAACTGTTGTTTCGATTGAGTTTTCCTGTCGATTTTCGTTGACTTCCATCTGTCCTGAAGCTTTATGGGGCCTCGCGCATCGGCGCATCCCTTTGATGTCTGGGCCTTGAACCCTTTCGATTGGAGGCATTTTGGTGTCTTTCTTCTTCGACCCGCGCGACAGCGCGGCATGCCCCGCGAATGACGGCCTGCACATGGCCTGGCGCCGGTTGTCGCGCGCGCCGTTCACAAAATTCCCGAAAAACTGGAGAGTGATAATGACGGCACGACATGGCAGCAGGCTTGCGGCGATCAGTGCCACGGCGCTGCTGACGGCGGCGGTGTTCGTGCTGCCGGCCAAGGCCGAGAGCGATCCCAAGGCGGTCATCAAGACCTATGCCGACATCGCGCTTGCCAAATACGAGGATTCGCTGACCACCGCGCAGGCGCTCGACAAGGCGGTCGATACCTTGTTGGCCAAGCCTTCGGCCGAGACGCTCAATGCCGCCCGCGAGGCCTGGAAGGCATCGCGCGTTCCCTACCAGCAGACCGAGGTCTACCGCTTCGGCAACAAGATCGTCGACGACTGGGAAGGCAGGGTGAATTCCTGGCCGCTGGACGAAGGCCTGATCGATTATGTCGCCAAGAGCTACGGCACAGAATCCGACGCGAATTCGCTCTACACGGCCAATGTGATCGCCAACAAGGAGATCGAGATCAACGGCAAGAAGGTGGACGCCTCGAAGCTTTCGCCGGAATTCCTCTCCGGCACGCTGCAGGAGGCCGGCGGCGTGGAGGCCAATGTCGCCACCGGCTACCATGCCATCGAGTTCCTGCTCTGGGGTCAGGACCTGCACGGCACCGGACCGGGCGCCGGCGAGCGCCCCTACACCGACTATGATCTCAAGAACTGCACCGGCGGCAATTGCGACCGCCGCGCGGAATATCTGAAGTCGGCCAGCACGCTTTTGGTGTCCGACCTCCAGGAGATGGTCGGCGACTGGAAGGAAGGCGGCGCTGCGCGCAAGAACCTGGTCGACGGCGAGCCGAACGCCGCCATTTCGGCCATCTTCACCGGCATGGGCTCGCTCTCCTACGGCGAACTCGCCGGCGAGCGCATGAAACTCGGCCTGCTGCTGCACGATCCGGAAGAGGAGCATGACTGCTTCTCCGACAACACCTACAATTCCCATCTCTATGACGCCGTCGGCATCCGCGCCGCCTATCACGCCAGCTACACCAGGCTGGACGGCACCGTTATTTCAGGGCCGTCGGTGGCGGACATGGTCAAGGCGGCCGATCCGGCCATCGACAAGGAACTGTCTGACAAGCTCGATGTCACCGTCGCCAAGATGGAGGCGATCAAGGCCCGCGCCGAAGGCGGCGAGGCTTACGACCAGCAGATCGCCGAAGGCAACACCGAGGGCAACGCCACGGTGCAGGCGGCAATCGACGCACTGATCGACCAGACCAAATCGGTCGAACGCGCCGTCGGCGCGCTGAAGCTCAACGCCATAGCCTTTGAGGGTTCAGACAGCCTTGATGCGCCGGACAAGGTGTTCCAGTAAGCGTCGAAGCCTGGAAGCCCGGGCCGAAGTCACAAAGGGCTTCGGCGCGGGGAAGATAGAGTCAAGCCACACGGCGCGGAAGGCGCCGTCAGCCATCCGAGCAAGTTTATGCTGATCTGCCATTGCAACATCATCACCGAGAAGGAGATTGAGCAGACGATCGTCGGGCTGCTGGACCAGGATCCCTGGCAGCTCATCGTGCCGGCAAAAGTCTATCACGCCATGCACAAGCGCGGTCGCTGTTGCGGCTGCTTCCCAAATGTGGTCGAAACGATCATTCGGGTCACCGAGAACTACCACGCCCGCTCGCAGGCGAGCGGCGTGGACATCGTTTCACATCTGGATCGCGTCAGAGGCCTGCGCGTCCAATACGGGAGCAGAACCCATGAAAGGCGAACCACAGATCATCGAGCGGCTTAACGAGGCTCTGTTCCTGGAGCTTGGTGCCGTCAATCAGTATTGGGTCCATTTCCGTCTGCTGGAGGACTGGGGATACGCCAAGCTCGCCAAGAAGGAACGCGCCGAATCGATCGAGGAGATGCACCATGCCGACAAGCTCGTGGCCCGGATCATCTTCCTGGAAGGGCACCCCAATCTGCAGTCCGTGGCGCCGCTGCGTATCGGACAGAACGTGAAGGAAGTGCTCGAATCCGACCTTGCCGGCGAGTATGACGCTCGCACCGCCTACAAGCGCTCGCGCGAGGTCTGCAACGAAGCCGGCGACTATGTCAGCATGAAACTGTTCGAGGAACTCTTGGCCGACGAGGAGGGGCACATCGACTTCCTCGAGACGCAGCTCGATCTGCTTGCCTCGATCGGCGAGGAAAAATACGGCCAGCTCAATGCCGCATCGGCGGACGAGGCGGAGTAAGGGCATGCGGGAATGCGGCGCACCCTAGCATTGCTGCGCCGCTGGCGGCGGGCCGAAGGCCTGTTGTCAAACAGAAAACCGGGAAGCGTCGTGCTTTCCGGTTCGGCCGCCATCATTCTTTTGACCTTCGCCACGGGCGGGTCCGGCTCGCAGCAGCCCGCCAATTTCGCCGCCACGCGCACCGACCTCAGCCCGAAGGATCAGGCGCGCGTCACAGCCGTTACCAGGCCGACCAAGGACTTCTCGAAACCCGAGCAGTTCGAATTGATGCAAGGCGGCGCCGGCACATCCAGGAAGGACGTCAACCGCGATTCCTTCTCGCAATCGTCGGCCAACATCACCTTCGAGGAAGAAGGCACCTTCAAGCTGGGCAACGCCCTGTTCCGCAAGAATTGGGTCTCGTCGCCGTCCTCGACGCAGGCTTCCGACGGGCTCGGACCGCTGTTCAACGAACGCGCCTGCCAGAACTGTCATCTGAAGGACGGCCGCGGCCGTCCGCCGCAAGGCACCGGCAGCACGTCGATGTTCCTGCGGCTGGCGCGCGAGGCGAGCACCGAGGAGGAGAAGGCTGGGCTTGCCGACCACAGGCTGCTCAACATCCCCGATCCGGTCTACGGTTCGCAGCTGCAGGATCTTGCCGTCCCCGGCCTCCGCGGCGAGGGCCGGATGCGCGTCGATTACAGCGAGGAAAAAGTCGGGCTCGGCGACGGCACCGTGGTTTCGCTGCGCAAGCCCACTTACGCGGTCGATGATCTGGCCTACGGCCCGCTCGATCCGCGCACCACGCTGTCGCCGCGCCTGACGCCGCCGATGATCGGGCTTGGCCTCATCGAGCAGATCGCGCCCGCTGATATACTCGCCCATGCCGATCCGAACGACCGGGACGGCGACGGCATTTCCGGCAGGCCGAACATCGTGCGCGACGGCATGAGCGGCGAGCTCACCCTTGGTCGTTTCGGCTGGAAGGCGCAGACCGCGTCGATCCGCCAGCAGGCCGCGGATGCCTTTGCCGGCGACATCGGCATCTCGACGCCGGAGGAGCCCAAACATTGGGGCGACTGCACCGCCGCCGAGAAGGATTGCTTTGCCATGCCGGATGGCGTGCAGGAGCGGCTCGGTCAGGCCGAGGCGCCGGCGCCGGTCATGGACCTCGTCACCTTCTATTCGCAGAACCTGGCCGTGCCGGCACGCCGCGACCTCGGCGCCCCTGATGTGCTCGCCGGCAAGAAATTGTTCTACGAGATCGGCTGCGTTTCCTGCCACGCGCCGAAATTCGTAACCCGCCGCGACGCGCCCAACAAGGCGCAGGCCTTCCAGCTTATCTGGCCCTATTCCGACTTCCTGCTGCACGACATGGGCCCCGGCCTTGCCGACGGCCAGGCGGTGGGCGAGGCGACGGGCAACGAATGGCGCACGCCGCCGCTATGGGGCATAGGCCTCACCGAAACGGTCAACGGCAACAATTTTTATCTGCACGATGGCCGCGCCCGCAGCCTGGTCGAGGCGATTCTTTGGCATGGCGGCGAGGGCCAGAAATCGCGCGACCGCTTCGCCGCCGCCGATGCGGCCGACCGCGATGCCTTGGTCAAATTCCTGGAGTCCCTGTGATGTTGAAGCGTTCCGCGCTGGTAATCCTTCTTCCTCTGGCCCTGCTGGGCGTCAGCCCCACATCGGCGGCGGTGAAGGCCACCGACGTCATCCAGCGGGCAATCGACGGCTTTGTCCGGCCGGCCTATGCCAGTCTGCACGACCGCGCGGCGGGCTTGAACAAGGCGATGCACGCGCTTTGCGAAAAACCCTCAAAGGGCGATCTCGATGCGGCACGCGCCGAATTCTCGCGCACGGTGGATGCCTGGTCGTCGGCCGAGATCATCGGGTTCGGCCCGATCAAGGAAAACAACCGGCTGGAGCGAATGCTGTTTTGGCCGGATCGCAAAAGCATCGGCCTGAAACAGGTGCAGGCCGCGCTGGCGGCCCAAGACCCGAGCGCCACCGATCCGGCACAGCTTTCCGGCAAGAGCGTCGCCATGCAGGGGCTCGGCGCCTTGGAGTTCGTGCTCTACGGTGACGGCGCCGATGCGCTTGCCGGCAAGAACGATCCCTATCGCTGCGCCTATGGCGCGGCGGTTGCCGGCAACATCGAAACCATGGCCGGCGATGTCGCCGACGCCTGGAACAGGCCGGACGGCTTTGCGGCGCTCTGGGCCAATCCGGGGCCGCAGAATCCGCTCTATCGCGACGGCACGGAAGCGGTGACGGAACTGGTCGGCATCTTCATCAACGAGCTGGACATGGTTCGCGACGTGCGCCTGAAAGGCTTCCTGGGCGGCAAGCCGGAGACGGACAAGCCGAAACAGGCGATCTACTGGCGTTCGCAAAACACCACCAATTCGCTGGCCGGAAACCTTGCCGGCATCGACGGGCTGTTCGAGGCCTCGAAGCTCGGCGATGCGCTGCCGGCCGATGCGCGCTGGATGGCGGAATCGATCCGTATCCAGCTGGTCAACGGCGTCGCCACCGCGAAGTCGGTCCAGGGCCCGATCGACATGGCGCTCGCCGACCCGGCGCTGCGCGCAAAGCTCGAGCATCTCGCGCTGATCACCTCCAGCCTGTCGACCCTGTTCGGCACCAGGCTGACCGCCGAATTCGGCCTGACCGCCGGTTTTTCCTCGCTGGATGGGGACTGAGCGTGAAAACCTCCCTCATTGACCGTCGCGATTTCCTGAGAGCCGCGGGCATCGGTTTTGCCGCCGCGATGGCGCCGCCGGCCTGGGCAAATACGCTTGCCGCCGATGCCGTCTTCGCCACCGCCTTCGTCAAGCGCGACGGCAGCTATGGCGCCGCAATCCTGTCCGAGGCCGGCAAGCTCCTGCACGCGATCGACTTGCCCGACCGCGGCCACGACGTCACCTTCGATCCCATATCGAAGCGCTCAGTGGTGTTCGCCCGCCAGCCCGGCACCTTCGCCGTGGTCTTCGATCACGCCGGGCGCGATGAACCGCTGACCATCGCCAGCATCACCGGCCGGCATTTCTTCGGCCATGGCGTGTTCTCCCCGGACGGCGCCTTGCTTTATGCCACCGAGAACGATTTCGACAACGCGACCGGCGTCGTCGGCGTCTACGACGCGCGGGCGAAATTCAAGCGCCTTGGTGAATTCCCGACCTATGGCATGGGACCCCACGAGCTTCTGCTCCTGGGCGACGGCAGGACGATCGCCGTTGCCAATGGCGGCATCGAGACTCATCCCGATTATGGCCGCGCCGAGCTCAACATCGCCACCATGAAGCCGTCCTATGTGCTCATCGACCGTGTCACCGGCGATCTGGTCGAGAAGCACGAATTGCCGGCGGCGCTGCACCAGCTGTCGATCCGCCACATGGACACCGACCAGACCGGCACCGTCTGGTTCGGCTGCCAGTACAGGGGGCCCGGCACCGACCGTCCGCTGCTGGTCGGCCGCGCCGCGCGCGGCAAGGATTTGCAGCTCCTCGACATGCCGCGGGATGTCCTGTCCGGCTTCCGCAACTATATCGGTTCCGTCGCCGCCAATCCGGTTGCCGGCACCATTGCCGTCTCTTCGCCGGAAGGCAATTCGCTTGTGGTGATCGATGCGGCGAGCGGGCGGCTCGTCTCGTCAAGCGCACTGGTCGAGGTCTGCGGCGTGGCGCCAGACGGGACGGGTTTCATGGCTACCACCGGAGCCGGCGAAATCGTCGAGGGCAATGGCGCGACACGGTCCGAACCGGACTACGTCTGGGACAACCATATGCTGCGCATACAGCCGGCCGCATAGACACCTTCCCGCTGCGTCGGAGCGAAGCCGCTTAAGAAATTATGCGCTTTCCCCTTGCGGTGGCGCGCTGTGGCAGGCACAGGGAATTGTTTTTCGAACCGGTCGTTTCATGAAAGTGCTCGCCATCGACTGTGCCGCCAACCTCTGCGCCGCCTGCGTCTATGATGCCGTGGCGAGGCAGGAACTCGGCCGCGCGGTGCTCGATTTAGGCAAGGGCCATGCCGAGCATCTGATGGCAGTCATCGCCGAGGCGCTGAAGGCCGGCGCAACCGCCTATGCCGGCCTTGGCGCCATCGCCGTCTCCGTCGGCCCCGGTTCCTTCACCGGTCTGCGTGTCGGGGTTTCCACGGCGCGTGGCCTGGCGCTGGCGCTCAAGGTGCCTGCAATCGGCGTGACGACGCTCGAGGCGCTGGCAGCCGAGGCGGCACGGGCATTTCCCGGGCGCGCCGTGCTGGCCGCGCTCGATGCCGGCCGCGAGGAGATCCATGCCGCTCTCTATGATGAGATGTCGGTTTTGACTTACGGTCCGGCCGTGGTCACACTGGCGGATGCCGTGGCCATGGCGAGCGAGCGGTCTTCGGTGCTCGCCGGAACCGCCGCGACGCGGATCGCGGCATCCGCCGGACGCTCCTTCGACATCGGACCCGAGACGGCGACCGCGGACATTCTCACTTACGCCCGCCTGGCGGTCGCCAAGGGCGACGGCGAGAGGCCGAAACCTCTTTATCTGCGCGGCGCCGACGCCAAGCCGCAGGCCGGGTTCATACTTTCCAGGCAAGGGAAATAATGCGCATACCTTTTCTCCAGTCGCGCCGCCGCGATTACGCGCTCGAACCGCTCAGGACCACCGACAGTCCGGCGGTCTCGCTGCTGCACCGCGAGGACTTCGTCCGCCCCTGGACCGATGGCGAGTTCGCGGCCTTGCTCGAACAGGACACCGTGTTCGGCTATGCCGCGCGCGAAACCGGGCAGGGCGCCAAGCCGCCGGTCGGCTTCGTGCTGGCCCGGCTGGCGGCCGGCGAAGGCGAGATCCTGACCGTTGCAGTGGCGCGGTCGCATCGCCGCCAGGGGCTCGGCTGGCAGTTGATGGACGCGGTGCTGCGCGAACTGCACGCGCAACGCGCCGAAGCGCTCTTCCTCGAGGTCGACGAGACCAATGTCGCCGCGATCGCCCTCTACAGGCGTCTCGGATTCCGCGAGGTCGGCAAGCGCCCCAACTATTACAGGTCGCCCGAGCATGGACCGACCGGCGCGCTTGTCATGCGCCGCGATCTTCGCTAGCCAGGGTTTCGGGGTGGAGCGATGATCGGAAAAATCAGGATTCTCCTGGCGATAGGGCTGGTCGTCGCCGGTTCGCTGATCCTGGTGCCTTTGCAGGTCCTGTCGATGAAGACCGGCTGGTGGCCGGAAACCTTCATCCTTAAGATCTGGCACAGGCTGATCGTCAGGGCGCTCGGCATGCGCATCCATGTAAACGGCACGATGTCCGACCGCCGCCCCTTGTTGATTGCCTCAAATCACATCTCCTGGACCGACATCATGGTGCTGGGTTCGTTTGCCGATGTGAAGTTCATCGCCAGGGCCGACATGGAAGGCTGGCCGCTGATCGGCATGCTGTCGAAGCTGCAGCGCACCGTCTTCATCGAGCGTGAGCGCAAGCGCTCGTCCGGCGACCAGGCGAGCGAGATCGCCAACCGCATGGCCAAGGGCGATGCCATGGTGCTGTTTGCCGAGGGCTCGACGGGCGACGGCAACATCGTCCTGCCCTTCAAGAGCACGCTGTTCGGTGCCGCCTCAATGGCGATTTCGGAGGGCGCGGCGGAGCAGGTCTTCATCCAGCCGGTAGCGATCGCCTATACCCGGTTGCATGGCGTGCCGCTCGGCCGCCGGCACCGGCCGATCGCGGCGTGGATCGGCGACGAGGATCTGATGCCGCACCTCAAGGTGCTGATGGCCGAAGGCGCGCTCGATGTCGAGGTGCATTTCGGCGAACCGATCGCCTTCGCCAAGGGGTCGAACCGGAAGGAAACGGCGAAGCTGATGGAAAGCCGCGTGCGCGAAATGATGCAGGCGGCACTGGCCGCGCCGCGCCCGAGCCGCTGAATCCCGAAGGCCCCCAGGCAGAATCGTCTGTTTTTTGTCGCGGAAAGGCGTTAGAAGCCGCCGGATGGACTTGAACACGGTTGAAACCGACGACATCGGCACTGCGGCTGGACAGCAGCCAGTGATTTCCGCGGCAGCGAAAAAGGTCTTCGTCAAGACTTATGGCTGCCAGATGAACGTCTATGACTCGCAGCGCATGACAGATGCGCTGGCCGCCGACGGCTACACGGCGACGCAGACCATCGGCGAAGCCGATCTGGTGCTGCTAAACACCTGCCATATCAGGGAAAAAGCGGCTGAAAAGGTCTATTCCGAGCTCGGCCGCATCCGCGAAATGAAGGCCGAACGCGCCGCCGCCGGCCGCGAATTGCTGATCGGCGTCGCGGGTTGCGTGGCGCAGGCCGAAGGCGCCGAGATCATCCGCCGCTCGCCCGCCGTCGACCTGGTCATCGGCCCGCAGACCTATCACCGGCTGCCGGACGTACTGGCCAGGGTGCGCGGCGGCGAGAAGATCGTCGAAACCGACTACGCCATTGAGGACAAGTTCGAGCACTTGCCGCAGCCGAAGCGCGCCGAGGTGATCAAGCGCGGCGTCACCGCCTTCCTCACCGTCCAGGAGGGCTGCGACAAGTTCTGCACCTTCTGCGTCGTGCCCTACACCAGGGGGTCCGAAGTGTCGCGGCCGGTGGCACAGATCGTCGCCGAAGCCGAGCGCCTGGCGGAAGCCGGGGTGCGCGAGGTGACGCTGCTTGGCCAGAACGTCAATGCCTGGCATGGGCAAGGCGAAAACGGCGAGGAA
This sequence comes from Mesorhizobium sp. B2-2-4, assembly GCF_006442375.1. Lineage (NCBI taxonomy): Bacteria > Pseudomonadati > Pseudomonadota > Alphaproteobacteria > Hyphomicrobiales > Phyllobacteriaceae > Mesorhizobium > Mesorhizobium sp. B2-2-4. The sequence goes on along the minus strand of NZ_VFWB01000003.1, from coordinate 242,290 downwards.
TGGGGCCTTGGCCGCCTTCTGTTCAGGCTGGCCGAAATTCCCGGGCTGGCGCGCCTGCGCTACACCACGAGCCACCCGCGCGACATGGACGACGAGCTGATAGCGGCCCATCGCGACCTGCCGGCACTGATGCCGTATCTGCATCTGCCGGTGCAATCCGGGTCCGACCGCATCCTGAAGGCGATGAACCGCAGGCACACGGCGGATGATTATCTGGCGCTGCTCGACCGCATCCGCGCCGTGCGGCCCGATATCGCGCTGTCGGGCGATTTCATCGTCGGTTTCCCCGGCGAGACCGAGGCGGATTTCGAGGCGACGATGGAGCTGGTGCGCCAGGTGAACTACGCCTCGGCCTTCTCGTTCAAATATTCGCCGCGCCCCGGCACGCCGGGCGCCGAGATGGCCGGCCATGTGCCGGAAGCGGTCAAGGACGAGCGTTTGCAGCGGCTCCAGGCGCTGCTTTTGAAGCAGCAGCAGGATTTCGGCTTGAGTCTCGTCGGCCGCACCATAGATACGCTGATTGAGAAGCCAGGTCGCCAGGCCGGCCAGAAGGTCGGACGCTCACCTTGGCTTCAGCCCGTTATTGTTGATGAAAAGGCCGGCGAAATCGGTGACATTATCCAGGTGCGAATCACGAAGACGGGTTACAATAGCCTGTTCGCCGAATTGGTCTGATGACCTCGGCAGATGAGGAGAGACGGTTGAGCGCAGCGGAGCTGAAGAACCTGCCCCCGGTACCGGCATCTGGGGCTTCTGACATGGCGCACATCGTACTGACTTTCGACAACAACAAGCTTGCCAGCGCCCTCTACGGCCAGTTCGACGAGAACCTCGCCCGGCTCGAGCAGAAACTGGGCGTCGACATCCGCTCGCGCGGCAACCAGCTGACCATCAAGGGATCGGCTTCCGCCGCCGAGCAGGCCCGCCGGGCGCTCGACAATCTCTACGGCATTCTCCAGAAGGGGGTGGATATCGGCCAGTCCGATGTCGACGGCGCCGTGCGCATGGCGGTCGCCGCCGATGACCAGCTCACGCTGCCGACGCTGGAGCGCAAGGGCAAGGTTTCCGCCGCCCAGATCTCGACGCGCAAGAAGACGATCTACGCCCGCTCGCTCACGCAGGATGCCTATATGCGGGCGCTGGAGCGCTCGGAACTGGTGTTCGGCATCGGCCCGGCCGGTACCGGCAAAACCTACCTGGCGGTGGCGCATGCGGCGATGCTGCTCGAACGCGGCATGGTCGAGCGCATCGTGCTGTCGCGGCCTGCCGTCGAGGCCGGCGAGCGGCTGGGCTTCCTGCCCGGCGACATGAAGGAGAAGGTCGATCCCTATCTGCGGCCGCTCTACGACGCGCTCTATGACATGATGCCGGCCGACAAGGTAGAACGCGCCATCGCCGCCGAGGTGATCGAGATCGCACCGCTCGCCTTCATGCGCGGCCGCACGCTGGCACACGCCGCCGTCATCCTCGACGAGGCGCAGAACACCACGCCGATGCAGATGAAGATGTTCCTCACTCGTCTGGGCGAGAATTCGCGCATGATCGTCACCGGCGACCCGACGCAGATCGACCTACCGCAGAACACCAAGTCCGGCCTTGTCGAGGCGCTCCGGATCCTCGATGGTGTGACCGGCATGGTGACGGTCCGCTTCAATGAAGGCGACGTCGTCAGGCATCCGCTGGTCGCCGAGATCGTCAAGGCCTACGACCGTGACGGCAAGCTCGCCCGCGGTCTGGGGACCGAAGGCTGATTTGATCGAGCGACCTCATGGTTGAGCCCGAAACGCCGAACGGGCCGGCTCCGCCGCTGCCCGTCGACATCGATCTGACGGTCGAGGCCGGGCATTGGCCGGACGAAGCCGAGCTTGTCCGGCTGGTCGGCGCCGCCGCCGCCGCTGCATTCGCCGAGACGGGCCCCACGGGCCATTCCGAACTCAGCGTCGTTTTTTCCGACGATGCCCATGTCCAGGCGCTCAATGCCGGCTGGCGCGGCAAGGACAAGCCGACCAACGTCTTGTCTTTTCCGGCTTTTCCTTTCCCCAAGGGCGGTCCCCTGCCGCCGATGCTCGGCGATATCGTGCTGGCCGCGGAGACGGTGGCGCGCGAGGCGGGACTGGAAGACAAGCCGCTGGAGAACCATATTTCCCATCTCGTCATCCACGGCCTGCTGCATCTCATGGGCCATGATCACGAGACCGATGCCGAGGCCGAGGAGATGGAGGCCGTCGAGCGCGCCGCGCTCGCCAGACTTGCCATTCCCGATCCCTACGCGTAACTACAAAACACCAATTGACGGACGAAGATGAACGACAAACCTGAAACTGCCGTCCGCCCCGACACCGGCAGTGCGACCAAGGCTTCCGACACGTCGGAAGAGGGATCAAGTCCGAGTACCGTTACCCCTGGTGTTGCCAACACCGGCAGCGTCGCCAGTGAGCCGTCGCCTGCCGGGCCTTCCCTGTTCAACCGCGTTCTGGGCCTGTTCAGGCAACGCAACGGAACCAGCCTGCGCGAGGAGATCGCCGGCGCGCTCGCCGAGACGACGAGCGATGTCGAATCCTTTTCGCCGGGCGAACGCGCCATGCTCAACAACATCCTGCGGCTGCGCGAGGTGCGCGTCGAGGACGTCATGGTGCCGCGCGCCGACATCGAGGCGGTCGAGATCACGACCACGCTTGGCGATCTGCTTGGCATGTTCGAGCAGTCCGGCCATTCCCGCATGCCGGTCTATGCCGAGACGCTCGACGACCCGCGCGGCATGGTCCATATCCGCGACGTGCTGGCCCATATCACCAAGATTGCGCGCGTCAGGAAAGGCCGGGCGACCAGGAAGACACCCGCCGCCACGGTTCTCGACCTCACCCAGGTCGACCTCTCGCGCACCATAGGCGAACTGAACCTGATCCGGCCGGTGCTGTTCGTGCCCCCGTCCATGCTGGCCTCCGATCTGATGGGCCGCATGCAGACGACCCGCACGCAGATGGCGCTGGTCATCGACGAGTATGGCGGCACCGACGGGCTTGTCTCGCTCGAGGACATCGTCGAGATGGTGGTCGGCGACATCGAGGACGAGCACGACGACGACGAGCCGATGATCACCCAGACCGGTGAAGGCGTGTTCGTCGTCGACGGCAAGGCCGAGATCGACGAGGTTGCCAAGATGATCGGCGGGGATTTCGCCGCCGGCGAACATGGCGAGTATGTCGACACCATCGGCGGCATGATCTTCAACACGCTTGGCCGGGTGCCGGCGCGCGGCGAGGTGGTGCAGGCCATCCCTGGCTTCGAGTTCCATGTGCTCGACGCCGATCCGCGCCGCGTCAAGCGCGTGCGCATCGTGCAGAACCAGAAGGGCGAACGTCGCCGCCGCGCCGCGGCGCGCACCGAGCAGGCTTAAGCGCCTGCGGATGACCGAAGACCCCTTCAAGCACGCCGCCTTGGGATCCGGCGTGTTCTACAGGGATCCGCGGGCCGCGCTGGATTGGCTGGAGGCAGCTTTCGGCTTCGAGCGCAGCATGGTGGTCAGCGATGCCGACGGCAAGCTCGTCCATTCCGAGATGCGGTTCGGCGACTGCTACATCATTGTCGATTCCGAATGGAGCGACTACGTCGCCAGCCCGGCCTCGGTCTCGGGCAAGAACACGCAGTCGGTCTATGTCAGGCTGAAAGACGGCATTGATGCACATTGCGAGCAGGCGCGGACGGCGGGTGCCGGTATAATCCAGGAGCCGGCGGACCAGTTCTACGGCGAGCGCCAGTATCGGGCGCGCGATCCCGAGGGCCATGTCTGGACCTTCACCCAGACCATCCGCTCCGTTCCGCTGGAAGAGGCCGAACGGCTCGGCGACGTGCGCATAGAAGGGTGGCACCGCTGATCCATGTCGCCCTAAGTAACTTCGGTTTGGGAGGAGGACATGCACAAAAACAAAGACCTAAGGCGCGTCGTCTGATCAGTTCAAACGCGATGCGCTCCAGCAGTGGTGAGTGGGTTTCACGGCAGACCACCCGAAGTTTGGAGCGCAGGCCGCGGCCTGATAAATCTGCTGCCGTGATTCGCACGACTCGGAACAATGCATGAACCGCCTGGCCGGCCGGATAATTCTGTTTTGGGGTTGGCGGCGTGCTCTCGTGGCGTTCCTCGCGGGCGCCCTGGCGGTGCTCGGCCAGGCGCCGTACGATTTCTTTGCCGCTTGTTTCATTTCGTTTCCGCTGCTGGTCTGGCTGCTCGACGGGGCGACCGGTGAGGCCTCGGGCAGCCTGTTTGCGCGGCTGCGGCCGGCCTTTGCCGTCGGCTGGTGGTTCGGCTTCGGCTATTTCCTCGCCGGCCTGTGGTGGATCGGCTCGGCCCTGCTTGTAGAGGCCGACAGTTTCGCCTGGGCGCTGCCCTTCGCGGTGGTCGGCATCCCCTTTGCATTGGCCTTCTTCTACGGCTTTGCGGCCATGGTCGCCCGGCTCCTGTGGAGCAACGACATCGGCCGCATCGCGGCCCTGGCCGCCGCCTTCGGGCTGGCCGAGTGGCTGCGCGGCTTCCTGTTCACCGGCTTTCCCTGGAATGCGATCGGCTACGCGGCGATGCCGGTGCCCCTGCTGATGCAGAGCGTCTCGGTCACCGGGATGGTCGGCATGAACGTGCTCGCCGTGTTCGTCTTCTCGCTGCCGGCGCTGCTGGCGGCGCGCACGCATCTTCGTCTTGGCGTCGCGCTGCTTGTCGTGCTCGTCGCCGCTCATGCCGGCTTCGGCTATCTCAGGCTCAACGCTCCGGCCGCGCCGGAGGCCCGCACGATCGATGTGCGCATCGTCCAGCCGGCCGTCGACCTTTCGGAAAAGTGGGACGCCTCGGTGCGCGGCCGTATCTTCGCCACCTTGATAGGCCTGTCGGCCAAGGCGCCGGACCCCGGCCATGAAAAGCCGCAACTGATCCTGTGGCCCGAAACCTCGGTCCCGTTCCTCCTCACCGAGCGGCCGGACGCTTTGACCGCACTGGGCGACATGCTGGACGCCGGCCAGATGCTGATCGCCGGCGTCGTGCGCGAGGAAGGCGGTGCGGCGGCCGGTGCCGGCAGCCGCTACTACAACTCCGTGGTGGCGATCAACGACAAGGGCGAAATCGCTGACGCCGTCGACAAGGTCCATCTGGTGCCGTTCGGCGAATACCTGCCTTTCGCCGACCTGCTCGATCGTTTCGGCATCGAACAACTGGTCGCTGGCCCGGTGACCTTCACGGCAGGCAATGAGCGGCATGCGATCACGCTGCCGGATGGCGTCCGCGCCTTGCCCTTCATCTGTTACGAAGTGATCTTTCCCGAACTGGTGGCGGTTGACGCAACGTCAGCGCAGCTTATTGTCAACGTTACCAACGATGCGTGGTTCGGCGATACGCCGGGTCCCTATCAGCATTTCAGGCAGGCTCAGATTCGCGCGGTGGAGAACGGGTTGCCCTTGTTGCGTGCGGCCAACAACGGCATCTCGGCGGTTGTCGACCCACGGGGGCGCATCGTCGATGCGCTGGCGATCGACGCGCGCGGGGCCATCGACGTCCGTGTGCCAATCTCGCGGCAAGCTGTCGTGTCCGCCGGCCAGCTGCGCATTAACGGAATGCTGATCATGTTGCTGTTTGCCCTGGCTGCCGTCCTGTTCAATGTAAGGCAAAGGCTACGGGTGAATTGACAGTCGACACATTAGAAACTCATACTGTAACGCCTGAAAATTTCTCGAAGCCGGTGGATCGTTCTGTTGGGGCAGTCGCCTCCGGCTTTGTTTGGGTAGGAAAAAATCACAAAGCCGAAAAAATTCGGCGAGGAAAAAATGACAGAAGATAACAAGAAGAAACCGAATCCGATCGACATCCATGTTGGAAGTCGCATCCGGCTTCGCCGCAATATGTTGGGAATGAGCCAAGAAAAACTAGGCGAGAACCTCGGCATCACATTTCAGCAGATACAGAAATATGAAAAGGGCACCAACCGTGTCGGCGCAAGCCGCCTGCAGGCGATAGCATCCATACTCGGCGTGCCTGTCGCCTTCTTTTTCGAGGATGCGCCGGGCCAGGAGAGCCCGGCCGGCCGCGGTTTCGCGGAGGATGCTTCAATGGCTTTCGCCGTGGAATTCTGCGGCAGCCCGGAGGGCCTTCAGCTCAACCGGGCCTTCGTCAAGATCGCCGACGTCAAGGTGCGTCGCAGGATCATAGACCTGGTGAAGTCGCTGGCGTCCGAAGATTCCGACTGATCCGCAACAGGACTCGAACCGGCGGCATTCCGGCCGCTGGTGGTACAAAATATCGACATCGACATCCATGCCAGAAGGGCGGCACCGCTTGACGAGCGGCGCTTCGCCCCGCTAACACGTGGCGCGCCAAATCGGCAGCCTGCCGATCGTTTTTCAAGAGGGGACACCCGTGACGCGGCAGAACTACTTCTTTACCTCGGAATCCGTTGCCGAGGGCCATCCCGACAAAGTCTGTGACCGGATATCCGACGAGATCGTCGACCTGGTCTACCGTGAGGCCAAGAAGACGGGCATGGACCCGTGGAAAGTCCGCGTCGCCTGCGAGACGCTGGCGACCACCAACCGCGTCGTCATCGCCGGCGAGGTGCGCGTTCCCGAGACGCTGCTGAAGAAGGACAAGGAAGGCAACATCCTGAGGGATGCCGCCGGCCATCCGGTCGTCAACCCGGCGAAGTTCAAGTCGGTCGCCCGCAAGGCGATCCGCGAGATCGGCTATGAGCAGGCCGGTTTCCACTGGAAAAAGGCCAAGATCGACGTTCTGTTGCATGGCCAGTCGCCCGACATCGGCCAAGGCGTCGACAATGCCTCCGACCGCCAGGGCGAGGAGGGTGCCGGCGACCAGGGCATCATGTTTGGCTATGCCTGCCGCGAGACGCCGGACCTGATGCCGGCACCGATCTACTACAGCCACAAGATCCTCGAACTCCTGGCCGCCGCCCGCCACCAGAACAACGGCGATGCCGGCAAGCTCGGGCCGGACGCCAAGAGCCAGGTCACCGTCCGCTATATCGACGGCAAGGCCGCCGAAGCGACGCAGATCGTGCTGTCGACCCAGCACCTCGATGCGAGCTGGGATTCCAAGAAGGTGCGCAAGGTCGTCGAGCCCTATATCCGCGAGGCATTGGGTGACCTCAAGATCGCCGACGATTGCATGTGGTACATCAATCCGACCGGCAAGTTCGTCATCGGCGGGCCTGATGGCGACGCCGGGCTGACCGGCCGCAAGATCATCGTCGACACCTATGGCGGCGCCGCACCCCATGGCGGCGGCGCCTTCTCGGGCAAGGACACCACCAAGGTCGACCGTTCGGCCGCTTATGCGGCGCGCTACCTGGCCAAGAACGTTGTGGCGGCGAAACTTGCCGACCGCTGCACCATCCAGCTTTCCTACGCCATCGGCGTCGCCCAGCCCTTGTCGGTCTATGTCGACCTGCACGGCACCGGTAAGGTCGACGAGGCAAGGCTCGAGGAGGCGCTGCGCACTGTGATGGACCTGTCGCCGTCCGGCATCCGCCGCCACCTCGACCTCAACAAGCCGATCTACGCCAAGACCTCGTCCTACGGTCATTTCGGCCGCAAGGCCGGCCGCGACGGATCTTTTTCCTGGGAAAAGACCGATCTCGCCAAGGCGCTCAAGGATGCTGTCGCTGCCTGAGGGCGGCGACAGGACCTTGATCAGCCGATGAGTTCCGGGGACAGGCCAAGCCGCGCGACAGAAGCCTTCTTCGGCCGTCGGCGCGGCAAGCCGGTTCGCCCGCAGCAGGCGGCGGCGCTGGAAAGCGGCCTCGACACCTATCGGCTCGATCTGACGACCGAGGCGCCGTCGGATCTGCGGGCTCTGTTCGAAGCCGATGTTTCCGCCGTTCGCCTCGAAATCGGCTTTGGCGGCGGCGAGCATCTCCTGCATCGCGCGACCGAAGCGCCGATGACCGGCTTTATCGGTGTCGAGCCCTTCGTCAACGGCATGGCCAAGATGATGATGGCGATGCGGGAAAAGCCGCTGGCCAACCTCAGGGTCTACGACGACGACGCCACGCGGCTGCTCGACTGGCTGCCGCAGGCCTCGCTCGATGGCATCGACCTGCTCTATCCCGATCCGTGGCCGAAGAAGAAGCACTGGAAGCGCCGTTTCGTCAGCCCGGTCAATCTCGATCGTTTCGCACGCGTTGTGAAGCGTGGCGGCGAATTCCGTTTCGCTTCCGACATCGACACCTATGTGAACTGGACCCTGCTGCATTGCCGTGCGCATGGCGGTTTCGCCTGGCAGGCTTCAGAGGCCGTCGACTGGCATCGCCCCTACGATGGCTGGCCAGGCACCCGCTACGAGGCGAAAGCCGTCCGCGAGGGCAGGCGGCCGGCCTATCTTACCTTCATCAGGACCTAGGCATCAGGTCCCAGGCATCGGGATTTGGGCATCAGGATCTGGGCCCTTCGTGAGGGAGAGATCTTCAATTGTTGCGGGGACACAGAAATCGAATGTCGCCCGTTGGCCGGAGTTCAGAAACGGCCGATCTTGTCGAAAGCCGTCGGATCCATGCCGAGGCTGCGCAGATCCTGGGCGCGCGGCTTGCGGCCGGCTTCCACCGCCCGCGACGCGGCTACGGCGCTGCCGAATGTGGTGAAGAGATCGCCTATGGCGGAAAAAACCTTGCGGCTGTTCATTGTCATGTCCTTTCGCGTGCGGTGACGCGCTATCGCTGTCGCTTTGTGCAATGCAACATAGATAGGAGCGCGGCTTGAGGACCAACAAGGGCCGTTGCCGCATGGATGGCATGCACCTGGCGCAACCCCAATGCGCCAGGACATTCGCGCAGTTGGGACGGCGGGCTTGAAACACCGGGGCGGATCGTTTATATCAGCCTCAAATTCTTGGTCGGTATGACGAAGAGTGGGTCCACCCGGTCCCGCTCTTTTTTATTACCTGCCGACGGCTAGAGAATGATCGACAGGAATCGAATGACGTCAACGGCAAGCGAGAGCGACGATCGCATCATCCGCGAAAGCGGCATCGATGCACGCATCGCGCTGATCGTCCAGCCGGTGCTGCGCGGCATCGGCTTTCGCCTTGTACGCGTGCATCTGTCCGGCCAGAACGGGCTGACGCTGCAGATCATGGCTGAGCGCGAGGACGGCACCATGACGGTCGAGGATTGCGAAGAGGTGAGCCGTGCGGTGTCGCCGGCGCTCGACGTCGACGATCCCATCGAGAAGGCGTATCATCTCGAAGTCTCATCGCCCGGCATCGACCGGCCGCTGGTGCGCAAATCGGATTTCTCGACCTGGACCGGTCATCTGGTGAAGATGGAAACATCGGTCGTTGTCGCGGATCGCAAGCGCTTCAAGGGCAAGATCGCCGAAGCCGGTGAGAACGATGTGCTGATCGAGCGCGACAAGGCGGCCTACGGTGAGGAGCCGACAGTGCGCGTGCCCTACGACGCCATTGCCGAAGCCCGGCTGATCCTGACCGACGACCTCATCCGTGATGCATTGTCGAAGGACAATAGGGCGCGCAAGGAAGCCAAGAAACGCCGCGGCGAACCGGACGACGACGTACCGGAGGGTACGGAACCGGGCGCTACGGAAGAACACGAACAGGAAAGTTGATTGAGCTGCCAGGCCCCAGGGGCCGGCAACAGGCTCGGGAGAAAAAACATGGTTGTAAGCGCCAACAGACTTGAACTGCTGCAGATTGCCGACGCGGTCGCGCGTGAAAAGTCGATCGACAAGTCGATCGTCATCGCCGCCATGGCTGATGCGATCCAGAAGGCGGCACGCTCGCGTTATGGCCAGGAGACCAACATCCGCGCCGACATCAACCCCAACACCGGTGAGATGAAGCTGCAGCGGCTGATGGAAGTGGTCGAGAAGGTCGACGACTACGCCACGCAGATCGCCATTTCCTCGGCGCGCGAGCGCAATCCCGATGCCCAGCTCGGCGACTTCATCGCCGAACAGCTGCCGCCGATGGATTTCGGCCGCATCGCCGCCCAGTCGGCCAAGCAGGTCATCGTGCAGAAGGTGCGCGAGGCCGAGCGCGACCGCCAGTATGACGAATACAAGGACCGCATCGGCGAGATCGTCAACGGAACCGTCAAGCGCGTCGAATACGGCAATGTCATCGTCGATCTCGGTCGTGGCGAAGCAATCATCCGCCGCGACGAGCTGATCCCGCGCGAAAACTACAAATATGGCGATCGCGTCCGCGCCTATGTCTACGACGTGCGCCGTGAGCAGCGCGGCCCGCAGATCTTCCTGTCGCGCACCCATCCGCAGTTCATGGCCAAGCTCTTCACCATGGAAGTGCCGGAGATCTATGATGGCATCATCGAGATCAAGTCGGTCGCCCGCGACCCCGGTTCGCGCGCCAAGATCGCCGTCATCTCGCGCGACAGCTCGATCGATCCGGTCGGCGCCTGCGTCGGCATGCGCGGCAGCCGCGTCCAGGCGGTCGTCGCCGAATTGCAGGGCGAGAAGATCGACATCATTCCGTGGTCGCCCTCGGCCGCATCCTTCATCGTCAATGCGCTGCAGCCGGCGGAAGTCGCCAAGGTCGTGCTCGACGAGGACGCCGAGCGCATCGAAGTGGTGGTGCCGGACGACCAGCTCTCGCTGGCCATCGGCCGCCGCGGCCAGAATGTGCGCCTCGCTTCGCAGCTCACCGGCTGGGATATCGACATCCTGACCGAGGCCGAGGAATCCGAGCGCCGCCAGAAGGAATTCGTCGAGCGCTCGGCGCTGTTCATGGAAGCTCTCGACGTCGACGAGATGGTCGGCCAGGTGCTCGCCTCCGAAGGCTTCACCAGCGTCGAGGAAGTCGCCTATGTCGATGCCGGCGAAATCGCCTCGATCGACGGCTTCGATGAGGATACCGCCTCGGAGATCCAGACCCGGGCCCGCGAATATCTGGAGAAGATCGAAGCCGAGCACGACGAAAAGCGCAAGGCGCTGGGCGTCAAGGACGAGCTGCGCGAAATCCCCGGCATCACCACCGCCATGATGGTGACGCTCGGCGAGGACGGCGTGAAGACGATCGAGGATTTCGCCGGCTATGCCGCCGACGACCTCACCGGCTGGAAGGAACGCAAGGACGGCGAGACCAAGGTGTATCCGGGCGTGCTGGCCGATCATGGCGTTTCGCGCGCCGATGCCGAGCAGATGGTGCTCGCGGCCCGTCTCAAGGCCGGCTGGATTTCCGAAGACGAGCTTGCAGCCGAAGAAGCGCCGGCTGACGAAGCCGTTGGTGCGTGAGGTGAAACCGCATCGCACAGAAACCGCCCTTGGACGAGATGAACGATCGCACCTGCATCGTCACCCGCAAGCAGGCCGAACCGGATGAACTGATCCGGTTCGTCGTCGGCCCGGATTCGGCCGTCGTTCCGGATCTCAAGAGAAATCTGCCCGGCCGTGGTTGCTGGGTGAGCGCCGACCGCCTACATATCGACAAGGCGGCGGCCAAGAACCTTTTTAGCCGCGCCTTTAAGGCACAGGTGGTCGTGCCGCCCGATCTCGGCGGCATGGTCGATGGGCTGCTTTCCAGATCCGCCCTTGGCATGCTGGGTCTCGCTCGCAAGGCAGGGGCGATCGCGCTGGGCGCCACCAAGGTGGAGAGCGCGGTGCGCGGCGGATTGGCGCTTTTCGTGCTCCACGCGACCGAAGCCTCGGACGATGGCGTGCGCAAGATCAGCCAGGCGCGGCGGGCGACCGTCCATATTGGCGGCCCCTCCATCCTTGCCTACAAACTTTTCTCCGAGGCCGAGTTGAGCTTGGCATTGGGGGGTACAAATGTGATACATGCTGCCGTCCTCGCGGGAGACGCGGGTAAGGCGGTCCAGAAGCGCATGGTTGCGCTCGACCGATATCGGGGCGGTACCCCGGACGATCTGGCAATGCTTGCGGCCGTTGCTGACGAAGATGAGGCCGCAGAGGATATGGAATGAGCGATACGAAATCGGGCGACGACAAGACGTTGAGTGTTACGCCGAAGAAGACCTTGACGCTGAAGCGCCCCGGCATGGAACAGGGCACCGTGCGCCAGAACTTCTCGCACGGCCGCACCAAGTCGGTCGTGGTCGAGACCAAGAAGCGCAAATTCTCGCTGCCCGGCGACAAGCCGGAGCCGGCGGTGGCGGCACCCGTGTTCACCCCGAAGCCGGCGGTCGCGGCGGCTCCCGTCGTGCAGGAGGCACCCAAGGCGCCGCCTCCACCTCCGCCGGCACCGGTCGAGCGCAGCGGCATGGTGTTGAACGAACTGTCGCGCAGCGAAATGGAAGCGCGCCGCAGGGCGCTCGAAGGCTCCAAAGCGCGCGAGGTCGAGGACCGCCAGCGCGCCGTCGAGGAAGCCAAGCGCCGCGCCGAGGATGAGGAGCGCCGCAAGCGCGAGCGCGAGGAATCCGCACGCCGCCAGGCCGAGGAAGAAGCGCGGTTGCAGGCCGAGGCCGAATCCCGCCGCCGCGCCGAGGAAGAGGCGCGTCGCCGCGCGCCGCAGGCCGCCGAACTGGCGACCGCCGACGAGGAAGAAGAGGTCAAGCCGAAGCGGACTGGCGCCGGTGCGCCGGTGCGCCGTCTGGTGACGCCCGAAGTGGCGCGTCCGGCCAAGCCGACCAAGGGCGAGGAAGACCGCCGTCGCGGCAAGCTGACTTTGAACTCCGCGCTTTCCGACGAGGATGCGCGGGCCCGTTCGCTGTCGTCGATGCGCCGCCGCCAGGAAAAGTTCAAGCGCGCGATGCACAATGAGCCGCGCGAGAAGGTTATGCGCGAAGTGATCCTGCCCGAAACCATCACTATCCAGGAACTGGCGCAGCGCATGTCCGAGCGCGCCGTCGATGTGGTCAAGTTCTTCATGAAGCAGGGCCAGATCCTGAAGCCGGGCGACGTCATCGACGCCGACACGGCGGAACTGGTCGCCACCGAATTCGGCCACACGGTCCGCCGCGTCGCCGAGTCCGACATCGAGGAAGGCCTGTTCAACATCGCCGACCGTCCGGAAGACCTGGTGTCGCGGCCGCCTGTCGTGACCATCATGGGGCATGTCGACCACGGCAAGACCTCGCTGCTCGACGCGATCCGCAACGCCAATGTCGTCTCCGGCGAGGCCGGCGGCATCACCCAGCATATCGGCGCCTATCAGGTCGAGAAGAACGGTCAGAAGATCACCTTCATCGACACGCCCGGCCACGCCGCCTTCACGGCCATGCGCGCCCGCGGCGCCCAGGCCACCGACATTGCCATCCTGGTGGTGGCGGCCGACGACAGCGTGATGCCGCAGACGATCGAATCGATCAGCCATGCCAAGGCGGCCGGCGTTCCGATCATCGTGGCGATCAACAAGATCGACAAGCATGACGCCGATCCGCAGAAAGTGCGCTCCGAGCTGTTGCGCCACGAAGTGTTCGTGGAATCGATGGGCGGCGAGGTGCTGGACGTCGAAGTGTCGGCGACCAAGGGCACCAATCTCGACAAGCTGCTCGAAGCGATCCTGCTGCAGGCCGAAATCCTCGACCTCAAGGCCAATCCGGACCGCACCGCCGAGGGCGTCGTCATCGAGGCGCAGCTCGACAAGGGCCGTGGCCCCGTCGCCACCGTGCTGGTGCAGACCGGCACGCTGATGCCGGGCGACATCCTTGTCGCCGGCAATGAATGGGGCCGGGTGCGCGCGCTGGTCGACGATCGTGGCGAACACGTCAAGGAAGCGCCGCCGGCGATGCCGGTCGAGGTGCTCGGCCTCCAGGGCACGCCGCAGGCCGGCGACCGCTTCGCCGTGGTCAACAACGAGGCCCGCGCCCGCGAGATCACCGAGTACCGCCAGCGTCTGGCCCGCGAGAAGGCGGTTGCCCGTCATGCCGGCCAGCGCGGTTCGCTCGAACAGATGATGTCGCAGCTGCAGACGAGCGGACTGAAGGAGTTCCCGCTGGTCATCAAGGGTGACGTGCAGGGTTCGATCGAGGCGATCAACGCAGCGCTCGACAAGCTCGGCACCGACGAGGTGCGTGCGCGCATCGTCCATGCCGGCGCCGGCGCCATCACCGAAAGCGACGTGTCACTGGCGGAGACGTCGGGCGCGGCGATCATCGGCTTCAACGTCCGCGCCAATGTGCAGGCACGCGCCGCTGCCGCGGCCGCTGGCATCGAGATCCGCTACTACTCGATCATCTACAACCTCGTGGATGACGTGAAGGCGGCTCTGTCGGGTATGCTCTCGCCGGAGCGTCGCGAGACCTTCATCGGCAATGCGCAGATACTCGAGATATTCGACATCACCAAGGTCGGCAAGATCGCCGGCTGCCGTGTCACCGAAGGCAAGGTCGAGCGTGGCGCGGGCGTGCGCCTGATCCGCGACAACGTCGTCATCCACGAAGGCACGCTGAAGACGCTGAAGCGCTTCAAGGACGAGGTTTCGGAAGTCCCGGGCGGCCAGGAATGCGGCATGGCCTTCCAGAACTACGAGGACATGCGCGTCGGCGACATCATCGAGTGCTTCCGCGTCGAGATGGTAACCCGCACGCTCTGAGTTCGTGTGACGTCCGTCATGCCAGGCGGTGGCCGAGAGGCCGCCGCCTGGCAAACATTTGAGACATGAGGCACGGTCCTATCCCGCGCCCCACGCTTTCAGGATCGAGAAAAAATGCCCCGTTCGACCACATCAGGCCCATCCCAGCGCATGCTGCGCGTCGGCGAGCAGGTGCGCCATGCGCTGTCCGAAACCTTGCAGCGCGGCGAGATCATCGATCCGCTGGTCGAGAATGCCGTGGTTTCGGTGTCGGAAGTGCGCATGTCGCCCGACCTCAAGATCGCAACCGCCTTCATCTCGCCGCTCGGCGCCACGGACGCCGGCGCGGTGGTCGAGGCGCTCAACAAGCATGCCAAGTTCATCCGCGGCCGTGTCTCCGGCGCGCTGCGGCAGATGAAGTACATGCCCGAGTTTCGCTTCCGGCTCGACACCTCCTTCGACAATTTCGCCAGGATCAACGATCTCCTGAAATCGCCGGAAGTGGCGCGCGATCTGGATGCGGACGACGACGATAAGGACAGCGAATAATGGCGCGCCGCGGCAAGAAGAAGGGCCGGCCGGTCTCGGGCTGGGTGGTGCTGGACAAGCCGGTCGGCATGGGCTCGACCGAGGCCGTCTCCAAGATCAAGT
This sequence comes from Mesorhizobium sp. B2-2-4, assembly GCF_006442375.1. NCBI lineage: Bacteria > Pseudomonadati > Pseudomonadota > Alphaproteobacteria > Hyphomicrobiales > Phyllobacteriaceae > Mesorhizobium > Mesorhizobium sp. B2-2-4. The sequence goes on along the minus strand of NZ_VFWB01000003.1, from coordinate 227,148 downwards.
GGCTGTTCCAGGCGGAGAAGGCCGGCCACGCCGGCACGCTCGATCCGCTCGCTTCCGGTATGCTGCCGATCGCGCTCGGCGAAGCCACCAAGACCGTGCCCTACGTCCAGGACGGCGCCAAGATCTACCGCTTCACCGTGGCCTGGGGGCAGGAGCGCTCGACCGACGACCTCGAAGGTCCGGTGACGAGGGACTCCGACCGGCGCCCCGTGGAGGCCGAAGTGCAGGCGCTGCTGCCGAAATACACCGGCGTCATCATGCAGACGCCGCCGCAATTCTCGGCCATCAAGATCGCGGGCGAACGCGCCTATGATCTCGCCCGCGACGGCGAGACGGTCGACATTCCCGCGCGCGAGATCGAAATCGGCCGCCTCGACATCGTCGAGCACGGGGCCGATCACACGGTTTTCGAGGTCGAATGCGGCAAGGGTACCTATGTGCGCTCGCTGGCCCGCGACATGGGCCGCGATCTCGGCTGCTTCGGCCATATTTCTGAACTGCGCCGGATCGAGGTCGAGCCGTTCACCGCCGAGGATTTCGTCACCGTCGCCGAACTGGAGGCGGCGCGCTTCGGCGAGCAGGGTCATGGCACGCAGCAACCGTCCCCCGATTCGATAGAAGCGCCGATCGATTTTGCCGCGATCGACGCGCTGCTTGTCGACACCTCGGCGGCACTCGACTGCCTGCCGCAGATAGCCATCAGCGACGATGCGGCGACGAAGATCCGCCTCGGCAATCCCGTCATCATCCGCGGCCGCGACGCGCCGGTGGAGGCCGAGGAAGCCTGCGCGACCGCGCGCGGCAAGCTGGTGGCCATCGGCGCCATCGAGCAGGGCATGTTCAAGCCCAAACGGGTCTTTGCCGGGTGAGGGCCCTCGTCTAATCTCTATGCGATATCTATCCGAGGGGCCGCATGGCAAAGGTTGAGGCGATCAAGACGCGGGCGCCGCTCAGGGCCAGGCGGCCGCCGGTCGGTGCATCGCCCGGAACGCTGATCGCCGATCCCGCGGCGCGACGCTCGGAACTGCGGCTCACCCTGATCTCGCCGCAAAAGTCCAAAACGATCGACAATGCCAGCATCGACGACGTCAATGCCAATTGCGAAAAGTGGCCGGTCATCTGGCTGGACTGCACCGGCCTGGCCAATATCGAGCTGATCAAGGAGATCGGCCGCATCTTCAGCCTGCATCCGCTGGCGCTGGAGGACGTCGTCAACACGGGCCAGCGGCCGAAGGTGGATTTCTACGAAGACCATGCTTTCGTGGTCGTGCGGATGATCGACGACGTCGCCTCGCACCGCTACGAGCAGATCGCCGTTTTCCTTGGCAAGAATTTCGTCGTCACCTTCCAGGAGCGCGAAGGCGATCCGTTCGATCCGGTGCGCAAGCGCATCGAAAGCTCGGCGCCGAACCGGCTGCGCGCCCGTGGCGCCGACTATCTCGCCTATGCGCTGATCGACGCTATCGTCGACAGCTACTTTCCGCCGATCGAGGCGGCGGGCGAACTCGTCGACAGCATCGAGGACCAGATGCTGCACGCACCGCACAAGCATCAGATGCAGCAGCTTCATGGATTGCGGCACGACGCCAATGTGCTGAAGGGGGTGCTGTGGCCGATGCGCGACGCGCTGGCGACGCTTATCCGCAACGACGTGCCCTATGTGAAGGCCGAAACCAAGGTCTTCCTGAACGATACGCTCGACCACGCGCTGCGGCTGATCGAGCTGGTCGAGAACCAGCGCGACATGCTGACCGGCCTGATCGAGATGCATCTGTCGCTGAGCCAGGCACGCACCAATGACGTCATTTCCTATCTGACGATCGTCTCGGTCATCTTCATGCCGCTCACGTTTCTGGTCGGCGTCTGGGGCATGAATTTCGATCCGGAGACGTCGCCCTGGAACATGCCTGAGCTGAAGGCCTATTACGGCTATCCCTTGTCGCTGCTGTTCATGGCCGTGGTCGCGGTTGGGCTGATTGCCTTCTTCAAATGGAAAAAATGGCTTTGACAGGGATAACTTGCCGTTTTGGCGTGAAAAGCCGGCTTCGTGAATTGGGCTGGTGTTTTCTTGGGAATTGCACTATATGCGCCGCAGCTTAGCGCTATGACGCTCTGCTTGCACCGGCCCCTGCTGGACGACATCCCGGCTGAGGGCGACCCGTTTCCTCGAACAGATAAGGAAAAACACGATGTCGATTACTGCCGAGCGCAAACAGGAATTGATGACTGAATTCGCAACCGCCAAGGGCGACACCGGGTCTCCGGAAGTTCAGGTAGCCATCCTATCCGAGCGCATCAAGAACCTGACCGACCATTTCAAGGACCACAAGAAGGATAACCATTCCCGCCGTGGTCTGCTCGCTCTCGTCTCCCAGCGCCGAAGCCTGCTTGATTATCTCAAGCGCAAGGACGACACGCGCTACCAGACGCTGATCGAGAAGCTCGGCCTGCGCCGTTGACGAATTGACCGGCGGGCCTCACAAGGGCCCGCCGGTCGCGCATTTGAGCACCGGACCAATCCGATCTCGAATGCAGGTACTGGAGCGCCGCGCACCCATCCGGATGCCGGACGGACGCTCCAACAAGTTGAGTTTGCGCGTGACGCATTCCACAAGCCGCTGCTTGTGGGGTCATGCGCAGGGCCAGTCGGATCGATTGGCCAAATCCGGTTTCGAGCGTGCAGAGGGCCCCCTCGAAGCCACCCCATGGACGGTCATGGGGCAGGATTGCAGGACGCTCGCGCGGCCATCCGGCCGACATGGATCGAGCTTCCCGTTGTCTTGCCCGTGGCTGCCCGAGAAAGGAAGCCAGGGGAAAGGGCACCCGCGCACGCTGAAACGGCGCGGCCCTTTCCTCATATGAAGGACAAGACATGTTCAATCACCACAAAGTGGAAATCGAATGGGGCGGTCGCCCGCTCATCCTCGAAACCGGCAAGATCGCGCGCCAGGCCGACGGCGCCGTGCTCGCCACCTACGGCGAGACCAAGGTTCTCGCCACGGTCGTTTCGATGAAGGAGCCCAAGCCGGGCCTCGACTTCTTTCCGCTGACCGTCAACTACCAGGAAAAGACCTACGCCGCCGGCAAGATCCCGGGCGGCTATTTCAAGCGTGAAGGTCGTCCGAGCGAAAAGGAAACGCTGGTTTCGCGCCTCATCGACCGCCCAATCCGCCCACTCTTTGCCGACGGCTACAAGAACGACACGCAGATCGTCGTCACCGTCGTCCAGCATGATCTCGAGAATGATCCGGACATCCTGTCGATCGTCGCCACCTCGGCGGCCCTGACCCTGTCGGGCGTGCCCTTCATGGGCCCGATCGGCGGCGCCCGCGTCGGCTACATCAACGGCGAATACGTGCTCAACCCGCATGTCGACGAGATGCAGGAATCCAAGCTCGACCTGATCGTCGCCGGCACCGCCGACGCCGTGCTGATGGTCGAGTCCGAAGCCAAGGAGCTCGGCGAAGACCTGATGCTCGGCGCGGTCATGTTCGGCCATCGCGGTTTCCAGCCGGTGATCGACGCGATCATCAAGCTGGCCGAGGTCGCCGCCAAGGACCCGCGCGACTTCACCGCGCCGGACTATTCCGCTCTCGAAGCCGAGATGCTGAAGATCGTCGGCGACGAGCTTCGCGACGCCTACAAGATCACCGACAAGCAGAAGCGCTATGCCGCCGTCGACGCCGTCAAGGCCAAGGTCAAGGCGGCCTTCGCTCCGGCCGAAGGCGAAGAGCCGAAATATTCCTCCGAGCAGATCGGCAGCGTGTTCAAGGAGCTCCAGGCCAAGGTCGTGCGCTGGAACATTCTCGACACCGGTTCGCGCATTGACGGCCGTGACCTGAAGACCGTGCGCAAGATCGTGTCCGAGGTCGGCGTCCTGCCGCGCACCCACGGTTCGGCGCTGTTCACCCGCGGCGAGACCCAGGCGCTGGTCGTCGCCACGCTGGGCACCGGCGAGGACGAGCAGTATGTCGATTCGCTGACCGGCATGTACAAGGAGAAGTTCCTCCTCCACTACAACTTCCCTCCCTATTCCGTCGGCGAGACCGGCCGCATGGGCTCGCCCGGCCGCCGCGAGATCGGCCACGGCAAGCTCGCCTGGCGCGCCATCCGCCCGATGCTGCCGACCGCCGACCAGTTCCCCTACACGCTGCGCGTGGTCTCGGAGATCACCGAGTCCAACGGCTCGTCGTCGATGGCAACCGTCTGCGGCACCTCGCTGGCGCTGATGGATGCCGGCGTGCCGCTGGCCAAGCCGGTCGCCGGTATCGCCATGGGCCTGATCAAGGAAGGTGAGCGCTTCGCCGTGCTCTCCGACATCCTGGGCGACGAGGATCACCTCGGCGACATGGATTTCAAGGTCGCCGGCACCGCCAACGGCATCACCTCCTTGCAGATGGACATCAAGATCGAGGGCATCACCGAGGAGATCATGAAGATCGCTCTCGACCAGGCCAAGGACGGTCGTCAGCATATTCTCGGCGAAATGGGCCACGCGCTGTCCGGCGCGCGCGCCGAGCTCGGCGAGTTCGCGCCGCGCATCGAGGTCATGCACATCCCGACCGACAAGATCCGCGACGTGATCGGTTCCGGTGGCAAGGTCATCCGCGAGATCGTCGAGAAGACCGGCGCCAAGATCAACATCGAGGATGACGGCACGGTCAAGATCGCTTCGGCGAACGCCAAGGAGATCGAGGCGGCGAAGAAGTGGATCCACACCATCGTCGCCGAGCCGGAAGTCGGCGAAATCTACGAAGGCACGGTCGTCAAGACCGCCGACTTCGGCGCTTTCGTCAACTTCTTCGGCCCGCGTGACGGCCTCGTCCACATCTCGCAGCTTGCCAACGACCGGGTCGCCAAGACTTCGGACGTCGTCAAGGAAGGCGACAAGGTTTGGGTCAAGCTGATGGGCTTCGATGAGCGCGGCAAGGTCCGCCTGTCGATGAAGGTCGTCGACCAGACCACCGGCAAGGAAATCGTTCGCGACAAGAAGGCTGAGAGCGAAGAAAACGCCGCCTGAACGGCCTGACCGAAAAATCGAAGCGGGCGCGGCTCATGTCGCGCCCGCTTTCGTTTATGGAGCAAAGGCATGTCTGCCGAACCGCTGAAGACACTTTTCCATCCATTCGAGGCCGAGGCGGTCGCTTTGCCAGGCAAGGGCGAACGGGCGCTTTTTCTCGGGGCCGAATCCGGCTTGCGGACACCGCAGGACTTCGACGCCGAGCTGCACGTGGTGCAAGGCTTTCGGCCGCATTTTCGCGCGCTGCAAGCCGCGGGCTTCACTGTCACCCCGCAAACGCAAGGCGATGGCTTTGACGCCGCGCTGGTGCTCGCGGGCCGCCATCGCGGCCAGAACGAGCTGCGCATCGCGGATGCGCTGGAGCGCGTCGCCGAGGGCGGATTGATCGTCATTGCCGGCGGCAAGGATGATGGCATCGCCAGCCTGCGCAAGCGCATGGACGAGCTTGTGCCGCTCGAAGGCCATCTGCCCAAATATCACGGCATCGCCTTCTGGCTTCGCCGGCCGGCCGGGACGGAGACGGCAGCAGCGCTGCGTGCCGCCAATCCCGCCGGGCTGGTCGACGGCCGCTTCAGCACGGCGCCCGGCATGTTTTCCTTCGATCGTGTCGATGCCGGTTCGAAGTTGCTGGCGGACCATCTTCCGGCCGACCTGCGCGGCCATGTCGCCGATTTCTGCGCCGGCTGGGGCTATCTGGCGGCGGAGATGGAAGCGCGTTCGCCCGGCATCTCGGCACTTGATCTCTATGAGGCGGATTTCGCTTCTCTCGAAGCCGCCAAAGCCAATCTTGCCACGGCCAGCCAGTCGGTTGCGAAAGGTTTCTTCTGGACGGACCTGCAGGGGGAGCCGGTCGAGCGTCGCTACGACGCGGTCATCATGAACCCGCCTTTTCATCGCAGCCACGCGGCCGAACCGGAGATCGGCGCCGGCCTGATCCGGGCAGCGGCAAAGGCGCTGAAGCCGGGAGCACGGCTGTACATGGTGGCGAACCGCCAGCTGCCCTACGAGCCGGTACTGGCCGCCGCCTTCTCCAGCCATGCCGAGCTCGCCCGTGACGGCATGTTCAAGGTTCTTTCCGCGCGTCGCTGACACGCAACGGCGTGACACTCAGTGCAGATTGGCGACGCGCCTCGAATCCTCGATGACATGTCCCTCGCCGGCCATGACCGCAAGCGGCGCCGGCCGGCCGAACAGATAACCTTGCACCACCTCGCAACCGGCTGCCCTGAGCAGTGTCGCCTGGTCCTCTGTCTCGACACCCTCGGCAATGATACTGACGCCGAGTGCTCGCGAGAGGCCGACAATGGTCGATACGACGGCGCCGGAGCTCGAATCCGTATCGATGCGGCTGACGAAGGAGCGGTCGATCTTCAGCTTGCCGAAGGAAAAATCGATCAGGTAGCTGAGATTGGAATAGCCGGTGCCGAAATCGTCGACGGCAACCGAGATGCCCATATCGGCAAGCTCTTTCAGGATGGCGGCGGCGCGGTCGCGGTCCTGCATCATGGCCGTCTCGGTGACTTCCAGCTCCAGCCGCGACGGCTTGATGCCGGTGGTCCGCATCGTGTCGCGCACGAGGCCGATGAAGTCCTTGGTCATGAACTGGACCGGCGAGATGTTGACGGCGACGAAGCAGTCGTCGGGTAAATGGCGGGCGTCGCTGCATGCCTTGCGCAGAACCCATTCGCCGATCGGATTGATCATGCCGGTTTCCTCGGCGATCTGGATGAACTCCAGAGGTGGGATCATGCCGCGTTCTGGATGGTTCCAGCGGATCAGCGCTTCATAGCCGACGATGCGGCCGCTCGGCAGGTCCAGCTGCGGCTGATAGTGAAGGTCGAAATCACCGCGCTCGAATGCGATGTGCAGCTCGGATTCGACCCATTGGCGATGATCGGCGACCCGCCCCATCTCGGTATCGAAGACCGACCAGTTGCCGACTCCCCTGGCGCGCGCATTTTGCAGCGCCAGGTTGGAGCGGCGCAGGATGAGGACCGGGTCGACGCCGTCCTTGGGCATCGCCACGATGCCCACCGACAGGCTCACCGATTGCTGGTGGCTGCTGAGCTCATAGGGCTCCATCATCTCGTCGATGAGCCTCTCCACCATAGCTTCCATCGTTCCCTGAATCTGATGATCGGGAAGCAGCACCGCGAACTCGCCGGCGCCGATGCGCCCGATCTGCACGCGCTCGGTTACGCAGGCCTGCAGCCGCTTGGTGAAGGCGCGGATCAGTTCGTCGCCCTGGCTGTAGCCGATCGCGTCGTTGATCTGCTTGAACCGGTCGATGTCGATGTCGATGAGGAACATCGGGGCCCCGGTGCGGCTCGTCGCGCAGGCTGCCTCGGCGATCTTGCCGACCATCGCCGGACGCGCCAGCAATCCGGTCAGCTTGTCGAACTGGGTTTCGTTGAAGACGAAATCAGCCGATTCATCGACGCCGGCGAAGAAAGACATCGCGGCTCCCGCCGCCGCCAATGCGCAAAGGGCAGCCATGATCGCCACCATCACGTCCGCCGGCATGCCGGCAAAGCCGTCGCCAAGCGCGTGCTTCAGCCCCCAGATGCCGAGAATGAAACTGCCAATGCCCGAACTGGCTATGGTGATCAGCCGGAACACCGGTGTGCGGTTCGGGTTGCTGACGGCAGGCATTGAAAGTCCCCAAATTGCGGGACTCTATAGCCGATAGGCCCTTAAAATGAGTTTCCGCGAATGCATCCAATTTTATTGGAAGGGAATTATTTCTTCGCAGGAGAAAAGACTATTTCGCGAAATGGCCTATTCGCTCGCGCGATCCGTCTGCTTCAGCTCCTCGAGCGTCGGCATGGAAACGATATGATAGCCGGAATCGACATAGTGGATTTCGCCGGTGACGCCGGAAGCGAGGTCGGACAGGAGATAGAGTGCCGAGCCGCCGACCTCGTCGATGGTCACGGTGCGGCGCAGCGGAGAATTGCGCTGCTGGTAAGAGAACATGTGGCGCGCGTCGGAAATCCCGGCGCCGGCAAGCGTTCGCACCGGTCCGGCCGATATGCCGTTCACCCTGATGCCGCGCGGGCCGTAATCGTTGGCGAGATAGCGCACGCTGGCCTCGAGACCGGCCTTGGCGACGCCCATGACGTTATAGTTCGGCATGACGCGCACCGAACCGGCATAGGTCAGGGTGATCATCGATCCGCCATCCTGCATCAGGGCCGCGGCGTGGCGCGCGACCTCGGTGAAGGAATAGCAGGAGATGACCATGGTGCGGACGAAATTGTCGCGGCTGGTGTCGGCGTAGAGGCCCTTGAGCTCATTCTTGTCTGAAAAGCCGATGGCATGGACCACGAAGTCGAGCCCGCCCCAGGCCTTGCCCAAGGTCTCGAAGGTGGCGTGGACCGAGGCGCTGTCCTCGACATCGCAGGGAACCACCAGCGCCGCGCCGAGCTTGTCGGCAAGCGGCTTGACCCGGCGGCCGAAGGCGTCACCCTGGTAGGTGAAGGCAAGTTCGGCCCCATGTTCGGACAGTTTCCGGGCTATGCCCCAGGCGATCGAATGATCGTTGGCGACGCCCATGACAAGCCCGCGCTTGCCCTTCATCAATCCGTCCATGATCGCCAATCCTCGTGGAAAAAACGTGGCCTTATGCGGAATAGCGCTGGAAAACCAGCGTTGCGTTGGTGCCACCAAAGCCGAAGGAATTGGACAAAACGGTGTCGATCCTGGCGTTGTCGATGCGCTTTCGCACCACCGGCATGCCCTCGAATTCGGGGTCGAGAGTCTCGATATGGGCGCTTTCGCCGATGAAACCGCCTTGCATCATCAGGATCGAATAGATGGATTCCTGCACGCCGGCCGCGCCCAGCGAATGGCCCGTCAGCGATTTGGTCGAGGTGATGAAGGGCATCTTCTCGCCGAACACCTCGCGGATCGCGCCCATTTCGCGGGAATCCCCCACCGGCGTCGAGGTCCCATGGGTGTTGATGTAGTCGACCGGGGTGGTGACGGTCGCCAGCGCCTGCCGCATGCAGCGGACCGCGCCTTCGCCCGAGGGCGCAACCATGTCGAAGCCGTCCGAGGTGGCGCCGTAGCCGACGATCTCTGCATAGATCTTGGCGCCGCGCGCCTTGGCATGCTCCAGTTCCTCGAGCACCAGCACGCCGGCGCCGCCGGCGATGACGAAGCCGTCGCGATCGACGTCATAGGCGCGGGAAGCGGCAGATGCCCTGTCATTGTACTTCGACGACATGGCGCCCATGGCATCGAACAGGTCCGACATCGTCCAGTCGAGATCTTCGTGGCCGCCGGCGAACACCATGTCCTGCTTGCCCCACTGGATCAGTTCGTAGCCATTGCCGATGCAATGCGCCGAGGTCGAACAGGCCGACGAGATCGAATAGTTGACGCCGTGGATCTTGAACCAGGTGGCCAGCGTCGCCGACGCGGTCGACGACATCGCCTTCGGCACCGCGAATGGGCCGATGCGCTTGGGGCTGCCATTCTTGAGCGTGGTTTCGGCCGCCTCGACGATGGTGCGGGTGGAAGGCCCGCCCGAGCCCATGACGATGCCGGTGCGCTCATTGGTGATGTCGCTCTCGCCAAGGCCGGCATCGGCGATCGCCTGGTCCATGGCGACATGGTTCCAGGCCGCTCCCTGGCTCAGGAAGCGCATTGCGCGGCGATCGATCATGGCGCTGGGATCGAGCGTCGGCGCGCCCCAGACCTGACAGCGGAAGCCGTGCTCGGCGAAGGAGTCGGAGAAGCTGATGCCGGATTTGGCGTCATGCAGCGAGGCTTGCACCTCGTTGGCATTGTTGCCGATCGACGACACGATGCCGAGGCCTGTGACTACGACACGTCTCATTCGCAACTCCTTCCAGGAATGCTGGCCACGAAGTCGGCCAGGGCGACGGTCAAGCGACCGCCGACTGCTTGGACAGACCGACTTTCAGGTCCGTTGCCGCGTATATGGGTTCGCCGTCCGCCTTTAGCCAACCATCGGCGATGCCCAGCACCAGCCGGCCACGCATCACACGTTTGAATTCCACGCCATACTCGACCTTTTTAACCGAGGGCGTGACCATTCCCTTGAACTTGACCTCGCCGGTCGACAGCGCCATGCCTTTGCCGGGTTCGCCCAGCCAGCCGAGATAGAAACCCGTCAGCTGCCACAGGGCATCGAGGCCCAGGCATCCAGGCATGATGGGATTGCCGATGAAATGGCAGGCAAAGAACCACAGGTCCGGCTTGATGTCGAATTCGGCGCGGATGAAGCCCTTGTCGAAAGCCCCGCCTGTTTCGCTGATCTCGGTGATGCGGTCAAACATCAGCATCGGCGGGTAAGGCAACTGGGCATTGCCCGGTCCGAACAGCTCGCCGCGGGCGCAGGCCAGCAATTCTTCGTAGTCGTAGCTGGATTTCGAACCCGCCATCAATCTCGTTCCCATATGTCCCGGGCGCTGGCGCGCCCTTGTCGTTGGTGTCCTAACACAATCTGTTTCAGGCCGGAAACCGGCGTTTGCGCTTAACCCGCCAGTCTTGCCGGGTCAATGCGCGCTATTGATCGCATCCGGACGACAGAATATATGTCGAAAGGGGTCCGGTTTCGGCAGACATCCATTTTTTTGCCATTCTGGACGTGTCTTGAGGCGGAACTGTGAGCTTGGACGACCAGATGGACCGGGGCTGCCGGAAGGAAAATGTCGCTGTGGACAAGCGGGTTCGTGAAGCCGGCCTGAGGCCGACACGGCAGCGCATTGCGCTTGCCGACCTGCTTTTCGCCAAGGGCGACCGCCATCTGTCGGCCGAGGAACTGCACGAGGAGGCCGTCGCCGCCGGCGTGCCGGTGTCGCTGGCCACCGTCTACAACGCCCTTCACCAATTCACCCAGGCGGGACTCCTGCGCATTCTGGCTGTCGAGGGCGCCAAAACCTATTTCGACACCAACACCTCCGATCATCACCATTTCTATATCGAAGGCGAAAACCGGATTTTCGACATCGCCAATGGTCCGGTCACCGTCACCAACCTACCGGAACCACCCGAGGGGATGGAGATCGCCAATGTCGACATCGTGGTGAGGCTGCGCCCCAAACGCGCCGAATGACCGAAGGCCAAGCACGTATGCACGGCCGGGCACGTATGAACGGCCAGGAATGAAACCCCTCGATCTGGCTGTCCGGCTGGAATGGGCCGCTGTCGCGGTGTCCGCTATCGTCTTTTATGCACTCGCCGGTGCGTCCTGGTGGTTGTTCGCCTTGTTGATCCTGGCGCCTGATCTGTCCATGTTCGGCTATCTCGCCGGGCCGCGCGTCGGCACCGCCTGCTACAATGCCTTCCACATCTTGGTCCCACCGGTGTTTTTGGTGCTTGCCGGCAGCCTGTTCGGCAATGCAGCCGCTATAGCGGTTGCATTGATCTGGATCGCCCACATCGCTATCGATCGCGCGCTGGGTTACGGCTTGAAGCTGTCGAGCAGCTTTCAGGATACCCATCTCGGCCGCATCGGCCGCTAAACGGTCCGGCCTGCGGTTCAAACGAATCGGGCAAGGCCAAAAATCAGTCCTTGACCCGCTCGCCGGGATAGGCGCCCCAGACGACGGATTGGGCGAGCCAGCCGGTATGGCCATCGAGCGTCATTTCGCACCACTGGCCGTCGCAGGATTTGATCGTGCCCATGACGCCCGGCTCGACGATCGCCACCACGCTGGCGTCCTTTTCGGGGCTCCTGAGGAGATTGATCTGGGCGCCCTTGCCGCGCTGCCACGGCGCCACGATCGCCGTGCGCCGGCCCGAAAGCAGCGACTGGTTGATCCAACCTTCCGAACCGTCGGCGTCGCGCACGCGGCGCCATGTGTCGAACTCCTGGATGATCTCCATCGGCAGGCCGGCCTTCAGATACATCCAGTCGACCGAGTAGTTGGCGCCCGGCCCGACACGCGAATTGACGCGGCCGGATTTCAGGCTGACGAATCGTGGCAGCGGCAGGCCGCTCGGCCCGAGCGTGACGACGCTCTGGGCGGGAGCCGCTGCACCTTGCGCGCACAGTTGGGGTGAATAGAGCAGAGCGCCGAGAAATGCTGCGCTGAGGGTCAGGCGAAGCGACGCGAAACCAGACACTTTCGTTCCTTTCGGCGCTGGCCTGCCGGCCCCGGCGCCCCTTTTTCTTTGTCTTCGGCGGCACCGCTTGGTACATGGGTAAATCGGCTACCGCGACCGGCTTCCAGTTTCGCCGGTCTTGGTTAAAGAGGTCTCAACGAGGGAAGCAATGGCAGGCAAAAAGAAGCCTCTCGTGGTCATCACGCGAAAACTGCCCGACCCTGTCGAGACCCGCATGCGCGAGCTGTTCGACGCAAGGCTGAATGTCGAGGACAGGCCGATGACGCAGCCGGAACTGGTCGCGGCGGTCAAGGAGGCCGACGTGCTGGTGCCGACGGTGACCGACCGCATCGACGCGGCATTGATCGCCCAGGCCGGCGAAAACCTCAAGCTGATCGCCAATTTCGGCAATGGCGTCGACAAGATCGACGTGGCGGCCGCGGCCAAGAAAGGCATCACCGTAACCAACACGCCCAACGTGCTGACCGAGGATACGGCCGACATGACGATGGCGCTGATGCTGGCGGTGCCGCGCCGGCTGGCGGAGGGCGCCAATGTACTCACCGGCGACAAGAAATGGGCCGGCTGGTCGCCGACATGGATGCTTGGCCGGCGCATCTGGGGCAAACGGCTCGGCATTGTCGGCATGGGGCGTATCGGCACCGCCGTTGCCAGGCGTGCCAAGGCTTTCGGCCTCTCCATCCACTATCACAACCGCCATCGCGTGCTGCAGGCGGTCGAGGACGGGCTGGAGGCGACCTATTGGGAAAGCCTCGATCAGATGCTGGCCCGCATGGACATCATCTCGGTCAACTGCCCCTCGACGCCGGCGACCTTCCATCTGCTTTCGGCGCGGCGGCTGGCGCTGCTCCAGCCCACCGCCTATATCGTCAACACCGCGCGCGGTGACATCATCGACGAGGAGGCGCTGGTCAAGCTGATTCAGGATGGCAGGATCGCCGGCGCCGGACTCGACGTCTACGAGCACGAGCCCGCATTGAACGGAAAACTGCTCAAGCTCGCGACCAAGGGCAAGGTCGTGCTTTTGCCGCATATGGGGTCGGCGACGCTCGAGGGCCGCATCGACATGGGCGAGAAGGTGATCATCAACATCCGCGCCTTCGTCGACGGCCACCGCCCGCCGGATCGCGTGCTGCCGCTCAGGACCTGAGCGGCTTCGCAACATAATGTAAGTGGAAACTTACGAAACAGTCTTGCGCATGGTGACCGAAGTCGGTCGCGCATAACCTTCATGCGCCGTTCTCACGGTCTCGCGAAAACCGAGCCGGGCAAAGGCTGCCTGGTTCCCAGCCAGCTCGATTCGCGTCTGCAGCTCGATTGCGGCCTTGCCGCGGCTGCGGGCAAAATCCTGGACGGCTTGCATCAACAACCTGCCGATGCCCTGGCCCTGACAGTCCGGCGTGACGGCGAGCTTGCCGACATAGAGGTGGTCGGTTCGTTCCAGGGCGAAGATGCAGCCGACGATCCTGTTGCCGCTGAGCGCCAGCATGCCGGTCTCGCGGCGGGCTTTGTCGCGCAAGGTTTCCGCGGTGAGCAGGTGCGCCGAGGACGGCGGGTCGATGATGCCGTCCATGAAGGCGAAAGCGCGCAGGATCAGGGCGAGCACTTCGTTCCAGCGGTCGAAATCGGCCGGAATCCGGGTGATGACGATATTGGCAGTGCGCGTCAACGTCAGTTTCGTCTCTTGTAGCGGATGGTCTCGAAACGCGCGGCCAGCGCGTCATAGAGCAGCAGTCGTCCGATCAGCGGCTCGCCAATGCCGGTGATCAGCTTGATGGCTTCCATCGCCTGCAACGTGCCGATGACCCCAGTCAGCACGCCAAGCACCCCGGCCTCGGCACAGGACGGCACCAGACCCGGCGGTGGGGCCTCCGGGAAGAGGTCGCGGTAGCCGGGGTTGGAGGTGCCGTCCCTATCGGCTTGGAACGGCATCAGCACGGTCACGGAGCCATCGAAACGGCCCACGGCGGCGTGCACCAGCGGCTTTCCCTCCGCCGCGCAGGCATCGGCCACGACATAGCGCGTCTCGAAATTGTCGGACCCGTCGACGACCACGTCGTAACGGGCGACGAGGGCTTGGGCATTGTCCGCGGTCAGGCGCAATGTGTGGATTTCGACAGCGGTATTGGGATTGATGCGGGCGATTGCCGCCTTGGCGCTGTGGGTTTTCAGCATGCCGACAGTGTCGGTGTCGTGAATCACCTGCCGCTGCAGGTTGGAGAGCGAAACCGTGTCGTCGTCGATCACGCCGAGCGTGCCGACGCCGGCTGCGGCAAGATATTCAAGCACTGGTGCGCCCAATCCGCCGGCGCCGATGACCAGCACCCGCGCTCGCTTCAGGCGCTGCTGGCCGGCGCCGCCAATTTCGGGCAGCACGATGTGGCGGGCATAGCGTTCGAGTTCTTCGTCGGTGAGGGCGGTGGCGATCATGGCTCGATCATATAGCGGGAGAAAAACCTTGTCAGGTGCTCACACAGCCATCGGCGCGACCGTGCCGTGATCCACGATCAGGAACTGCGCCCGGCCCGCCAGGCTGGAAAACAGCGCCGCATCGGTTCCCGTCATGAAAGCCTGGCAGTTCAACTCCTCCAGGATCGAGAACAGCGCCGCACGCCGGCCGCCGTCGAGATGTGCCGCGATCTCGTCGAGCAGCAGGATTGGCGTCAAGCCGGACATCTCGCCGGTCAATCTGGCATGTGACAGGACAATGCCGACAAGCAACGCTTTCTGTTCGCCGGTCGAACACAGCGCCGCCGGCATCGCCTTGGGTCGGTGCCGGACCACGAGATCGGAGCGGTGCGGGCCCTCGAGCGTGCGCCCGGCGGCGCGGTCGCGGTCGCGGCCCCCGGCGAGCGTGCGGCGGAACCGCTCCTCGACGTCGACAGCCGGCGTGTTGGCGATCTCGGCTTCCAGATCGCCCGACAGGCCGATATCGGCCTGCGGAAACGGGCCGCTGTCGGGCAGCCTGTCGATCATGGCGGCCAGAAGGCGCACCATTTCGGCGCGCGCCGCGGCGATCGCCACGCCTGTCTCGGCCATCTGCGTCTCGATCGCCTCGAACCAGCTCAAATTCCGCGAACCTTCCGTCAGCAGCCGGTTGCGGCCGCGCATCGCCTTTTCATAGTCGAGGGCGCGCTGTCCGTGGCCTGGATCGATCGCCAGCACCAGCCGGTCGAGAAAGCGCCGGCGGTCCGCGGCCGGTCCGGTGAACAGAGCGTCCATGGACGGCGTCAGCCACACGACGCGCAGCCATTCCAGCATGTCCTCGGCCGATCGCGCCGTGGCGCCGTTGATACGCACCCGCCTGCCGCCCTCGCCAAGACTGTCGCCACTCGAAATGCCCGTCCCTATCTCGACTTGGCCGTCAGGTCCGTCGAGCCGTGCGTGCAGCGCAAAGCCGCCGTCACCGCCCTCACGCGCGACGTCCGCGTAAGGCGCGCGGCGCAGGCCGCGGCCCGGCGTCAACAGGGAAATCGCTTCCAGCAGATTGGTTTTGCCAGCGCCATTGTCACCGGAAAACACCACCGCGCCCGGCTCAAGCTCGACCGACAGCGCCGCATAGTTGCGGAAATTGGTAAGTGTAAGCTTACTTATATGGGTTTGTGCCGGCAACCGCTACTGCTCTACACCCGCATCGGCATCAGCACATAAAGCGCGGTTTCATCGGCCATGTCGTGGATCAGCGTTGGCGAACCGGCGTCGGCCAACATGAACCGGGCCTCTGAACCGGTCAATTGTGCGGCAACGTCGAGCAGGTACTTGGCGTTGAAGCCGATCTCGATCGGGTCGGCTGAATAGTCGGCGGCCAACTCCTCGGTGGCGCTGCCCGAATCCGGATTGTTGACCGCAAGCGTCACCTGGCCCTCACTGATCGAAAGCTTCACCGCGCGCCCGCGTTCGGAGGAGATGGTCGAGACGCGGTCGACGGCGGCCGCGAAGCTCTGGCGGTCGATGATCAGCTTCTTGTCGTTGCCGGTGGGAATGACCCGCTGATAATCGGGGAAGGTGCCGTCGATCAGCTTGGAAGTCAGGATGACGCTGCCGATGGTGAAGCGGATCTTGGTGTCCGACAACTCGGTGGTGACCGCCACGTCGGGATCATCGACCAGCTTCTGCAATTCGCTGACCGTCTTGCGCGGTATGATGATGCCCGGCATGCCTTCGGAACCCGCCGGCGCGTCGATCTCGGCGCGCGCCAGGCGATGGCCGTCGGTCGCCACCGAGCGCAGCTTCAGCTTGCCGCCGACCTCATGTGTGTGAAGATAGATGCCGTTGAGATAATAGCGCGTCTCCTCGGTGGAGATGGCGAACTGGGTCTTCTCGATCAGCCCCTTGAGCGCGACCGAGTCGAGCCGGAAGATATGCGAGAAGGATCCGGCCGAAAGCTCGGGGAAGTCCGATTGCGGCAGGCATTGCAGTCGGAAGCTCGAGCGGCCGGAGGTCACCGTCATGGCGTTGCCGTCCTCGTCCGTCTTCAGCATCACCTCGGCACCGTCGGAAAGCTTGCGCACGATGTCGTAGAGCAGATGCGCCGGAACCGTTGTCGCGCCACCCCGCTCGACCTTGGCCGGCGTCGCTTCCGTCACCTCCAGGTCGAGGTCGGTGGCCTTCATTTCCAGGCTGGCGCCTTCGGCGCTGAGCAGCACGTTGGACAGGATCGGTATGGTGTTGCGCCGCTCGACCACGCGGTGGACGTGGTTGAGCGACTTCAGGAGATTTGACCGTTCCAGGATAACACGCATGACGAACCAGGCTCGCTTGAATGAATGAGCGGGTCTCCGGCTGGCGGCGTCCCGCGAAAGGTCTGAACAGGCTTCAGAATCTGCGTAAACTGACAGGAAAAAACCAGCAAACGCAAGCCCGCGCGACCGGTTCGGGCCGGCTACGCGGGCTTTCTGGGGATAAAGGCGGCGAAGCACGCCGCCAGGCGTTTTCGAACGGCTCAGGCCTGGTCGTTGATCAACCGTCTCAACAGTTCCAGTTCCTGCGCCAGCGTGTTGTCGCCGCCGGAAAGATCCTCGATCTTGCGCACTGCGTGCAGCACCGTTGTGTGGTCGCGGCCGCCGAAGCGCCGCCCGATCTCGGGCAGCGAGCGCGGCGTCATCACCTTGGACAGATACATGGCGACCTGCCTCGGCTTGACGATGGTGCGCGTGCGCCTGTTGGACAGCAACTCGGTCTTCGACACATTGTAGTGCCGCGCGACGATGCGCTGAATATCCTCGATACGGACCCGCTTCGGCTCGCCGGTGCGGTAGATATGGCCGAGGATCTCGTCGATGCGATCGATGGTGATCTGCGGCTCGAAAGACTGGCGGAACAGGAGTTGATTGAAGGCGCCTTCCAGTTCGCGGCCGCTGCCGGTCACCGTGCGGGCGACGTGATTGAGGATCTCGTCGGAGATGTCGAGGGAAGCGTCGTCGTGCCTGGCGGTGGCGAGGCGCAGCTTGAGCATGCCCAGGCGCATGGCGAAATCGGGGGCCGACATTTCGAGCGCGACGCCGCCATTGAGGCGCGAGCGGACCCGCGGTTCGAGGGATTCCAGTTCCGACGGGGGCCGGTCGGCGGCGACGACGACCTGCTTGGCGCTGTCGAGCAGCATGTTGATCAGATGGCAGAATTCGTGCTGGATCGACTTGCCCTGCAGGAATTGCATGTCGTCGATGATGAGCAGGTCGATATCGCGAAGCTGTTCCTTGAGCGTCAAGGCATTGTTGTCGCGGATCGCGGTGGCGAAGCGCCACATGAAATATTCCGCCGTCAGGTAGACGACGCGCGATTTCGGGTTCTGCTTCAGCGATTCCGCGGCGATAGCCTGCAACAAATGGGTCTTGCCGAGGCCGACCGTCGCATGAAGGAAGAGCGGGTTGAAGCGCACCGCGCTCGACTGCGATTCCGCCACGGCCTTGGCCGCGGCGAAGGCCACCCGGTTCGACGGCCCTTCGATGAAAGAGGCGAACGTGTAACGCGGATCGAGCGGCGATCCCAGCACATTGTGGCGGAACTCGCTCTCGGCCGGCATGCCCGGGCGCGGCGCCGGAGCCCGCTCCAGCCTGCCGGGGCTTACGGTGCCGGCGGCCAGCGCCGTCTGCGTTTGTCGCGTCATCTTGCGCGCCGGCGCCAATTCCGGTTCGGCATGGCTGCGCCCCTGGCGGGTGGCTGTGCGCACGATGATCTCGATCTTGAGGATCTCCGGATCCTCGTGCTTCCAAAGCTCGCAGATAAGGTCGAGATAGTGGCCGTTGATCCACGAGCGCAGGAAGGCAGTGGGCACCGAAATGCGAACGATGCCCTTTGAAGCCTCCGCGACCTTCATGCGCCCGAACCAGCTCGAATAGACTTCGGTTCCCAACCGCGCCTTCAACTGGGCCTTGACCCGGTCGAACTTCTGTTCCGCGTCGCTGGAAGCCGCCATCTCATCAGCTCCGATCAGATTTCCTGAAAATGGGATGTCATTGGTAAGCTCCCTTTCGACGCCGCTCTGCATGATCGAGTTCCTTGTCTCTGTACCTGTTTTTCCGCCGGGGATGCGCCTCCTGCATCCGTGTTCCAGCGACTGCGCTTTGCTACGACGCCCGCTGCCGCCGCCGGCAGATGAACGTCGCCCATTGTCCAGGGAACCGGTGCCGGCCCATGGAAGCCAGTCCGTGTTGGGTATGTCAGGGCAATGCAACACCGTCCGGCGAAAATCGCCGGCGCTGTCGACCTGCCATGTATAGTTACGCCAGTCCCCTACCGTATCGAAAAAGAGCAAACCAAACCTGTTCGCGGACTTGATCCGCGCCACAAACCCCGCCAATTTAAGCTGGCCCATTCAGGCTGGGTCAGGGCCACCCGGCCCATCCCTTTCGATGGACCGACATTACCGAAATCGCTGTGGATAGGGCAAGGCCACGTCTAACGGATTTTTAAGGAATCTGGTTAGGTCCGGCGCGCCGAAGCGCCATGCGGCAGCACTATAGTTTGACAAAGCCATTGTGATTCAAACCCTTTTCCGGCGAATATGAAAAAGCCGGGCTGGCGCGAAATTTTGTGAAATAAATCGCTTGACAGCCAGTTGTTCTCCTGGCGCTTCGCCGCGCTGTGGACAACGTGTGGATGACTATCTGTAACTAGCTGGGAAATATTGATTATTTCTGCGGAGGGAGAATTTTTTAGCCGACACTTTTCAAGTATCTGGACCATCAGCCGGCACGCATATGCCGGCAAAGCATTTCGGACCGCAAACTCCGCTTTCGACGCCGTTTCCGAGTATTCTTTTTAAGTGCTTGCCGGCAAACGAAAAAACCCGGCACTATCGGCCGGGTTCTCAGAAGATCAGTCCGGAAAGGGACGTCAGGCCGACAGCACCTTGAGGCGCTGGGCCAGCCGTGAAACCTTGCGGGCCGCGGTGTTCTTGTGGATCACGCCCTTTGTCGCGGCACGCATCAATTCCGGCTCGGCGGCCTTGAACGCCGCCTGCGCGGCGGCCTTGTCGCCGGAGGCGAGCGCCTCCTCGACCTGGCGCACATAAGTGCGGACGCGCGAGCGGCGGTTTTTATTGATCGCCGCGCGGCGGACGATCTTGCGCGTTGCCTTTTTGGCCGAGGATGTATTGGCCATGATGCCTCTCTTCTGATCTGGTCGGCGCATGCGGCATGCCGCAGGGCACAAAAAACAAACGGGCAGCCACAGGGCCGCCTCGGTTGGTGCGGCTTATAGTTCAGCTTTCCCGGCGCGTCAACGCTGGCTGGCGTTCTTTTTGGCTGTCGTCGCGCCGGAGCATTTTTTCAGCCACGCCGAAGCATTTCGCGCCCCGGAGGTGCGCTGTCAGCGATTGGTGAAATTCGGCTTGCGCTTCTCGGCGAAGGCCGCCATGCCTTCCTTCTGGTCGTCGAGCGCAAACAGCGAATGGAACAGTCGACGTTCGAACCGCAGCCCCTCGGCGAGCGTCGTTTCATAGGCTCGGTTGACGGCTTCCTTTGCCATCATCACCGACGGCAGCGAAAAATCGGCGATCTTGGCCGCCGCCTTGACGGCCTCCTCGACAAGCTCGCCGGCAGGCACGACGCGCGAGACCAGGCCGGAACGCTCGGCCTCCGCGGCATCCATCATCCGCCCGGTCAGGCACATGTCCATCGCCTTCGACTTGCCGACGAACCGGGTCAGGCGTTGTGAGCCGCCCATGCCGGGAATGACGCCGAGCGTGATTTCGGGCTGGCCGAATTTTGCCGTGTCGGCGGCGATGATGAAGTCGCACATCATCGCCAGTTCGCAGCCGCCGCCCAGCGCATAGCCCGCCACCGCCGCGATGATCGGCTTGCGCGCCCGGGTCAACTCTTCCCAGCCGACGAAAAAGTCCTTGATGTAGGCATCGACGTAGGAAATCGACAGCATTTCCTTGATATCGGCGCCTGCGGCGAAGGCCTTCTCGGAACCGGTGACGACCATCGCGCCGATGCCGTCATCTGCCCCGAACACGTTTACCGCGGCCACCAATTCCGCCATGACCTGGGAATTCAGCGCATTGAGCGCCTTCGGCCGGTTCAAGGTGATCAGCCCGACCTTGCCCCTGGTTTCAACGACGATCGTTTCATAGGCCATGGCTTCGGCTCCTCTTCCAGGCAATTGAAGATCGATCTAGCTCACCGCTGACAGGTCCGGCAATAGAAGGTCGAGCGGCCGCTCTGCGTGATGCGCTCGATATGGCCGCCGCAGCCAGGCTTGGAGCAGGGTTCGCCCTCCCGGTCATACACCGCGAAGGAGTGCTGGAAATAGCCCAGCGACCCGTCGGTCTGCATGTAGTCGCGCAGCGACGATCCGCCGGCCGCAATGGCATCTGCGATGACCGAGCGGACCGCCACGGCAAGCCCCCGGCTTTGCTCACCCGCTTTCTTGCCGGCTTTGGCTATCGTGCCCGCCTCGCGCAGCGGCGACAGCCCGGCGCGCCATAGCGCCTCCGAGACATAGATGTTGCCGAGCCCGGCTATCAATCTCTGGTCGAGAAGAGCGGCCTTCAGCGGCGATTTCCGGCCCTTCAGCAGTGAGGCCAGCAGCACTCCGTCAAGCGCATTGCCGGTGGGTTCGACGCCGAGCCCCGCCAGCATCGGATGGGTGTCCGGCGGCCCTTCGCAAAACAGCATGAAGCCGAAGCGACGCGGATCGTTGAAAACCACGCGCGAGCGGGTGCCGTCCCGAGAGGCGACGTCGAAGATGACATGGTCGTGCGTCGAACTCTTCGACCGCTCGTGATGGAACACGCCGGGCATTTCGGCAGCGTCGGCCGTCTCGATGCGAAACGAGCCCGACATGCCGAGATGGCAGATCAGGGCGGGACCGCCTTCGAGATCCATCGTCAGATATTTGGCTCGGCGTCCGAGCGCCGTGATCGTCTTGCCGGTCAGCCGCTCGGCGAATTTTTCGGGGAATGGAAAACGCAGGTCCGGCCGGCGTGCCTCGGCGCGGATGATGCGGGCACCCTCCAGAACCGGCTCCAGCCCGCGCCGGACCGTCTCGACCTCGGGCAATTCAGGCATGGCCGCCCATATCCGGGTAAAAGGAAGTGCCGTAGCGGCCGTGCGCCAACCCGAGATGTTCGGCCACGGTTTCACCAATGTCGCAGAATGTCGTTCTCAGCCCGATGTCGCCGCCCGTCAGACCTGGTCCGATGCCGATCACCGGAATGCGTTCGCGTGTGTGGTCGGTGCCGCGCCAGGTCGGGTCGTTGCCATGGTCGGCCGTCAGGATCAGCAGATCGCCCTGTCGCAATCTCGCGAATGCTTCCGGCAGTCGCCGGTCGAAGGCCTCGAGCGCGGCGGCATAACCTGCAACATCGCGGCGATGGCCGAACTCGGTGTCGAAATCGACGAAATTGGCGAAGACGAGATCGCCGTCGCGGGCCGCATCCATTGCATCAAGCGCCTGGTCGAACATGGCCATGTTGCCCGCGGCCTTGCGCACTTCCGAAATCCCCCGATGGGCAAAGATGTCGCCGATCTTGCCGACGGCGATGACGCGGCTGCCACGCGCCGTCAGCCGGTCGAGCAATGTCGGCTCGGGTGGCGGCACGGCGTAGTCGTGTCGATTGTAGGTCCGCTCGAAAGTGGCTGCCGTCTCGCCGACGAACGGTCGCGCGATCACCCTTCCGATCCTCAACGGATCAACCAGGCGACGCACCACCTTGCAGAATTCGTAGAGCCGCTCCAGGCCGAAATGGACCTCGTGCGCGGCGACTTGCAGGACTGAGTCCACGGAGGTGTAGCAGATTGGCTTGCCCGTGCGGACGTGCTCCTCACCGAACCGTTCGATGATCTCGGTGCCAGGCGCGTGGCAGTTGCCGAGAATGCCCGGCACCTTGCCTTCGCGGATGATGGCCTCGGTCAGTTCGGAGGGAAAGGCCGGGACCGTGTCGGGAAAGTAGCCCCAGTCGAAACGTACCGGCAGGCCGGCTATCTCCCAATGGCCGGATGGCGTGTCCTTGCCGCTCGAAACCTCCTGGGCGGCACCGTGGAAGGCATTGGCGACGAGATCCGTCCCGAAAGAGGCAAAGCCCAGCCCCGTCGCGGTCTCGGCAGCCTTGCCAAGTCCGAGCGACGCCATGTTGGGAACAAACAACGGTCCCTGGCGAAGTCCTTCACGATCGGCGCGGCCTTCCGCACAGGCCTCGGTGATATGGGCGAAGGTGTTGGCACCGGCATCGCCGTAGCGTTCGGCGTCGGCGGCGCCGCCTATGCCGAAGGAATCCAGGACGAAGAGGAAAGCACGCGCCATGAGAACATTGTTGCCGGTTTGAGCATCCAGACATAGGGTTCCACGGCGGCATTGGCAATTCGGAAACCAAACGGCAACCGCTCGGCGCGATAGTCCGGAACCAATTCATTGACGGATCGCAGGACCGGGTCTCCCATGAAAGCTGCCCTGAAGACATGCGCCGCTCTCATGATCGCGCAAGGCGCGGTCTGGTCCGGCTCGGCGCACGCCGACTGGCGTGACGATATCGGCACGTTTCGCATCGGCATCGTCGCCGAACCCGGCGCCGCCAACACCGTTCCAGGCCTGGCGCGGTTGACCGAGGCCTTTACCAACGCGCTGGGCATGAAGGTGGAGTTCGTCGTTGCCCGTGACTATGCCGCGCTGATCGATGCGCAGGCCAATGCCCGCATCGAATATGCCGTCTACTCGGCGACCGCCTATGCAACGGCGTCAAGACGCTGCGAGTGCGTCGAACCGCTTGTGGCACCGGTCGATTCCGATGGCGCGGTCGGCATCCGCGCCGTGCTGCTGACGAAGGATGGCAAGGTGCCCAGCCTGGCCGCGATGGAAACCCACCGGATCGCCATGCCGCCGGCGGACAGCATTGGTTCTCTTTTGCCATTGGCCGGACTGGCTGCCGAGCACGTCAAGATCGCAGAGGACGCATCGTTTCTGGTTCACGCCGGTTCCGCCTCGGCCGCGGAAGGAATGCTGGTCGATGGCCAGGCCGATGCCTTGTTCGGCTGGGCGACGGCGGCGGCCGACGGCGAGCCAAGACTATCGGGCACGCAGGCAAGGCTCGAAGCCGCCGGGCTTTCGGCGACCGCCCTTCAAGTCGTATGGACGTCGGGTTTGCTGAGATACGGTCCTCACGCGGTGCGTAGCGATCTCGACCCGGAAGCCAAGCGCCGGTTGGCGGTTTTCCTGACCAATCTCAAATCGACGACGCCCGACATCTACGACCTGCTGGAATCGAGGCATTCCGGCGGTTTCGCCACCGTGGTTCCCAAGGATTACGAGATGGCGCACGCCATCGTGCGTCTGGTGTCGGACGGTGGCGTGCGGCGATAGGGTCGTCAGCAGTCGCCGCAGGGGATCGTCAGGCTTCTGCGCGGACGCAGATAATAGGTCTCGCCCATCGATATGTTGTTGAAGACCGTCGTCAATCCGGCCGTCTGTGAGCTGTCTGCGGACCAGGTGATGATCGGTTTGTAACCAAGTTTGCTTTCGACACGAATGAGAAAGGTGCCTGCGACCCTGAGCGTTGCCGGAACCGTAGTGGTTGCGGGCAGGGCGGTGCCGATACTGTAAGCACCATTGACCACCTTGCGCGACCACACCACGTTCACCCTGGGCGGCGTGTCGGTTGTGACCTGTATTGCCGTGATGGTGATATCCGGCTTCGAGCGATTGTACGGCTGCAAGGTGGAGGTGCCGATCTTCATGATGGCATCCAGATCCGCCTTGACGATGGTCGGCTGCTGCGTGACCAGATCCGCGACCATGCTGCCGATGCGGCTGACCTTCTTGCTGGTCTCGATGGCCTGCGAAGCCTCCATGGTGATGAAATACATGATCAGCAGGATTGGCACGATGAGAGCGAACTCGACCGCCGCGATGCCACGGCGATCGCGTATGAAACCGACCCACTTCCCCCAGCGTCCTGCAATTTCTGGATGTGCCCCCGCACGCATCATGCCCGTCCCTTTTTCTTGGCTTTGCTTTCGCCGCGAACTCAGTTGTCGAATGGCTCGTTCTGCCAGGTCACCGATGCAAAATGCAGTGTCTTGTTACCGCCCATCGACTGAGCCAGAAGATCGGTCATGACGGGCCATTTGTAGAAGACCCGCAGCATGTTCTTCGATTCTGCCAGGCCCGGCGTGGTCGCGAAGGGCTGCGAGTTGGCGCCTTGCATCAAGATGATCTCGCCATTCTCGATCTTGAAGCTGGCCGTGGCCGCGTCGGCGAACGTGGTATATGCGCGAAGGTCCACGTCCAGCTGATTTGGGCAATCCTGCGAGACGATGATCTTCAGTTTGTCGCAGATCATGGTCTTCAACTTGTCCCCGGCGACGTCGGCCGGTCTCAACTGCCCGGTGCGCAATTTGCGCGCGATGTCGTCGGTGATGTTGGCCATAACTTCCTGGCCGGCAAATGAGATGCAGCTTTCCAGGATGGCGAAGACAAGAACCGCGAACGGCAATGCGAGCAGCGCGAATTCCAGTGCCGTACTGCCGCGGCGGTCGCCGGCGAAGCGTGCGAAAAGCCGTGCCCGTCTTGCCTTGCGGTCGCTTGTCGAGACGAATTCGATGCTCATGCTCTGATCCTGCCCATCCCCAGACGGTCTCGGCAGGTGTACTAGTGCAAACCAGTTGAAGTCCGGTTTGAATGATCGTTAAAGTCGCCGCGGGCGCCTTAACCACCCGCTAACCTGGACCGCGTGCCTACCGGCTGACGCTCATCTCGGCTTCTGAGGATTTTTCGGCTTCGCTCTTGTAGGAGCTTTCGCAATAGGGCGTGCAGGACATGGTCTGAACTTCAGCGCGCCGGTAGATGCGCACCGACGAGGCCGCCTGCCGCACGACGGTGATCTGTTCATCGATGATCGGGCTGCCATCCTGGTCGAGGACGACGAGGTTGGTGACGCCGAAGCCCTTGCCAGTCAGCACGATCGTCGAGGCGTCCTGCACGGACGCGTCGGCGATTGCCGGGTTGCCGACCACGATCGTGTCGGCGGGGCGCGACAGTTTGACGATCTTGGCCTGGTTCATGGTGACCTCGATGCCGGTGTCGGCCCTGGCGGGCATGACAAAGCTCACGGCGGCAAGAAGCACGGCAATCAGGATCGACGATTTCGGCTCGGCCATTGACGCGCTCCAGGCGGGCGGACTGTTCAACGGAACATGAACGAGATTGGTGAACCAACGGTTAAGCAGGCCCGGGCGCCATATGCCGCGATCGTCATACGCGCCGCGGAGCTGTTTCTTTTGCGGCTGCTTGCCTGGGAATTGCGCCTCGGCCGGCGCTTAGCCCATAGTTAACCACGCAATATGTTCCAACCGGGAAAGGAATCGGTAAGGCTGTTTATTAAGTCGATCGAAAGAGCTTCTCCCTAGATTGGCAGCATCCGATCAACCATCACAGAAGTTGACGGAAGTGCTGTAACACGTGGAGTAGGAGCTCTCGAATGTCTAATCTCATTGCACGTTTCGTAAAGGACGAATCCGGCGCGACCGCTATCGAATATGGTCTGATCGCCGCCCTCATCGCGCTCGCCATCATCGTCGGCGCCGGCGCGCTTGGCAACGCCATCAACGCCAAGTTCGAAGCTATCGGAACGTCCCTGAACAACGTCCCGACGCCCTGAACGACGTCAAGTATATTGAGCGCTCGGATTGCGTTCTGGACAAGGGCCGCCACCTGGCGGCCCTTGTTCTATTCAATGTCTTTTTGCCCTGGGCCTCATCAATCGTTAATCGAACATGCTTAGATTGAGTGCGGCTTAATCCGATAATAGGCATAGCGCCGATGCTTGAAGCCCTGATCTTCGTCGTCTTCCCGTTCTGCATGCTGTTCGCCGCGATCTCCGACATGCTGTCGATGACGATCGCCAATCGCGTGCCGGTGCTGCTCGTCGTCGTCTTCGCGCTGGTTGCGCCGCTGACCGGCATGGAATGGGCGGCCTATGGCTGGCATTTCGCCGCCGGCGCGCTGGTTCTTGCCGCAACGTTCGGCCTCTTTGCAATGGGCGGCATGGGCGGCGGTGATGCCAAGCTGCTGGCCGCGACCGCCGTGTGGATGGGACTCAACATCCAGCTCGTCGAGTATCTCGTGGTCTCGACCTTCATAGGCGGCTTGCTGACGCTTGCCATTCTCGTCTACCGGAAGTCGCCGCTTGCGGTTTTTACCGGCCGCAATCCGTTCCTGCGTCACTTCGCGGACGAGACGACCGGGGTTCCCTACGGCATCGCGCTCGGTTTGGGCGGATTGCTGACCTACCCGGATTCGCCCCTGATGGTCTGGGCGCTGGCCAGGCTGGCGGCCTGACCTTACCGATCATTCCTTGGCTGTGTTGCGGCTGGCTCCGCGGAGCGGGGCTGGCTGTTTGTCCGTGGCTGCGCAATACAGCTAATTTATGTAAACCTTAAATTAATCACGATCGTAAGCATTACATTAACCTTGTTTTGACGATTGCCGCTGCAAAGTCCGGCCTGGCTAGGTGGTTTGCCAAGGCGAGGGTTCGGACAGATGCCAGCATCCCGATTGATTATTCTGAGCGTGGCGGTCGCCGCGGCGGGTGGTGCTGGCTATGTCGCGAAGAACATGGTCGCCGCGCCGCCACCGCAGATCGTCGAGTCCGGTCCAGCGGCTCCCGCCGTGGCATTGCAGGACGTGCTTGTCCTGTCGGGTGATGTCACCATGGGCAGCCAGCTCGAGAACAACATTGCCTGGCAATCCTGGCCGGCCGACGGCATCAACGCCAATTTCATCACCAAGGCCACTGCTCCCGACGCCCTGGAGAAACTGAAGGGGTCCATAGCCCGTGTGCCGATGTACGCGGGCGAGCCGGTGCGGCGTTCCAAGCTGATCGGCGAGGGGCAAAGCTTCATGTCGTCGATCCTGCCCTCCGGCATGCGGGCGGTCGCCACGACGATATCGGCCGACACCTCTGCCGGCGGCTTCATCCTTCCGAATGATTTCGTCGACGTCATTATGACCCGCCGGGCCGATGCCAACAGCGGCGGCTCCGGCTTCAACACCGAAACCATCCTCAAGAACATCCGCGTCCTGGCGATCGACCAGACCATCCAGGAGGACGAGGAAGGCAAGAAGACCAGGGTGGGCCAGACCGCCACGCTGGAACTGACGCCCAAGCAGGCGGAGATCATCACCGTCGCCCAGCAGATGGCGGATCGCCTGACGCTCGCGCTGCGCGCGATCACGGACACCCAGGAAAAGAATTTGGATGAGGCCGACTATCTCGTTTCCGGCAATGGCCGCAAGGGAACGGTCAGGCTGATCAAGTCGGGCGAAGTTTCCGAAGTGGGGGCAAGGAAATGAGGCTAAGCGGTAAACTGCCGGCGATCATGGCAGCGGCTTTCGGCCTGCTGCTCATTGGGACAAACGTGCAGAGCGTTGTCGAGGCCAAGAGTGCACAGGTTTCGGCTTCGGCGGCCACCCAGCGCGTCAAGCTCGGCCTCAACAAGTCGGTGGTCATCGACCTGCCGAGTGATGCCTACGACATTCTTGTCGCCAATCCGACCGTCGCCGATGCGGTGACCCGCACCGCGAGGCGCATCTACCTGTTCGGCAAGGCGGTTGGCGAGACCAACATCTTTGTGTTCGGGCCGAATGGCGAACAGATCGTCAGCCTCGATCTGGCCGTCGAACGCGACGTCGCAGGCCTGGAGGATTATATCAAGCGCTTCATCCCGACATCGTCCATCAAGGTCGAACTGCTGAACGACAACGTCGTCCTGACGGGAACCGTCGACACGCCGCTGGACGCCAAACGCGCCGTCGACCTGGCGACGATCTTCGTCTCGGGCGGTGAAGCGACGACGGGACAATATTCGCAGACCGCGGCCGGCGGCTCGGCCCAGAGTGGTGTCGACATCAACAATCCGGACCAGGAACGCCGCGTCTCGAAAATCGTCAATCTTTTGCAGATCATCGGCGACGACCAGGTCACGCTCAAGGTGACGGTCGCCGAAGTCAGCCGCTCCGTGATGAAGCAGCTTGGCGTCAACATGGTGGGCAGCGGCGGTAGCAACGGCATCAGCTATGACGCGATGAGCACCCCGGCATACGGGCTTGGGAAACCGCTCTCGCAATTCTCGGGAGCTTCGATCGGCACCTCGGCGCTTCAGGCGTATCTAAACGCAATGGAGCAAGGTGGCGTCATGAAGACGCTGGCGGAGCCGACCCTCACCGCCGTGTCGGGTGAGAAGGCAACATTCAGGGTCGGTGGCGAGTTCAATCTCATCACCAGCCGTACGAACAATGTTTCGGACGAGAACAAGACAGGGCAGGTCACATACACCAACGACAAACTTGAATACGGCATCGGCCTGGAGTTCCAACCGGTTGTGCTGTCGGCCGGTCGGATCAGCCTCAAGGTCCGGACGTCCGTGTCGGAGCCTACTGCCGAAGGCGCCACCACGCTGGAAGCTGCAGGCAGGTTGCCCGGAACCACGCTGTTGTCTATCCGCAAGAGACTTGCCGACACGACCGTCGAATTGCCGTCAGGTGGTTCGATGATGATCGCCGGCCTCGTCCGCGATGACGTCAGGCAGGCTGTCGCCGGCCTGCCCGGGCTGACAAAGATCCCGGTGCTCGGCACACTGTTCCGAAGCAGAGACTTCGTGCGCAACGAGACCGAACTGGTGATCATCATCACGCCCTATCTGGTGAAACCGGTGGCACGAAACGACCTCGCCAAACCTGACGACAATTTCAACGCCGCCAGCGATGGCGCCGGTATGTTCCTGGGCCGAGTCAATCGTGTCTACGGCACAATGCAGACGGACAAGCCCAGCGGCCGTTATCACGGCGTCGTCGGCTTCATCTACAAGTGAACGGGGAAGCGGACATGTCTCAGTCAGCATTGCAGGCAAGGACCATCGCCATGACCACGCGCTCCGGCCGTTCGGGAATTCTCCGGCGCGCCATTCCTGCCCTGGCGGTGGCGATGGCGGCATTGCTGGCCGGCTGCGCCCAGCGCGACAGTGTCACCGTCGGCGCCATTCCAGACGACTACCGCACCAACCATCCGATCGTGATCGCCGAGAAGAACCAAAAGATAGATCTACCTGTCGGTGCAGGTGACCGCGGCATGACCGGCTCGCAGCGCGATACGCTCCTGGGTTTCCTCGACGGCTATGACAAGAGTGCTGCCCCGACGCTGACGATCCAGGTTCCGAGCGGCTCGGCCAACGAGGTCGCCGCCGCCGCCGCAGCGCGCGATTTCGCCCGGCTCGCGATTGCCGCGGGCGTCAAGCGCAACCGGATCGTGGTCGTCTCCTATCAGGCTGCCTCGAGTGAGACATCCGCCCCGATCCGGGTCGCCTATATCGCCGTGAAGGCCCAGACCGACAAATGCGGACGATGGCCAGATGACCTGCTGGAGACGTCTGAGAACAAACACTATGCCGATTTCGGCTGCTCCTATCAAAACAATCTCGCCGCCCAGATGGCCAATCCGGCCGACCTGATCGGGCCGCGCAAGCAGACCACCATCGACGCGGAAAATCGTGGCGCGGTGATCGACGTCTACCGCAGCAGGGGTATTTCGGACGAGTTCCTCGGCAATTCTGAAGTGACATACTGAGCCGCGCCCTAAGGAAAAGAGAAGTCACGGAAAGATGACCATGAGCAATCTTGCCTATGACACCCCCGTGGACGGCGGTGAGACCTCGCCGCAGGACATCGCCGCGATGCAGGCGCTGCGGCCGGTTCCCCGCATCTCGATCCAGGCATTCTGCGAGACCGAGGGTGTCGCCAATCCAGTCGAGCGCGCCGGCGAGGACCGCCGCATGACCAAGGCCCATCTCAAGGTCCATATGGGCGGCGTCCCCACGGCCATCGAATTCTACCAGTCGGCGCCGACGCCGAACCTGATCCTGCTGGAGTCGCGCAGCGAACCCAAACAGCTGCTGGAACAGCTCGCGCAGCTCTCGGAATATTGCGACCCGTCTTCCAAAGTGGTGGTAATCGGCCACTACAACGATGTCGGCCTCTATCGCGAGCTCATCCGCTCCGGCATTTCCGAATATGTCATCGCGCCGGTGTCGATGGCCGACATCGTCAGCGTCATATCGTCGATCTTTGTCGATCCGGAAGCCGAGCCGCTCGGCCGCTCGATCGCCTTCGTCGGCGCCAAGGGTGGCGTCGGCTCTTCCACCATCGCCCATAACGTGGCTTGGGCGATGTCCTCCCTGTTCAAATCCGAGGTGGTCGTCGCAGACCTCGACCTCGCTTTCGGCACGGCCAACATCAATTTCGACCAGGATCCCGCGCAAGGCATCGCCGAAGCGGTGTTTTCGCCCGAGCGCATCGATGAAGTCTATCTCGACCGGCTGCTGACCCAGTGCGCCGAACACCTTTCGCTGCTCGCCGCGCCCTCGACGCTCGAACGCGTCTATGATTTCGATCCCGACGCCTTTACGCAGCTTGTCGACACCGCGCAGCGCACCGTGCCGCTCCTGGTGCTCGACGTTCCCCATGTCTGGACGGGTTGGACCAAGAACACCCTGATCAAGGCCGATGAAATCGTCATCACGGCGACGCCGGAACTGGCCAATTTGCGCAATACCAAGAATTTGGTCGACATGCTCAAACGGCTTCGTCCCAACGACTCGCCGCCCAAACTCATCATCAATCAGGCCGGCGTGCCCAAACGTCCGGAGATTTCCCCGTCCGATTTCGCCGAGCCGCTCGGCCTGGCCGCGATGGCGATCATCGGCTTTGACCCGCTGCTGTTCGGCAATGCCGCTAACAACGGACGTATGCTTGGTGAAATGGACGCCAAGAACCCGGTTGTCGCCACGATCAACGAAATTGCCCATGTGCTGACCGGCCGCAGCGAAATCCGGGTGAAGAAAAAAGCGGGTCTCGGAAATCTGCTCGGCAAGCTTTCGCGCAACAAGAAATGATGCTTCTTCAGTGGAATCGGTAGTCGATCATGTTTGGTAAGAGAGGCAGCGACGACGGCAACCGGTTCAAGCCGGAATTCCGCCAGCCGGCACCGGCGCCGACCGCGCCAGCCGTCGCGGATTCGGCCGATACGGCGGTTCTTGCGAGGCCGGCGGCCGCACCCGCGTCGAGCGCTCCTGTTGCACCGCCGGCCCGCCGCGCGGTCGAGTCGCCGCCGATAGCTCCGGAGCCGAAGCGGGCGGCGCGCGAAAAGAGCGAAACCTACTACGACACCAAGAGCCAGGTCTTCGCCGCCCTGATCGACACGATCGACCTGTCGCAACTCGCCAAGCTCGATCCCGAAAGCGCGCGCGAGGAAATCCGCGACATCGTCAACGACATCATCGCGATCAAGAATTTCGCGATGTCGATCGCCGAACAGGAAGAACTGCTCGAGGATATCTGCAACGACGTGCTTGGCTATGGGCCGCTCGAGCCATTGCTCGCCCGCGACGACATCGCCGACATCATGGTCAACGGCTCCAAGAACGTCTACATCGAAGTCAACGGCAAGGTCGAACAGACCGGCATTCGTTTTCGTGACAACCAGCAGCTTCTCAACATCTGCCAGCGCATCGTCAGCCAGGTTGGCCGCCGCGTCGATGAATCCAGCCCGATCTGCGATGCGCGTCTTCCCGACGGCTCCCGCGTCAACGTCATCGCGCCGCCGCTCGCCATCGACGGCACCGCGCTCACCATCCGCAAATTCAAGAAGGACAAGCTGACGCTCGATCAGCTGGTGAAGTTCGGCGCCATCTCGCCGCAAGGAGCCGAGGTTCTCAAGATCATCGGCCGTGTCCGCTGCAACATCGTCATCTCCGGCGGCACCGGCTCGGGCAAGACGACACTGCTCAACTGCCTGACCAACTACATCGACCGCGAGGAACGCGTCATCACCTGCGAGGACTCGGCCGAACTGCAACTACAGCAGCCGCATGTTGTCCGTCTGGAAACCCGCCCGCCCAACCTCGAAGGGGAAGGCGAGGTGACGATGCGGGATCTGGTCAAGAACTGCCTGCGCATGCGGCCCGAGCGCATCATCGTCGGCGAAGTGCGCGGACCCGAAGTGTTCGACCTTCTGCAGGCGATGAACACCGGCCATGACGGCTCGATGGGAACGATCCACTCGAACAGCCCGCGCGAATGCCTGAATCGCATCGAATCCATGATCGCAATGGGCGGTTTTTCGCTGCCGCAGAAGACCGTGCGCGAAATCGTCGTCGGCTCCATCGACGTGATTATCCAGGCGGCACGCCTGCGCGACGGATCGCGCCGCATCACTCACATCACCGAGGTGATCGGAATGGAAGGCGACGTCATCATCACGCAGGACATCGTCCTCTACAACATCAAGGGCGAGGACGCGAATGGGCGGCTGCTGGGAGAGCATGTATCGACCGGCATCGGTCGCCCGCATTTCTGGGACCGCGCCCGCTACTATGGCGAGGAGCAGCGCCTCGCAATAGCGCTTGAGGCGATGGAGAAACGCGCTGACTGACGCTGCTGCAGGCGTAAGGGTTCTGGTCGATGTTTGGAATTGACGGCACCGTATTGGCGTTTGTCGTGCTCGCCGGCTTCAGCGCCGGCGCGGTCGCCTATGCATTCCTGTTCACCCGGATCAGCAACGAAAAGCAGGCCGGCAAGCGGCTGGAAACGATCAAGACCGCGGAGACGGATCGCTCCGTCGTCAAGGCCTCGCGCGATCGCGTGGCGGAGGCGGCCAAAAGACGCAAGTCGGTCCAGGATTCCTTGAAGGAACTCGACGAGAAGCAGAAATCCAAGGACAGCGCGGTCAAGAAACCGCCGCTGAAAGCCCAACTGCGCCAAGCCGGCCTGAAGGTTTCCATCGAACGCTTCTACATCTATTCCGCCATTTGCGGCCTAGCCCTGACGATCATCGCCTTTGTGGTGGGGGCGCCGCTTTTTGTTTTGCCTGGCGTGCTGCTGGCCGGTGCGCTGGGCCTTCCGCGCTGGTTCGTCTCATTTCGCCGCGCGCGGCGGGTCAAGGCATTCCTCAACGAATTTCCCAACGCGCTCGACATCATCGTGCGCGCGGTCAAATCCGGCCTGCCGCTGAACGATGCGGTGCGCCTGATCGCCAATGAATCTCCCGAGCCCGTCAAGGCCGAGTTTCGCCGCATCGTCGATTCGCAGCAGATGGGCCTGTCGATCCCGGATGCCACCTTGCGCATGCCCGAAACCATGCCATGCACCGAGGCGAGCTTTTTCGGCATCGTCATTCAGATCCAGTCGCAGGCCGGCGGCAATCTCTCCGAGGCGCTGGGCAATCTTTCGCGCGTGCTTCGCGACCGCAAGAAGATGAAGGCCAAGGTCCAGGCGCTGTCGATGGAAGCCAAGGCGTCCGCCGCCATCATCGGCGCGCTGCCTTTCATCGTCGCGTTTCTCGTCTATCTCTCCAGCCCCAACTACCTGATGCCGCTGTTCACCACGAGCATCGGTAACCTGATCCTGGGGGTTTCGGCCGTCTGGATGTCGATCGGCATCTTCGTGATGCGCAAGATGATGAACTTCGAAGTCTAGGGCCGCGGCATGACCGAACAAGTCGTCAAATCACTGACGGATCCCGGCCTCCTGATCGCGCTGCTGGTCGGCATTGCCGTGTTCGCGACGGTCTTCACCTTGCTGCCGGCATTTGGCGGAAACCAGCTCAAGGCGCGCATGAAGTCGGTCGCGCTGGAACGCGACGAATTGCGCGCCAAGCAGCGCGCGCGGCTTGCAAGCGAGGCGGATCGCCGCCGCAAGGGCCTGCGCGAAGAACAGTCGATCGGCATGCGCAACATCGTCGACAGGCTCGACCTGCGGCGCGCCCTCGCCGACGAGGGTACCTTGCAGAAGCTCAAGGTTGCCGGTTTCCGTGGACAGAACCCGCTGACGCGGTTTCTCTTCTTCCGCCTCGTGCTTCCGTTTGTCGGCTTCGCACTGGGCGTGATCTACATATTCGTGCTCGGAGGACTGCCGCAGCAGCCATTGTTCATCCGGCTGTTCGTCTGCGTCCTCGTTGCCTATGGCGGCTTCTACGCACCGGTCGTCTATGTCAACAACCGCGCCACCAAGCGCAAGCAATCGATCCAGATGGCATGGCCGGACGCGCTTGACCTGATGCTGATCTGCGTCGAATCTGGCATGTCGGTGGAAGCGGCATTGCGCAAGGTCGCCGACGAGATCGGCGCCCAATCGGTGGCCCTTGCGGAAGAATTCATCCTGACGAACGCCGAGCTCTCCTATCTGCAGGAGCGCAAGCAGGCCTATGAGAACCTCGCCAGCCGCACCGGCCTGGAATCCGTCAAGTCGGTGTCGCAGGCACTCGTCCAGGCCGAGCGTTACGGCACCCCTGTGGCGCATGCGTTGCGCGTGCTCGCGGGTGAAAGCCGGGACCAACGCATGAACGCTGCCGAGAAGAAGGCCGCCGCCTTGCCGCCCAAGCTCACCGTGCCGATGATCCTGTTTTTCCTGCCGGTGCTGTTCGCCATCATCCTCGGCCCTGCCGGCATCCAGGTCAGCCAGCGCGGCATCTTCGGCCAGGCGCACGAAACCAGCAGCCAGTAGGTGAATCTGACCGATCCAAAGAAAAACCGCGCGGCTGACGCAGCGCGGTTCTCTTATGCAGGGTTCGGTGGCCGCGTGCCGCTCAGTTGGTTGCGGCTTTCGCCTTGTCCTGATCCTTGAGCTGGCTCCAGGCATTTTGCTGAGCCAGCATCTGCCTGAGATAAGCGACATTGGCCTGCGCCTGTTCGGGTGACAGCTCCTGCGAGGCGATCTTCTCGGCTTCGTCGAAGCGGCCCTGCAGGCCGACGACCAGCGCCAGGTTCTGGCGCACGCGGCTGTCGGCATTCGGCTGCTGTGCGGCCGAGCGCATATAGGTTTCGGCGGTGCGCAGGTCGCCTCCCAGCACATAGGACATGCCAAGGTTGGAAAGCACCGAAGGTTCGTTCGGCTTGAGCTCCAGCGCCTTGCGGTAGAGCTGGCGCGCGTCGTCCTTCTGGCTGAGCTGGTCGAGAATGGCCGCTTCCGCCGACACCAGCCTCCAGTCGGGATATTCCGGCGTCTGCGCCCGGCGCACGGCATCAAGCGCCGCCTCGAACTGGCCGTTGGCGGCCAGCGCCTTGCCGTAGGCGGCAAGCACGTCGCGATCCTTGGGATAGGCGATCGCCAGCTTGCGCATCACGGCAAGCGACTGGTCGGCATCGCCATCCATCTGCAGCGCCGCGGCGAAGTTGGTCGCTATCCGCTTATCGTTGGGATTCCTGGAATAGGACTGGCCAAGCGCTGCCGTCGCATTGTGCAATTCTCCCGCCGACATCGTCTCCAGCGGCTTGCCGCTGGTGCGTCCGATCGAGCCTGTGCTGATCTTGTCGGTTCCGCAGCCGGCAACGCCTGCGGCCAGCGCGAGCATGAAGGCCGTGGTGATGAGCCGCTTTCCGCTGGCGTTCATCGTGCGGTTCGTCGACATCGGCACCCTGGGCCTCCATTCGTGCGCGTGGCCATTGCGTGACCATCTTCCCTCTCGAAGAAATATTCTGTTAACCCTAACGGACAGTTAAGAAGCGCCGAATCGACGGACGTCGGCAGGAGAACATCGAATGTCAGTGGAACTGGTCGAGAACAAGCTGAACAACCCGCTTCCTGTCCATCTGGTGGCTAAGGACGGTCTGGAGACGGCCGGTCTGACGTCATCAGCCGTGGCGTGGGCCAGGGCCAACGGCTTCTCCGGCGAAGCGGGCAGGACGCTCATCGTGCCTGCGGAAAACGGCGCGCTCGGCGGTGCCTTGTTCGGCATTGGCGACGGCGAGGGCGCGCTGGCCGTCGGCGCGCTGGCGAAAAGCCTGGCGGAGGGCGACTGGCATTTCGCCTCCGCGCCGGCCGAGCCGGAGCTGGCGGCGATCGCGCTGGCCCTCGGCGGCTATGTCTTTACCCGCTATGGCAAGAAACCGGGCAAGGCGCTGCGCTTCGAATTGCCGGCCGGCGTAGAGGCAAAACGCGTTCGCCGCATCGTCGAAGGCGTCTTCCTGACGCGCGATCTTGTCAACACGCCGACCAGCGACATGGGGCCGGACGAGCTGGAGAAGGCGGTTCGAGCCCTGGCCGAAATTCACAAGGCCGAAGTGTCGGTGATCAAGGGCGACGACCTCATCAAGCAGAATTTCCCGATGATCCATGCCGTCGGCCGCGCTTCGTCCGGTGCACCGCGCCTTATCGACATGGGCTGGGGGCCAAGGAGCGCGCCGAAAGTGACGCTGGTCGGCAAGGGCGTCTGTTTCGATACCGGCGGCCTCGACATCAAGCCGTCGTCCGGCATGCTGTTGATGAAGAAGGACATGGGGGGCGCCGCCAATGTGCTGGGTCTGGCCTCGATGATCATGGCCTCCGGATTGAACGTGCGGCTGCGCGTGCTGATCCCGGCCGTCGAGAATTCGATCGCCGGCAACGCCTTCAGGCCTGGCGACGTGTTGGCGAGCCGTAAGGGCATGTCAGTCGAGATCGGCAACACCGACGCCGAGGGGAGACTGGTTCTGGGCGACGCGCTGGCGCTGGCCGACGAGGAGGAGCCGCAGTTGCTTGTCGACATGGCGACACTGACCGGGGCTGCCCGTGTCGCGCTCGGTCCGGACCTGCCGCCCTTCTACACCGGCGACGAGGCGCTGGCCTCGGACCTGGCGGCCGCCTCGCTGGCGGTCGAGGATCCGCTGTGGCGCATGCCGCTGTGGCGGCCCTATGATGCGAAGCTGTCGTCGAAGATCGCCGACATCAACAACGTCACCACCGATGGGTTCGCCGGTTCGATCACCGCGGCGCTGTTCCTCAAGCGTTTTGTCGAGAAGACGGCAAGCTGGGCGCATTTCGACATCTTCGCCTGGAACCCCGCCGATCGTCCGCACGGACCTGCCGGCGGCGAGGCGCAAGGCATCCGGGCACTGGAGCACGTCATCTCGAAGCGTTTTGGCTGATGTGGCGGCGACTTTCAGGGCCGGCAGATTGCTGAAACTGAAACGGAACCGAAACAATTTGCCGTCATTCTCGTGCGATGTCGATTTCGATGCGCCCGAGCCAGGCCTTGCGATTGTGGCAGCAAGTGATGCTGTCGCAGGTGCGCGACGACGCGCCCGACCTCACCATGCGCCAGACGGCTATCCTGTTCACCATCTATCTCGATCCGCCGCCGCACACGGTGCGCGGGCTGGCGGCCCGTCTCAACGTCACCAAGCCGGTCATCACCAGGGCGCTCGACACGATGGGCGCGCTCAAACTGGTGTCGCGCCATCGTGACGAGCTCGACAAGCGCAACGTGCTGATCAAGCGCACGGTCGAGGGCGCCCTCTTTGTCGAGCGCTTCGGCGATGGTATCATCGCCAAGGCACAAGAGCTGCCCATCTGACGACCAGCCGCTTCAATGGATGAACTGATTTGACCGCCAGGGATGCCCGCCTCCACGCCTTTCGGCCCGATCTTGCCGATGCGAGATTGAAAGGAGAGGTCGCTGCCGACCGCTTTGTCGCCGGCCGGCCGGCGCGGATTTCGATCCCGGTTGCCGATATCCGTAAGGCTCCGCGTCCAGACGCTGGTGTCAACACGCAAGCGCTATTCGGCGATGACGTGCTCGTTTTCGAGGACAGAGAGGGCTGGGCCTGGATCCAGGCCGAACGGGACGGTTATGTCGGCTATGTCGCCGACGCCATGTTGGGCGGGCGGGATCATGCGCTCACCCATATCGTCTCCGTGCCCCGAACTTTCCTCTATCCCGGCCCGGATCTGCGCCTTCCGATCGCGGGACAGCTGTCGATGGGGTCCACCGTCACGGTGACCGGGTCCGCCGAAACGCGCGGCACCCACTATGCCGTCCTGCCCTCCGGTGAGGCAATCATAGCGGGTCACCTGCGGCCGCTCAGTAATGTGGCCGCCGACTATGTTTCGGTGGCCGAGATGTTTCTCGGCACGCCATATCTCTGGGGTGGTGTCTCCGGCTTCGGCATCGATTGCTCCGGCCTCGTGCAACTGGCGATGCGCATGGCCGGCGCCGATGTCCTGCGCGATTCCGACATGCAGGCGCAGAGCATCGGCGAGCCGCTCGATCCAGGCCCCGATTATTCCGGCCTGCGCCGCGGCGATCTCGTTTTCTGGAAAGGCCATGTCGCCATCATGACCGATGCCGAGACCATGATCCACGCCAACGGCCACACCATGTTGGTGTCGCGCGAAGGCCTGAAGGAAGCCGTCGCCCGCATCGGCTATCTCTACGGCGGGCCGACGGGGTTCCGGCGGCCCTAGCGCCAATCCTCCCTTCTCCCAGGGAGAGAAAAACTGCTCGATCACCTTTTGTTCCGATTGTTCTTGGCGTTAGCGCGCCGTCGCGCTAACTCTGACGCGTGACAGAGAAGCCGCGCCTTGCCGACCAGAATGCCGCCGTCATTCTGCCCGACCCATTCCTCAGATGGTTTGGCGAGAAGGGCTGGGCGCCGCGCGCGCACCAGATCGAATTGCTGGCGAGGGCTCAGGCAGGGCAGTCGGTACTGCTGATCGCACCGACCGGCGCCGGCAAGACGCTGGCCGGGTTCCTGCCTTCGCTGACCGAACTGGCCGTCAGGGCCAGGCGAAAACCGGGTCAGGCCCATCGCGGCATCCACACGCTCTACATCTCGCCGCTGAAGGCGCTGGCTGTCGACATCGAGCGCAACCTTGGCAAGCCGGTGGAGGAGATCGGGCTCTCCCTCACCATCGAGACCCGCACCGGCGACACGCCGGCGCACAAGCGCCAGCGGCAGAAGCTGGTGCCGCCCGACATCCTGCTCACCACGCCCGAGCAGCTTGCGCTGCTGATCGCGGCACCCGATGCCAGGCGTTTCTTCGAAGACCTGCGCTATGTCGTGCTCGACGAGTTGCATTCGCTGGTGATTTCGAAGCGGGGTCATCTCCTGGCGCTTGGTCTGGCGCGCCTGCGCCAGTTCATGCCCGAGCTTCAGACCATTGGACTGTCCGCCACTGTGGCCGAACCGGACGAATTGCGCCGCTGGCTGGTCGGCCAGAATCCGCCCAAAAATACGGCAAGTCCCGAAATGGCCGAACTGATCGTCGTTACCGGCGGCGCAAAGCCCGAAATATCCATCTTGGATTCGGAGGAGCGCGTGCCCTGGGCCGGACATTCGGCCCGCTACGCGACGCCCGAGATCTACCGCGAGATCAAGCGCCACAAGACGACCCTGCTGTTCGTCAATACGCGCAGCCAAGCGGAGTTGCTGTTCCAGGAACTGTGGCGCGTCAACGAAGATACCTTGCCGATCGCCTTGCATCATGGGTCGCTCGATGTCGCGCAGCGGCGGCGGGTCGAGAAGGCGATGGGCCACAATGCGCTGCGCGCCATCGTCGCCACCTCGACGCTCGACCTCGGCATCGACTGGGGCGACGTCGACCTCGTCGTGCATGTCGGCGCACCCAAGGGAGCGAGCCGGCTGGCGCAGCGCATCGGCCGCGCCAACCACCGCATGGACGAACCATCCAAAGCCGTCCTCATCCCGGCCAACCGCTTCGAGGTGCTCGAATGCCGGGCAGCGCTGGATGCCAACTACCTCGGCGCGCAGGATACGCCTCCACTGGTCGATGGCGGGCTCGACGTGCTGGCGCAACATGTCCTTGGCTGTGCTTGCGGCGCACCTTTCCGCGCGGACGATCTTTACGAGGAGGTGCGGTCGGCGGCCCCCTATGCCGGCCTCGATCGGCCGACATTCGACCGCGTCGTCGATTTCGTCGCCACGGGTGGCTACGCCTTGAAGAGCTATGAGCGATACGCCCGCATCCGCCTCAACAAGGAGGGATTGTGGCGGGTATCCAATCCGCGCGTGGCCCAGCAATACAGGCTGAACGTCGGCACTATCATCGAGGTGCCGGCGCTCAACGTGCGTTATGTCCAGGCCGGCAGCAAGGGTTCCGTGTCGCGCGGCGGCAGGGTTTTAGGCAAGATCGAGGAGGCTTTCCTCGAGACGCTGACGCATGGCGACACCTTCATGTTCGCCGGCAAAGTTCTTCGCTTCGAAGGCATTCGCGAGAATGAGTGCTTCGTCTCGAACGCGCCCGGCAGCGATGCGAAGGTGCCTTACTATGGCGGCGGCAAGTTCCCGCTTTCGACCTATCTCGCCGAACAGGTCCGCGCCATGCTGGACGATCCGCAGCGGTGGAAGAAACTGCCCGAGCAGGTGGCCGACTGGCTGCGCTTCCAGGTCGACAAATCGGTGCTGCCCAAACGCGATGACCTGCTGATCGAGACCTTTCCGCGCGGCAACCGCCACTATCTGGTCGCCTACCCCTTCGAGGGCAGGCTGGCCCACCAGACGCTCGGCATGCTGCTTACCCGCCGTCTGGACAGGACGGGCGCCAGGCCGCTTGGCTTCGTCGCCACCGACTATGCCTTGGCCATTTGGTCGCTGGGCGACATGGGGGCGATGTTCAAAGCCGGAA
This sequence comes from Mesorhizobium sp. B2-2-4, assembly GCF_006442375.1. NCBI lineage: Bacteria > Pseudomonadati > Pseudomonadota > Alphaproteobacteria > Hyphomicrobiales > Phyllobacteriaceae > Mesorhizobium > Mesorhizobium sp. B2-2-4. Next base: position 186,140 of record NZ_VFWB01000003.1, on the reverse strand, counting down.
AACCCTCGCTCGGCGCGCTTTTCGATGAGGACATGCTTGGCGACGATCTCGAGGCCTGGCTGGCAGACAGCTGGCTTCTCAAGCGCACTTTTCGCAATTGCGCGCTGATTTCAGGGCTGATCGAAAAGCGTCATCCCGGCAAGGAGAAGAGTGGCCGTCAGGTGACTGTCTCGACAGACCTTATTTATGACGTCCTGCGCAGCCATGAGCCGGATCACATATTGCTCCAGGCGACGCGCGCGGACGCGGCGGCGGGCTTGCTCGATGTCAGCAGACTTGCGGACATGCTCTCGCGCATTCAAGGTCGAATCATGCATAAGAACCTCGAACAGATATCGCCGCTCGCCGTGCCGATCATGCTCGAGATCGGCAAGATGCCGGTGCACGGCGAAGCCGATGAAACGCTGCTGATGGACGCGGCCACGCTGGTTGAGGAAGCCATGGGGCCGGAGATGGCTGAGGAATGAATTTTTCGCTGGCGCGCGCATCGTTGATCGCCGACGCCGATCTGGTCGGCATCGCCGGCGAACGTGCGGTCTGCGATCCGCGCGGCGTGCTCTACTTTCCCGAGCTCAAGCTTCTGGCCGTTTCCGATCTGCATCTGGAAAAAGGCTCATCGCTGGCAAGGCGCGGCATGCTGCTCCCGCCCTATGACACCGGCGCGACCTTGCTGCGATTGCAGGCCGTCATCTCGGACTACCAGCCGGCAATCGTGATCAGCCTGGGCGATTCCTTCCACGATGGCGGCGGCGCCGAGCGCATGCATCGAAGTTTCCGCGAACGGCTGGAGGCGCTGATGGCGGGCCGCGACTGGTTCTGGGTGGCCGGCAACCATGACCCGGAGGCGCCGGCCGACCTGCCGGGCGATACGGTGCGCGAACTCGCCATCGGCTCGTTGCTGTTCCGGCACGAGCCGTCGAAGCTGCGCGTCGAGGGCGAGATATCGGGCCATCTCCATCCCTGCGCCCGCATCGTCCAGCAGGGCCGTTCAGTGCGGCGGCGCTGCTTCGCCGGCGATGGCGGCCGCATGATCATGCCCGCCTTCGGCGCCTATACCGGCTCACTCAACGTGCTCGACCGCGCCTATGCCGGCCTGTTCCGCCTGGAATCGCTGATGGCCTATATGCTCGGCACGGACCGCATCTTTGCGATTTCAGGCTCGATGCTGCGACCCGGCTGAAGCCGCTATTTCCCGTAGTAGAGAGTGACCGTGTGCTTCGCTTCGGCGAAGAACAGCCAACGTTCGACCAGCATGCCGACAAACTGTGCGACCGCGGCGAACACCGATGCGAGCGCCGCGAAAGGTGACGGCAAGGCGAAGGCCGTAATCAGCAGCAAGGCGGGCAGCGCGAAACCCAGGAGCTGGGTGATCCGCCGCAGCTTTGCGCTGTGCTTGCGCGCGATGCGAAAACCCATTTCCTTGAGCAAATAATTTTCCTCGGTATGCGGCCATTCCAGCGATCTAACCGTCCCCCCGGCAAGCCCGGTTGCGGTGTTGGCGTTGGTGGGGATTTCCAATTGGTCGTTGTACCGCCAGGTCGCAAGCTTCCAGGCCCAACCGAGCAGGGTCAGCAGTACGCAGGCTGCCAGAAGCATTTTGGAACCGACGGCAAAGCCTTGGCATAGCGCGGCCAGAAGCACACTGCCGCTCATCGCCGAGAAAATGAGATAGCCGGGCAAGGTGTAAGGGCTGTGCCACTGAGCGATGGGTTTCAGCGAGGCATAGATCATGCCGGTCATGCAGACGGTGATGACGGCGCCAATCGTTGCCAGAAGTCCGGCGGCGGCGACCCAGCCATCGGTGCGGCCAAGAATGACCCAGCCAATGCCGAACAGTCCCGCCGGGACGAACGTGGCGACCGAGGCGACGCCTTCGCGCGACAGCCAGGAACTGCGCCATTGCGAGAAGGCACGCCAGGCGCGTTCGGGGCGGCCGAGATGTCCGGTCGAGGACAACAGGCCGGCGGTGATCAGGCCGAGCGCCAGTCCCATGCCGATGATGCCCAGCCAGAAATCGGGTGCGATAACGCCAAGTGGCGCCAGCACGCCGAGCAGTGCCAGCAGGCCGTAGCCGGCGCCGGTGGCGGTGGTGAAGAAGACGACGGAGAAGGCTGGATGCATGGGGTTTAGTTCGAGAGCATGCGGTCGACCCAGCCGAGGAACCCACCCTCGGCCCTCACCGGCTCCAGGGTTGGCGCAGAAATCTTTGCGGCGCGTTCGGTATGCGCGCGCGGCGGCAGGTATTTGTTGGTCGGGCGGTAGCCGAGTTCCGGCATCAGGTCGACACCGCCACGCTCCTCAACCAGTTGCGACACCGCCGAGGCGGGGTCGCCGAGATCGCCGAAATGCCGTGCGCTGGTCGGACAGGCCGCGACGCAGGCCGGCACGCGGTCCTCCTCGGCCAGATTGTCATTGTAGATGCGGTCGACGCAGAGCGTGCATTTCTTCATTACGCCGACATCGGTGTCGAATTCGCGCGCGCCATAGGGGCAGGCCCAGCTGCATAGCTTGCAGCCGATGCACTTGTCCTCATCGACCAGCACGATGCCGTCCGAGGCTCGTTTGTAGGAGGCGCCGGTCGGACACACAGTGACGCAGGCCGGCGTCTCGCAATGCAGGCACGAGCGCGGGAAGTTCACCGTGCGGCCGCCCATCGCGGTGGTGTGCTCGTAGCTGTGCACGCGATTGAACCAGACGCCGTCGACATGGCCGCCATAGGGGTCGATGTCGGTCAGCGGCGCCATGTGGCCGCCGGTGTTCCATTCCTTGCAGGCGGTGACGCAGGCCTGACAACCGACGCAGGTGTCGAGGTCTATGACCAGGCCTAGTTTTTTGCCCGTGTGGGCGGGGACGCAGGTCATTTGGCGGCTTCCCTGTTCATGCGGAATTCGGCGCCAAAGCGAAGTGTGTCCGGCGATGGCTGGAATTGCGGCGGCTGGTGGAAACGCTCGAATTGCGGCTCGGTGAAACCGGCTTCCTCCGCCGCGCATTTGACGATGCGCACCTTGAGATCGAACCATGCCGCCTGGCCGGTCACCGGATCGGAATTCGAATACCGCCTGCCGTTGGTGTCTGCCGTGGTCTGGTCGCCGATGATGTGGTTGAGCAGGAAGCCGCGATTGCTCTCGGCGGCATCGTCCTTCAGCCCCCAGCTGCCGCGCCTTTTGCCGATGGCGTTCCAGGTCCAGACCGTGCTTTCGTTCACGCCCTCGACCAGCTTGATCTGTCCCTTGACCTTGCCATTGATGCTTTCGATCCACACCCAGTCGTCGTCGGCAAGGCCGAGACCTGCGGCGGTCCTCTCATGCACGAACAGCCGGTTTTGGCTGGTGATCTGCCTCAGCCACGCATTCTGCGAACCCCAGGAATGGTACATGTGCATCGGCCGCTGCGTCAGCGCATGCAACGGATATTTCTGCTGGTCGACGGCCGCTTCCTCGAACGGCACGTACCAGAAGGGTAGCGGGTCCATGTAGGTCTCGATGCGCTGGCGTTCGCTCTCAGGCGGCACGGCCCGACCATGGCCGCGCGCGGCAAGACGAAAGCGCTGCAAGGGTTCGGAATAGAGCTGGAAGACGACTGGTTCGGCCTTCGGGATGAAGCCCATCTGCACCGCGAAATCGAGATAGGACCGGTTGGCCATCTTGTAGTAGCGCTGGTCCTCAGCGAAATCGTGGTGCCAGAAGCCGCCATTGTCGATGTAGCGCTGCAACTGGTCCGGGTTTGGCTCGCCCTTGCCGGTCGAATTGCCGTCCTTGCCGCGCCAGCCGGCAAGCGGGCCGATACCGGGCGTGCGCTCGTGATTGACGATGTAGTCGGCATAGTCGGCATATTTGGCCGCCCCGTCTTCTCTGACGAAACCCGGCAGGCCGAGGCGCGCGCCGAGCTCGATCAGCACCGATTGGAACGGGCGCACGTCCCGGTCCGGCTCGACCATGGGATGGCGTATAGCATCGCCCGGTCCGTCGGCATGGCTGATCGGCCGGTCGAGCAGGCTGATGCAGTCGTGCCGTTCGAGATAGGTTGTGTCGGGCAGCACGAGGTCAGCGAACGGCACGGTCTCGGAATAATAGGCGTCGGAATAGATGATGAAAGGGATCTTGTAATTGCCCGCCTCGTCGAGGTCGGTCAGCATACGAATCGTCTCGACGGTGTTCATCGAGGAATTCCAGGCCATGTTCGACATGTACATCATCAGCGTGTCGATCTTGTATGGATCGCCGGCCCAGGCGTTGCGGATGACGGTGTGCATCAAGCCGTGCGCAGCGAGCGGCGCCTCCCAGGAATAGGCCTTGTCTATGCGGATCGGCACGCCTGCCTCATCGACCAGAAGGTCGTCAGGCCCGCAGACGAAGCCGAGCGGCATGCCGTCCAGTGGCGTCATCGGCCGGACGTTCTTGCCGGCAGGCTTCGGTCCTGGCGGCGCGCAACGCGGATAAGGCGGTTTGAAGCGGAAGCCGCCCGGGACGTCCACCGTTCCGAGCAGCACCTGCAGCAGGTGAATGGCGCGGCAAGAATGAAAACCGTTGGAATGGGCTGAGATGCCGCGCATCGCGTGCATCGACACGGGCCGTCCCCTAATCGTCTCGTGGCGGCGGCCGGCCCAGTCGGTCCACGCCACCGGCAGTTCGATCGTCTGCTCAAAGGCGACATGAGCGAGCTCGGCGGCGATCCTGCGGATCGTATCGGCGGCAATGCCGCAGCGCTCCGCGACCGCATCGGGCGAATAGCTCTCATTGAGGTATCGATCGGCGATCAGCTGGAACACCGGAACGCAGCGACGACCGTCGACGGTGAAGCTGCCGGTCAATGCCGGTTTGGCGCTGGCGTCGGTGGCGCGGACAGGCACCTTCGCCACCCTGTCCCAGGCGAGCGGGTTGCCGGCGCTGTCGCGGACAAACAGCCCGTCATCGGCCGCACCCGGATCCTGGATGACGAGCACATGGGCGTTGGTGTAGCGCAGGAGATAATCGAGATCGACGCGGCCTGCCTTCAAGAGCTCGTGGATGAGGGCGAACACGAACAGGCCGTCGGTGCCCGGCCGGATGCCGATCCAGTCGTCGGCGATGGCGTTGTAGCCAGTGCGACATGGGTTGATCGACACCACCTTGGCGCCGCGCGCCTTCAGCTTGCCGAGGCCGATCTTGATCGGGTTGGAATCATGGTCCTCGGCGACGCCGAAAAGCATGAAATACCGGGTATTGTCCCAGTCGGGTTCGCCGAACTCCCAGAACGAGCCGCCGATCGTATAAAGCCCGCCTGCGGCCATGTTCACCGAACAGAAACCGCCATGCGCGGCGAAGTTCGGCGTGCCGAACTGGCTTGCCCACCAGCCGGTCAGGGATTGCGATTGGTCGCGGCCGGTAAAGAAGGCGAGTTTCTTCGGGTCGCTGCGGCGGATGGACGAAAGCCGCTCCGCGGCGATCGTCAGCGCTTCTTCCCACTCGATCTCGCGGAATTCTCCCGAGCCGCGCGAGCCGGTGCGCAGCAGCGGCTTTTTCAGCCGGGCAGGGCTGTAATGCTGCATGATGCCGGAGCTGCCCTTACCGCAGATCACGCCGCGATTGACCGGATGATCCTTGTTGCCGTTGATGTAGCGGACCTTGCCGTCCTTGATGTGCACGTCGATGCCGCAGCGGCAGGCGCACATATAGCATGTGGTCTTGGCGATGCGGTCGGAGATGGCGGGCGAGGTGTCGACGCCATCGTTCTCGTCGGGTGCGTTCGTGTCGGCGAGCGGGCGTTGGGACGGGGCGGAATTCGCGCCGCGCAGAGATCCTTGGGTCATGATCCCCGAGCGCTTCTGCGGTTCGCGGCTTTGGCCCTGGTTTTCGGCCCGGGACCGCGCATGTAATGCTCTTCCGGATGATAGCGATCGCCGGCCAGCCGCCGCCGCAGGCCGCGGGTCCAGTGCGCGAACAGGGACTTGAACCGCCCGATCATTTCATTCTCTGTCAATCGGTAGCGAATTTTTTCTAACTTCGATTGAAAACTTAGAATAAGCCTATCAACCCGTCTAATCAGTTGTTCTTGTAAATTCGATCGATATTGGTTCTTAATGCCTTATGACACTTGACCAGTTGCGGATATTTGTCGCCGTCGCCGAGCGCGGCCACATGACCAAGGCGGCGGAGCTGCTGGGCATCTCCCAATCGGCCGCGTCGGCCGCCATCCGCGCGCTTGAGGAGCAGCACGGCGTCCATCTGTTCAACCGCGTCGGCCGCAACATCGAGCTTGCCCAGACCGGTCACCGGTTCCTGCCAGAAGCCAAGGCCGTACTGGAACGAGCCGCCGCCGCACGCAATGTGCTGGAACATGTCTCGCAGACGGTTGCCGGCAGCCTCTCCATCGCCGCCAGCCTGACGATCGCCAGCTATTGGCTGCCGCGCCGGCTGGCGTCCTTCCACGAAGCCTATCCTGCGGTCAGGCTGAGCGTCAGCATAGGCAACACCAGGCAGGTCGAAGCCAGCGTGCTGGATGGAACCGCCGATCTCGGCTTGGTCGAGGGGCGCACCGAGTCCGACATATTGCGCCGCGCCAAGGTCGATATCGACCGGTTGATGCTGGTGGTTGCCGGTTCTCATCCCGAGATCGCCGAAATCGCGCCGGGCCGCCCCGACATAAAAGGGCTGCGCTGGATCATCCGCGAGGGCGGTTCCGGCACGCGGGAGGTGCTGGAGGATCTGGCGCGCCGCGAAGGGATTTCGCTTGACGACCTGCAGATATTTCTGGTGCTGCCGAGCAACGAGGCGGTTCGCCAGGCGGTCGAGGCCGGTGCCGGCGCCACCATCATTTCGGAGCTCGTCGTCGGACGCGCCGTCGCCGAAGGCAGCCTGCGGTCCGTGCCGCTCGAACTGCCGAAACGCGACTTCGCCATGATTACACATCGCGACCGCCAGGCAAGCTTGGCCCAGATGGCGCTCAAGGCGCATTTGGGGGCCGACGAGAAGGCGTCCGCGCGTTCGTGAATTGTCCGGATATCAGCCGAACTTGCGCTGCGCGTCCAGCGCAAGGCCAAGTCCGACCGAGCCGAACATGTCGCCCTCGATGACCGAAGCCTGAGGCACCAGGGACAGGATTTTTTGTCTCGCCAGCGGGATCGCGGTGGATCCTCCGGTCAGGAACACGGCGGTGATGTCGGACGACTTGACCCCGGCGTCGCCGATGGTCTGGACGACCGTGGCGGCAACGCGCTCGATGTCCCTGGCGATCGTGGCGTCCAGCGCCTTTCGGGTGATCTCGGCGGCGAACTGGACTTCCGGCAGCCTCACCTCGACATCGGCCGAGACCTTGTCGGTCAGCTCGATCTTGGCCCTTTCGACAAGAGCGGCCAGCGCGTGCCCGTACCGGTGCTCGACGATCTGGATGAAGCGGTCGACGAGATCGGCGCGCTCGGCCTCGTAGCGGATCTGGCGCAGATGCGTCATCGCCTTGGCCGTGTAGACCAGGTTGATGCGTTGCCATGTGGCAAGATCGATGAAGTAGCTGGCCGGCAGGTTGCGCTTGCCGTCCTTGGTCGGGCTGAGGTAGCCGAGTTCCGGCATCACATGCGCGATGCTGAGCAATCGGTCGAAGTCGGTGCCGCCGATATGGATGCCGCGGCTGGCCAGGATATCGTCCTTGCGGTCAAGCGAGCGGGCACGCTGCGGCGAGACCCTTACGATCGAGAAGTCCGACGTGCCGCCACCCATGTCGATGATCAGCGCCAGTTCCTCGCGCGTCACCTTCTGCTCGTAGTCGAGGGCCGCCGCGATCGGTTCGAACTGGAAGGCGATATGCTTGAAGCCCTGGGCGCGGGCGGCTCCTTCGAGCTCGCTTTGTGCCCTGGCATCGGCCTCGGCGTCGTCGTCGACGAACTGCACCGGCCGGCCGAGTACCACGCTCTCGACGGCGCCGCCGGCATCGTCCTCCAGTCTTTTTCGCAGATGGCCGAGGAACAGGTCGACGATCTCCATGAAGCCGATCGATCGCGCCTTGATGCGCGTCTTTTCCTGCGCGAGCGCGCTGCCGAGCACGCTCTTCAGCGAGCGCATCAGCCGACCTTCGACGCTGTCGGTGTAATTGGCGATTGCGTGGCGGCCGAAACAGGTACGGTTGTCCTCGAAGTTGAAGAACACGGCACTTGGCAGCGTGACCTCGCCGCCTTCCAGCGCGACGAGGTGCGGCTGGCCGCTCCTGACCACGCCCACGGTGGAGTTGGAAGTGCCAAAATCGATGCCGGCGAATGCTGGTCGCATCGCAGCCTCCTGTCATCTCTGCTAAAGCAGCGGTTCGGCGCCGTCTGTGAAGCGTGCGCTCTCTGTCGTCCGGGGTGATCGGACCGCTCTGCCGAATTGAATTGTGCGTGTTGCCCGGTAGACCGGGAGGTGGCGGTCTATAGCATGATCCGGGAAAGGAAAACCCCTTTGTAGCCGCTTTAGTCCTTGCGGAAGATCAACCTTCCGAGCCAGCCCGTCACCATGGCCAGCGATATGGCGAAGACGCCGTAGAGGAAGGAATAGTCGTGGGCGACACGGAAGATCGACTGTTCGAAACCGGATTTGCGGATCTCGAGCTGGGCCGAGCTCTCCTTGATGAACAGGCCGCTCTTGAACAGGAACGCGCGCGCCTTGTGGGTGCCGACCGGAACGTTCGGCGCCAGCCGCACCGTGGCGCGGAACAGGTTCTGTGACAGGAACTGCACGCCGCCGACATTCTCGCTGTAGAGACCGGTCGCGGCCTTGCGTTCGCGCAACGCCGCGGTGAATTCCTCGATCGTGGCCGGGCTGTCGCCGGCATCGGCCGGCTGCATGTAGAGATTGGAGGCGCCGAGCGACAATTGCCTGTAGCTGTTCGGCTCGGTGATGTCCTGCAACGGCCGCGTCGTCGCCACCGAATAGGACACCGGCACGTTTTCGAAGGTCTCGGATTCCAGGTTGACCCAGACGCCGAGCACCCGGTCCTTGCGGCGCACCACCACCGGCTTGGGTGGACCTTCGAGCACGACGATGATGTCGTAGCGGCCTTGGCGCGCCACCAGCGGATCAGGATTTTCCAGCGAGCCGAAAATGGTCAGGTCGGCCCCGGAAAAGCCGGCGGTGATCGAGACTTTGTCGGTGGAAAGGCCGATCTGGATGCTTTCGGTCGGCGGCGTCTGCGCCTTCGCGGGTGCGGCGGCGATCAATGACAGAAGAGCGGCGGTTGCGAGCGCTTTCAGGCCATTCATCAGTTGAAGCCCGCGCCGGACAGCGAATAAAGATTGGGCGGCGTGACGAAGAGGTCGATGGCAAGCCTTATCGCCACCGCCAGCACCAGCATCGCCAGCAGCGCTCTCAACTGCTCGCCGCGCAGCCGCTGGCCGGCCTTGGCGCCATATTGCGCGCCGGCGACACCACCGGCCATCAAAAGAAAGGCCAGCATCACGTCGACCGTCTGATTGGTGGTGGCGTGGACCAGAGTGGTGTAGGCCGAGGTAAAGATGATCTGGAACAGCGAGGTGCCGATGACGACGTTGGTCGGCACTTTCAGGAGATAGATCAGAGCCGGCACCATGATGAAGCCGCCGCCGACACCCATGATAGACGACAGGAAGCCGATGGCCGCGCCCAGCCCAAGCACGGGGATGACGCTGACAAACAGCTTCGAGGCCCTGAATCGCATCTTCAGCGGCAGGCGGTGGATCCAGTTGTGCTGGCCGGATTTCTTCAGCACCGGTGCCGCGCCGCTGCGCGTGGCGCGCAGCGCATTGATGCTTTCGACCAGCATCAGCCCGCCGACGGTGCCCAGAAGCACGACATAGAGCAGCGAGATGAACAGGTCGAGCTGTCCCAGCCTGCGCAGGAAAGCGAAGACGTAGATGCCGCCGGTGGAACCGACGATGCCGCCGGCAAGCAGCACCCCGCCGAGCTTGAAGTCGAGCGTGCCGCGCTTCATATGCGACAGCGCGCCGGAGAAGGATGAGGCGATGACCTGGTTGGCGCCGGTCGCCACCGCGATTGCCGGTGGGATGTTGTAGAAGATCAGGAGCGGCGTGATGAGAAAACCGCCGCCGACGCCGAACATGCCCGACAGAAAGCCCACCGCAGCGCCCATGGCCAGCAGCACGAAGACGTTGACGGAAATTTCCGCAATCGGGAGATAGATGCCCACCCGTCGGTCTCGATCAGTTTGCCAGTCGGCGAATACCGCCGTTGCGGATAGTATCGCACCGAAAAGCCAATTTTTCCTTGCGCCGAAGCGGCGGCGGGGTCAAACCCCGCCGCCGCGCCGAAACAAAAAACATCTCAAGCAGTTAACAGGCAAATGTGTGGCAGGGGCGTCGCGGATACGACGCTCCTGCCGCTATTTGCGCGCCAGCAACGCCTTGACCAGCTTTTCGTCGACCGCACCGGTCGCAGGCAGCTTGTTGTCGGTCTGGAACGCGACGATCGCGTTCTTGGTCTTCGCGCCCATCACGCCGTCGGCGCCGCCGGCGTCGTAGCCGTTCTTGTTGAGGATGAGCTGGATGTTCTTGACCGCCTTCTTCATATCGATGCTGGCCGTGGTCTGCGGTGTGCCATCTTGCCAGGATTCGGGAATGTCGGCCGAATTGGCGGCCTGATCGAGCGGCTTGGCCTTCCACAATTCGGTGGCGGCGCGGGCGCGCTCGAGTTGCTCGGGACGCAGCGCGTTGGCGATCTCGTCGCGCTTGGCGGCAGCGTCCTTGTCGCCGGTCTTGGCGACGAGCGCGAACCATTTGTAGGACTCCTCCAGGTTCTGCTTCATGCCGACGCCCTTGGCGGCGAGGATGCCGAGATTGAACTGGCTGTCCTTCACGCCGAGATCGGCGGCCTCCTGGAACCAGTGCGCGGCCGATTCATTGTCGGTCACGCCGTCCGCGGCCATGGCGAACAGCACTGCCAGATTGTGCATTGCGCTGGCGTTGCCCTGCTCGGCGGCGAGCTGGTACCAGGTCTTCGACTTCTTGATGTCGCGCGGGACGCCGATGCCCTTCTCGTAGAAATTGCCGATGCGATACTCGGCCGGAGCGAAGCCGAGTTCCGCGGACTTTTCATACCATTTGGCCGCGGCCGCCATGTCTTCCTTGACGCCGCGCGCCTCGGAATAGCGCGAGCCGATCTCGAACAGCGCCTTGGCGTCGCCGGTGGCTGCGGCGTCGCGCAGGGCGACCGGGCCTGCATCGGCGGGAATGTCGAATTTGGCCGGGGCCGCGGGAGCGCCGGCGGGCACGACGGCGCCGGTGCTGTCATTGGCCATGGCCGGTGCAGCCACTGTCGGTTGGATACCGCTGTCCGTCGTTTGCGTTCCGCCGGCAGCAGCGGAAGGTGCCGGAGAAGAAGGAGCCGCTGGACCGGCGGAAATGGGTTCTGCCGAAGCCATCGCGTCGGAGCCTGCCGCACCCGCGCCGGCAGGCATGACGGGAGCCATCGCCGTCGGAGCCCGCTCCGCCGTCGGGCCAGCGTTCGTCGGCCCATCGCCGTCCGACGGCATGGCGAGCGCGGTCTGCGCCACCATGTCGTCCTTGACCGCCGGAGCGGAGGGCTCGGCCTGCCTGACCTCACGGGCCGGTTCGCTGTTCGCTGCCGCCAACTGGGTTTTCGGCCTGGGCGGGCTCGCAGCGTCGACGAATGCGGTTTCCAGCGGTTGCGAGGCAACGGCCGGCGCATCATTGCTTGCCACCTGGGCGGGATCGGCGAGGAACGCCTTGCCAAGCTGCAGGCCGGCAAGCGCCAGCATGATCGCAGCGGCCGCCATCAGAATCGGCTTGCGCCGCGCCTTGAGCAGGTCGCCGATCCTGAGCGCCTTCACCGGTCCCTTCATCGTCGACTGGCGCTTCAAGGCGTCGGCCTCGGCGGCGGCGGCCTGCGCCGCGCGGCGGGCCGCCGCGATGAAGTCCGATTTTGCGGCATCGCTGTCGCTGAGCTTTGCCGGTTGCCCGCGCTCGTCGCGCACGCGCTTCATGATGGCGTTGAGGTCGGGCGCGCCGGAGCCGGGCTCCAGTGGCCGGTTGGCCATTTTCGGGTCGAGCGGCTCGTCGAGATCGACGCTCGGGATTTCCGGGCCCGGCACCGAGCCCGCCAGCGGCGGAACGTCTGCTTCCTTCTTGCCCTTGAAGGCGCGCGCCAGGCCGCCCAACATCGATTTGCGGCGGCCTGCCGGCTCGCCCTTCCCGGCGATCGGATCGGAACCAAGCGCGGCCATGGCGGCGGCGGCCGCCGCCTCCGCGGGCGAGCGCGCACCCGGCCCGCGTGGCGAAGGGGGCTGGCTGCGCATGATCGCGGCGGCGCGGCCGTCGAGATCGGCCATGTCCCCTGTCAGCGGCATGGGCTCGTCGATATCCATCGACGGAGCGTCCACGGCCATCTTGCCGGCTCGCGCACGGCGCTTGCCGATCGCTTCATCCGGGCGTGCGTCCAGGAGCTCGCTCATCGCCTCGGACGGTTCGCCTGGCTCCAGCGAACCCAGCCTGTCGACGATCTTGAGCAGCGTGTCGTGGATGGCCTCGAACGTTCTCGAGTTACGCTCGTCGGAACGGCGTGTCAGCGTCTCGAGCGTCTTCAGGTCCTGGGCAAGGCCGGAAACTGCCGACGTGTCGGCGCCCGAGCCGGCCAGCGAGCGCACCGCGTTCTCGGCCGCCTCGCGCGCCGCGCCAAGGATGGAGTCGCGCGTTCCCGCCAGCGCCTTCTCGATTTCATTGAGGCGTGGGCTGATGTCCTCGAACTCCGGCAGCGGTGCGCTGGGCCTGGACAGGTGGGCGGACAGGCTGGCGACTTGCGCCTCCAGGCTGCGGATCAGCGCCGGATCGATGCCGGCGACTTGCGCGGCGGACGAGTCCAGGCGGCTCGAAATGTCTTCGAGCCGGCTTTCCAGGCCACGGATCGCGGCTTCGCCGGCGGGGTCGGGAATGCGTGTTTCCATGCGCTTGGCGAGCGCCGTGAAGCGGGCATCGATGGCTTCCATGATGCCGGCGCCGTCGACTTGCGGCATGCGCTGGTCGAGCCGGTCGGCAACTTCGTCCAGTCGGCGCTCAAGGTCGCGGAACAGCATGTTGCCCTGTTCGATGGCGTCGCCCTGGCGCCGTTCCATCATCGACGACAGCACGTCGAAGCGTTGCTCAAGCCCGTGGAAGATATAGTCGGCGTCGGGCATGGCCGGCGCCCGGTCGATCTTGTCGGCGATGAGCGCGATCTGCTTGGCCAGCCGTTCCATCGCCTGCTCGGGCAGGGCGGCGCGGCCGGCGAGTTCGTCGACCCGGCTCGACAGCGTGTTCAGCCGGTCGACGACGGCGTTGCCGGGGTGGTCCTGCGCCACTTCCTCGATCTGCCGGGCGAGCGAATCGATCCGTTTCTCGATGCGCTCGAAGGCTTCATGGTCGAGCGTATTGGCCTGTGCCGCGACGGTCGAGGCGACGATGGCGCGGGAGATCTCGTCCAGCCGCTCGTCGATCATGGCCAGCGTGCTGCCGCCGCGATTGTCCTGCTGGCTGGCGAAATGATCCACGGCGCTGGCCAGCGTGCGGACCTTTTCCTCCAGCGAGCGCAGGGATAGCGATTCCGGCAGGTTGTTGACGGCGTTGCTGATCTGCTCCAGCCGATCGGTCAGGCCCGAAATGGCGGGGTCCGGTGAGCGGTTGCGCTGGTCGGCGTCGACGCGGTCCTCGAAGGCTGTCCAGCGACGATCGAAATCGTCCCAGCGGCGGTCGACCTTCTGCACGCTCTCCTCGCGCGCCAGCGTGTCGAGCGCGGCTTTGACCTGTTCGAGTTCGAGCCGCAGCATGTTGACGCTTCTGTCGTCGCTTTTTTCCGACAGCGTCTTGATGGCGCCGGAAAGCCGCTCGAATTCGAGGCCAAGTTCGGCGCTGCCCTTGCCCGAAGCGCCTGACTTGGCGTTTGCCAGCAGGGCGCGGTCGATGTCCTTGCGCAGCGCCTCGAATTCGCTCTGCAGCCCGGCAGTCATCTGGTGGCGCAATTCCTCGCGCATGCCGCGCAGCTCGCCGGCTATCTTGCCGACCATGGCAACGCTGTCTTCCTGGCCGCGGATGCGGTCGATATCGCGGGCAAGGTTCTGGTAGTTCTGGCCGACGGCCGGCGCCGGCATCGGCGCCTGCGGATGCGGCGCGGGCTGCGGATCCTGGTACCAGCGCGGCTGAGCCGAAGGCTGTGCTGCGGGATAGCGCGGTTCGGCGCCATATTGGCGGGGATCGGGACGTGCCATCGTATCCTCGCGCGTCCTCTCTAGCCGCTGTTCCAGCGTCTCCAGCGAGCGGTTCAACTGCTCGAGCGTGGTCTGAGGCCTGCGCTGCCTGCCGGCGTTGAGTGTATCGAGGTAGGACCGCTTGCTGTTCATCGGTGCGTCCGTCTTTCAGATTGGCCGGTTTGCGACCAGCTCCCCAAATCCTCGCCGGAACGAAGGCGGCCGCACCACGGTGGAAGACAAGCTTCCCGGGGTTCACCCACGCTCCGAAAAACCGTGAAAAATTCGATACAGGATAAACACGGGTAGCCGACATGCGCACAATTCGCCCAACGTGGTAAACAACGCGTTAACTCAAAAAATAATGGAATCAATGGGTGCGTTACAATACAGGGTGGCGCGTTACGGGCTGGCGTTCATGCTGCGTTCGCGGCGACCGGCGTGTTGTCGTTGGCCGTCGACATTGCTGCGTCGTACCGCTTGATGGCCCAAATTATCGCGCGGCAACACCAGATGAATCGATAGGTGTAGTCCTCAAGCGTATGGTCCCAAAAATCGGTAAACTCTTGACCGCTGACGGGGCACTTCCAATCGAGGGCATAGCGGATTGCCTCTTCAAGCGTGCTCGCGTGAAGGATGCCAGACCACTCGTCCTTAATTTCAGCCCAAGCCTTCCTGCGGTCCCCTTCGCTGTCAAAGTGCCAATCTTCGAAGTCGCGCTTCAGGCACTCGACATACAGATCATGATCAAATTCCCTGTGGCCGCCGTGCCTGTCGTGCGCGGTGAGCTTCTCGGCCCAATAGCCAGGATTGATGTCGCGGTCGCGGAAGAATTCAAACATGTCCGGAATGCGCGAGAAAACGAATGTCCCCATGTCGCCACTGAAGGCAAGGTATCCCGGCCAAGTGGTAATGTGAAAACCATAGGCGAACGTCCCTGATGCGCGAAAAGTCAAGTGGCGATGTATTCCGTTGTGGGCATGAATGGTCATCTCATGCGCGGACACGTCTTTCTCGAATTGCTCTTGGCTGGGCTTACCCATCACTTCTTTCCCCTCTTAGCCGTCCTGGCATCCGCAAACCGCTCTGCAGCCTCGAGCGTGGCGCGATCATAAACGGCTGCTGTTGTCTTGGTTGACGCGTGACCGGCCACCTTGGCTGCGTCGTCGGTTGACACGCCGCTGGCGCGGCCTTCTGTGATTCCAGATGCCCGCAAGTCGCGCGCCCACACATTGGCCGGTATACCCGCCGCTGCACGATCAATGCGCCAGAACTCGCCGAAGTAATTTGACGAGTACGGCATACCCGTACCCTCTGCCACGATGACCGGTCCCTGCCTTTTCTCAATAGGCCAGTGCGCAAGCTCCTCCATGACCATCGGTGCCCTGCTCAATGGAAACGTGACTGCCAGGCCGGTCTTTGCGCTCGTCTTAGATGGTACGTATCGCAGCACCAACTCAGCGTCGATATCCTCCCATCGAATACCAAACCATTTCTTAGCGAACTTCATGCTTGTGTGCGGCGCCATAACGACATCGCTTATTAGTGACGCGTCCATCGGCCACCACTGCCCAATGACGTCCCACAAGCGCAGCGTAGTCTCGAACACCAACGCATAGACTAAGGCCGACGATGGCCTATCGCCCTCGTGTGCCGACGAGCGCAGCGCAATGACCTGCTCAGCCGTAATGATCGACTCTCGCCGCTTCGGATTCGGGATCTTACGGCTCGCCGCTTTTAGGGACTCTCGCAACTCTGTTACAGCGCGCCGTTCTGGCGTGCCAGATTTGAAGCTCATGACGGCGTAGGTGATTGCAGCATCCAACACAGCGCGCATCATCTTGGACGCGGCTAGCTTAACGCCGCCCTCCGACCAAGCCTCATGCCAACGCTTAAGGTCGACGCCAGTTATGCCGTCAAGCCGCTTTGCGCCAATCTCGTAATCAAGCCGCTTAAGGTAGAACTCATACGGATGACGCGAGCCAGGACGGAGCGAGTGGAATGGACTATCCTCTTCGGTTTCGTATTTCTTGAGGATGTAGCTTACCGTGCCGTCAAAACTACCAACGTGGCCGCGCAGACCAGACTTCCAAGCGTTCATTTCAGACTGCAGCGAAACGCACCGACCAGCAAGTTCCTCCGGACGGTCGCGCAAATGCGCAAGGTTGACTGTGCGCGGCTCGTAACCTGACGCAGACGCGACCCAAATGGGCGTCTTGCTTGCCCGCCGCTTTATCCATTTTAGGCCAGGCGCAGTGATTAGGCCGCCTTCTTGTTCCGCGTCTTCCATCCGCCAAGCCTTTCTTCCCCGTCAGGCTTAGCCATAGCAAAGCCCGCGGTGATGCCAAAGTACCCTTCATAGAATTTCCGCACCAGCGGAACCGGACGCCCGCCGTGTAGCGCATCGACTGCCGGGAAGCCTCTGCGCTCGATTGTCGGCAAGACAGCCTTAAGCCAATACTCCATTTTGGCCCTTCCAACAATTGCCGCGGCAATGTCCTTGTCGCTTGCGAATAGCGGCAGGCGAGCGAATGGGTCGTTATCATTTGCCGCCGTCATTTCGGCCACCCCTTGACCATATCGGTAATCCCAATCACCGTATCGCGCGGCATGTCTGGAGCTGTGGTGCAGGCGGTTAGCGCAAGCAGGACGGCTAACAGCAATGCGCGACTCACGCCGCCCTCCTATCACCGCGCCGCACATTCGAATTGACAGCCCGCCTGCGCCCGCCAACGTCCATTCCAAGCATTCCGGCAAGCTCTCGAGCAACGCAGCGCGCTGCTTGGGCGGTTGCTATAAGTTTGCTGCGGTCGGCGTCATGCGACTTGTCCGCAAGTCGCTCGTTAAAGCGCGCAATGCTGAAGAATGTCGACGGCGTGGAGCCTTGTGCCATGGCTTCGGTTGCGGTTAGCATGTTCATGAAATCCTCCAGGTTGCGCCGTGTAAGACGCGGTTGGCATCGACTTGCGACTGTGAATTGGTGTTGGCGGCGATGCGCGCGCGGATGACGTCACGGGCTGGATCGCCGCGCCTCACCCGATAAGCCGACGCCTGAAGCAATGCAGGCAATTCGCTTGCAAACTGCAATGCGAATTCTTTCTGCGGCAGGTTGTTATTGGCGGCAACTCGATGCTCCAACTCATCGGCGGTCTCGGCGATTCCCGCATCAACGGCCGCCGCATATTCTCTCGCTGCGTTGGCGTCCGGCTCGTCAAGCAGCGGCAGCACGTCATCCAGCCCGCCACTAAGAACCAATGCCAGGATATTCTTTTCCTGTAGGATGGAGTCTTTGGCTTTGTGCTTCAGAACGTAGTCTTCGCCCTTAGCCTTGACCCACAGTCCGCTGTCGAACCGAACGACAAAGCCTTCTGCACCCTGAATGGCTCGAGCGTAAGCGAGGAAGTCAGTTGCGCTGGCGTAGGTGGAGTCGTGGGTACGGACAGCAGGAACCTTCATGTCCTTAGCTGCTTTACGCACCCATTCCATGGTCCAATAGTAGCCAGTCCGATTATCGCGCAGCGCCAAAATAGTCAGGGCGCTCTCGTCGTACCGAACAACAATTCGATTGTCTGGCGCAGTCCATTCAAAGATTGGAGTTACGCCATCCTCTAGTAGGCCAAAGCAGCTTGCGCGGACGCGATCAGTAAGATGCCGCTCAGCTTTGCGAGCGACATCGGTGCGACCCATGCGCGTCATGAGGACAACTTCGCCATCGACAATCGCAGGATGGATCATCGACCCGTCGAGCTTGTCCATGATGGTGTGCGGCTGGCCGAAGTCGATCTTGTCGGGTTGCGTGTCCGGCGTCTGCCCGATGTTCATGAACTTGTGCAGTGGCCGAGACAGGATCCGACCATCTGGAGTGAACTTGAGTCCGCGGCATTCGATACGCGCTGGGTGATCAAACGTGTCGACACCAGCAAAGACGTAGTCGATGACGCTATACCCGTCCTTGTGCGCGACCACGAAGTCTGGGCGGCCTTCGATGTGGGGCAGGACGTCGTTGATGTGGTTGATGGGGAAGTGTGTCATGCCACCTCCTGTTTATCGCCATAGCGCAGATCGATGACATGCACGTTCGGCAGGCTGTCGCCGGTCAAGATATCCTTGAGAGCCGATTGAAAGCGCTCGTGGTGATATTGGATGAGCGGCACGTCATTCACCTCAATGGTGTCGCGCCAGCCTGCGTCAGCAAACTTCTGCGCGAGCGGACGATCAACAACAATGTAAGTGATGCGCGCACCAATCGGCGCAAGCGCAACGCATGCCAGCCGATCACGGCGGCGCAGATTGGTCGCATCGATGCAGACCGGCAACCCGCTATCCATGCGCGCCTTGGCGATGCGGTGCAGCGCCGTGAACACATCTTCATTGCGCGTCTGGTTGCGGAAGTCGCCGGTATATTCTGCGCGCAACTCGTCGCTGGAGATATAACCAGGCAAACCCTTGGCATAGTGCGTCTTGCCTGCACCTGACGGCCCAACCATAAGCGTCAGGATTGGCCCATTGCCGTCGTGCGCGATCTTGCGCCCTTCATCCTCCCAATTGGCCACCACCTGAAAGCACGGAATGCCTTCCGCTCGCCACATGTCGACCACCCGCTGCCGATCGTCGTAGACCAAGTCAGGCCGCTCATATTCTTGGTTGAGCCAATAGCGCTTCAGTTCGACGTCGGGAGTGTTGTCGCCTTCGGCCCGCATGTGCTGCAGGTAGCAAGGGTCGATGCCCATGTCGGACAACCAGTTTTCGGTGTCTGTGCGAACCACATCGCTGCGCCCAGACCAGATGCGCACCTTGTGGCCGGCGTCGAGATGCGCCTTGAACGTCTCGATGACGTGCGGCACACCCAAGTCGTACTTGCACGCCGCGAAGAACGACTTCCAGTCGCGCTTACCGCCTCGCACGAAGTGCGTGCGGTGGTCGATGTTGGCAAGTGTGCCGTCTAGATCGAAAATCACGAACATGCGTTTCTCCAATTCTTCAAACGCCAGGCATCTCAAACCGGCAGCCGTTAAGCCAAGCCACTATGCGCGTCTCGGATATGGCCACCGCATAGAACCCCAAACCCACTAGCGCCTCTTGCGCGCTTATGGCTGCGACATGGCCGCTGCGCCACAACGCGGCTATGCTGTCAGCGCTGTTGATCTTTTGGATTAACGTGGTCATTGGCGCGCGCCGTTGCTGGCCGTCCGCATGCGCCAAGCTGTCTCGCCATGCTGCTCTATGAAGTTGTCGAGGCGGTCGGCCAACGCGCTAAACAATAGCGCGGTTTGCTTCTTGCCGTGACTCTTCTCGCAGCCTCTTGCCAATTCGGCTACGGCGCGCAGTTCGGCTTCGGCTTGCGCGGTGATCACGACACACCGCCAATGGTGTCGACCCAGCACACCTTCTTGCCATTCCATTTGCTGTCCATAGACTGGTCTGCCCAATCATAGAGATCGGACATCATCCAATCGAAATGCTCTCTGGTGGCGCTATCGTCTTCGGACAGGGCCTCAAAGCCGTCCGCGATGTCTTGACGTTCATCGTCAAAATCCATCATTGTTCTGCCGACGCCTTCGCCGAACGGCTGCAGGGCGGCAAGCCGTGCGGCAATGACGCCAGCCAAGGCTTGATGAGTTATCTCACCCTCCTGTGCCATGCGCCATTCGGGCTGCAATTTCAGTGTGCGCTGCCAATTAGCCATCACGCACCGCCCGCCGTCGCATATGCAAGAGCAAGCACGGCAAGCGCGAATGCCGCAACCACAACGCCAGCAATCAGCGACTGTGTGAGCGTGATATCCGGCTCGGGCTTACGATTCAGTTCGCGGCGGTAGGCTGCACCGTTGACCATGAATGAACGGCGCGGATCGCGCAGGGTGGTGGCGGTCATGATTGCACCTGCGTAGCAAGTGCAATCACCGAACGCGCGTACCGCGTCGCGGCGGCCATATTGGGATTGATGCAATCCCACTCCGCGATGACAGTAACCGCTTCCAGAGCGGCCAACAACTCCGGCGCGGCGGCGATCAGGCGGGCGCCAGATTCGCTGATGTAAGGCTCAGTAAGCCGCTGCCCTTGTTCGTCGTAGACGCTATGGGCTACGCCCTCACTGGTTTCCTCGGCATCGTACGCCCACTTTTCGGTCGTCATTCCCGTAACTCCCTATTCGGAGCCAGCACCCATCAAGGGTGTACGGGACTCATATACCGCTTTACCGATATAATGTCAAACACAAAAGCGGTATGTCGCCACCTGCCTCAAGCGGGCCGGATAAACACCACCGGATGCACGCTCACCACCTTGTTGCGCGGGAAGGTTATCTCTTTGTCGGGATTGAACTGCCGCAACCTCAAGCTCTTATCGGTCCATCCGACGAATCGCTTTATGTATCCGCGCGGCGCGTTTCCCTTATCAGCGCCCTCGATCTGCACAATCACATCATCGCCGGAACGAGCCGGCTTGCCGGGATGCACCCAAACCGTATCGCGCGGCTCGTACCGCGGCGACATGCTCTCGCCGTCCACATAGACGGCGTACGCATCTGGCACGTCCTCCATGCCGGGCGGGCTTACCACATAGTCAATGATGGTGCCGTTGAAATGGTACTCGCCATCCGTGCCGCCTACCGCCTGCCCGAGTACAGGGACACGATGCACCATCGTAGGCACCAAGCCGGGGCGCCTATATAGTACGTCTTCTTCGGTGCGCGGCATGCGCACGCGCCCCTTGGCTGCAGTTGCTTTCCGGCTAGCCTCGAGCAGGCCATCGGCAGCAAGGCCGAGAGCCTCCGCAAGCGCGTGGCGCTTCTCTGTGCTTGGT
Source organism: Mesorhizobium sp. B2-2-4 (assembly GCF_006442375.1). Taxonomy (NCBI): domain Bacteria; kingdom Pseudomonadati; phylum Pseudomonadota; class Alphaproteobacteria; order Hyphomicrobiales; family Phyllobacteriaceae; genus Mesorhizobium; species Mesorhizobium sp. B2-2-4. The sequence goes on along the minus strand of NZ_VFWB01000003.1, from coordinate 165,165 downwards.
CGGGTGACCTTCCCAGACTCAATATCGGCAATGGCATTCAAGCTGTATCCAACGGCTTCGGCAAGCTCCAGCCTGGACAATCCCTTGCCTTCGCGGGCACCCCTAATAAGGTCGCCAAGGTAGTTGATCGATTTCATGACCATTTTCCGTTTTTCGTTTGTAGGCCAAACGCTTGGCCTGCGCCCCGCCGCATCTTTCGCCTAGATATACCGCTTTACCGCCACTCGCAAGCCAATTTAGCTTGACATTAAAGCGGTAAAGCGGCATAACCAGAACACGGTAAACGAATCGCGGCTGCGTTCGTTCCGGAGGCCCAAGGAAAAATTTCATGGACAATGCAGTTGTCCGCGCTCGGCGCGCGGCTGGGGAAAGTTTGCACTCAATCGCAAAGGATCTTGGCGTTTCGCATGTGACTGTTTTTCGCCGCCAGTGGGGCGGGCGCGTGAGACCGAAGCTTGAGCCGACCAGCCGCAGCTACACGGTCGAAAAGACCGCAATCGGCAAGTGCAGCACTGACTATGAGACAGTGCATGTGAGTCTGGCGCGGAGTGCGGCTTGTTATGAATGAGGCTGGGCAGGTGCTTATTGGTGGGCTTGTGACGCTTACCGGCGCTGTGATCGAGCGCGGGCCGGATGGCTTCCTTGTGCAGTACGAACGCGGCGGGGAAGTGGTGCGTGAGTGGTTCATTGCGGACGAATTGGTGCCGCTCGGTTTTGATGATGGAGACGGCATATGATTGGAAGCCGATGCAGGATTTTGCTTGGTGACTATGACGGCAATGTCGTCGGCAAGCGCACTTACTTGGGTGAGGCTGACCGCTACGCCGTCCGCTACCTCGATGGCGGCGGCCCGCAGGAACGGTGGTTCCAGGCGCACGAAATCTCATTCGATGGCCGCGAGGCCGAAGGCAATGTGGTCGAATTTAGGGAAAGGGCAAGGGCATGAATATGCATGTGAAGGCGCTGAAAGTTGGAGACAAGGTGCGGGCGCTGCGGGACACGACAGATGTTGTGGCTGGCAAGAGCTACATGATTTCGAACGTTTGTGACGGCGGCGATGTTCTCGTTTGGGATGATGTTGGCGACATGAACCGCCTCGTAGCCGGCTCTTACGAACCCGCCCCATTGTTCGCCGTAGGCGACAAGGTGCGGGTGGTCGATAACAAGGACAACGGCGGTCGTCCAATCGGCAAGTATACAGTCGGCGGGACACACACCATCACGAAGGCGACAACGGGTTCAAAGGGCGATGCATGGCTCCTTGATGGCCACTTCCAGTATCTGCACTCGCACCAGATCGAACCGATTCTAGCCTACTCATCCTGCGCCGCAGCCGAAGTCGACAACATTGCCGACGAGTATGGCGCACCGAAGAAGGCCACCCTCCGCATCGAAGCTGGCAAGTTCTACAAGACGCGCGACGGGCGGAAGGTCGGGCCGGCGAGCAAGACTAAGTGGCCTTCAGGCGAGTTCGTGTGGTCGCTTGGAGAGATGTGGCTTTTCAAGGATGACGGAACGTCTGGAGGCGAGAAGCACGACAATGACCTCATCGCCGAATGGCAGGACGAGCCGGTTGCGGCTCCGAAGTTCAAGGTTGGTGACTACGTGAAATCGCACACCAATAGCGTGACCCAGTATGTCGTCACTCGCGTCGACGGCGACAAACTGTACACCAAGGCGCGGGATGCATCTGGCTATAACTACGGTCCGCATGACGCAAGCATGTTCTACCACGACGAACCTGCCCCCACCACCATCGCAGACATCGTAGCGCGCCACAGCCAGACCGGCACGGCGATCGTCTGTGTACTCGAGAACGGCCAGCCCGCACCTGCAACCCGTCCTTACGTCCACACCACGGCAAGCGCCGCCGAAACCGAAGCCAACCGCCTGGCGCGCACCAATCCCGGTAAGGAGTTCGGCGTCTACACGCTTGGCACTGTGGCTAAGGTTGAGAAGGTTTACGACCATGAGTGGCAGCGGTTGGCGGCTGGTGGGCAAAAGATCAATGCCATCCGTGAACTGCGCGGCATAACCGGACTCGGTTTGGCTACAGCCAAGGATGCCGTTGAGGATTGGCTGCGGCGCGAAGCCGCCTAACTACGATTTTTGCTCTGCGTCTCTCCGTTCGTAGAGCAAGCCGCCACGGGGTGCAGACTGTGGCGGCACCCTTTCACCACCCACCGCAACCACCACACTAATGCTGGCGCGGCCAGCATTAGTCAGGAGGGACTATGACCTCGCCCTGGTCCATCATGGACGAATACGACCCCGACTTGCACGGCTCGCCAGCCAGCGATGAACCGGACACTATCCCGCCCGCCGAACAGCGCTACATGGCGGTGTGGCTTACCGTCGCCATCGTTGTCGCGCCCTTTGCAATTTGGTGGCTGCTGTGATTGCCACCTCACTAGCATGGCCGCCAGCTTGGCTGATCGGCCTTACCGTACTCACCGTTTACGCAGCATGGAGGATTAGCGTTGGCTATTGATTGGAATGATGGTGCGCCCGCAGATACCATTGAGACTGAACCTGCGTTCTGCGTCTTCTACGCTGGCGCCAAGACTGGCAAGACAACGCTTGCCAGCGAGTTTCCTGCGCCGCTGTACGTGCGTACCGGCAAGGGCGAACGCGCACCGGCTGGCGTCAAGATGAAGTCGTTCGGCGTGTCCGAGACGTATGAGGACGTCATCGACCAGGCTGACTGGATGCTGCAGACCGAACACGACCGCAAGACGCTGGTGGTGGATTCGGCTGACGGGCTTGAACAGCTTATCCGCGCCAAGGTGTGTGCCGACAACAAGTGGGCAAACATCGAGGAACCGGGATTCGGGAAGGGATATGCGCTCGAGCTTTCCATATGGCACGAGTTCGTCAACAAGATCCTCGACCTGAAAGAGGCTGGCTATTACGTTGTTGTCATTGCGCACGTCAAAGCTAAGACGGTTCCGGGCGTCACGACCGACAGCTACCCGCGCTACATGCCAAACCTTCGCGACGATGCGATTGGCGCCCTTATCGATGCGGCAGACCTGATTGGCTTCCTGCATCAGCGCGTTTCAATCAAGAAGGAAGACGCCGGCTTCAAGAAGACCAACACTCGCGGCGAAGGCGGCGGCGAGATGCTTATCGCGGTGCAGGAGCGCCCCGGCTTCATTGCGGGCAACAGGTACGGCATCGAAAAGGCAACGCTTCCGTTCAAGCGAGGCGAAGGCTTCAAGGTGATGGACTTCTATTTCCAGCGGAATGCGCTGCCCGCCGATGAGGCTGTGGACGATAAGGGTGCAGACGAATAGTGCAACCCGCCAACGACAACGAACAGCTTCCGCGAACTCGCGCGGAGGCTAAGGCGATCGGGTCTACTTACTATTTCGACGGAAAGAAATGCAAATACGGCCACGTTTCAAAGAGACTGACCAGCAATGGTGGGTGCTCGGAATGTAAACGAGACCGCGCCATCGAATGGAATGCCGAAAATGCGGATAAGGTGAAGGAATATAATCGTCGATGGTATGCAGACAACACAGACAAAGCGAAGGAGAGATCGCGCCTACACCGAATATCGGACCCTAAACGAGCGCGAGAATACCAGATCCAGTGGAGTGCTGCCAACCGAGACAAGGTACGCGAATCGAAGAGGAGATCAGAGAAAAAGAGACTGGCTACCGCAAAAGGGAAATTGGAGAAAAGCGTAAAGGCTGCAATATACAAGGCTATAACAAAGGGCTCAAAGAACGGTCGTCATACGTTTGACCTCTTGGGGTACTCCTCTGACGAACTAAAGAACCACCTTGAAAGTCAATTCCTTCCAGGTATGTCATGGGATAACTATGGGGATTGGCACATAGATCACAAAATTCCGAAGTCGGTCTTCAATTACACTACACCAGACGAGATTGACTTCAAACGAGCGTGGGCGATGTCAAACCTCCAGCCGCTATGGGGGCCAGACAATTTAGCCAAGGGCGCAAAACTAACCACCTCATTCCAGCCATCACTCGCATTAGCAGCCTAATTCAAGGAGAACAAAATTGGGCATTTCAATCGACTTCGACTACGAGATCAATACCGATACCGACAAACAAGGCGGCGGCGGAATTGTTCCGCACGGTCACTATCGCATTTGGGCGGAGGCTATCGAGTTTCCTAAAACCAAGGACGAGAAGGGTCGCCAGGCCGCGATCATCTTTGAGATTCAGGAGCCTGTCGAGTTCAAAAATCGCAAGTTCCGCGAATGGTGGACAATGATCCATTCGGAAGAGTTCGGCAACAGTTCTTATCGTTTTGGGAAGCCTGCCTTCGACCGTTTCTGTCGTGCCGTCCAAGTGGTAGTTGAACGCGGAACAGACAGCGACGAACTTCTGTTCAAGTCCTTTGTGGTTGAGATTGGCATTCAGCCCGGCAACGGTACAGACGCCAATGGCAAGCCATATCAGGACAAAAATCAGATCCGAAAATTCTTCTACGAGGACGACCAGGCCAAGGAACCTGTGCCGGAACTCGGCGTGATCGGTGACGGCACTATGCCAGCAAAGGCGGCAAGCAAGCCTGCCAACGACAACAAGGCGGTTGCGCCTGCCGCAAACGCAGCACCGGCCGCTGCCAAGAAGACTCCTTGGGGCGCCAAAAAGGCGGCCTAACCAACACCTGGCGGGCTTCGGCCCGCCACCTTCCCACATAGAGGAGACTGCCAATGCGTATCGAGCGCCACGAATTCGCTCGCCTTCTAGCGGCCGTTACCAAGGCGGTGCCGACACGAAATACCATCCCGATCTTGGCAACGGTGCGTCTGATCGCAAAGGACGGAAAGCTCACCGCCACGGCAACCGACCTTGATGTTGAGATCACGGGCAGCATTGAGGCCGAAGGCGACTTTGCAGCGTGCATTGACGCTAAGCTGCTGGCGGGCATTGTCGCCAAGGTGACTGGCGAACCCGTAGATATCAGCCAGGACGAAATAGGTGCCACGCTTAAGGCTGGCCGCTCCAAGTTCAAACTTGAGACGCTTCCGGTGGTCGATTTCCCGACGCTCGACCACGGCAAGTTTATGGCTGAGTTCGAGGCTGATCTTGCGGCGCTGTTTGCTTCTGTTGCGTTCGCTATGTCGCAAGAGCAGGCGCGCTCATATCTCAATGGCGTGTATCTCGAGCCGACCGCCGTCACGGCAACGGATGGCCACCGACTTGCAACGCGCAAGTTCCATGCGATCGGCAAATTTGCGCCGGTCATCGTGCCGCGGCCTCTTGTACCGATGATTGCTGCTGGCAAAGGCACAGTTCGCCTGTCGGATGGCAAGATCCAGATTGAGACTGCATCGGCCACCATTACATCGCGGCTGGTTCACGGCACGTTCCCAGACTACGAGCGGGTCATTCCCACTACCAACAAAAAGATCGCTACGGTCGACGCAGATGCGCTCCGCCAAGCGGCTGGCCGTGTGACGCTGATTTCCAACGAACGGGGCAAGGGCGTCAAGTTGGTTGTCAACAACGACGGCATCAGCTTGTGGGCGCGTGGCAGCGGTGAAGCCGAAGACTTGGTCGACGCAGAATACGAGGGCGAGCCGGTCGAAGTCGGAATGAACGCGCAGTACCTGGCCGACATCCTTACCGCCATGCCTGACGGCGCTGCCAACGTCGCGATCGCCGATGGTGGTTCGCCGGTCCTATTCACGTCGCCGGCCGATGCGTCGTTGCGCATCGTTGGCATGCCGATGAGGGTATAGGGATGGACGAGGATGTTTACCAACTGCTCTGCCGCGCATGGGATGAATTGCGCGCCGGCAACTATGATGAGGTCGACTTAATGCTTGAACGCATCATCAATCGCAAGTGGGGCGACGTCACTGAGTGTGACGGACAGTATCGGATGTTCGACGCTGACGCGAAGATCGATCCGACACGCAACTTCTTCGCCAACGCACTCGGCATGCAGGTTGCCGTGCATTGCGGTGAAGCGGCATGACCACCGCCGCAACCCAACTCGAGATCGCCGCGCAACGGCTGAAAGAGGCCGCGCTTATCGTGCGCGGCAAGGGCTTCAGAATGGAAAGCTACGACCTCGAGCGCGTGGCGTTCGATTGCCTGGCTGTGGCTGAGAAGGAGGGGAAGAAGTGAGCGACGAAAAACCAAAAGCCAAGATCATTGGCACTGACAACTATGCGCGCGAAAGCGTAGCCGATTTCCTCGTCTGTGAGGGAGTCGCAAATGAATATGTCGGCGAGTTGATTGTCAATCTGCTGAACAACAGCGAGGGCGCATCCGCCAGCACGTTCTATCGCCTAGTGCCGGCCGACCACAAACTGTGGCGCGGCATGGCGGAGCTTGTTTGATGACCTGCCTAGTCGGCCTCATTCATAGCGGCAAAGTGCACATGGGCGGCGACAGCGCCGCCTCGGTCGACAACGCCATTGAGGTGCGCACCAACCGCAAAGTGTTTCGCAATGGTGCCTACGTGATTGGCTTCACTGGCTCATTCCGTGTCGGGCAGCTGCTGCAGTACGCCGTTATTGAAGAACCGGGCAAAGACCTGATGGCGCATCTCGTTAACGCCGTTGTGCCCGTCCTGCAGAAGTTGGCAGGCAAGGAGACCGACGAAATTATGATCGGCCATAGCGGCCGGCTGTTCAAAATCAGCAGCGATTACTCCGTTGCCGAATACCCTGAATACGCCGCAGCGGGCACAGGAGAGCCGTGGGCGCTTGGCCGCATGCATGGAAGCCTCGGCGCACCGGAAGCGCGCGCAGTGGCCGCACTAGAGGCTGCACAGGCGCACTGCACAGGTGTGCGGGCGCCGTTTGTAGTGGAGATTGCATAAGTTGGCTGAAATCCCCACAGAAGCACCAGGCGAAACCGCCACCGTCGCCGCTATCTATGCGGCGTATGAGGCCGCCAATGAGCCGCGCGACGGCCGGTCCATATCGGTAAGCACGCTGGCCGAGGAATGCGAGCGCAAGCTGTTCTACGACTTCAGGTGGGTTTCGCCACACGAGAACATACCTGGCCGCACGTTGCGGATTTTCGAGACTGGCAAGTTGGAGGAAACCAGGTGGATTGAAAACCTGCGCATGATCGGCTGCGAGGTTGTCGAGTTCGACGGAACCGACCGTGACGGCAACCCAAAGCAGATCATGGTTGAAACCTGCGGCGGCCATGTGCGCGGCTATCTTGACGCGGAAATACTCGGCTTGCCGGAAGCGCCGACCAAATGGCACGTCGGCGAAATAAAGTCGCACAATACTAAATCGTTCGCCAAACTGCTTAAGGACGGCGTGCGGAAGAGTAAGCCGCTCCACTTCGCGCAGATCCAAACCTACATGCACAAGCGCGGACGCGACCGCGGAATCTATCTGGCCGTAAACAAGGATACGGACGAGCTTTACGCCGAGCGGCTTAAACTGGACGTCGAGTATTGCCTACGGCTCGAGGCGAGGGCACAGCGTATTATCGACGCCAATGATCCGCCCGCAAAGCTGTACGAAGACCCGACCGCTAAGATGGCGTTCGCCTGTGGCTGGTGTCGCCACCGCAGTGTTTGCCACGAAGGCGCGGCACCGCGGTCCAACTGCAGGACTTGTCTTTATTCATCGCCGGAACAGGGTGGCGGTTGGAGTTGTGCCCGGTTCAGCAAGCCGCTCAGCATAGACGAGCAGGCGTCGGGCTGTCCGGCACACCTCTGGCTACCCGGACTTATCAACGGTGAGCAGATCGATTGTTCCGAGGAGGAGGAATGGATCCGTTACCGCATGGCGGACGGCACAATTTGGACTGACGGCGCAAGCAACGACAACGAGGAGCAACAAGATGCAGCATGACAAGAACAAGCGCCCCGCCGTCTTCGACGCAGCCGTCATGGCCTATCGTCCTGCGCTCATCAAGCTTGCGCGTAAGCTGACGAACACGCCCGACGAACGCGAGGAACTAGTGCAAGATACGCTCGCCTATGTCTTCAGCCACTGGGCGAACTTTCGCAACGACCCGACCGCGCCGAAGAACGGCATGTACAATTGGCTTACGTTGAACATGCGGTCGATCGCGCAGGGCAAGCGCAATGTGGCGGCCAATGCTCGCAAGAACATGCCACGCGCCAGTGAGCTTGCCGCATCCATGGTGTCCGTGGCGGCCAGCCAGGAGAACATCGTTTACGCCAAGCAGATCGTGCGGCGCCTTTCGCGCAGCCGCGAAGGTCGCATGCTGGTGCGCATCGGCGGTGGTGAGATGCTGAAAGATATCGGCAAGCGCCGTGGCATTGGTGCGGAGCGCGTCAGGCAGCTTACCGACAGGGCGCGTGATGGGCTGAAGAAGGTGGCGGCTTGATGCTCGAACTGCGCGATTACCAACGAAGCGCTGTCGACGCGCTGTTTGAATATTGGAGCGACAAGCCCGGTTCGCCACTTATCGTGCTGCCTACCGGCGCAGGAAAGTCGTTGGTGCTGGCTACCATATGCAAGGAGTTGCTAGAAAACTATCCCGGCATGCGCATCCTTATCGTTACGCATGTGCGGGAATTAATTTTGGGCAATTATAAAGAACTGCTCACCATCTGGCCGTTCGCGCCATGTGGCATTTTCAGTGCGGGCGTAGGGCGTCGCGACGCGCATGCGCAAATTATCTTTGGCGGCGTGCAAACCATCTACAACAAGACCGAAGAGATCGGCCACATCGATCTCATCGCGATTGACGAGGCGCATCTGATACCGCGGAAAGCAGACACGCAGTATGGCAAATTGTTCGCCGGCCTCGAGGCTATCAATCCAGACGTCAAGCGCATTGGGCTGACTGCCACAGACTACCGTCTAGGTGAAGGTCGGTTGACGGATGGCGATGGTGCCATGTTCGATGACGTCTGCTTTGAACAGCCTATCGGCGACATGATCGACGGCGGATATCTGTGCCGACCGATTAGTAAGGGCATGGCTACGGCGTTCGATCTTACCGGCGTCGGCAAGGTCGGCGGCGATTACAACCAGGGCAACCTACAGGCGGCGGTCGACAAAGAGGATGTCAATGCAGCGGTCGTGGATGAAATCATTACCTATGGTCGCGATCGCCGCGCGTGGCTCCTGTTCTGTAGCGGCGTTGAGCACGCCTTTCATATGCGCGACGAAATCCGCAAACGGGCTATCAATGGCGTACCGATTACCTGCGAAGCAATCTCCGGAGGGACGCCCACCGCTGAGCGCGATCGCATCCTCGCCGATTTCAAGGCCGGCAAGATCAAGGCACTTAGCAACAACTCGGTGCTAACCACTGGCACCAATTTGCCAATCATCGACCTTGTTGCGTTCTGTCGTCCAACACTGTCGGCTGGTCTGTACGTTCAGATGGCCGGCCGCGGTCTCCGCCTTTATCCAGGCAAGGCTAACTGCCTGTTTTTGGACTTTGCCGGGGTCGTTCGCAAGCATGGGCCGATTGATGCGGTAGTTCCTCCGCACATGCGGAGCGGATCGGGTGAGGCACCCGTCAAGCAGTGTCCGCAGGATAGGGCTGACGCTAAGGGTCAAATGGGCTGCGGATCTCTAGTGCATGCATCCGCGCGCTGCTGTCCGGATTGCAATTACGACTTTCCGATTGACGACAAGCCCAAGATAACCGGCCAAGCCGAAGACGTCCCTATGTTGTCCAAAGGCGAGGCAACATGGCGCCCTGTAACGGAAAGGCGCTTCTATATACATCAGAAGCCAGGAAAGCCAGATAGCGTGAAGTGCGTTTACGTCTGCGGCATGACGCAGATCAACGACTTTATGGGGCCGGGGCATATGGGGTACTTTAAGGCGAAAACTGACAAATGGTGGGCTAAGCATTCCGGCGCCAGACCCTTTCCAAAAGACTCTCTGGAATTTTTGCAGAGGCAAGCCGAATTGAACATTACGGAGTCGGTAGCCGTTCGACCGTCCGGAAAATACTGGGAAGTTTCTGATTACAAGCCCGGCGAAGCGAAAGCGCACGACAACGATAACGAACGGCCTTCGGCAAACGACAACGGTATCGGATACGCCCGATGGGACGAACTTGAGGTGCCGTTTTGACGGAGACTAAAACTTGCACCAAGTGCGGGGAGACGAAGCCTTTAGATGCATTCCACAAGACAAGCGACGGCAGTAAATTTGGCGTTCGATCTGCAAGGAGTGTCGGGCGATCGATGGCAAGAACTACAGGGCAGACAACCCTGATAAGGTCAAGGAAACGGCTGACGCTTGGACGGCCAGAAATCCCATAAAGGTTCGCAAGCGGCTAATCAGATATTATGAAGCCAATAAAGATATCATAAATGCCAGAAGCAGGGCGTGGAAGCTTGCTAATCCTGAGAAAAGAAAAGAGATCGAACGTCGCTCAAGAGAGAAGAAGCGGAAAACAGTTAGGGGAAAATTATAGAATGCCATGCGCGCCGGGATACATCGCGGCATAGTTCGCGGTGGGAAAATGGGGCGACTAACGTTTGATCTTCTTGGGTATAAAGTTGACGATCTTAAATCGCACATAGAGAAGCAATTTTTGCCGGGTATGAGTTGGGATAACTACGGAAAAGGTGGTTGGGAAATAGACCATGAGACACCACTGTCGGCTCACAATTATAGCACGCCAGACCATATAGACTTTAAGAAGGCGTGGTCGCTAAGAAACCTTAGACCAATGTGGCTATCTGATAACCGGAGTAAGGGTCCAAAATTGACTAAACCATTCCAGCCATCGCTAGCATTAGCCGTTCCAGCCAACGACAACAAACCACAAGAGGTAGCAGCGTGAAAACCCCAACCGAAGTCCTTACCGCAGAGTTGCGCGGCTGCTGCCATAGCTACGTCGGCGCTCCGGCACTAGCGGTGCAGTGCGTCGCGGCTCTAAGGGCGGCTGGGTGGATAATAGTGCGGCACGATAGCATACGGTTGGCGCAGGCGCATGCGCGGGCTGAGTACAGGGAAGCCGCCTAGTTATTGCGCGGCAATAAACCGGGCGCAAAATGACACGTTGGCGCGCCATATGCGCCAGATATGAAACGTGAAGGTTACAAAAATGAAACCAGCCAACGACAACTATCTCCAAGCCGACGTCGCAAACATCTTAGCCCACATCGACGGACTGCTTACCGCATATCCAGAGCTTGCCGAAGACGCCGAACTGCGGCGCGATATGCTGAAAGGCAGCACCGCGGCCTTCGACGTCCTGACTCGCCTGGTAGGCATTGAGCGTGACGCCGACAGCATGTCCAAGGCGGTTGCTGAGCGTATCAGTGATTTGCAGGCGCGCCGTCAAAGAGCCGATAAGCGCAAGGAAGCAATGCGAGTGCTTATGCTCCGCATTATGAAGGCGGCTGACATCCAGAAGGCATCGCTGGTCGAGGCTACTGTGTCTGTGGGCAAGGGTAGGGATAGCGTGGAGGTGACGAATGAAACCGTACTGCCGCGTGCATTCCTGAAGGTGGTCAAGACGCCGGACAAGACGGCCATCAAGGCGGCGCTTGATGCGGGCCGCAAGGTTAAGGGTGCCGCGATTAAGACCGGTGAGGATGTGCTGACTGTAAGGGTGGCGTGATGGGCGAGTTTACCAAAACCGATCACCTCGACAGCAAAGTCACGCTTTACGGAGGCGACAATCGCGACGTGCTCAAGTCGCTACCCGACAATTCAATCAGTGCGATAGTCACAGATCCTCCCTACGCGCTAGTGTCGATCCAAAAGCGGTTCGGCGGGCCGAACGCATCTCCGGCCAAAGACGGCGACGTCTACAGCCGCGCCAGCGCCGGGTTCATGGGGAAAAATTGGGATACTGGCGAGGTTGCCTTTAGCGAGGTGTTTTGGGCTGAGTGCCTGCGCGTCCTAAAGCCTGGCGGGCATGTCGTAGCGTTCAGCGGCACACGCACTTACCACAGAATGGCGGTTGCGATCGAGGATGCTGGCTTTGAAATCCGCGACCAGTTGGCTTGGGCATATGGCAGCGGTTTTCCGAAGTCGCATGATGTCAGCAAGGCGATTGATAAGGACGCTGGTGCGGTGCGTGAGGTTGTTCGCGAACGCTATACGACAAAGCGGCTGAAGCCCGGCGCAACAGTAGAGAAGGAAGGCGAGTGGGGCAAGCAGGATGTTGCCTATACGGCTACCGACACAGCACCCGCAACAGACGCCGCCCGCGAATGGCAGGGATGGGGCACCGCGCTGAAGCCGGCGTGGGAACCTATCTGCCTAGCGCGCAAGCCTTTGGCGGGCACTGTTGCGGCCAACGTGCTTGAGCACGGTACGGGGGCGTTGAATATTGACGCCACCAGAGTCGGAACAGAAGGCGGAACGGCCTTTGGCCGCGTCGGCGGCTATCTCACCGCCAAAGCCGGTGCGCCGATTGATGCCGGCCGCTGGCCCGCCAACATCGTGCACGACGGCAGCGACGAGGTGGTGTCGTGTTTCCCCGATACGGCGAGCGGTGGCGCACCAACTGCTGGAGATCGCAACGGTGTAACCTACGGCGAGTTCGGCGAGCGCTCACTGACAAACCACGGGGCAAACTCCGGCTCCGCCGCCCGCTTCTTCTACACTGCCAAAGCCGACAAGCTCGACCGCATCGGCAGCAAGCACCCGACCGTCAAGCCTGTCGATCTGATGCAATGGCTTGTGCGGCTGGTCACACCGAAGGGTGGACTGGTTCTGGATCCATTCGCCGGTAGTGGCAGCACAGGCGAGGCGGCCTGGCGCGAGGGTATGAGGTGTATCCTGATTGAGCGTGAGGAAGAATATCAGGCCGATATCGCGGAACGCCTGCGGTTGGCGGACAAGGGGCCGACTACCCGCAAGGCGCGTGCCGTCAAGCAGGTGGCGAACGACAACTTGCCGCTGTTCGGCGGAACGGCAGCGGGGGGGGGTGCGCGGTGAAGGGCGCCAAATCTATGGTCACTTCGCAGACCAGAACGCGCGCAGCAACGGACGGCGGAATCATGGCGGGTAAGGGTGGATTTGGTTTTCGTATTCGCGAGCAACGTCAGAAAGCAGGTGCCGCATGAGCGAACACGACCCCACAACGTGCCACGTCTGCGGTCGCCATGCGGTTGGCGTAGGCTTCGCAGGGCGTAGGCCATCAGACAATAGGTGGCTATGCGCTGAATGCCTGCCGCTCATTGAGTACGTCAAAGACATAAAGCGATGGGATCCGTACGAGGTGAAGGCGCTCGATGCGGTTGACGAAGCCACAGGCGAATTTGCGGCCGAGAATGGCGCCGACCTGGCCGCATATAGTGACGAGCAGCGCCGCGGCCTTTGGACAACAGCAATCAAGGCACACCAGGCGGAGATTAGACGGCTGGTGCGAACGGATGAGGCGATATTTTGAAAGTCCTAGACCTATTCAGCGCTGCGGCCGGCGGCTGGTCGCTAGGGATGCACCGTGCCGGATATCGAACCATTGCTGCGTGCGAAGTCATTGATTGGCGTCGCGCGCTTTATTCGCAGAATAACCCCGGAGTACCCGTCTATGATGACGTCACCACCCTTACCGCAGACCGACTTGTTCGGGATGGTGTTGGACTTCCCGACATCATCGTCGGCTCGCCGCCGTGCCAGGATATCAGCAGCGCAAACACCAAAGGTAAAGGTGTCGACGGCGAGCGCTCCGGCCTCTACTTCGAAGCCGTCCGCCTCATTGACGAATGCAGGCCTCGTTGGTTCGCTCTTGAAAATAGCGCTAATCTCCGAACTCGAGGCGCAGACCGGATCATCGATGCGCTGGCGGCAATCGGCTACACCTGCTGGCCATTCGTGGTTAGTGCTGGAGACATCGGTGCAAACCACGAGCGCAAGCGAAGTTGGCTTATCGGATTCTCGCTTGCCGACGCCAATGGCATCGGACGGAATGCAGGATGGCAAGGGTGGCGGGGCGGGATCGACCTATCCTTTCAGGATGATATTGGCCACACCGCGGGCATCGGACATGAGAGCGGGCGGCCACGGCGACACGGGCAGGATGGGTACTGTTCGCCACATTCTCCACGAGTCATATCTTCCTACGCCTCGGGCATCAGAGGCGCATCACGGGCCGGACATGACATCTCATTCTCCGAATATAAAGGCGAGAATGGCGAACAACGACCCGCGGTGGCAGGGCGCACGAGCACTAGCAGCATTACTACAGAGCCATGGGCTGACTGGAACGGCGGCCTTGCCCATCACTTACGGGTGGATGATGGGTTATCCGGCTGGGTGGCTCAGTCGCGCATTGCGATCGGCGGTCCAAGAGGGACGGTTGCGGCAAGTCTCATCGTTGAAGCCTTCGGCGATGCGGTCCTCCCGCAAATCCCTGAAGCAATCGGTCGCGCAATCTTGCGAGTAGAGGCGGCATTGGTCGCCGTCTCGCGCACCGCCGCCAACGACAATCAGGAGCGCACCATTGCAGCAGCCTAGCAGCCTCGAAACCGCACGTTGGTACACAAGCCATGGCGTATCTGTTTTCCCCTGCCGGGAAGTCGAATCCGATGAGATGGATCCGGCAACCGGCGAATTTACACTGAGGCCTGAAAAATCACCCTACAACTCCAACGGGCTCAAGGGCGCCACCCGGTCGACTCGCATTGTCGACATCTTCTTTGGGGACAAGTTTCCCGCCGCGGCAATCGGTGTGCCTACTGGCGAGCCGCTTGGGGCGTGGGTGCTTGATCTCGATAAGCACGGCGATCTGGACGGCCACACATGGCTTGCCGAGATGGAGGCCAAGCATGGGCCACTGCCGGAAACGGCGCGTGCCAGCACTGCCAACGGCGGAACGCATGTGTTCTTCCGGCATGTCGATGGTGTGCGCAATCGTGCAGCCATTGCGCCGGGCGTCGACACGCGTGGCGATGGTGGCTATATCCTCGCACCAGGCAGCGCCATGGCTGATGGTCGCGCCTATAAGTGGACGAACCACGATGGCCACGGTTTGCCGGCATTCGCCGAGGCCCCGCAGTGGTTGCTGGATTTGGTCGTAAACAAACAGCCGGCAGCCGCACCAGAGCAGCGCACCGAGTATGTCTACAAGCCAAGTTACGATAGCGGCGAAACTTCGCATGCAGAGATTGCCGAACTCCTAACATATGTAAGCCCAGACTGCGGATATCAGGATTGGGTTAGTGTGCTGATGGCTATTCATTCGGCGCTTGGTTCGGACGGCTTGGCGATTGCCGATGATTGGAGTTCGCGCGGAAAGAAGTATCGCCGCGGCGAAGTTGCCAGGAAGTGGAAGGGCTTCAAATCGAGCGGCATAAACCTTGGCTCTCTATGCGAGTTAGCGCGTCAAGGTGGCGCTGATTTGTCTGCCATCTCCCGCAGTCACAAACAATACACCAGCACACCAAGCGGCGACACGGCTGGCTTTCTAGAGGGTGTCGATGCCAAGAAGGCGGCTCAACAACAGTCCGCAGCCGCACCAGAACCGTCCGCCACCGCCCAACCCAAGCAGCGCAGCAATGAGCGGTTCGACAAGACGTGGTTTGACCAAATAGAAGAGGGAGCACCGAAGGAAGCGTTATTCAAAGGGCTGCTTGGTGCCGGTGAATACACCACAGTCAGCGGACTGCCCGGCACAGGTAAAAGCGTCATCGTCACAGACCTAGCCTGCCACCTAGCAGCCAAAATGGATTGGCACGGTCGCAAACTGAAGAAGCACGGTCTGGTGATCTATGTGGCGGCCGAGCGTAAGAAGCTCACCGAACGCCGCATGATGGCTTTCCGCAAGCACCATGGCGTCAAGGACGTGCCTTTGCTGGTGGTTGGTGGTCGGCTGGACTTCACGCGCAACCTCGATGACGCAAAAGCACTTATAGCGCTTATCAAGGAGGCCGAAACCGAAACCGACCTGCCGTGCGTATGGGTCATCATCGACACGCTTACGCGCGTCTTCGGGGCCGGCGACCAGAACGCATCGAAGGACATGACGAAGTTCGTGCAGTCGTGCGACGAGATCCTGTTGGCCACACAGGCGCATGTCACGGCCATCCACCACAGTTCGTGGTCCGGTGAGCGGGGCAAGGGTGCTATCGACTTGGATGGTGCAGTTGACGCCAGCTATATGGTGAAGAAAGAGCACGGCAAATATAGGCTGGTGTGCGACGGCACCAACGACGGCGACGAGGGCGACATTCTGGCCTTCAAGATGGAGTCCATCGAACTAAGCCAGGACGAGGACGGTGAGCCTACAACGGCTCCTGTGGTGGTTAAATTGGAGCCGGACACAGTGCCCGTCAGCGGCACACTGAAGGGCTACAAAGGTGAGGTGCTTGCCGCCTTGCATGCCGCTATCGCACAGGACGGCATAGAGCCGGAAGGCGATGCATTCCCTGACGTGCAGGTTGTTGACCTCGAGACGTGGCGGCGCCACTTCTACGCATCCCGCGACATGGAGTCGGTGTCCGTAGCAGCAACAACCAAAAAGCAGTTCCAGCGCGCACCGGAAGACCTAGTGAAGGCAGGCCATGTGAACCAGATTGGGCTTTGGTATTGGTCTGCGGGTACAACCGAATAGAATAAGGCGCAAATGTGACCGATTTTCACTTTGTCCCTTTGTCCCAATTTTGTCCCCATTAAAAATCAAAAGGTTAAGTCGCCAAAAAGACAACGGGGGACAAAATGAGGGACAAAAATCCATCTACCTCAGGTTGTCACAACCTAGAAAGACAAAAGACATTCTGAAAAGGGCTTTGTCCCGGCTTTTGTCCCGTTTGTATACAAACGAGTTGGGACAAGAGGGACAAAATGGGGGACAAAAAAAGACAATTGTTTTCAATGACTTAATCCAGTCTTGTCCCTCTTGTCCCGATTTTGTCCCCAAATTTTTATACCCGAACACCACTGGGGACAAAAACCCCCCTTTCTTTAGAAAGGGGTTTTGTCCCGATAGTTTGTCCCGAAGGAAGAAAGATAGAAATGTCCCCGCGCCAAACAGCCCTCCATCCGGCCCGCCAAATCGCAATCGACACCGAAACCACTGGCGTGGATATCCGCACCGACCGCATTGCCGAAATAGGCGCCATCGAACTCTACGACCTTCTGCCGACCGGCCGCACGTTTCACGCCTACGTCAATCCCGGTGTGCTAATGCCGACCGACGCTACAGACGTTCATGGCCTGACCGATTCCTTCCTAGCCGATAAGACCACCTTCGCCAATATAGCGCCCAGCCTCATGGAGTTCATCGGCGACGCACTGCTGGTGGCCCACAATGCCAGTTTCGATATCGGCATGCTTAATGCCGAGCTTGTTCGCCTCGGTCTGCCCATCTTGGCCAACACGGTCATAGACACGCTGGCTATGGCTCGCGCTAAGCATCCTGGCGCGCCGTGTTCGTTAGACAGCCTGTGCAGGCGCTACGGCGTGCCCACAGCGGCCCGCACAAAGCACGGCGCGCTTATCGACGCCCAATTGCTCGCCGCGGTCTACGTCGAGCTTGTGGGCCGGCAGGGCGGCTTGGATTTGGGTGTGGTGCTGCCTACTAACGCAGTGGAGATTGTGCTGCCGACGCGCGCGCCTCTCCCACCAAGGGTGACGGAAGCCGAGTTGGTGGCGCATGCCGCAATGATGGAAGCAATTAGGGGAGCACGGATATGAACGCACGTAGCAATAGCAAATCCACCAGCCAAACCGTTCGCATCAATGGCGCTCGTGTGCGGCTTGTAACCACCAACGGCAAAGTCACCACAAAGCCGGCGCCGATGCTTGAGGAAGATATGCAGGCCGCTATGGCGACGGCCCTGCGCAAGATGCCAGAGTATGGCAAGCGCTTTCTTTTCGCCGGCGACATGAATGCCGAGCGTCGTGGCCACAAGGCTCGATCCAAGGCCGTCAAGACCGGAATGGCGGCCGGCGAGCCGGACATGCGGATTTATGGCGAGGGCGGACGGCTGCTACTAGTTGAGAACAAGGTGGGCAATTCCAGCCTTACGGATAGCCAGGAGCGTCGGCATCCGGCTCTGGCTGTCATCGGGCATCCCGTAACCATCGTCCGCGCCACTACGCCAGAGGATGCCGCAGCGCTAGTTGTGGAATTGGTGCGGGGTTGGTTGGGTGTAGGACTGGAGAAAGTTGCCGCTTAACAATACATTTAGGGCAGACAACGCAACACGGCACTAAATATGGGGATTGATATGGTACGCAAAAACGGTAAGCGCTCGATCGATGAGTCAACGCCGGGATTCACAGAAGTCGGTTACGACGAGCCAATGAGGCACATGGAAGATGATATCGACGTGATCGCGCGTCGTGAAATCGAGGAAAATCGCATTGCATAACTACAAGACATTCGCTGAAGCGCTTACGGCTGAACCGCGGCAGAGTGCCAAACCGAAGGCAGCGAACGATAACAAGCAGCCGCGCAAGGAGCATCGCTACCGTGGAACGCTGCCCGCGTTGCGGTGGCTGTACGATAACCACCCCGAACTAGCAGAGCCTGTAGCCGCTGCGGTGCAAGCACTTGCGGTGAGCAATTGGGATCCGGAGGCCACTGATGACTATCTGGAATCCCGCCCGACGATAGGCGAAATAGAGCGGGCGGCGAAGAATGACGACGGCGAGTGGTTGGAGCCAACGATAGAATCTGACCGCGACGGCAACCCATATATCCAACTTGGCGCGCTGAAGTTCATCAAGGGCGAACTCGCAGAATATGGCGAGACAAAGAAGGGCGGCAAACTAGCGCCACGAGATCGCGCCAGATCGCGAGTTGATGAGCAGTCAAAGCCGCGGGACGCGAGCCGTTACATATTTCGCACGACGACCACTACGCCGTCACCTCTACGCGCAGAACCATACCAGCGGCCATTTAGTGGTGAGCCTGCGCTTATACCCATGTACGACCCGCAAAAAGGCGTAGAGGCCAATCGCGCCGTATTGCAAGCGTTTGGCGTTGATGGCTCAGTCTCGTTTGAGAACTTACCGTTCCATGCCACTCGTTGCCGCCCGGCCATTGCGAAGGGAGCGGAGTTTCTTGGTGGCGTCGTGCAAATGAGCGGAAATTCTTCCAGCGGCGCGGTTAACATGGGCGAATTGCCTGACGCGCCAAAAGGTGACGTTATCAAAATAATCGAGGACATAGCGTCCGGTGCGTCGCTAAAGGATATCGGCGAGCGCATGGGATTTGTTGGTGTCCGTGTCGATAGGATGGCAAAAGAAGCGATTCTTGATGTTGCGCGGGTTTTATCTGCGTCCAACGATAACAAAAGGAAAAGAAAAGCCGCATAGAGTCCATTTAGCGCCGCCCCACAACGTATAGTGTGAAGGGGTAGGTTTGCGAACACTACTCCACGCTCGGCCACCTAGCGCCGGGCGTAACTATACGAAGATGCTTGCGGCTCCGTGAGGAAGTCCGTTTCTGCGCATGCAGCCGGTAGACGTGTGGTATTGCATGCCGACTTGCCGCGATGGGTTACACGCCATCCATTGCCATCTTCGTACCTTATCGCCCGTCCGCGCGCCTCCTCTCGCTGCGGTTGGGCGGTTTCGCTGCCGGTTGAGACATGTGGGCGGCCACGCAAGAAGTGGCAACGCCCCGGTCTCCCGGCAGCGCTCAATTTGCCGAAAGGCAATGCAGCGCCGTTATCCCTAGCGCTGGATAAATATGAGGTTCACCGCAAGGTGTTCGGGGCCGAGCTAGCACCGGCATGGGTCAAAGGCCATAAGGGCAAAGTACATGCGGCGCGGTATCGGCGCGCACCAATAACCACCCGCCAAGGCAGCAACGGCTAATTGCCGCCAAGTGTCTTGGCTATATCAACCCACAAGAGGAGAACACACATGGACGCACACATTAACTGGTTCAATGGCGACCCTATTAAGGTCGAGCCTGACGATCTATTCTTCCCCGGCGACGTTGTTACCCTGCTTACTGGCAGCCCGCTCATGACTGTCCTGTCGGCATGCGAACATGGGTGCGTTGAGGTGGCTTGGTATGACGACCACAAGGGCATGAACATCGATGCCTATCCAGAGGAAGCGCTTGTGCACTGGGATGGTGAGGATTGAAATCTAACTAAACGCAATCGCGATTCTCGACCTCTCGCGGTTGTCTGCGGCGGGCAAGCTTCGGCTTCCCGCCGTTTCAATATGAGGTCGACAGGGAGTCGAGACCTTGAAGTGTGAAGCGCCAAATTGCGATAGAGAGTCACGATCCAGATACCGCGATGGACCGCTGGTTTGTGGACTGCACTATCAAAGACTTTTACAGCATGGAACGTTCGACCTTCCTAAGAAAACAGAGAAGGTATGGGCGACTTGCTCTATTGATGGTTGTGACAATCCATCTAGGTCGGTAGCCGGAACATATTGCGAAAAGCACTATTATAGGCAATACAAAACAGGGACGACAGACGATCCGGTCTTTGGCCGCACTTATGTGGCCTCCCACGGATATGTCATCTCATACAGCCCCGCACATCCGATATCTTGCAAGGCAGGAACTCTGTATCAGCACAGGCAAGTGCTGTACGACGCCATCGGCGGCGGCGAGCACCATTGCAATTGGTGCGCTCAGGCGGTCGAGTGGAGCGCAAAAGGCATACGTAAGCTGGTAGTTGACCACCTAGACAACGACAAAGAGAACAACACCATAGAAAATCTGGTGCCGTCATGTCATGCATGCAACGCCACGAGAGGATTGTTCATGTCTTGGGTAATCAAGCATAAGGATGATCCCTTTCTGTCGCGCTTATTCACGGCGGCGAACGATAACGCTTCAGCGTTTAGTTGTGATGAAGTACGAGGCTAATCGTCCTTGGCGACACCTGTACGGAACGGCACGTTGGCAGAGGCTGCGTGAATGGCAACTAAGTCAGCAGCCCTTGTGTGAGTGGTGCCTAGAGCAGGAGATAGTTGAGCCTGCTACCGAGGTTCACCATGCCGTGGCGCACAAGGGAAACCTAGACCTATTCTGGTCTGGTCCATTCATAAGTACATGCAAGCCATGCCACTCAAGCCGAGGCCAAATGGAGGACCACGGCAAGACCGTGGTGCGGTATGGCGCTGATGGGTGGCCTATTTGATGGGTAGGGGGGGGTGCCTCCATCTCTGGAGGCGTCGATAGCCCGTACCGCGCGTCCCCATTCGCGCACATAAATCCAATTCAAATGTTGAGGTCAAAGGATGGCCAGGCCGCGTTTACCGCCTGCCAAGGCGAAGGTGCTTGGTGCCGACGTAAAGCATAAGCCCCGATTTGATGGGCGCAACGCCCCGGAAGTTAAGGGCGGCATAGGCGATCCTTTTACATGGCTTAACGACAAAGCGCAACAGGCTTGGCGTGAGATTGTTAGCGAGGTGCCGTGGCTTAATGAGAGCCATAGAGGGTTCCTGGCTATTGCCGCAAACATCCGCGGACGAATGATTAACGGAGATGATGTCGGCGTTCAGGCGATGAACCTATTGCGCCAGTGTTACGGCCAAATGGGAGCCACGCCTGCGGACTCTACGAAGATTGGCATAACTCCAGATGGTAGCGAAAAAGAGCCGGGCGAAGAGTTCTTCGACAGATAGCCGGAAGGCGGATAGCCTAGAGGTTGGCGGGTCGAACGATCCTATTACCGCTTACGCTCGCGCCGTTGTCGCAAGAGAAATCGTAGCCGGGCCGCACGTCCGCAATGCATGCCAAAGACATCTTGACGATTTGAAGAATGGTGCTGAGCGCGGGCTGCACTTTGACCTTGCTGCTGCGCATGACATTCTTAGGTTCTGCCGCACGGTATGCAAGCTCAAGGACGGCCAGTTCGACGGCAAGCCGTTCAATCCGCACGCCTCGCAGGAATTCATTCTAGGCTCTTTGTACGGGTGGAAGAAGGCTGATGGCTTTCGTCGGTTCCGCCGAGCCTATATCGAGATGGGCAAAGGTAACGGCAAGTCACCGATGGCGGCTGCTATCGGGTTGTACGGGCTGGTTGCAGACAGCGAGCCAGGCGCGCAGATATACGCCGCAGGCAAGGACAAGGCGCAGGCTTTCGTCTTGTTTCAGGACGCCGTTTCCATGGTGCGGCAGTCGCCGCTTCTCGACGCCAAGCTGCACATGAGCGGCGGCACGGGGCAATTTGTCGAGAATATCGCCTACCTGAAAAAGGGCTCGTTCTTTCGGGTCATATCCCGTGAGGGAGCCTCGTCCGGACCGCGCCCCACGGTGGCGCTTTGCGACGAGTTGCACGAGCACCCCAATAGCGGCGTGATCGAGATGCTCGAGCGCGGATTCAAATTCCGACGTCAGCCGCTTATGGTGATGATCACCAATTCTGGCTTTGACCGTACATCGGTCTGCTGGGATGAGCATCACCATGCATGCTCAGTTGCTGCCGGCGTCCCAAAAGAACTGCTTGACGACGATTATACGTACGTCGGGGATCCGATAGACGACACGACGTTTTCGTATGTGTGCGCTCTGGATAAGGACGACGACCCGTTCACCGATCCGTCATGTTGGGTGAAGGCAAATCCGCTGCTTGGCGTCATTCTGACGCATGAGTACATGGAAAAGAACGTCGCGCAGGCGCGCGACATTCCATCCAAGCGCGGTAACATCCTTCGTCTGCACTTCTGCGTATGGACCGAGTCTGAAACCACATGGATACCGCGCCCGCTTGTTGAGCGTGTTATGGCGGAGTTTGACCCTTACGAGGTTCACAAGGGCAAGCGCATTAATGCCGCCGGCCTTGACCTGTCTGGCAAGATCGACCTTACCGCAGCGGCTTTCGTTATTGAGACGGGCGGCAAAGAGGTAACGCGCACAGATGGCGCGGTTGTTGTGCTTCCGACATACGATGCGTGGATTGAGGCGTGGACGCCTCGCGACACGATGGACGAGCGCGCGAAAGCGTCAAGTCTTCCGTATCGGCAGTGGTACAACGACAACTATCTGCGTGCGCCGGAAGGCACTTCAATTCGGTATGATCACGTTGCGGCGCTGTTTGCCAAGATCCACACGGACCACGGCATAGACGTCCTAGCATATGACAAATATCGGTTTGACGATTTCGAAAATGAGCTTTCCGAGTACGGGCTTGATATTAAGTCAGTAATGCACCCGCAGGGTGGCAAGAAGCGCGCAAAGCCTGACGCCAACAAGGCCGAGGCGGCAAAGGCCGCTGGCGAAGAAGTTCCTTTGGGACTTTGGATGCCTGGGAGCCTTGCAGCGCTAGAAACGCTCATCCTTGAAGAGCGCATAAGGATACGGAAAAGCCCGGTTATCCTTGGCGCCATCATGGCCGCCCATGTCGAGACCGAACCCGAGATGGGAAATCAGTTCCTATCGAAGAAGAAGTCGACACAAAAGATCGACGCCGCCGTTGCGCTCTGCATGGCGGTTGGTGCTGCGGTGGATGGGGCTGTGACAGTCCAAGAGCCGAGCAGTCCTTGGGACGATCCAGAATTCAGCGTCTTGAACGCAGCTTAATTTGGCGGGATAAATGGGAATATTTGACGTATTTTCCCGCCAAAAGGCGGATAAGGCACCTGAACGGCGCGATTCCATCGAAAACCAGAACATACCGGTAAGCGCCGAGAATTTCCTGGCATATTTCGGAATCCAGTCGATAAATCTGCCCGCAGTGACGATCGATAGCGCCTTGAGCGTGCCTTCTGTGTGGGCTGCTGTCGCGTTCCTGTCGCGGACACTAGCGGCGTTGCCGCTGCACGCGTACCGCGACACTAAAGAAGGACCCAAGCAGCTTACTGGCCGCCTTGAGGCGCTACTGCACGACGCTCCGAACCCGGAACAGGGTTCGTTCAAGTTCAGACAGTGGTTCTGGCAGCAGGTTTTTACTGGTGGCCGCGGATTAGCATGGATCGACCGCACGCCGCAGGGTGTTGACTCTATCTGGCCGATGGACCCGACGCGAACGACCATTCAGCGCAATGGCGGCAGGGTCTTTTATCAGTTTGGCGACTCGGCCCATCCGGTAAAGACATACCCGGCCGAGGACGTTATCGATGTCCCGTTCATGCTCTGGCATGACGGGCTGAGGCACTACGGCCCGATTACTATGGGGTCGAAAGCTATTCAGCTTGCCTTGGCCATGAATGATTATGGCAGCAACTTCTTTGCCGGTGGCGGTGTGCCGCCTTTGGCATTGACTGGCCCGCTACCGGTAGGCGCGGACGGCATTAAGCGCGCACAGGCAGATATCAAACGGTCTGTCGACGCCGCCAAGAATGCTAATGAGCCGATTTTCCCAATTCCGGCTGGATACACACTCAACCCGGTTGGCTTGGATCCGGCCAAGGGGCAGATGATCGAGGCCCGTCGCTTCCAAGTAGAAGAGATCGCCCGCATCTATCAGTTGCCGAAGGTATTCTTGCAAGACCTGATCGGGGCGACGTTCAGCAACACCGAGCAGCAGAACCTGATGCTGGTGCAGCACCTTGTTGGCCAGTGGGCCGAGGCTTTTGAGGACGAATTGAACCTCAAGCTGTTCGGTCGCAATGGTGGCGCCGGCAAGTACGTCGAGCACAATCTTGATGGCATCCTGCGTGGCGACTTCCTTACCCGCATGAACGGCCTCGGCCAGGCTGTGCAGAATGGCCTGCTTACGCCGAACGAAGGCCGCGCGTTGGACAATAGGCCGGCGATGGCCGAAGGCGACAAGTTGTATATCCAAGGGGCGACGGTGCCTCTTGGTAGCAATATCGCCGCGGCAACAACGCCGGAAAAGTCTGCACCCGCAAACGACAACAAACCAAATGGGGCTGCTGCCGCATGACTGAGATTGAAAAGCGCGGCGGTTCGCTAGGCGTAGAAATGCGTGCCGCCGATGGCAAGCGTACGCTGGTAGGCTATGCTGCGGTATGGAACAGCGACACCACGATTGGTGATTACTTCGTTGAACGTATCGCGCCAGGTGCCTTTAGTAAGGCAATCGGCGGCGACATCCTGGCGCTCTACGACCACGATATGGGCCGGGTACTGGGTAGGACGCGCTCAAAGACATTGCGCCTGTATGAGGACGCCAAGGGTCTTGCTGTAGAGATCGACGTCCCCGACACTTCGGACGGAAATGACCTGTGGACGCTCGTTGAGCGTGGCGATGTCAGCGGTATGAGTTTTGCATTCCGCGCCACAAAGCAGGAGTGGGATGACACTGGCGATTTGCCGAAACGCACCGTGATTGAGGCTGAACTTTACGAAGTGACGGCGACAGCTAATCCAGCCTATCCCGACACCACGCTTGCCGCTCGCTCCCTAGAGGCGGCCCGCCAAGAAGCAGAACAGCACAAGAAAGACGCCGAAAGGCGCGCGGCTGACGCAGCCGCAGCCAAGAGGCGTATTGCCGAGCGTGAAGCTCAGCAGGAGCAGCGAATTCGGGGCATCCGGCAGGACGCTCCGTAGTCACCCGGCTTAGCCGGAGGGCCGGACGGAAAGTCCTGCCATTTCAACCCCCACGGCCGCCATTTGTGCGGCCTTTTTCATATGGATATTGCAATGACTCTCAGGGAACTGAACGAAAAGCGTGGCCGTCTTGTCACGCAGGCCCGCGAAGCGCTTGACGCCATCAAGGCCAACACTGACGAAGCGCGCGCCGCAGAGCTTGACGCTCGCCACGACGCGATTATGGCTGACTTCGACAAGATCGAGGCCGACATCGCACGCGAGCAGCGCATGGCCGCCGCCGAAGAGCGCATCAACAGGGCTGCCGAGGAAGAGCGCAAGGCTAAGCGCCCGACCGGTAGCGACACCGATACTCGCGGCACCGACGAGCCGAGGAAGGCAGAATACCGTGAGGTGTTCCACAAGTTCCTCGCTGGTGGCGCCTCGCTGGACGCACTCGACGCTGAAGAGCGCGCCGTCCTCCGCGCTGGCGTACAGGATATCGAAACGCGTATCCAGACGGGCGGCACCAACACCGCTGGCGGATACACTGTCCCGGTTGAACTGCAGAACATGCTCGTCAAGGCCATGAAGGCTTGGGGTCCGATGTACGATGGCAACATCGTCAGCGAACTGAATACCTCGTCTGGCAATGCCCTGCCGATCCCGACCACGGATGACACCGGCAATACCGGCGTACAGGGCACGGAAGGCACAGCGCTCACTGACGACGGCTCGGCTGATGCCGCGTTTGGTCAGAAGCAGCTCGAGGCTTACGACTTCAATACGAAGTTCGTGAAATTCTCCTGGCAGCTTGCGGCGGACAGCATCTTCAATATGGAAGCCCTGCTTGCCGACCTGCTTGGCGAGCGCCTTGGCCGTCTGGCCAATGCCCAGCTCACGACCGGCACCGGCTCTTCGGCGCCGAACGGCATCGTTACCGCTGCGTCGCTCGGCAAGACCGCAGCTTCGGCCACGGCCATTGCGTCTGACGAACTGATTGACCTGATCCACTCGATTGACCCGGCCTATCGCCAGTCGCCGAAGGTTGCGTTCCAGTTCAACGACCTCACGCTGGCGGCCATCCGCAAGCTGAAGGACGGCCAGGGCAACTATCTGTGGGCTCACGGAGACTATCAGACGCAGGAGCCGGCTCGCGTTCTTGGCTATCGCTACTATATCAACCAGGCCATCGCTAGCATCGCCACTGGCAACAAGACCGTGATCTTTGGTGATTTCGGTAAGTATTGGGTTCGCAAGGTCGGCTCGCCCGTCATTGGCGTTCTGCGTGAGCGCTTCTGGCCAGATCTGGGCATCGCCGGACTGATCCGCTTCGACGGTGAACTGCTCGATACCAAGGCAGTCAAGTATCTCGTCCAGGCGTAATTCTAAAGGGGGCGCTCGAAAGGGCGCCCCACCTCTTGGAGGCGATATGAAAATCAAACTGCTTGTGAGCCTTGCTGGTGCATACAGAGCGTTCAACGCTGGCGATGAACCAGATTGGGACGATGCAGACGCTATTCGCCTTATCGAGGCTGGCTTTGCAATTCCAGTTGCGGAAACCAAGATTGAACGCGCGGTAGCGACACCGACTGCGGAAAGGCGAAAGCGAGATGTGGCTTCAGCCGACAGTAACAATAGCGGCAACTGATGAGCCGGTAACACTCGCAGAGGCGAAGCGACAGGTTCGCGCTACCGATTTCAATGACGAGGATGACTATCTGACCGATTTGGTCAAGGTGGCGCGCAATCACGCTGAAAAATACTGCGGCGTTTCTCTGGCTGAGCAGACGGTTGAAGTGCAGGGCGAGGACTGGTGCGACTTGTCGCACTTGCCTGTGCGACCCGTTCAATCGGTTACGTCGATTTCATATGTTGATGACAGCGGCGCACCGCAGACCCTTGCGACAACGGTTTACGAACTGCGTGGCGATGCCGTCGTACTGAAGTACGGCCAGGCGTGGCCATCGATGCGATCCGGATCCCTCATAACGCTGACGGCTGTTGTGGGCTTTGGAGCCGTTGAACCCGCCGTCAAGCATGCAATTTTACTGCGCATAGCGGACCTTTATGAAAGCCGCGAGAGCGCAAGCGAAGCAAATTGGACAACCTTCGATTCGCTGCTGAGCAATCACCGTTATTATTAAGCCGCGGCCAAGGCCGCCAAGGAACAAACAAAATGCGCGACTCTTACAACGACATTGGCTTTATCCAGTCGTTCGCCCCCGCGGCTCGCAATGCCACCGCTAACGGTACCGGCGTTGACCTGCTTGGCTTCTCTGGCGCCGTTCTTGTCATCCACGCAGGCGCGTGGACGGACGGCACCCACACTTTCGATATTCAGGATTCGGACGACAATTCGACGTTCGCGTCTGTAGCGGCCGGTCTCTATCAGGGTACCAAGCCCGTTGTCAGCTCGTCTGGCACGGCTAGCAAGGTCTATAAGGTCGGCTACCTCGGGGCCAAGCGCTATCTGCGCGTATCTGTGACCGTCGCAGGTGCCACGACTGGTGCCGTGTATGGTGCGTCTATCCTCCTCGGCCATGCCGCCACGAAGCCAGTTGCGTAACTAGGGGAAAATCATGGCAACCCAGATTCTTGCTACGGGATCCACGGCAGCGGACTCAGCTGACGTAACGGTTGCCGCAGGCACTCCGATTACTGTTGGGCTTAAGGGCGTTGTCGACGCAAACGCGCTTGTCATCATCTATCTTAAAGATGATGGAGCCGCCTACAACCAAGTTGGGCGCCTCACGTCTGACGTTCCTTCGATCATGATCTCCGCACCCGGCACTTACCGCTTCTCTCGTGCTGCTGGTGCTACGTGCGGAGCGTTCAGCGGTTGATGGCATGAGCAGGCTATTTGACCCTCTTTTCGGGCCGCTTATGCGGCCCGCGATGGCAAGGGGGAAGGCCATCGGCCCCACTGATCCGTTCCAGCGCTTTACTTATGATGTCAACTTTGCTGCAGGCACAGCCAAGGGCACCACGCAGCCCTACGGCAACAACACCAACGACGGTCGCGCTTTCCGCGACCCGAACAATGTTGGCGCGACGTTTGTTCCCAATGCGGCCGGGTTGCTGGTGGCTTGCACCAATGCTGGCCTGCGGCGCTCCGATCGTGGCCATTGGCAGTATCCGGCGCATAGCCAACGAGCGCTGTGGAACCGCGATCTGACGAACGCCGCGTGGACAAAGACCAACCTGACGGCGACAAAAAATCAGGTCGGCGCGGACGGCGCCAACAATGCTGCTTCTTCGATCACTGCGACTGCTGACGGCGGAACCGTCACTCAGGGGATCACTCTCGCCCAGAACACCTTCCTGTTCGCGGTCGATATCAAGCGCCTGGTCGGTACCGGCACGCTGGAAATGACCGTCGACGGCGGCACGACGTGGCAGGCGGTGTCGGGTATCACTGCAGCGTATTCGCAGAAGTTCATCGTTCAGACGCTCGTAACCAACCCGGTATGCGGTTTTCGGATCGGCACCAGCGGTGACAGTTTCGCGGTTGATTTCTGCTCGCTGCATACCCCGGCCAACGCTGGCGTGAATATTCCTGTCCAGTATCGCGTGACCACGACAACGGCAGTCGTTTCACCTGGTCAGTCGCGGCCTACAGCCGATGCAGCCGACCTTGGTCCTTTGATTGGCGTCGCACGCGCCCCGTTCGGCTTTTACTGGCAGGGCCGCAGCGAAAGAGGTGTTGGCGCAGGCGTCATCACAGGCGCGACAAGCGTTTTCTGCACGGTAATTACTGGTAATGCAGTCAACTTTGCGGCTGGGGCCGGAACCGCTGCCACGGTGACAGGGGTCTTCAACACCGGCATAGGCAGCGTCAACAAGATCGCCGGCTTCTACGATGCTACTGGCAATATCAAGGTTGCGTGCAATGGCGTTGTTGGCGTCAGCACCGGGGCGACGGCCGAGCCTACGCTTGATCACTGGGATCTTGGGACGAACGGCGCAGGCGCGCGATCGATCTACGGCCTCAACGAGCGGTTCGCCATGGGGGCCAGCATAACCTTTAGCGACGCAGAACTTGTCGCAATGACAACTTAAAGGCGCTGCGGCGCAAAGGAAAATCAATGACCGATCTTGTCATCACCGCGACCGGCGTCTTGGTCGGCGCTAACGCATCAATCGAGCATGGCTTTGCCGCTGCGGCAATCACCGCCGGCCAGGTCGTGTATAAAGACGCGACCGGCAAGTTTAATTTGGCGGACACAGATAACGCTTCCGCCATCGTGCGCACGCCGAAGGGTGTCGCGCTAAATGGCGCGGCCACGGGTCAGCCCGTTGCTATTGTCACCAAGGGCGACGTCACGATCGGCGGCACCATTGAGGCTGGCACGGGCTACTGGCTATCTGGGACCGCGGGCGGAATTTGCCCTGTGGCGGACGTAGCGGCCGGTGACTATCCCTGCCTGATCGGGATCGGCAAGTCGACTACGGTCCTGACCGTCGATATTCAGGCGCCTGGCGTTATCAAGGTCTAATGTGGGTCCGTTTTAGCACGCCGTGGAACTGGCGCCTTGCGGGAAGCACTGTGGCTTACCGGGCTGGTGACTACAATGTTCCACGCGCATGTGCCGAGTTGGCCTTAGCCGCCGGAGTTGCTGTGCGGTTGCGCAAAACGAATAAGGACGAAGCGCCATGGCCAAGCGATCCGGTGCAGGGTCTCTAAATTGCAAGGTAACGTTCCAAGCGCGCGGTATCCGCGAGGATGGTTACGGAGGAACTGTAACCGGGCCTTTCGAGGATGTATTCACCATCTCCGCTCGCCTCGCTCCGAAGTTCGGTGCCGACGTTGAAACGGTTACAGCGGCCCGTCTAGCGGCCCTACAGCCCTATAATCTGACAGTGCGTAGTTGCTCCAATACCCGCGCCGTCACGCCTGCGTGGCGCGTCTACGATGCTCGCAAAGGCATGGTGGATGGTGCTCCCGTGCGCGTTTTCAACATAAAGACGATCGTGAATCCTGACGAGCGCTCTCAGTATGTCGAGATGCTTGTTGTGGAGGGCGAGAGTTCCTAATGGCCTTCCAAACCAAGATCGTTGGCCGCGAGGCATTGCAGCGTCGCCTTGATGAGTTAGTGCCGGAAGCCAGCAAGGCAGCCGCACAGGCAAAGATTGAGGTTGCGCGCGAGGCTGCAAGCCGCATCTCCAGCCGTGCGCCAGTCGGCGCGACGGGCGTTCTGAAAGACAGCATCATCGGGGCGCGCCAAGCGGATATGCCTGGCGTAAAGCCAGTTGGCGGGCAACAGTCCAAGGATCCGGACGCGACTGGCGTATACGCTGATTTCACTTGGAAGTTTATCGAGTACGGCACAGCTCCGCATAAGATCACCGGGCGCAACGGCAAGAACTTAGCGTTTACTGGCAAGGACGGCAGCCTAGTCTCCGCCCCGTCCGTTAATCACCCCGGCTCCCGTGCTCATCCCTTCGTCTTCTACACATGGAAGGCGTACCGCAAAACAGCCAAGGCCAAAATCAGCCGCGCTATTAGCAAGGCCGTCAAAGCTGCATCGGGGAACTAAATGGCCGCACCGGCACATGAACTTGTCGGCGTCGCCACAGCGCGGCTGCGTGGCTATGCGCCCCTTACGGCACTAGTGGCGGCCACTCGCATATTCTATCGACCGCCCGCATCGTATTCGCCGCCCTACGTCACGATTGACGACGTTACGACACGGCGTGATGATATGCAGTGTGTGTCGGGGGTAATTGCCAGCCTGACAGTCCACGTCTGGACAGACGACAGCAATCCGTTGCCCAATGGCGGCGGTGCGCTGCAAGACGCTCGCGCGATAGCATGGGAAGTCGCTAACGCTTTGCATCACTACCCGCTTGCCCTGCCGAACAATCGCCTGGTGACGCTCGCTCATACCGGCGAACGCGTGTTTTACGACGCAGACGGAACTACCGGCCATGGCGTTGTCGACTTCGAAGCCGTGATCGAAGCCGCGTAGACCAAACTAACCACCCCAAAATCAACAACTGCCCGCCATGCGGGCTTTATTTTTATGGAGCCTACCCATGGCAGTAACCCCAGGCCAGCAGACTGGCCGCCTCTTGCTCATCCAGATCGGCGACGGAGCCAGCCCTGAGGTCTTCACCAATCTTTGCGGCATTCAGACACGCAGTTTCAACATGTCGGCCAATGACGTCGACACCACGATTCCTGATTGCGAAAATCCTGGCGACACACCGCAGAAGACCGGCGTCCCTGGCATCAAGAACCGCACGTTTACCGGTTCTGGCAAGTTTG
The DNA here is from genome assembly GCF_006442375.1 of Mesorhizobium sp. B2-2-4. Classification (NCBI taxonomy): domain Bacteria; kingdom Pseudomonadati; phylum Pseudomonadota; class Alphaproteobacteria; order Hyphomicrobiales; family Phyllobacteriaceae; genus Mesorhizobium; species Mesorhizobium sp. B2-2-4. The sequence continues at coordinate 133,620 of NZ_VFWB01000003.1, read as the reverse complement.
TTGCGGGAGCAAACCAGACGATATTCATGGCGTATGTCACGGATGCGACTGTCTTCAATGCGAAAGTCATCGTGCCTGGCTTGGGCACCTTCACTGGCGCCTGGTATGTGACCGACTTCACGCTGAACGGCGAGCAGGAAGGCACAATGGGCTTTGACGCCACCTTCATGGCTGCCGGCGCACTTGACTTCGTTGCAGAGGTATAATCATGACACTTGAGGTCAACGGCGCACGAGGGGAAGTCGCACTTAAGGTTGGCGGCGTTGACCTCGTTATTGCGGCCACTATGGCGGGTCTGGCCGCAGTCTCGACGCGGCTCGAGTGCAAATCACTTGCCGATCTGTTCGTGCGCCTGTCGGGCGTGGAAGTGGCGGCAACGCACGCCGCTATCGAGTTGCTTACCATAAAGGGTGATTGGGTTGCCGCGCAGGCCAAGATGAAGCTTAAAGACTTCAAGGCTTGCGCTGATGCATTCGCGGTTGCCCTTTCGCATCACTTTAGTGATGACGAGGGAAACGGAGACGCCGCTCCGGTGGTGGCGGGGTAGAAAAGCCGTTCCCATGGCGAGATTGGATGAAGGGCGCGTTTGGCGTCCTTCATTGGACGCCTGACGTCTTCTGGCGATCGACAATTACCGAATATATGCTGGCAATTGAAGGCTTCAACGACGCTAACGGCGGCGGCAAGAAGGACGAAGCGCCGAGCGACGAAGAGTTGGCGGCCTTGGTGGCTAGGTATGGTTAGTTGGATGCCCTGAGACTCGAAGCCTCTACTGCAGAGAGGTAAGGCAATGCTCTTGCCGCAAACGCCCTATCCTTTGATGCGCACCCGCCGACGATAAAATCCATTGAACTCTCCGACAGTGCCGCAGGAAGAGTTCCGTTAAGGCGGAATTTCTTTAGTTCGCCAAGGCGCTGTTCGCAGTATTGCACATCGGAGGCCACTTTCTGGCGTGCGATATCGGTTCGGTATGCGACGTACTGGCTGGTTAAATAAAAGCCTGTGGCTGCAATTATCGCCAAGCTAGCCGCACCCACAAGAAACTTCATAACGTTGCCTCGCTGGAAGGTCCATAAATGGCCGATAAGACCGATGACCTTCTAATTTCTGTATCTACCGACCTTACTACCATCAAAAGGCAGCTTAAGCAACTCGGCCAGGATATAGGCACGACTACCACAGGAATCCAAAAGCAGTTCGATGGCTTAGGCAAGGGCATAGATCGGTCCCTGTCTCCTGTGCAAAAGCGCATCAACGATATGATGGGCATTGCAAGTCAGGGCGCCAAGCCGCTTAAGGAGTGGAAGGGCGCGCTTGCGGATGTAGCAGTTGGCATTAACGGCGTAGGCAAGGGCGCGCAGATAACTTCCAACCAATTGCTGAATCTGTCGCGGCAGGGCAATGACGTCGTTACGATGTTTGCGCTTGGCGCGCCGGCAATGCAGATTTTTGCATCGCAGGCTGGACAGGTTTATGGCGCGCTGCAAGAGGGACCGGGTGGCGTAGCCGGGTCGCTTAAGGGTCTTGGCGCACAGGCGGTATCTCTAGCAACAAAGTTCCCGCTGGCCACTGCTGCCATTGCCGCAGCTGGCGTAGCCGCCGCGGCGTATCTCGCGCTAGGCGGTACTTCCATCCGCTCGTTGGACGAAATTCTCAAGAGCCACGCGGAGAATATCAAACGCCTTGGCGATGCCTACGATGAAGTTGTCGGCAAACAGCAGAAATATGCTCAGGTTAGTGCGGGCACAGCCGCACTAGTCAACGACAAGGATTTGGCTGACGCCAAGGCAAAACTTCAGGCGGCGATTAATGATATCTTCTCGTCTGCCACCACGCAGAGCGGCGTTGGTCGCGGGGGCGGTACAAGAGAATTCGTTAAGGCACAGTTCCAACCTTTCGAGGATGCTCTCAACGATCTGAAAAACAGCGCAAAGGACACGAGCGCGCTCCGGATCTTCACCGACGCGGTCACTGCGATCGGGCAGGCTGATCCTAATTTAAAGGGGCCTGCGCAGGATCTGCTTACTTTTGCCAAAGGCGCACTAGACGCTGCGTCTGTCGTAGAGACGGTTAGCGGCGCTTTCCCTGACGCTATCGACAATGCTGACGGCTTCAAACGTGCGCTGGCTGGCATAGATTCCAAATCAGCCCAAAAGGAACTGCAAGACCTATTCGACAAGGCACGAGACGGGTCGGCAAGTGCCGACGAAGTTACTGCGGCATTGGATAGATTGTCAGCAACGAACCTCAATCTGGCCGGCCCAATCGCCGAGTTGGAAAAGTTCTTCAATGCAGTCATTGCGGCCCGCAACGCAACAAATCAGGTTCTTTCGCCACTTGGAACTATCCCCCCCGTCTACAGCGGGGGTGGGCAGTTTCAGAATGAAGATCAGGTTCAAACCGATAGGGCTAATGCCACCAAGTCGCAGTTTCAGATAGAGCAAGAGAAACTTGCCAAGAAGAGCCACGGTGCCAGGGCGCCAAAAAAGACCGCCGATGACCGATTTGCGAACGACCTTCAATCCATCCGCGACCGCACTGCCGCGCTGAACGAGGAGCTAAACTCCCTCGGACTCACCTTCGAAGCCCAGCAAAAGCGCAAGGTCTCGCTCGACCTCGAGCAAGAGGCACTGAAGCAAGTCCGCGAGGAAGCCCGCAAAAAGGGCGACACAGACTGGCAGAATGCACAGCTTTCGCCGGCACAGGTCAAGGCGATCGATGACGTATCCGACGCCTACGCAAAGCAAGCCGACGAGCTGCGCAAGGCGCAGGAAGTTCAAGACTTGCAGCGTGACGTGCTCAAAGGTGCGTTTGACGATCTGCGATCCGCCTTGGATGACGGCAAGCTCGACTGGCAGGACTTTGCCACGATCGCTGAAAACGCCTTGGACAAGATCATCGACAAGATCGAAAACGATCTAGTCGACGCCATCTTGCAGGCCAATTCATCCGGTGGCGGTGCAGGTGGTATAGGCAGCATCTTCAGTTCGATCTTTGGTGGCGGTGCGGGTGCGTTCCCGGCTGCGCCTGGTGGCACTGGTGGCCTATATGCGGACGGTGGTTACACTGGCCCTGGCGGCAAGAAAAAGGTCGCAGGTCTCGTCCACAAGGGCGAGGTGGTGTTCAGTCAGGACGATGTGAGCCGCAATGGTGGCGTAGCTGCTGTCGAGGCTCTGCGCCGCGGTGGCTCTATTGCTGCTCCGTCGATACCGCGCATTCAGGCGCCAGCCAATCAGAACTTCGCGCCAAGCGTGACCTTTGCGCCCGTCATCCAGATGCAGGGCGGCGGCAATGATACAGGCCAACAGGTGACTGACGCGCTCAAGAAGTTCGACAAGGACTTTACTCCGCGCGTCGTCAAGGCGCTGCGGGAAGCCAAGACGCGAGGGATGGTGTGATGGATATGGTGGACAAGCGCGACGAGCGCATAGCCGCCTTAGAGGCGCAAGTCGATGTGTTGATTTATGCGATGACGACGATGAACGCGATCATTCAAGAAATCGATAGCGACTTCACCAACCGAGTTGTGCGCGCCAACCGCGAGGCTAAAATAAGGGGGATGGTGTGAGCACAATAGACCTTCCCGCCGTCAACTTTCAGGCATCCTATCCGCAGATTGTGGACTCCGTGTCGGTCTCGCGCTCCGGAACGCGCGCTATGGCCTTTGTCGAGTATGCAGATGCCTACTGGACGATCGCCATGCGCACCGTTCCGCTACTCGCTTCGGAGCGCCTCTTAGTCGAGGCGTTCAAGGATGCGTGTAGGGGCGGACTGCAAACGGTGCTCTACACGCCGAAGCACATGTGCATACCACGCGCCTATTGGGGCGACTCCTCCAACTCAAAGCTGGCGAACAACGGCAATCTGGTTTCGATTACAGGCAACAGCCTGGTAATCAACAGCGTCGACAACGGGCTAACCCTCGGCGCGGGCGACCTGATCTCGGCCACGACTGGCGAGTACAATGCGTTGTTTCGCATACGGACTGGCGGCGTTGCATCTGGCAACAGCATAACAGTCACGGTTGAACCAACCGTTCCTGCGTACATCACGGCTGGTGCGGTTATGCGGTTCAAGAATCCGATTGCCAACATGCGCGTGATGCCAGGGTCGTTTGAAATCACGGACGAACTTATCCCGACTGCTTCGTTCACTTTGGTGGAGATTCCGAAATGACGCTACTGCAGGCGAACATCGGAACGATGACGGCCGGCATATTGCAGAGTCGTAGGCGGAGGAAGAAATGACCTTCCCAACACGCCTGCAAGACGTGCTGGACGATGGCATTGCCGTCGTTCGCTCTGGCATCAAGATCGTTTGTACGACCGGCACCTATGGCTTTTGGAACGGTAAAGGCGACATCACTGTCGCCGGGCTGGTATACTGGCCCAACGCGCTTATTACCGTGTCTGAGCCTGTCTATGGCTTGGGCACGGCCGCGTCGACATTCACGGTCGAACTCATTGCAAAGCGTGATTCCGGCTTAACGCCCGATAAGCTTCTGCTTGTCGAAAACGAAGGCTACAAGGACGCGCCGACAACTGTCTATGACTTCTATTTCGATCCGGACGATCACTCGTTCCTGCATGCGGAGCCTGGCGCTTACGGCTTCATCGATACGATCGACCACTCGCGCGAAGGTGGCGAGACGAAACTGATTGCCAATGTGCGCTCCGGCGCCATCGCCAACCACCGCGACGGCTACCGTACGGCCAGCCATGAGGACCAGCAGTTGGTCTCTGCCGGCGATATGTTTTTCCAGTACGCCAGCAAGGTGAAGCACGAGAGCTTCGACATCAAGTTCGACTAGCCCAACGGCGGCACTACCAAGGACATAGCTATGCTTACCTTAACCCGGTTGCCCGACTGGGATCGCCGCCTTGCGCGCGTGGTCAACCAGCACAGCAGAACGCCTGGCGAGTGGGGCGTTTCCGATTGTCTGCTTACCGTCATGGATGCGGTTATCGCCACAACCGGCTTTGATCCGGCCGAAGACATCCGCGGCACATACAAAACAGAGATAGGCGCCGCACGGATACTGCGCAAGCGCGGCTTTACCGACGTAGAGCAGGCGCTGGCGAGCTTATTCCCGCCCGTTGCAACGCTTAGGGCGCAGCGCGGCGATGTCGGCGTTGTGGAGCGCGACGGCGCTTTGTCGTGCGGCTTTGTCTGCGACCGCGGCTTTGCCGTGAAGGGAGAGCGCGGCCTTTCCTTCGTCCCACAAACAGAGATTAAGTCAGCATTCAAGGTGGGCTAGCTTATGGGTTTTCTAGTCCCGCTATTCTCGACCGTCCTTGGGGCGGTCGGGCTCGGTGGCGTTGCGTCCTGGCTGGGCGGTTCGACCATTCTTGCCGGTCTTGCGCGGTTTGGCCTTGGCCTTGCCGCCAAGTACCTTATCGGCAGCCTCATTCCGCAGCCAAAGGCGCAAGCGCAGACTTCACAGCTTGACACGACCTACGGTGAGGATCTTGCGCGTTCCGTTGCGTTTGGCAAGGTCGGCACTGCCGGCCATCTAGTCTATCGTAACTCCTACGGTTCCGGCAATCGCTCTGTGCAGGATGTCTACATCCTGTCGAACTTCCAAATCACTGGGGTAACGCGCGTTCGCTACAAGGGCGAATGGAAGACGCTTGGCGGCACAGAGGACGCCACGAAGGGCTTCCGCATCGAGAGCATTGACGCCGAGGTTTGGGTCAAGCTCTACACCGGGACAATGACGCAGACGGCGGATGCCGGTCTGATCTCCAAGGCAAACCCGACAGGCCGCTGGACGACAGACCACCGCGGCGCGGGCATCGCCTATGCCATCGTTACTTCATTCCTTGACCGCGAAAAACTTCAGCAGCCATGGGAAGCCTTTTTCGAGATTGAGGCGGCTCCGCTTTATGACTGGCGCCTCGATAGCACTGTGGGTGGGTCTGGCTCGCATCGCTGGGCAGATCAGACAACATGGGAGTTCTCAGAAAACCCTGTTCTGATGGCCTATGCGCTCGAGCGTGGCATCTTCAACGGCACCGAGATGATGGTCGGCAAAGGCGTTCCTGCGTCCCGCCTGCCACTGGCGCAGTGGACCATTGCTGCCAACATCTGCGATGAGTTTGTCGGGGATGGCGCTCGCTACTCCGCTGGCATTATTGCTGCTGCCGGATCGGGCATCACGCACGACCAGAACATGCAGCCTTTGCTTGAGGCTTGCGCGTCGACGTGGGTTGAAGACGCCACCGGAGAGTACCCGATAGTCGGTGCGGCACAGTCTACCGTGCTGACGTTCACCGACGATGATATCATGGTCGATGAGCCGTTTCGGTTCTCGGTTAAGCGCACCAAATCCGAACTGATCAACACGCTTGCCGGCACGTACTTCGAGCCAGACAACTTTTATGAACAGACGCCATTCGCGGTTCGCATCGACGCGGCCGCACTGGCCGAGGACGGAGAGCGTCTGGCCGTCTCGATACCGTACGACGCGGTGAACAGATCCGACGTGGCCGATCGTTTGGCCGATATCGCGTTCAAGGCCAGCCGCTACCAGGGCAACGCGGAAATCTGCATCCATCCGAAATTCCTTGCCGATGCGCAGGTTGGCAGATGGGTTGAGTGGGATTCTGCGGACTACGGAACGCGCACTTTCCAAATCGCGGAAAAGCGCCTTGGCCCATTTGGGGAGAAAGCCTGCCGTAACGTCTATCTGACGTTACAGGAGGTCAGCGAGGCCATTTTTGACGGCACGGCATATGTTACCGTGCCCGTCGTTCCTGTCGACCCTGGCGCGCCCGACTACGCCTCTACCGCAGCGAATTTCCTGGCCGCTGGCATTCAGATTCAGGCGGCAGGAAGTACCGAACGGAAGCCGGCAATTAGGTTTACATGGGACGCGTTTGATGACGTGACGGTCGCAGCCGTTGAGGTCGAGTATAGACCGCTCGGCCAAACGGACAGCATCGTCAATCACGCAGACATCCCGCTGCAAGTCCTTACCGTGTCGGATGGCGTTCTGGCGGGGACCGAATATGAATATCGCTACCGGATTTTAACCAATCCGTTCCGCACGACGTTCTACACGGATTGGGACACGGTAACGACGCCGCAAGCGGTTATTGCTGATATCTCTGTCGGTTTGGCGCAGATCCAAGAAGACATGCGCAACTTCTACATGTCTCTTAGCGCCGGCCTACAGGACACAAGAGACAGGCTTGCTCAACTTGCCGCATCCGCGGTCGACGCCTCAGGGCGGGTGGCGGAGGACAACTCTGTTGCGGTAAGGTTCCGTAATGCTACCGCAGCAGCGCAGCAGACGCTTGAGGCATCAATCACCGAAATAAACGGTGAACTCGTTGCGCTGGCGGCCGCCACCACCGCCGTGGAGGCTTCTGTCGGCCTAATCTCGGCGGATGGCTTGTTCCAACTTATAGTTCAGGCCGGAAGCGGTGATGTCACTTCAAGGCTGGTGGCTCAAGTTAGAGCGACCACCGGCGATGTATGGGCTGACGCAGGGTACTTCATGGAGGCTGGCTTCACGGGCGGCAACCCGCTTGCTCCGTTTTCTCGTTTCGTCATTAAGGCCAACCAATTCGTTGTAACGGACGGAACTAGCACAGGCACTCCGCTGACATTCGAATCGGGCGTGCTCAAGTCTCTCGTGTCGAACCTAGGCACGGTTACTGCTGGCGTCCTTAAGTCACCGGATGGCTTGGTCAAGTTCGACCTTGCCGGTAAAAAACTGGTGTTCAGCGAATGACGACGGACCGGATCCTGCTCAACGGGGACAGATTGCTTATCACGAAGCCTGGCGTAGACGCGTCAGGCTCGCCTGCCGATGCGAATAAGATATTTGATAGCGATTGGGCGTTTGGCGGGGCAATCATCGCCTCAGGTTTCTATGAAGGTTTATACGAAGGCGTCGGGGGTGCAGTGGGAAATCATGTTATCAACTTCCCAGCAACTCTCGACTATATACCAAGCGTTTTGATTTTCGATGCGTTGCCACCAGGCGCTTATGTTGGTGGCAACCTGTCTGCCGGCTTGACAATATTCGGTCCTTATCTGGTCCGCTACAATCCGATAACTGATCCGAATGACAAGCGGTATCAATTTGCGACAATCACAAATAGCCAAATATCGATCCCATATTTGCCGCGCGTTGGCATTGGATTTAATACAATCACAGCCGGCAACTATAACTACACTTACGACGCAGCCGGAGATGGAACGCGCCACAGGGCTTTCGCTTATTGCATATTTGCGGTGTGATTGATGTCTAGAGTGCATCTCGGGCTTAAAGGTGGTCGCATAGGTCTATGGACTTCTCCGACAGGCGTAGACGCCTCCGGTGAGGCCGGACGTATGACCCTGAACAGCGACTACGACCACTTGAAGATCCATCAAAGCGGCCAAGTAAGCGCTAGCGGCGCTGCATCTGGCGGCGCTTATCAATATGCAGCGATAACCATTACGTTTCCTGACTTGGGTTTCTATCCACTGACCTTCGTCGGAAGCTCCCCTAGCACGCAAAGGGGCTTGTTGTTTCCGGCGGGATTTTCCAACGGTGCTGGCATATGGGGCGGCACTGGAACGGATGTGTTCACCTATATCGGGTACGTCACAAAAACCGATAGGATAGAGATTCCCGCATTTACAACCTTCTATCCGAGTCTGACTCTTACATATTTTGTCTTCAAGAACAGCTTACACTCATGACGGATAGGATTTACTTAGGTTACAGCGGCGGAAATCCGATCTTCCGACTTTCCAGACCAGGGAAAGACATATCCAGTTCGGACATAGCGGACATCGTTTTGAGAGAGGATAGCCTAACATTTAGGCCATCGCTGTCTGGAACCAAGATATTCGCTGGGAATGGCTCACAGTCAGTAACGTTGTCGGGGTTCAGTGCTCCCCCGTATGTCATGCTTAAGTCGAACGATTCATTTCCCCCGCACTTCTTTGATTATTACGCAAAGCTCAATGATGCCTTCACGTCGCTGAGCATCGTCAACGTGCGCAATATCGCCCGCACCATAACGTACTACGTGTTTCAGAACACGATGTAGCGGCTCCTCCCCCTAAGGACAATCCATGACATCGATATACGATACCGGCACGGTCTCCGTGACGAATGGCAGCGCTGCGGTTGTCGGCTCGGGTACCGGTTGGGCTGTTTCGCTCGTCAAGGGCGGGACGCTCTATGTCGAAGCGCCCGGAAATCCGATGCCGATCGACGTCGTGACTGACGACACGCATCTGACCGGCGCTGTGAAATGGACCGGCGCCGATGGCACATACAACTATGCCATCGTGCGCGAGAGTTCCGACGCTGCCAGTGTCGTCGACCTCTACGACAAGCTCTCACGCGTCCTGGTGACGCTCTCGCTGGCAGGCATCCATCCAAACGCCTCCGGCACGATCGCAGAACGCAATGCGATCACCCTCACGACAGGTGATGAAGGTTTCTTGTTCCTGCATGCCGAGATCGGCGAAGACCTTGTCTTCTATCGCTGGACCGGCACGGCGTGGGAAGGGCCGTTTGAACTCAAAGGTGATCAGGGACCGCGGGGCGCTCCTGGGCTGGGCGTGGGCGGATACGGCCTGCCACCGGGAGGGGTTACTGGGCAGTTCCTGCGCAAATCAAGTGACGCCGATGGCGAAACAGATTGGGAAACCGTAGATACGGACGCATTTATCGCGGGTCCGGACGCTGCTGCGGATAACGCCCTGGCAAGGTTCGACGGCACCACCGGCAAGCAGACGCAGGCATCTACCTCGCACCTCTCCGATACCGGCGTTCTTCGGCTCGGCTCAACCAGTGCCCCTGGTGCTGAAGTTCTTGGCGTCCACGCCGGCCCCGGAGCGCCGGCTACCACAGGCGTCACGTTCCTTGCTGCCCAAGCGGTAACGGCGGACAGAACTGGTGGGTATCATCCGTTCTCTGACGACTCCACGTACAACGTTCCGACTGCTGGGGGGACTGCTGCTGCCTCGTTTGACGCCACGGTAGCAGTGGGTGGCACACAGGATTATAACCACTTCGCCGGGTTGCAATGGCGGACGACTTACGGCTCGACGGGCACGCTAGCCAACATGTATGGCCACGTCGATCTGCCAGCCATCACGGCAGGCACGATCACTAACCGGTTCGGCTCCAGCATCTGGGATATAACCAAACTCGGCGGCACGGTAGTCAACAACTATGGGCACTACGTCAAGCAACTGACGGCAGGCATAAACAATTGGGCCTACTATACCGAAGGCAACACCCCGTCCTTCATTGGCGGGATCAACTTTGATGGTGTTGGCGGCCTGTTTGGGCTTAAATCCCTGAACACGGGGCCGCTTGCTGGCTTCCGCAATGTCCTCATCAACGGTGCGATGATGGTGTCCCAACGGGGCACGTCGTTCACCTCTGCCGGATCGCTCAACAACAGCGGCAACTACACGCTCGATCGCTGGAAGCTGCTTTCGGACGGGAATAATATTGCCAATGTCAGCCAGTCGACGTCTGTCATTCCCACCAATGGTCTGAATTCGCTGCTAGTGCTGACAGCCACCGCCGCCAAGAAATTTGGCTTCCTGCAAATCATTGAGCAGAAAAATCTCATTGGGCTATTGGGGAAAACGGTGACGCTTTCCTTCGAGGCTTCGCAGGGAGCAAACCTCGCTGGCTATAAGGCGGCTGTCCTGGCTTGGACAGGAACGGCGGACGCGCCGACGAATCCGATCTCAGCATGGAACGCGGACGGTACGATCCCGACGTTTGCAGCAAATTGGACCTTGGAAAATAACGTCGCGCCAGTCGCGGTCGCTGCCAATGCTGCGGCTTTCACAAGGTTCTCTGTGGCGGCCACACTCGACACCGCCAGCACCAAGAATTTGGCTGTCTTGATCTGGTGTGACGATCCGGCGGCGGCAACCACAGGTGACCCATGGGCAGTGACCGATGTGCAGTTGGAGATCGGCGCGGTTGGCACACCTTTCGAGCGCAGGCCATGGGAGACCGAACTCAACCTGTGCAAGGCCTTTTTTCAGAAGAGCTTCCCCTATGCTACTGCGCCCGCAGAGGGGGTGCTCGCTCATTGGAAGCCGGGCTTTGGCTGGTCAACCACCGCTATTGGTGTCGGGTTCATGCCTTTCAGCACGACGATGCGTGTTGCCCCGACTTTGACGTTCTATAAGCCCGGGGGCGGCGTCACTGGCACCAATGGCAGGTGGCAGTGGTACGATGGCGTTTCGTCTTACCAGGACAGCAGTGCCACGGCCGTTGCCACGACAGTCTCACAAGAGGGTTTCGACGTGAACCTGACTGTCGTCGGTGCCGCAGCAAAGTCCGCATACATCGTCCAAGGCCACTGGACGGCAAGCGCCGAACTCTAGATCGAAATTTCCGCAATGTGGAGATTGTATTCGTCGTTCGTCAGATCGCGATAGCTCCAGACGCCGTTGATCTTGCGGCCCCAAACATAGGTCTCAGTGGACTCGGTACCGTCAATAAGTGTGACACGCCCCCAAGGGCGCTCAACTACATGCCATTCATGCCGATCCAGCAATTTATCCAAAAGCTTCATGGGGCATTTGATACCCGAAAACCCCGCCCTCAGCAATTGCCCTAATCCCCAGCCCGAAACCAGTTCGTCCGCCCGCTGACGAACTCCGTTACCCGGACCCATTCGCCTGATTTCGGCTCCCGGCCGAGACCATAGCTAAAATTCAGAACCGAACAGTCTGCCCATGCCTTGGGTGGAAAGGTTAGCCATGACCCGCACAGAGCGGGCCACTCTGTGGCTCCGCCTCTCCCGCCTGCTCAACAGCCTCACGGGCGGCAATCCAAAACAGACCTTCTGCGCCCGCATTGCTGCCAGCAATCCCGACTGCCTGTTCTGCCGCCTGATGGAATGGGTCGAGCCGAACCATTGCTTGGTGGAACTCAAGCGCTGGCGGGCGGCTAACCACTAATAAATCCTAAAGGACTTTCAATGCGCCTCATTCCTGAATGGCGGCGCGTGCTTTGCCATGCTTACAGCGTCCATTTCGTGGCTGTTTCGCTCTTCTTCGGGGCACTCGACGTCATAGCCAATTTCTGGACGCTGTTCGATGGGCTGTTGCCCATTTCGCGCGGCTGGTTCGCCGTCCTCGGCACGGTGTTCGGCATCGCTGGACTCATCGGCCGCTTCATCCCTCAGCCGAAAATAAACGGAGGCAGTAATGCCGATAAATAGGATCCTGCCGACAAGGCGGGCCAAGGCGGCTATCGCGGCTGTTGTAGCCGGCGCCGTTGCCGTTGGAGGCTTCATGCTTCCGGCAAGTACGCCACCCGCCGTGGCGATTGCCGTCAATAGCTTGATCATGCCGTGGGAGGGCCTTGTGCTCAAATCCCATTGGGATCGGTACGCCAAGATTTGGGACATCTGCTACGGCGAGACTAAGGACGTAACGGCCGGCATGGTAAAGACCAAGGCTGAGTGCCAGAAGATGTTGGTGACGCGTGTCGTCAACGACTACTACAAGCCGCTGACCCGGTGCATCGCAGATTTCGATAAGATGCCTATCAGCCTCCAAGCGACGCTGATTTCAGGGGCTTACAATTTTGGCGTAGAGGGCACCCCGCGCCACCCCGGCGTTTGCAAGTCTTCCGCCGCTCGCCTCGCTCGATCCGGTGACTACCACGGTGCCTGCTTGGCGCTCACCGCCTTTAATAAGGCAGGCGGCCAGATCGTTGAAGGTTTGGTGAAACGCCGAGAGATGGGCGACGCACAGCGCATAGGCGAGGCCGAGCTTTGCGTCTCCGGTCTACCAGGTGCCGCATGAAGCTACTCAACGCACTAACGGGCGGCTATGCCTCGCTCATCCTGTATGGGCTTGCCGCCTTGGTGGTCGTGGCCGCCTTCGGCTACACCTATCACTTGGGCAGCGCGCACAGCACTGCGGTGTGGTCCGCCAAATACGAGCAACGCGAAGTCGCCATCCAAGCCGCAACCAATGCCGAAATTAGCCGCCAGGCACAAGCCAACGCGCAGGCAAAGGCGATCGAGGCCAAGCGCCTTGACCAACTCGCGGCCGACAACGCTGCGCTAGAACAGAAAATCAAGGAACTCTCAGATGAAGCGAACGCTGACCCTGATCGTGATCGCGTTTGCCTGTCTGTCGGCAGCGGGTTGCGTATCGACGCAATCCATTAAGGTACTGCCGCCGCCTACGCTGTCGGAGCCGGACCGTTCGCTCCTGGTGTTGTGCCTTGGTCCTGTTCGCCTGCCGAAGGGGCAACTGACGCAGCGCGACGTCGAGCGGCTTTGGATTTCCGACCGCAAGGCTTTGATTGAATGCGGCAGCCGCCAGAAGGCGCTCCGCGATTATTACCACGACCGCGATGCGGCTATCCGCGGAGCGGCAAGCAAGTGACCATTACCGCGGACACAGTGTATTTTATTCTCGCCATCCTTGGTGCGGCCGGTGGCATCTACTGGCGGTGGGGCGGCATGATTGGCAAGGTGCGCGACGACTTGGCCGCGCATAAATTGCACGTTGCCGAAACGTACGTCACCAAGGCCGGAATGCAGGAGCAGACCGCGCAGATCATGAAGGCCATTGAAGGCATCGGCCACAGGCTCGATGGTTTGAGCGAGCGGCTTGACCGCTCATTCGAAACCAAGCCTCGCACTCGCACCTAATTTCATCACCTACCATTTTCGCCCCGTTCGGCTTCGGCTGGACGGGGCTTTTTTCGTTTGTACCGCTTTAGATATTGACATTATATCGGTAAAGCGGTAGATTGGGAATCACAGTTGCAGAATTGCAGTTAGCAGCCACCTACACCACAACCGGGAGATACCCACATGCGCAGACGCATTGCAGCAGCCCTTTTGCTCGCCGGTAGCATGCTAAGCGCATGCGCGGTGGATGGCACTTTCCACACGGGTTCGATTGCTGACGCCATCAAGTCGGATGCCGCAACGCAAACTGCCGGAAGCGCGGTGCGCATCGAACTCGCGATGAGCCTCGGCTCGGGCGTCTACATCGGCAATGGCGTGATCATCACGGCGGCGCATGTGGTTGCAGATGCCACCCGTCCAGCCGATGGCGGACTGCCGACCGTGCGCCTCATCAGTGACCAGGGTGATGTGCAGGAAGGCGAAGTCCTTTGGCTCAACAAGGACTATGACATCGCCGCCGTGCGGCCGAAGAACGCGCGGCGCTTCACTTCCGCGCCGCTCGCCTGCCGCGATGTGGTTGTCGGCGAGCAGTTGGTGGCAGAAGGCAATCCGGCTGGCGTCCAGTTCATTTCGATGCACGGCTATGTGTCGGGTTCGCCGCGCCCATTCCTGCCGAATTGGAAGTCTGGTTTCGTCACCGACATGACGGTGATTTCCGGGATGAGCGGCGGCGGCATTTACGACGCTGGCGGCGACGTGATCGGCATCACGGTCGGGGCATTCGATCCACACGGCCAGCAAGGCCAGACGGCGCAGGGCGGCATGGGGTTTGCGGTGCCGAGTAGTGTGGTCTGTTCGCTGCTGGGAAGGGGTGCGTGATGCCAAAGTGGCTGTCGCGTGAAGTTGGAATCATTCTCTTTGCTGGTATCGACGCTGTTGGTGCCTGGCTGGTGTCGGAGGCGCTGTCAGTCGACTTTTGGTCGGTCCTTCTGATCACCGTCCTATTCACCGCAAATCGCGCCATTTGGGATATCAAGACATGACCCTTAGCAAGCGCCTTTTCATCATCAACTTTGCCGGTGCCTGTCTTGTAGTTTGGGCTTGGTGGCTGGGGTATGTTGGCTTTGTCTACAGCCACGACATCAGCCGCATTAGCTACATCATAACTGCGCTTTTTTCGGCAAGCATCGCCGCAATCTTCCTTGGTAAGACAAGCCATATCGAACGCGCAGAGGTGTGGCTTGTGACGCTTGGCCTTATCGGCAACGTTGTGGGCTTCATCATCGCGCTACAGCACATCGACACCGGCTCGCTCGGCAGTGCCGAAGGCGTCCAGAAGGTTGCGGCTAGTCTGCTTGCAGGAATGGGCGTGGCGTTCTGTTCGACGCTTGTTGGTGCGGTTGCGGCACTGTGGATTAGCGTCAACGGATGGGTTGTCGGGAAATGAGCATCAAGCAAATCATATCGTGGGGCGCAGCCTCCCTAATTGGCAGCACCATCTATCATGCGGCAATCGGAACAGATCCTGATCGCGCATCGGCTATGTTCGGCGGTGGTTTCAGTATGCTTGTGACGCTGGCGCTTATGGCTTGGATGTTTGACAAATGACCCCCATCCTCGTGCGCGACCTGCTCATGAACATGCTGTTGGGGCTTACCGCTCTGGTAGTGCTTGTCCTTGCGCAAATAAATCCACCAGCAAAGGAAGCCGACAGCGCCAAGCCGCCAGGCCAAATGATGGTGTGCGCATCCTGGCTGGGCCACGACGATATCGACCTCTGGTTTCGGCCTGCCGGTCAAGAGAAGGCGACAGGCTACTCGAATAAGAATGGCGGCGTGGCCGACCTGCTGCTGGATGACCTCGGCACGGAGAACATACCGCACGTTGAGTGCCAATTCGCAAGCAGTCTGCCTGACGGTTTATGGGTTATCAATCTGCACGGCTATTCCGTGCCAGATGCATCCGTGCCGGTTCACGTTGTAGCACGTATGGGTACGGTGAAGTTGGTTGAGACCAATCTCGACATCCGCCTCAAACAGGAGCGCACCGTTGTGCAGTTTCGATTGGCTGGCGGTGCGGTGGTATCGGGGTCTGAAAATCAAGTTTACGTGCCACTGAGGAGTGCCAGCAAATGACCCAATTCGCATGGGCAGGCTTGGCTTTCTTAGCGTTCCTTATCGCGGCGTGCGGCTTTAGCGCCTTTGGTTTGTGGTGGATGGGCGAAGTGGAGGATTTGGGGTGAGCGAGATACCGAAGGACGTGGGAGCCGCAGCAGTTCGTGCGCTTGCGGCACCGGAGTACGAATACTTTGAAAGAGTTTCCCAAGCCATCCTCGCTGAACGCAAGCGTTGCGCGGATATTGCTCGGTCTAGATTTACGATAGAGACAGTAATCAAGACGGCCAAGGGTGAGCCTTACCTCACCGGTAAGGCGGCAATCTATGCAGCAGAACGTATAGCCGACGCCATCGAGGCCAACCCATGACCATCCCCGCAACCTGGCTAGTCCTCATGCTGGCACTCGCCGCCTACGCATGGTTCGCCTACCGAAAGCCTTACGTACTGCCAGTATTGGCCGCAGCCGCCGCGCTAGCGATGTATGTGCCAACCGGTACGCCGCGCCTTACTGCGCCGCCTGCTGGCCACTACACGGTGCTTGGCGCCGACATTCAAGTGGATGTTGCGATCTATGCGCTGCTTAAGCCGGAAGGCGGGCCTGCGGTGTACTACCGCCTGCCGTACAGCACCGCGCAGGCCAATGCGTTGCAAGCCGCCATGGATGGCGAAGGTGGCGCTAGCGCTACGGTGGGCGAGGGTGGTGGCGTTGCTTATGACGGCGCGCCGCCCGTTTCTGGCGATGAAGCGAAGCATGCGGAACAGCCGCAATTGAACGTTGGAGGGTGAGAGATGGTCGAGTGGCTTAAGGACTGGCTTGGCATCAATCGTTACAATGTCGCCTATGAGGTTGAGTATGGGGCGCCTCTAGCGATGACGGTTCGCGGCAGTTCCGATCGCTCATGCAGCAAGAGCGTGGCCGAAAGCGTTGCGCGAGACATGATGCTTGAGCGTCATCGCTATCCAAGTGGCCGCGTCGCGGCAAAATATTGGGTTGTGCCGCACGGCACCGTAATTGAGGATGTTGCCCATTGACTCCCCGCACGCCTGACGAAGCGCTGCTTGCCACGCATGCCGCGTACCTCGCCAACGGAAAGAACCAGGCGCATACCGCCAAAGTCTTGGGCGTAAGCCGCGAAACGGTACAGCGGCATGTGCGGCAGGCTGCGGAACGGGGGTTGGTCGACGGTGTTCCGCAGGTCACAAAGTCAGCGGTGCCGAAAAAGTCGGCCAGCGAACATGCATCAGCTCGAGCGGAAGCAATGCGCGAATGGCTGGTCCAGATGATGACTGGCACGCGCTATCCGATCACCAATCCGGAAGCGGTTCACGTCGAGGCGCAAACCGGCTTGCGGTATGACCGAGCCGCCGAAGTATATGTCGAGTCTGAGCGCGCACCAAAGACGTGGGTTTCTGACACTCTGCGTGTCGAACCAGTTGAGGACTGCCGCAATAGGAAGTACCTGTTCACGGGCGCGCAGAACGATGCGCCGGTCCACGAGGAGTTTTGGACGAACCTTCGGGCCTTCGCGACCTTCATTGGCGCAGAGATTGTGGTTGGCCCATGGACCTACGAAACGTCATGGTTCAACGAAAACGCGCCGACATCTCGCCAGTACGACCCTCTGATTTCCGATTTCATCGCTTTCGGCCAAATGGCGATCGGTGACAACTTCATCTTTGCAGGCGAGATGAACACGCTGCCTACGGCGGCGCGCCCGATATCGGATCTTGTTACGTACAGCCGTGGCCGGTGGGCGGTGTTTCCGCACGCCAAGCTTCAGTTGAAGAGCGTGCCGTCGACCGATCCTGCAATCCAGGCGCATCAGGTGATGACGACTGGCGCAGTCACCAATCCGAAAGTCATCCCGCGCAAGGCTGGTATTAAGTCCATTTTTCACCACATCATCGGTGCGACTCTGGTCGAGTTCGATGCGGCTGGCGACATCTTCCCGCGCCAAATTAGTGCCTCGGATGACGGCTCGTTTTATGACCTTGACGTGTTCGTCTCAGGTGGCCAGGTAACGACGGGCCACAAGGTGCGGGCTGTTGTCTGTGGCGATATCCACGAGCGCAAGTTAGACCACAGGAACGCACTTGCCACCTTCGGATTTGGCACCGACACGACGTCCACATATCGTGACAACGTGATTGATACGCTTAGGCCAGATGTCGTCCTGGCGCATGACATCTTCGACAACGAAACGCGCAGCCATCACCACGCCAACGACAACGCTCATTTCTTTGAGATGGCAGTTCGTGGGCGCACCAGCGTTATGGATGAGGTGCGTGGTGTTACTCGCTTCCTGACGAGGTTGCGCCGACCTGGGGTTACGCCGGTCGTCGTGGAAAGCAATCACGACCTAGGCCTCGAGCGATACGTCCGCGAAGGCAGATACCGCAATGATGGCATCAACGCCCGATATGGTCTGATGCTTGACGACGCGTATCTTGCCGCCCGCGAAACGCAAGCCGTCGCATTGGAAAGTGGCGCACCGGTTCCGTCATACAGTCTGCTTGAGGCAGCGGCGCGCATGTTGTCGACTGACGCCCTATCTGGCGTTGAGTGGGTGCATGATGGCGACAGCTACGTAATTGATGGCGTTGAGTGCGGCAATCACGGCTTCCGTGGTGCCAATGGTTCCAAGGGTACAATCTCTGGATTTGCGCGCATCGGCCGGAAGATGAGCATCGGCGACAAGCACTCGCCAGAAATCATGGATGGCGTTTATTGTGCAGGCGCGATGAACCTTCGGCACGGCTACAATAAAGGGCCAAGCTCGTGGGCGGTGTCGCACATCATCCAGTACCAGAACGGCAAGCGCACCTTGATTACTCTCCAGAACGGCAAGTGGCGGGCAGCCAAGCCGGTGGTCCGTGTTAGAGCAGCCAACGACAACGAACAGCAGAGGAGTGCGGCGTGATGGAAGTAGGTAGAATTACCTTTGCACCTCGCGACGTTATTCCCAAGAATTACGACTCCATCGCGCGCCGCTACGTCGAGCACGACACGCTGTCGCAGGAGACGTTTGGGGATATTGACCCGGTTGTCGAACGCTATGGCTATCTGGCCAACAACAACACGCGCTCGGTTGCCGAAGCAACAAGGCGCGGCGACACCATGCAGACTTACACGGCCCGCCATTTCCATCCGTTGGATGCGCGCCCCGACGAAGTGCATATCGAGGATATCGCACACAGCCTGTCTTTGCAATGCCGGTACGCCGGCCACTGCAATCGCTTCTACAGCGTGGCCGAGCATTCCGTGCTCATCGCCAACTGGATCTGGTGGCACGGCTCGGCAGCGGACGCGCTAGCCGGGCTGTTGCACGACGCTACGGAAGCGTACTTGGTCGACATGCCGCGCCCCGTAAAGCGCAGCATGCACGAATACCGCCTGCATGAGGCCGCGCTGTGGAAGGTGATTGCAAAACGGTTCGGCCTGGCCGAGGAAATGCCGGCGCTAGTCCACGAGGCGGATAACCGCATCATTTCCGACGAGCTAGTCAACATGCGGCCGATGGATTGGCACGCCAAGCATAATAACCCTTTGGGCATCGAGTTGCGCTTCTGGTCGCATCAAGAGGCAGAGGCGGCGTTTCTAGGGACTTACGAAAGGCTCCAAAACATGGGGGTGGCGGCGTGATGCGGTATCTAACCAACGGTTGGAACCTGTGGTTTGCCGCGACTATCTGTTGTGGCGTCGCAGGTGCACTGAAAGTGTCTATCGGTGACGGTTTTGGCATGGCTGCGTGCGGGTTTGCCGCTGCTGCCATCGCCGCGATGGTGAGGGATCTGGCATGAACACCTTCTATCCCGGCCAAGAAGTCGTCTGCGTCGACGCAACCCAGCCGCCGCGCACCACAATCCCGCTCGGTATCACCGAGGGCCAAACCTACGTGCTGCGATGGGTTGGCCCATACACAAGCTACGTCGACGGCGAGTTCATCGGCGTTCGCCTAGAGGGCATAGAACGCGGTCAGTGTCCGACCTACGGACACGACGACCCCCCGTTTAACGCCCGCCGCTTCCGGCCGCTAGTCAGCGACCCGCTGGCAATCTTCCGGCGCATTGCGGTGGATCCCAAATTTAAGGTGGACGCACCAGAAGGTCCGGTGCGCGATCGTCCGACAAGAGAAGGCGCACCAAGGCGCAAGGTTAAGGAGGAGGTGTGATATGGTGAAGGCTTGGATTGCTCTATGCGTTCTGTACACCTTGGCGAGTGGCTGTGCGATAGCTGCAACTGGTTTGTACAGTGGCACCGTTAATGCGTTAGTCGCAGCAGTCATCGCGATCGGCCTTCCGATTTGGATGCTGGCCGGATACCTGTCGGAGAACCTGAAATGACCGCCGCTCTCGCCTACGACCCATGGGGCGGTCATGACCTACCCGCCAACGACAACCGCGTGCCGCGTATCGGACGGCCGCCACTCATTGGGCTGACAGGCAAGCGGAATGTCGGCAAGTCGACAGTCGCTGCTCTCCTGCACAAGGAGTTTGGCTTCGTCTCCGTGCATCCTTTCGCGTCCGGCAAAGAGGCATCGCGCGAATGGCTTATTGCGGCCGGCTTCGATGCGGACGACGCTTGGGAAATGATTTATGGCGATCTTAAGGATACGCCGTGCGACCGCATGCCAGGTGGCGTTGCGCCGCGGTACTTCATGGAGAAGTTCGGCCACTTCATGGGCGCAACGCTTGGCGTTGAGTGGACGCTTGGGATGGAAATAGCATTGGTGCGGCAGCGCAAACCGCAAGCGCCAATCGTGGTCGAGTCACTGGTTTACGAGGCGCCGTGGTTCAAGGCACAGGGAGGCACCGTGTGGCGCCTGGAGCGTCCTGGGCACAAAGGGCCGTTCGGAGTTGAGAGCGACGCTGTGCAGGCCGCTGTGGTTGCTGATGCTACGATTTCGGCCGCTACCGTGGAGGAGTTGGAGCGACAAGCGCGAAAGATTGCACAGCAGATGGTGGGTGGCTGGTGATGACGCCTCAACAGATAGATGAGGCCGCAGCAAAGAGACTGCGCGCGCTTTTGGATTTGCCGCTGCCGCCGAGCAAGGTTGAAATTGGCGTCTGTGATCCTTCAACGTATTCGCCGCGCTATTTCGACCCGTGGGATGCCTTCGATGGAATCGTTGGCGCTTACGATTCAGAGATAGACGCACCGGCTATCAAGACGCTTGAAGCGGTCCGTGATCGTACGACGTTCGATTTGCAGAATGGTAAGCATGGATTATTTGTGCAGTTCTTTTTACACATCCTGGCTGGCCACAACTATGTCGATTACGGCACCAGTCCGCGCGGCGCATTTCCGACATATAAGGCTACTGACATTCTGTGGTCTGAATGGATAGAAAAGTGGCGCGCTTGGTATAGCATCAATTGGGACGAGTATCTGGACTAATCCGAATCTAATATGAGCCCGCCCTCGCAAGAAGGCGGGCTTTTTTTGATTCAGGCCACACCAGCCTTCTGCGCAGCCTTGGACGGTACATATTCACCCGTCACCGGATCCTTCCGCCTACGGAACTTCTTCTCACCGCTAGCAGATGCCTTACGCGGCCCGCCAGCCAAGCTTTCAGCCGTTGGCGCTTTCAGTATGGACCCTGGCGAAAAGATATCGCCGCGGCTAAAGCCCGCCGTAACGCGATCGGGCAGCAACCCCTGATCATGCAGCCACTTCACGCCGGCAAGCACGGCTTCGACCTGGCGGGCTGCCTCCGCGGCAAGCTCTTCCTTGGCTTTGATATCGGCAATTCGCTGGCGTTCCTGCCTAGCCATCTCGAACTCCACAGCGCGGCGCTCGAACTCAGCATCGCTTATCTCTAGCAGTTCCGGGCGCAGTTTCTTGACGTCGGTAACGGCCATGCATTTATCCCTCTTCTAATGCATGGCCTATAGCGCGCCGTGGCGCGTCTAGCAAGCGGCTGGCGGGCCGCTAGGCAGAACAGGCTACAGCCCGCACCGCCCGCCGAACCATAGTGGACACTCCGCACATAGCGGACCACCAGGCGTTAGTACCTCTGCGTCTACAACGTAAGCGGTTTCGCCTTCATCATCGAATGCGCGAATCACCTTATAAATGTCGGAGCCGTTGAGGATAGCGGCCGCCTCAATCACTATGCCAGCCTCATTGTCGCTTATTCTTATGCACTGTCCTATGTTTATTCGTGGAACTTTTACCGTGATCATTGCCCAAACCCTGTTGTTTGTTGTTGCCTTTGGGCGCCAACACACACAAGCGCCAATCCGCACCTCAATGCTTTTCTCGGGCTGGGTTCCTCAGGCCAAGCCGGGGGTTAGTAATACGCCGTGAAGACGCACCGGCTCGCCTTTAGCTTGCGCCTGGACATACGCGCGCCGCCCCCGGCCGAAGCCAGGTGCGTGCGTCGCCGCCAAGCGGTCGCACGATTTCGGCGCAATCTGCGCCTATTCACGATCCGGGTTACTAAGCCCGCCTGCACACTGTTATATTTGCTTGTGCTACGCAAGCTGCTTTTGGTCGGACCAGTGCAATTTTCACCGAACATTTCTGGGTGTGTTGCATTCGTGCTATAGTAGTTAATTTTGTATTACTGCTGGCTGTTTGGGCGTTGCAGTTCGCCGACCACATACACTCTATTGTGGTGGCGGTTCCCGCAGTTGGTGCATCTGGTGAACTTGGTAGAGAATCGCACGTAAGCCTCGCCTGACCGTTTGCGCAGGCGCTCGCGATCGGTCGGCGCCTCATGCCGGCAACATCCGCAACGGATACCAAGCGCAACGTGCTGCGGGATATCCTCGAAACGGATTTCCCAGTAGAATTTGTCGGTGACTATCTCGGTGAGTTCCATGCTGCCACATAGCGCATATAGGAACATATGCCTAGCTGGCGGTGAGCTTTTCCACCGTGGCAATGATTGCCTTGGCTAGGGCTTCGGCATGGTTGATTGGTGCCGGGCCGTAAATAGCGTTCACCATCTCTTCGCTTGGCAGTACGCCGGGTGGGCATGTCTCCTCGATCGCCATCCTGATCAGGCGCAGTGCGTTGCTACATTCTTCATGGGTCATGGTCGGCGGTGTCATAACCCTTCAAACATTCATTTCGTCTAAAATGTTCCGGAACCGAATCCCGACATTGAAGCTTGAGTCGGTCGTTGGAGTCAGTGCATGCGTCGTGTTACCAGCCAAGACCGCTTGAGGTTCATCCCGCCGCAATTGCCGCGGTTGGTGGAGGAACCGCCAGTCAGCGACGATTGGATCCACGAAATCAAATACGATGGCTACCGCACGCAGGTCATCATCGATTGGGATGGCGCTCGAGCCTACACCAAGACCGGGGTTGATTGGACCAAGCGCTACTGGCCGATAGTGGCTGCCGCGGAGTCTCTTGGCGCGCGGTCTGCCATAATTGATGGAGAGGTAATAGCGCCGACCGCCAGTGGCTCGCCGGACTTTCACGCGCTGCGGTCGGCAATGACATGGAACGCCGAACGACTGGCGTTCGTGGCGTTCGACCTGCTGCATCTCAACGGCCAGGACTTACGTCCGCTGCCCGTCGTAGAGCGGCGAGCTATGCTGTGGGACTTGGTGAAGCCGGCAGATGGGGTCATCCAGTTCAGCCAACATGTCGAAGGCGGAGGCGCTGAGTTCTTTCGCGGCGTCGAGAAGTTGGGCCTTGAGGGCATGGTATCCAAGCGCCGAGGTGCCGCATACCGAAGCGGCGAGTCTGACGCTTGGCTGAAAATCAAATGCTATGAGTTTTCCGAAATGGACTTGCTGGGCGTCAAGCGCGAGCCAGGCAAGCCTGCAATGGCCCTGATGGGGCGGGGCGGCAAGTATGCAGGATCGGCGTTCATCACTCTGCCGAAGGATATCCGCGAGCGGCTATGGAAGCGCGTCCAGGCGGGCAGGAAGGCGCCCGTAGGCGTTCCTGCGGTGTCGGGCGTCGAGTGGCTGAAGCCCGGCGTGCGGGCGCGTGTAAAGCACCTGCGGGGCGAGGCTAAGCTGCGGCACGCGTCGGTGAAGGGGATCGTGGAGGATTAGGGGCGCTCTAGAAATACGGGTATGTCGTCGTTTTCGTCGGTTGGCTGTGGCGAGAGAAGTGCGCGGATAGCCGCCGCTGTGCGCTGCGCTTGAGCCTGCAGTGGCGCGTCAGCCCAGTCCTGCGTTGCTGGCGCGTTTCGTATCGCGATCTTAGCGCACACCTCAACGATTTCCCGCCTAGCCGACTCAGCCGCGCCCATGTAATTGGCCCACATGGCATCTGTGCCGTGGCGCGCTTTGGCGATTGTGCGGGCTAGGGATTCTAGGGTCATGGGCTTGGCTCCGGCTTGGGTGAAAACGGCTCACTGCCGTTGTTGCGCCATCTCTCTTGCTCATCTCTACAGACCTTAGCGCAGGCAGAAATTACGTCCTCGGCCGAGGTACCGTAGAAGCGATAAAATGACACACTCCCGCACGGATAGACCTGCGCGGATAAAAAGCGACCGGTTCGGTATGCCTCATCTCGCTGCTCAAACGATATCCAATCTTCAGCGACCGACTCCTCGGTCTCGTCACGATAGATTGTTTCTTCGCGCGGAGTTGTGAAGCAGCAAGCGCCAGGATTGACGTTCAGGATAAATTCAAAGGCATTGCGCTGAAGGTAGGCCAGATCGTCCATCCCACTCACCCTCCTTTGCGCGCCAGCGCAAGCGCGGCGCGAGCTGGCTGGGTGGTAAAACTGTCTGGAACATAATCGCCAGAAACAGTGCCATCCATTAAGTCAGCCAATTCATCCAGCGCAGCCACAAGGGCGTCGATGACTTCCCTGTCGCTTTTGCGTGGCGTGTGTACGGGTCCATGCATGTACCTGCCGGTAAAATAATCGCGATTTCCGTTAGCCATCTTTATTCTCCATACATTCTCTAGCCAGTTCCGGGCCGTAGCTAGGCGGCCAAGGTAAGGGTCACCTTGTGCGGACCAAAGCCCTTGTCGGACCATCGCTGAACATACACTGAGAAGTCGCCACTCTCCGATATGATGCCGCCAACATGACGGCGCCATGCCTCTCCTGCGGTCATGCCAAAGGTATGCTTTCCCATCCTCAAAATTGAGTCAGGCGACCATTGGCGATTGGCGATTATATATCCATCGATCGACGTCATTTCATCCTCCAAAAACGCACCCGTAACGCACCATAACGCTGGCGATGGTGGTACGGATGGCGGTATTGCTTGTGATCGGGCAGGAAGATTTGCGTCTCCACATCGCTTCGCCTAGCTCATGTCTCGGCCAGGGAGTCGGCGCCCTTTGCGCCGCCGCTGATTACCTTCGTTGGCTGCGCGGCCTCCAGCGTCGAAGCCAAGAGCCTACTATCCCTAAATGTGCGTGATCCGATGACGGCAATTGCGCTCATTTTTATCTCCTATAGCGATGGTCGTAACGCGCCGTAACGCGCAGCCTGTAAGCCGTTGATCCGGCTTTTCTATTTTTTCAGCAACGCTAACAACGCGTTAACCAAGCTTAAGAAGTTGCGACGAAGTTCGCGGTGAACCGGCCGCTGCGGCATAAAGCGCCGCCCGCACAACGCCCTTGCGTCATGAGAGGGCTATCGGTATAGAATTGACGTAAACGTAAAAGGCGCATCAAGCGTGCTGTTTGCGATTTGTTTGTCGAAACCACGGCTGGAAGCACGCCCCCGCTTTCAGTCAGGCATCGCTTGGTCCAGGACCGCGACGCCACAGACGGGGAAAGCCAGTGACCATGAAGCTTATCTCGGCCGGCGAGACCGCGGCCAATACCAACACTATATCCGTCGACTCGGGCGAGGACCTCGTCCGCATCGGCGAAATGGCCAAGAAATATGGCGTGACGCTGCGCACGCTGCGTTTCTACGAAGACAAGGGCCTGCTCAACCCGCAGCGCGACGGTTCAACCCGCCTCTACACGCGCCGCGACAGGGTTCGGCTGAAACTGATCCTGCTCGGCCGCAAGGTCGGGTTCTCGTTGCGCGACGTCAAGCAGATGATGGATCTCTATGATCCCACCGGCTCCAACACCAAGCAGTTGCGGCTGGCATTGGACAAGTCGGAGAAGCAGCTTGCCCGCCTCCAGAAGCAGCGCACGCTCATCGATGACGCCATCAGCGAGTTGAGCACCTCCATGGCTACCGTCCGGCAGATGCTGGTCGAGCGCTCGGCGCCGCAGGCGAGCGTCGCCGGCTGATTTGGGCCGCCGCCTTGCGGCGCAACATCCATGATCGAAAAAAGCCGTGTGGCGAGCGCCACGCGGCTTTTGTCATTAAGGGTTCCAACACATGTACTGCATCGCGTGCGGTTTGCTGCGGTGCAGGAGAAATTTTGTCGCATCGGCTGAATTGACGTTTACGCAAACGTCAATTTTTGTTATCTCCCGCTGAACACGGGTCCGCATGCCGCCTGACATGAATTCGGGGGTTTCGGATCAGGTCCGCAGGGTGGAGAAGAGCATGCCGATCTACAGGGCGCCGGTGCAGGATACGCTGTTCGTGCTCAACGAGGTGCTGGGCTACCAGCGCTATTCCAATCTCCCCGGCTTTTCTGATGCAACGCCCGACGTGCTGGAGGCGATCCTCGCCGAGGGCGCCAAGCTCGCGGAAAACGTAATGCATCCGCTCAACCGTGTCGGCGACATGGAAGGCTGTGTGCGCCATGACGATGGCTCGGTGACGACGCCGAGGGGCTTCAAGGAAGCCTTCGATCAGTATCGCGAGGGCGGCTGGATGGGGCTGGCGGCGCCCGTCGAGTTCGGCGGCCAGGGCCTGCCCTATGCCGTGCATACCGCCGTGGCCGAGTATATGGTGTCGGCCAATATGTCGCTGATGATGTATCCGGGCCTGACGCAGGGCGCGATCGCGGCGATCATCACCCATGGCACCGACGAGCAGAAAGCCAAATGGCTGCCGAAGATGGTCGAGGGCGCCTGGACCGGCACCATGAACCTGACCGAGCCGCATTGCGGTACCGATCTGGGCCTGCTGCGCACCAAGGCCGTGCCGAATGGCGACGGCACTTACAAGATCTCGGGCCAGAAGATATTCATCTCGGCCGGCGAGCACGACATGGCGGACAACATCGTCCACCTGGTGCTGGCCCGCATCGAGGGGGCGCCCGAAGGGGTGAAGGGCATCTCGCTGTTCATCGTGCCGAAGCTCAAGCTCGATGCTTCTGGCAATCCCGATGAGAGGAACACCGTCTCCTGCGGTTCGATCGAGGAGAAGATGGGCATCCACGGCAATTCGACCTGCGTCATGAACTATGACGAGGCGCAAGGCACGCTGCTGGGCGAGGCCAATGGCGGCCTCAAGGCGATGTTCACGATGATGAACGAGGCGCGGCTCGGCGTCGGCCTGCAGGGGCTGTCACTGTCGGAGATTGCCTACCAGAATGCCGTCGCTTACGCCAAGGACCGCTTGCAGGGCCGCTCGCTGTCGGGACCGAAGGCGCCGGACAAGAAGGCCGACCCGATCATCGTCCATCCCGACATCCGCCGCAGCCTGATGACCATGAGAGCCTTCAACGAGGCCGGCCGCGCGCTGGCGCTGTGGACGGCGATCAAGTCGGACATCGCCCATCGCTCCGCAGACGACAGGGACCGCCAGGCGGCCGACGACTACACCGGGCTGATGACGCCGGTGGTGAAGGGCGTGCTCACCGACAAGGGCTTCGATCACGCCGTGATGGCGCAGCAGGTGTTCGGCGGCCATGGCTACATCGAAGAGCACGGCATGAGCCAGTTCGTGCGCGATGCCCGCATCGCCATGATCTATGAAGGCGCCAACGGCATCCAGGCGCTCGATCTCGTCGGCCGCAAGCTGGGTCTGAACGGCGGCCGCGCGGTGCAGGCGTTCTTCAAGGAAGTCGGCGAGTTCTGTGAAGAGAACCGCGCCGACGAGAAGATGGCCCCCTTTACCAAGGCATTGAAGAAGAGCCTCAACGATCTTCAGACGGCGACCATGTGGCTGCTGCAGAACGGCATGGCCAAGCCCGACAATGCCGGCGCCGCCTCGACCGACTACATGCATCTCTTCGGCCTCGTGGCGCTCGGCTATATGTGGGCGCGGATGGCCAGGGCCGCCCAAGGCAAGCCGGGCGCCAACGGCGCGTCGTCCTTCTACGACAACAAGCTGGTGACGGCGCGCTTCTTCATGGAGCGGATCATGCCGGAAACCGCGACGCGTCTCGCCCGCATCTCCAGTGGCGCCGATACGTTGATGGCACTGCCGGCGGAAGCGTTCTAGAAATAATCCCTCTCCCTTTGAGGGGAGGGCGGTCCAGAGGGGCCGGGAGGGGGCGCCGCGACAGTGCGCGGATCTCAATTTCGATGGCAGACCTTGGGAGGAAGATCATCGCATGACCAACCCAGCCGAAATCCTTGGCCTGCCGAAGCCCGCCTGGGCGGCGGACGAGGTCGGCATGCTCTACGACATGGCGCACCGCTTCATGTCCGAAGAGATCGCGCCGCGTTACGACGAGTTTGAGAAGAACGAAATGGTCGACCGCGAGAGCTGGCTGAAGGCCGGTGCCGCCGGCCTGCTCTGCGCCTCCATGCCGGAGGAATATGGCGGATCGGGCGGCACCTTCGCCCATGAGAGCGCCATCATCGAAGCCATCGGCCATGTCGGCGTCGATGGCTTCGGCATCGGCCTGCACAATTCCATCGTCGCCCCCTACATCCTCCACTACGGCTCGGAGGAGCAAAAGAAGAAATGGCTGCCGAAGCTCGCCACCGGCGAACTGATCGGCGCCATCGCCATGACGGAGCCCGGCGCCGGCTCCGACCTGCAAGGCGTCAAGACGCGGGCCGAGAGGGACGGCAACCAATACAAGATCAATGGCTCCAAGACCTTCATCACCAATGGCCAGCTTGCCAATTTCATCATCGTCGTCACCAAGACCGATCCGGACAAGGGTGCCAAGGGCACTTCGCTGATCGTCGTCGAGACCGACGAGGTCGATGGCTTCGAGCGCGGCCGCAACCTCGACAAGATCGGCCTGAAAGCCAATGACACATCGGAGCTGTTCTTCAACGATGCGCGTGTGCCGACCTCCAACCTGCTCGGCCACGAGGAGGGACAAGGCTTCATCCAGCTCATGCAGCAATTGCCGCAGGAGCGTTTGCAGATCGGCACCGGCGCGATTGCCATGGTCGAGCGCGCGCTGGCGCTGACCATCGAATACGTCAAGGAGCGCAAGGCGTTCGGCAAGGCGGTCATCGATTTCCAGAACACCCAGTTCAAGCTGGCCGAACTGAAGACCGAGGCCACGATCGGCCGCGTCTTCTACAATGATTGCGTGGCGCGCCACATCGATGGCGGTCTCGATCCGGTGACGGCGTCGATGGCCAAGTACTGGCTTTCCGACCTGCAGGGCAAAGTCGTCGACGAATGCCTTCAATTGCATGGCGGCTATGGCTACATGAATGAATATCCGATCGCCCGCATGTTCCGCGACGCCCGCGTCCAGCGCATCTATGGCGGCACCAACGAGATCATGAAATTGCTGATCGGCCGCTCGCTCTGAGCATCGATCGGCAAACCCAAGGAGCAGGAAAATGGCCGAAGCTTACGTCTATGACGCCGTTCGCACGCCGCGCGGCAGGGGCAAGAAGGATGGCTCGCTGCACGAAGTGCCGGCAGTGCGGCTCGCCGCCAGGACGCTGGAGGCGCTGCGCGACCGCAACGGGCTCGACACTGCAACTGTCGACGACATCATCTTCGGTTGTGTCGACCCGGTCGGCGAGGCGGGGTCGGTCATTCCGCGCGCCGCGGCCTTCGAGGCCGGCTACGCGACCTCGGCGCCCGGCATGCAGATCTCGCGCTTCTGCGCCTCCGGCCTCGACGCCATCAATTTCGGCGCCGCCAAGATAGCCCAGGGCGCCGATGAGATCGTCATTGCCGGCGGTGTCGAATCGATGTCGCGCGTCGGCATGGGCGCCTCGGGTGGCGCCTGGTTCATGGACCCTTCGGTCGGCCTGCCCGGCTGGTTCGTGCCGCAAGGTATTTCGGCCGACCTGATCGCCACAAAATACGGCTTCAGCCGGGATGATGTCGACGCCTACGCCGTCGAGAGCCAGAAGCGCGCGGCAAAATCCTGGGCCGATGGCCGCTTCAGGAATTCGGTGATCCCGATCAAGGACCAGAATGGTCTCACCATCCTCGACCATGACGAGCATATGCGCCCATCGACCGACATGCAGTCGCTGGCCTCGCTCAATCCCTCCTTCGTCATGCCCGGCGAAATGGGCGGCTTCGACGCCGTCGCGGTGCAGAAGCATCCGGAAGTGGAGGAGGTCAATCACGTCCACCATGCCGGCAATTCGTCGGGCATCGTCGATGGCGCGGCCGCCGTGCTGCTCGGTTCGAAGAAGGCCGGCAAGGCCATGGGCCTGAAACCGCGCGCGCGCATCCGCGCCTTCGCCAACATCGGCTCCGAGCCGGTGCTGATGTTGACCGGCCCCGTTGACGTCACCGAGAAGCTGTTGAAGCGCGCCAAGATGAAGCTGTCGGACATCGATCTGTTCGAGCTCAACGAGGCCTTCGCCTCCGTGGTGCTGCGCTACATGCAGGCCTTCGATATCGAGCACGACAGGATCAACGTCAATGGCGGCGCCATCGCCATGGGCCATCCGCTGGGCGCCACCGGCGCGATGATCTTCGGCACCGTGCTGGACGAGCTCGAGCGCCGCGATTTGAACACCGCGCTGGTGACGCTGTGCATCGGCGCCGGCATGGGCACCGCAACCATCATCGAACGCGTCTGACGGGGAGAGAAACGATGAGCTACATCAATTTCACCCTCGACATCGACGCCGACGGCATTGCGCTGGTCACCTGGAACATGCCGGACCGCTCGATGAACGTCTTCACCGAGGAGGTGATGCGCGAGCTGAACGCCATTGTCGACAGGGTGGCGGGCGACGCCGCCATCAAGGGCGCGGTCATCACCTCCGGCAAGGATACGTTCTCAGGCGGCGCCGACATCACCATGCTCCAGAAGATGCTGACGACCTTCGCGGCTGAAAAGGGCAAGGATCTCGAAAAGGCGACCAGGGCGCTGTTCGAAAACGCCGGCACCATGACCGGTCTGTTCCGGAAGCTGGAAACATCGGGCAAGCCGTGGGTTTCAGCAATCAACGGCACCTGCATGGGCGGTGCATTCGAAATGTCGCTGGCCTGCCATGGCCGCGTCGCCGCCGATTCCGACAAGGTGAAGATGGCGCTCCCCGAGGTGAAGATCGGTATTTTCCCGGGCGCCGGCGGCACCCAGCGGGTGCCGCGTCTCACCGACCAGCAGCAGGCGCTGCAAATGCTGGCCTCCGGCCAGAACCTGTCGCCGCAGAAGGCGAAGGCGATGGGCCTGATCCACGAGGTCGCCGAGCCGGCCAAGCTGGTCGAGACTGCGAAGGCCATGATCAGGAACGGCCTCAAGCCGGTAGCGCCGTGGGACGAGAAGGGATTCAAGCTGCCCGGCGGCCCGGTCTATTCGGCGGCGGGCGCCAATCTGTGGCCGCCGGCCATCGCCATCCTGCGCCGCGAGACCTATGGCAATTATCCGGCCGCCGCGGCGATCCTGAAATGCGTCTATGAGGGCCTGCTGGTGCCGTTCGACACCGCCCTCAGGATCGAACAGCGCTATTTCACGGAGATCATGCAGACCAAGGAAGCGGCGGCGATGATCCGCTCGCTGTTCGTATCGTTGCAGGAACTCAACAAGGGCGCGCGCCGCCCGGCCGGCGTGCCGGAAACCAGGTTCAAGAAGATCGGTATTCTCGGCGCGGGCTTCATGGGCGCCGGTATCGCCTATGTCACGGCCAAAGCCGGCATCCCGGTGGTGCTGCTCGACCGCGACATGGAGTCCGCCGAGAAGGGCAAGGCCCATTCGGATGGTCTGATCTCGGATCAGGTGAAGAAGGGGCGTGCCAAGCCCGAGGACAAGGACAGGCTCCTGTCGCTGATCACGCCGACATCGGACTATGCCGACCTTGCCGGCTGCGATCTCGTGGTCGAGGCGGTGTTCGAGGATTCCGCGGTGAAGAAAAGCGCCACCGAACAGGCGGAAGCGGTGCTGAAGTCGTCGGCGATCTTCGCGTCGAACACCTCGACCATTCCGATCACCGCCCTGGCCAAGAATTCGGCGCGGCCGAAGAATTTCATCGGCATCCATTTCTTCTCGCCGGTCGACAGGATGATGCTGGTCGAAATCATCCTTGGCAAGAAGACCGGTGACAAGGCGCTGGCCACCGCGATCGACTTCGTGCGCGCCATCAAGAAAACGCCGATCGTCGTCAACGATACGCGCGGTTTCTACGTCAACCGCTGCGTCCTGCGCTATATGTCGGAAGCCTACAAGATGTTGATCGAGGGCGTTCCGGCGCCGATGATCGAGAACGCCGCCAAGGCCGCCGGCATGCCGGTCGGCCCGCTGGCGCTGACCGACGAGACGGCCATCGACCTCGCCCAGAAGATCATGAAGCAGACCATCAGGGATCTCGGCGACAAGGCGGTCGACCCGAAGCAGATGGCGCTGATCAACACCATGGTCGACGACCACGGCCGCTTCGGCCGCAAGAACGGCAAGGGCTTCTATGACTATCCGGCCAAGCCGGCCAAGAAGAAGCTGTGGCCGGGCCTTAGGGAGTTCTATCCGCAGCTCAAGCCGGAGAAGGTCGACTATGCGGAATTGCAGCAGCGCCTGCTGGTCACCATCGCGTTGGAAGCGGCTCGGGTGATGGAGGAGGGCATCGTCACCGATCCGCGCGAGGCCGATGTCGGCTCGATCCTGGCCTTCGGCTTCGCGCCCTATACGGGCGGCGCGCTGTCCTACATCGACGGCATCGGCGCCGGGCAGTTCGTCAAGATCGCAAAGGGCTTGCAGAAGAAATACGGCGCCGAGTTCAAGGTGCCCAGGCTGCTGCTCGACATGGCCGAAAAGGGCGAGACTTTCTACCAGCGCTTCGACCCCTACGCGAAGGGCGACGTGAAGCAGGCGGCCTGAGCGTGGTCGGAATCAAAGGTGCCGCGGCGTCCCTTGCGCGTCCGAAAAGACGCGCCGCGCCGTAATGTATGTCTGGGGGCGCCTTGCGCGTATGATGGCCACGGCGGGCAGCCGTGGCTCCTACCAGATGGGTGATGAAAGCCGGTTGGCCTTTCGCTGCCTGCCGACGGACATCGATTTCAACCGCCATCTCAACAATGCCCGCTATATGATGCTGGCGGACCTTGGCCGCATCGATATCTTCATCCGCGCCGGCCTCATCACTCTGGCGAGAACGAATGGCTGGGCGCCGATGATCGGCGGGCTGCAATCGGCCTATGTGCGTGAGATCAAACTGTGGCGGCGTTTCGAAGTGGTGTCTTCGATCGAGACCTGGGAAGGCAGCCAGGTCATCGGCAAGCACCGTTTCGTCCTCGACAATGGCGAGACCGCCGCATTGATCATGACGACAGCCGGCGTCTACGACCGCGCCGCCCGGCGCTTTCTCGATATTGACGAGGTCGTCGCCGCGCTTGGCCGCTCCGCCCAGCCGCGTCCGCCCAGCGAAGCCGAGCGGGCGTTCATGGCCTCGCACCGGAACCTCCGCGAGCAGGCCAAGCGGATCGGTTGACCCGGGAACCGGAATTGGCGCGGCCAGCAGGAAGATGTGATGCGATGCCACAGCCGGTGGACAAACCTTCATTCGAAGACTAGAAAGGAAAGGCATTTTTTCCTTTTTGCAAGGAGAGCGGAATTGCTCTCGCATGACCGTGTTTGGGCCGCCATCGACGCTCTGGCCGAGCGGTATTCGCTCTCGGCTTCCGGCTTGGCGAAGCGGGCCGGCCTTGATTCGACTGCCTTCAACAAGTCGAAGCGACTGTCGTCGGACGGCAGGCCACGCTGGCCCTCGACCGAATCGCTGGCCAAGATCATCGAGGCGACGGGCGCTTCGCTCGACGAATTCACCGGGCTGATAGAAGGTCGGGCCGGCCACGGCGCGATGCCCGCCCGCGGGCGTGCCGTTCCGCTGCTCGGCTTTGCCCAGGCCGGCGCCGGCGGGTTTTTCGACGATGCCGGCTTCCCGGCCGGTCAAGGCTGGGATCTGGTGGAACTGCCGGCGCAATCGACCGAGAGTTCCTATGCGCTTCAGGTGCAAGGCGATTCAATGCTGCCGCTCTACCGCAATGGCGACGTGCTCATCGTCGAGCCGGCAGCCCTCATCCGCAAGGGCGATCGCGTCGTCGTCAAGACGACGGGCGGCGAGGTGATGGCCAAGGTGCTCGATCGCCAGACCGCCAGGTCGATCGCACTGGTTTCGCTCAATCCCGATCATCCGGACCGCGACATTCCCATGCGCGAGGTTGAATGGGTGGCGCGGATCGTCTGGGCAAGCCAATAGGGTGCGGGCTGGTGCGGCTTCCTCATCTTGTCCTTGCGGTTCTGATGGTCCCTGGAATGGCCGCGCTGGTAGTCGCCGGCGGCCGCGCGCTGAAGAGCGGCGAAGCTGCCGTCGCGGTGGAACAGATCGATCCGAGCGCCGATACGGTCTCTCAGCCAGGCACCGACGGCGTGCCGGAGGAGCCGGCCACATCGGCCATTGCCGCTCCGCCGCCCCCCGCCGCTAGCCCGCACTCGCGTGCGATCGATCCCCAAGTCGTGGCGCCGCCGGAGCTTCCCAGCAAGGAGCTGGAGCGGGTGGAGCCGCGCGCGCCGTTGAGCAAGCTGGCGCTGGCCATGCCGCCCAAGCCGAAAATGCCGGACGACTGGAAAGGGACGAAGCTGTTCCAGCCGGTCGCGCCCGCCGCCGGACTGATCGAGGCGAAGGGCTATTCTGTCGCGGTTTCCGGCGTCGACATTGTCGGGCAGGACGAGACCTGCACCTCGGACGGTAAATCCTGGCCCTGCGGCGTCCGCGCGCGCACGGCGTTCCGCGCCTTCCTGCGCGGCCGGGCGGTGGTCTGCGCCGTGCCGCCGGAAGGCGGCCGCGACCTGATCGCCGCCGACTGCCGGATCGGCAAGCAGGATGTCGGCCGATGGCTGGTCGAGAACGGCTGGGCGCGCGCCGCCAAAGGCGGCCCTTACGTCGAAGTCGGGGAAAAAGCGCGCAGCGAAAGGAAAGGCATTTTCGGATCGGCGCCAAGCCTTTCAGGCGTGCCTTCGATGCCGGCCGCGCGCGCCCCGGCGCCGCAAGCGCCGGGCTCGATCTTGGAAGAGGTCGGCGGCATTCTCAAGCCAGCTGACCAGCCAACGCCTTCTGAATGAGCCCGCGCGTCTCGGCGATGCCGTAGAGTGCCGCGAACGAGCCGAAGCGCGGTCCGCGCTCCTGCCCGATCAGCACCTGGTACATCATCTGGAAGAAGGCGCCCGAAACGCCCGGACCACCTTCGGGGCTCTTCTTGGAATGATCCTGATAGCGTTCCACCTTGCGGGCGACGTTGAGCGCGGCGTTCTGGATCGCCTCGCCGTCCGAGCCCGCCGGCAGGGCGCCAAGCGCCTGATCCAACGCTTCCAGCGCCTCCCGCTCGACGTCGTCGGGCGCGCGGAAGGTCTTCGTCGGCTTCACGAAATCGTCGAAATAGCGGATCGCATAACCCGTCAGCCTGTCGAGCTCAGGGTGGGTCGCCGGCGTCACGCCCCGGACATGGCGCGAGATGAAGCCCCACAGCACGTCCTTATTCTGCGCATTGGAGGCGCTGACCAGGTTGAGCAGCAGCGAGAACGGCACGGGCATGTCGATGGCGGGCGGATTGCCGTCGTGCATGTGCCAGACCGGGTTGCCCAGCCGTTCCTTCCAGTCCTGCCTCCGATAGGCTGCAAGGAAGGTGTAATATTCGTCCACGGCCCGCGGGATGACGTCGAAATAGAGCTTCTTGGCCTGTCGCGGCCGCTGGTACATATAGAGTCCCAGGCTCTCCGTCGGCGCGTAAGTCAGCCATTCGTCGATGGTCAGCCCATTGCCCTTGGATTTGGAGATCTTCTGGCCGTTCTCGTCCAGGAACAGCTCGTAGACGAAATGTTCCGGCGCGTGCCCGCCGAGGATGTTGCAGATGCGGTCATAGACCACCGCATTGGTCTGATGGTCCTTGCCGAACATCTCGAAATCGACGCCAAGGGCCGCCCAGCGCATGCCGAAATCGGGCTTCCACTGCAGCTTCACCTTGCCGCCGGTAACCGGAAGCGTGGTCTCGGTACCGTCATCGTCGAAGGTGATGGTGCCCGCCCTGGCATCGACATGCTTCATGGGAACGTAGAGCACGCGGCCGCTCTTCGGCGAGATCGGCAGGAACGGGCTGTAGGTCGCCTGCCGCTCCTCTCCCAGCGTCGGCAGCATCACCGCCATGATCTGGTCGTAGCGTTCG
This sequence comes from Mesorhizobium sp. B2-2-4, assembly GCF_006442375.1. Taxonomy (NCBI): domain Bacteria; kingdom Pseudomonadati; phylum Pseudomonadota; class Alphaproteobacteria; order Hyphomicrobiales; family Phyllobacteriaceae; genus Mesorhizobium; species Mesorhizobium sp. B2-2-4. Next base: position 97,534 of record NZ_VFWB01000003.1, on the reverse strand, counting down.
GCGGCGCGCAACAGCATCGCGTCGAAGCGGCCGGTCTTGTAGTACTGCGTCGCGCTGGCGAACTCGTAGTCGAAGCCGAACGTGTCGAGGAAGCGGCAGAGCATCGCGTTGTTGTGGTCGGCGAAACTCGCATAATCGCCGCCGAAAGGGTTGGGTACCGAAGACAGCGGCTTGTGCAGGTGCGGCTCCAGCGCCGCGCGATCCGGCACGCTGTCGGGTATCTTGCGCATGCCGTCCATGTCGTCGGAAAAGCACAGCAGCTTGGTGGCGACCTTGTCCTGCGTGATGACGCGGAAGGCATGCCGCACCATCGACGTACGCGCCACCTCTCCGAACGTGCCGATATGCGGCAGGCCAGACGGGCCATATCCGGTTTCGAACAGCACCGTTTGCGGGAGTTCGCGGCCCTTGTAGCGCTCGATGATCTTGCGGGCTTCCTCGAACGGCCACGCCTTGCTTTCGGCCGCCGCCGTCAGCACTTCGGGATTGAGATCGATGATGTTTGATCCCGCCATGTCACTGTTTTCCAAAATTAGACGCCGGCAAAGCCGCAAGTGAGGATTTTCAACCGGTCTCTATGCGCGCCTGACCCGAGCGTCAACGAGCGCGGCGCTTTTTCCTTGCAGCGCAGGGAAGGCGTTCCTACCTTCGCAGCCCGTATCGAGGAGTTGTTGAATGCCGACCCCGCATGAAGCGCTGATCTACCTGATGGTCATCACCTCCGCCTCCGACCGCGACATGACGGATGTCGAGCTGGCGCGGATCGGCGAGGTCGTCCGCTCATGGCCGGTGTTCGAGGATTTCGACCACGACCGCCTGGTTGGCGTCGCCCAGGCCTGCCAGAAGAAGCTGCATGAAAAGGGCGGGCTGGAGGGTGTCCTGGCAAGCGTGGCCGAGGCCCTGCCGGAGCGCCTGCGCGACACCGCCTATGCGGCCGCTTTCGAGGTCGCGGCCGTCGATCTCGAAATGCGGATGGAGGAGGTGCGGGTGCTCCAACTCATTCGCCTCAAGCTCGATCTCGACACGCTGACCGTCGCGGCGATCGCCCGCGCGGCCAAGGCGCGCTTGCGCACGCTGACCTGAGCGGCGACACTCAACCCGACCGGAAGAAACTGATCGGGACCGGATCAGAAGAAACTGACCGGGAAATAGCGCAGGTAGAACTCGGCGAACGTGCCTTTCAGCGAAATCTCCTGCAGCGCGTAGTCGAGAGCGGCGGCCAGCGCCGGGTCATCGGATCGGGCGGCGATGGCCATGCCCGAACCCAGATATTCCGGCGCCAGATAGGATCCGCCGGCAAAGCGGCAGCAGCCGGCCGCATCCGAACCGCCCAGCCAAAAGGCGAAACGCATGCCATCGCCGAAGGCGGCATCGATCTTGCCGGCCTTGAGGTTGGCGTAGAGGTCTTCCGGCCTGTCGAAGGTGACGACCTGAACGGTGTTGAAATAATCGCGCAGCATGCGCTCATGCGCCGAGCCTGATATCACGCCGACACGCTTGCCGCGCAGCTTGGCGAACAGCGGCTCGGTCAGCGCCTCGCCCTTCGGCATGATGAAGCGCGCCGGAAATTGCAGGTAGGAGCGCGAGAAGGCGTATGTCTGGCGTGACTGCGGCGTCGCGGCGATGCCGGCAATGATCGCTTCGCCTTCGCCTTTCTCAAGCGCTCCTTCGAGCTCGGCCCAGGGCAATGCCTGGATCTGACATTTGTCGACGATGCCGAGCTCGGCGCAGATGGCGCGCGCCAGGTCGATGTGGAAACCGGACAGCTTTCCCGCGCCGTCCAGGAAGTTGAAGGGCGGGAAATCGGTTGTGGTCAGGAACCGCAGCCGCGGCAGTGCGGAGAGATCCGGTTTCGGCAGCCGCTCCTTGGCATCCCACAGCACCGGCACCTGCGGCTCGGCCGCGCGCGCGCCCTCCCCCGACGCCAGCGACGCGATCAGCATCGACGCAAGGACGAGAGACCTCCGCTGGAACGCCATGATAAACTTCCACCGCACTTGTGTTCGCATCGGTTCTGGTACGAAAATAGTACAGGCACAATGCTTTTTGATTTCAACGCGTCGATTTCAGGATATGCTTTAGCAGGTTTGCAAACAGCGGTGGCTGCCCTGGTGGGGGACCAGGGTCGAGAACCACAACCACAAGGCAACGCTTTGCAATCCCTGGTCGGTGGCGAAGTGCCAACAAGGCACGGATCATCGATTTCAACGCGGCAACATGGGGTTTGATGTTGCGATGGGTCAGTTCGATCGCACGCTGGAATACATAGATCACCTGCAGCATGCCGGAACGGCGGCTGCGGTTTGCGAGAGGCTGTTGGGCATAACGTCGGATTTTGGCCTGACCGCTCTGATGGCGGGCACCGTTCCGCAGCCGGGCACGCCGACCGGCCAGCAGAAGCAGCATGTGCTGCTTTGCGACTGGCCTGTCGAATGGCTGGAGCGCTACGTGGCGCGCAACTATGTCGATCACGACCCGATCGTCAGCCACATGAAACAGTTGCAGGCGCCGTTCCAGTGGCGGGAAGCGGCCCAGGGCGTTAGCATCGACAGAAGCAGCGGCGAAGTGATGGGCGACGCCGTCGTGTTCAAGCTGCGCGACGGGCTGGCATTCCCGCTGATCACGCTCGACGGCCAGATCGTCATGGTGTCACTGGGCGGCGAGGCCGTGGAACTGTCCGCCGCCGAGTTCGGCCTGGTGTCGCTGGTGTCGACCTATGCGGTGGGTCGCGCCATGCAGCTTCACACGAAGGCCAGCAAGACCATCGATAATGTCGAGCTGACGCCGCGCGAACGCGAATGCCTGCAATGGGCCGCCGTCGGCAAGTCCGAATGGGAGATTTCGCAAATCCTCGGCATCTCCGAACACACGTCGGAGAAACACCTCCTTAACGCCAAAAGCAAACTCGGTGCCGTCAACCGCGTACAGGCAGTCGCTGAAGCGATAAGGCGCGGCTATATTAGTTAGGTCGGCCGGGTCGGCCTAGAAATTCCTGCCTACGTGATCGCGTAATTTTCTTGCGAGGGCACGGCCGTATCTTCCTCTTGAACAGGAGACGGCAAAATGATTTTTTCCCTTACAACAAAAGAACTTATGGAACATCCCGATCTGTGGGAGGCCGTGCATCGGCTGCGCTACAGGATTTTTGTCGAGGAAATGGGGTGGGAGGACCTGCGGCGCCCCGATGGCTTCGAGATCGACCAGTTCGATCATGACGAAGCGGTGCATCAGATCGTCATCAGAGGCAACGAGGTCGCGGGCTATCAGAGGATGTTGCCGACCACGCGGCCGCATCTGCTAACGGAGGTGCTGACCGACCTTTCCGTGGGAACGCCGCCGTCGGGTCCGAACATCTGGGAACTGACCCGCTATGCGGTCGCCCCCGGCTTTCGCGACGGCCGCCGGGGCGTCTCGACCGTCGGTACCGAACTCATTGCCGGCTTCGTCGAGTGGGGGCTGAAGCGCGGCGTCGACAAGGTGATCATCGAGTTCGAGCCGATGTGGGTTCTGCGCGCGCTGCAGCTGCATTTCCTGGCCACACCGCTGGGCTATCAGCGCACCTATGGCAACCAGCAGGTCGTCGCGACGCTGCTCACCTTCAATGAGCACACGCTGGATGTGGTGCGTTCGCGCCGCAATCACCACGCTCCCGTTCTGGCCAGGGGATATCCCGATATGTTCGGGCAAAGGCGGGCGTCATGAGATCGGAAACGGCCATGAACGCGCACCCGCAACCCGAACTGCGCAACCACACGCTGATCGTCACCGTATCGTCGACCGACGGCCGGCCGGTGCTCGACAGAAGGGCCTATGAAAGCCTGGCAAGGACGTTCCACGAAGCCGCCGACAATGACGACGTTCGTGTCGTCGTGCTGCGCGGCCTGGCGGGCTGCTTCTGCCTCGGCGGCGATTTTTCCGAATTCCTCGACGCTACCAAGCACCAGAAGCTGATCGCCGCCGTCACCGACATGTTCCGCACGCTGGCGACGTTCCCCAAACCCATACTGGCCTGTGTCGACGGCGATGCGGTCGGCGTCGGCTGCACCATCCTGTTCCATTGCGACATGGTGATCGCGTCCGCCGAAAGCACGTTCCGGGTGCCGTTCGTCGATTTCGGCCTGGTGCCGGATGCCGCGACCAGCATCCTGGCGCCGCAGAAGCTCGGCTATGCCGGCGCCTTTCGCTTTTTCTGCCTCGGCGACACGCTGCGCGCCGACGACGCCAGGGCGCTCGGCCTGGTCGCCGAGATCGTCTCCGAAGGCAGCGTCGAGGAGGCAACCCTCGGCCGGGCAAGGCAGCTCGCCAGGAAGCCGGTCGCCGCGTTGCTGCAGACGCGGGGCCTGCTCAAGGGGAACCCCGCGGAACTTTGCGAACGCATCGATCAGGAGATCTCGCTGTTCCAGCAGGCGCTGCAGGACGACACCACGCTGCGGCGGCTGCAGCGGATTGCCCGGTTGGCGGCCTGAGCGTCGCGCCGAAGGCGTTGCGCCACGCGGTCCAGTGCCGCGTGGCGCAGGCGCCGTCAGTCCTGTTTTGCCAGGAATGACGGCCCTTCGCCGATGATTTTCTTGTCTTCCTTGCCGATGATGTCGAGGTCGCGGCCGTCATAAGGCAGCGACAGGAGGATGCGCCGCATCACCGCCAGCCGCGCGCGGCGCTTGTCGTTGGCACGCACGATGATCCAGGGAGCGAATTCCTTGTGGGTGCGCTCGAACATGGTATCGCGCGCCCTGGTGTAATCGTCCCACTTGGTAATGCCGGCAATGTCGATCGGCGAAAACTTCCAGCTCTTCAGCGGACTGTGGCGGCGATCGTGAAATCGCTCGAGCTGCGTTTCCCGGCCGATGTTCAGCCAGAATTTGAAGAAGTGGATGCCGTCATTGACGATCATCCTTTCGAAGTGCGGTGTCTCGTCGAGAAACTTCTCGTGCTGTTCTGGCGTGCAGAAGCCCATCACCGGTTCGACGCCGGCGCGGTTGTACCAGGAACGGTCGAACGTGACGAATTCGCCCGCGGTCGGGAAGTGGTCTGCATAACGCTGGTAGTACCATTGCCCCAGCTCGGTCGGCGTCGGCTTGGTCAGCGCCACGTTGCGTGCCGTGCGCGGATTGAGGTACTGGCGCAGGACGAAAATCGTGCCGCCCTTGCCGGCCGCGTCACGGCCTTCGAACAGCGCCATCATCCGCCTGCCTGTCGACTGCAGCCACGCCTGCGCCTTGACCAGCTCGATCTGCAATGCCTCGAGCGTCTCGTCATATTCGTCGCTTTTCATCTTCTTGTCGTAGGGATAGCCGCCCGCGGTCAGCTTGCACTCCTCGATCCAGTCCGGCAGTGCTGGATTCTCGATGTCGAACTCCCGCTCCTTGCCGTTGATCCTGAGCTTCAGCGGCCCCGGGGTCGGCGCGGCGGTGTTTTCCTTGGCTTTTTTCATCGAGACGAACCTTTCCAGCTTACGGACTCGTGCTATTGAGCCATTGCAGTGCCGCGCGCCGCTTCAGACGCAAGGGGCGCTGCACTTTTGGATTTTGCGCATGATCCTTTCCGAAAATCGATTCTGATTTTTCGGCGTCATGCGCCAGGCCGGTCCAGCGAAATTGCCGGACCGGGAGCGGGGCGCAGGCGCGAATGGCGGACCAGGGCGCAGACGAGAAGGGTATGGCGCAAGCGCTTGCCGCGCGGCTGTGGAACAGCCGATGGTTGCTGGTCGCCGGTCTTGTCGCGGTCATGGCGGTTTATGCCTTTGCGGGCATTTCCGCCTATGTGCTGCTGCCGGCGCTGGCTTTGCTGCTGGTGGCGGCGATGATACCGGCTGGAGCCACGCGCCAGCCCGGCGAAAGCGGCGCGGCGATCGAGGCCATCGGCCTGCAACGCCTGTCCGGCGAATATCTGGCGGCGGCCGTCGCCGACCCCTTGATCATCTTCGACCATGCCGCGGCGATCGTTCATGCCAACGCCGCCGCCTTCGCCGCGTTTGGCGGCATCGCGCCTGGCGTATCGTTGTCGCTGAAATTCCGTGCGCCCGAAATGCAGGCTCTTCTGGACGGCGTGCTGTCGGGCGAGGTCGCGTCGGATGTCATCGACTACACCGAGAGGCTGCCGGTCGAGCGGACTTACCGGGTCAGCGCCTCCTCGGTCGGTCACGGCACCGATCTCTACGTGATGGTGTTCAAGGACCAGAGCGAAGCGCGCCGCATCGACCGCATGCGCGCAGATTTCATCGCCAATGCCAGCCACGAATTGCGCACGCCGCTCGCCTCGATATCGGGTTTCATCGAAACGCTGCGCGGACCGGCCCGCAATGACCCGGCGGCGCGCGAGCAGTTCCTGCAGATCATGCAGAACCAGACCGGCCGCATGGCACGCCTGATCGATGACCTTTTGTCGCTGTCGCGGCTGGAGATGAAGCCCTATCTGCGGCCGGGGACCGAGGTCGATCTGCGCCAGACCGTCGACAGCGTCATCGATTCGCTGGCCCCGCTGGCGCGGGAAAACGGCGTCGTCATCGAGCGGGATTTCGCCGACGGCCCTCTCGACGTGCCGGGCGACCGCGACGAACTGTTCCAGGTCTTCGAGAACCTTCTGGAAAACGCCTGCAAATATGGGCAGTCGGGCGGCCGCGTGGTGGTGTCGATCGAGCGCGGCGACGCCGAGGGCGAAGCGGGCATCGACGTGACGATCAGGGATTTTGGCCCCGGCATTCCCGAGGAGCACATTCCGCGCATCACGGAGCGCTTCTATCGCGTCGACGTCGAGAGCAGTCGAACCCAGAAGGGTACAGGCCTTGGCCTGTCGATCGTCAAGCATATCCTGACGCGCCACAACGCCAGGCTCTCGATCAAGTCCGAAGTCGGCAAGGGCGCCGCCTTCTCGGTTCATTTGCCGGCGGCCTGAGCCGCCCTAGTTTCCAAGCTGCCATTTCTTTTTTCTGTCATCCGGTTAGCGTATCAGCGGGGATTCGAGGAAACGACTCAAAATCAGATCATCCGTGGGAAGGCATCCGGTCATGCAGTCCGTGCACATAGTCAGCGCCTATGACGAGGAGCTGAAAGATCTGTCGAAGCGCATCGCCGCCATGGGCGGACATGCCGAACGCATGGTCGAACAGGCGATCTCCGCCCTGGTCAATGCCGATCCCGGCCTTGCCCAGAAGGTGATCCGCGACGACGCCGTCCTCGACGAAGGCCAGCGCGAAATCGACGACAGGGCAATCATCATCATCGCCCGGCGCCAGCCGATGGCGACGGACTTGCGCGAGATCGTCGGCGCGATCCGCATCTCGGCCGATCTCGAGCGGGTCGGCGATCTCGGCAAGAATGTCGCCAAGCGTGTGGTGGCGGTTGCCGACGGGCGCCAGCCGACCAGCCTGTTCCGCGGCCTCGAAGCCCTGGCCGACCTGGCGTTGACCCAACTCAAGGAAGTGCTCGACGTCTACGCCTCGCGCTCGGTCGAAAGGATCGGCTTCGTACGTGACCGCGACGACCAGATCGACGCCATGTACACGTCGCTGTTTCGCGAATTGCTGACCTACATGATGGAAGATCCGCGCAACATCACGCCTTGCACGCATCTGCTGTTCTGCGCCAAGAACATCGAACGCATCGGTGACCATGCCACCAACATTGCCGAGACGATCTACTATATCGTCACCGGCGACCAGATGCCGAGCGAGCGGCCGAAGGGCGACAAGACGGACAAGATCGGCCTTTCCGCAACGCAGCCGGTCAAGTGAACGCACTTTTTCTCGAACGCTTGGTCGTATTGCGCTAGACTATCCCTGAGGCAAGCCTGCTGGTTCCCAGCAAAGGCAGTGCTTCGGGAGGCTGCGATGGAATATGTCCGGGATTTCAAGCCCGCGCCGCCGACATCGGCCGTCATCGCCTCCAGCGTCTACACAGCCGGGCGCCGCATCGCCGACATCCCGATCGAGGAAGCCGGCACATGGGCAAGGAAAGCGGGGCACGTGGTGTGGATCGGGCTGCTTGAACCCGACCGCGAGCTTCTGCTGCGCGTGCAGGCGCAATTTCATCTGCATGAGCTCGCAATCGAGGATGCCGAGCATCCGCACCAGCGGCCGAAGATCGAGCAGTATGGCGATGCGCTGTTCATCGTCGCCCGCACCGCGCAGCTGATCGAGGGCCGCGTCACCTTCGGCGAGACGCATCTGTTCGTGGGCAGCGGCTACATCGTCAGCGTCAGGCACGGCCCTTCGACATCCTATGCTGTGGTGCGCCAGCACTGGGAAAGCTGCCCGCATTCACTGGCCAAGGGCGAGGATTTCGTCCTCTATGCCATTCTCGATTTCATCGTCGACAACTACATGCCGGTGCTCGAGCAGATCGAGGATGAGGTCGAGGCGATCGAGGACCGGGTCCTGCTGAAGCCGATGACCGGCCCCGATATCGAACGCCTTTATATGCTGCGCCGCGATCTGTTGCGGCTGCGCAATGCCGCACTGCCGCTAGTGGAGGTCTGCCGGCGGCTGACCAGCGCCGACCTGCCGCAGATCCATTCAGCCATGCACCCGCTGTTTCGCGACGTGACCGACCATATCCGCACCGTCCAGGAAAAGATCGACAGCTTGCGCGAAGTGCTGGCCTTTGCCTTCGAGGCGAGCCTGCTGGTGGGCCAGAGCCAGGAAACGGCGATCTCCAAAAAGCTCGCCTCATGGGCGGCAATCCTGGCTGTGCCGACAGCCTTCGCGGGAATATACGGCATGAATTTCAGCGACATGCCGGAACTGAAAATGGAATACGGCTACCCGATGGTGCTGCTGGCGATTGCGCTGATCTGCTGCTTTCTCTACTGGCGGTTTCGCAAGAATGGATGGCTGTGAGAGTAGGGCAGTAGGGCAGTAGGGCAGTAGGGCAGTAGGGCAGTAGGTTTAGAGAACGCTCGGGAGCGCAAATTCAAAACAGACTGCCCTACTGCCTTAGTCCTTATCTATTCCGCCGCCGCTCCGCTGCCGGCTGGAACGCCACGCGGGCATGGTATTTACAATAGGGGCCGGTTTCGGCGGCTTCGTTGCCGCAGAAATTGAAGTCCTCCGACAGCGGATCGCCGTTCGGCCATTTGCAGGTGCGCTCGGTGAGCTCGGTGAGCTGGAGATGCCGCGAGATCGGCACCACCACATTTTCGACCGGCCGGATATAATGGCGGGCCACCGGCTCGGCATCGAACTGCGCCTGCAACGCCGTTGCTCCGATCGACGTCGTGACGTGGCGGGTCGCACTCGCGGGGCGCGACACCGATTTCTGCGCGCCCGACCCTTGCGCCGTCTTCTTCTGGCGTGCCGGCGCTGCCGTGGCGCGCCCGCGGCCCGACAATTTCAGCCGGTGCACCTTGCCGATGACGGCATTGCGGCTGACCCCTCCAAGCTGGGCAGCAATCTGGCTTGCGCTCAGACCCTCCGACCACAGTTTTCTCAAGAGTTCGACCCGCTCGTCAGTCCAATTCATGACCGCGCTCCTGCTAAGCGTACGGCAATCGGAATCCATTCCCGGCCCAGCACCACTGCTGGGGCAGACACCACATATATCTGGTGATTAGGTCCGCCGCACGAAATCTAGTTATTTCCCGACTACAACTACCTTATGCGCTGACTCGGTGACAAGAGTCCGAAGTGCAACACGAATCGGTTTTTTCGGTTTTCCCCAACTTGCCAGCTCACTTATGAGCCGGCGTCCCGTCGGGAGGCTTGCCGCGCGCCACTACGCGACGTTTTCGTTGACTTCATGGCTGAAAAACCCGATAAGCCGCAAAGGCCGCCGCTTTGGCGGCTTTTTTGATTTTCCGGTTCCGGAGACGCATATAATGAGCGGTTCGGCGCTTTTCGAGACCTTTGCTCGCGCACCCCTGGCCTTCGACCATGGGGAAGGCACCTGGCTGGTTACCGACAAGGGCGAGCGATATCTCGATTTTGCCGGCGGCATAGCCGTCAATTCGCTGGGCCACGGCCATCCGCATCTGGTTGCGGCGCTCACCGAGCAGGCTGCCAAACTCTGGCACGTCTCCAATCTCTACGAGATCCCGGGGCAGAGCCGGCTCGGCGAGCGGCTGGCTGACGCGACCTTCGCCGACAAGGTGTTCTTCACCAATTCTGGCGCCGAGGCGCTGGAATGCGCGATCAAGACGGCGCGGCGCTACCATTTCGTCAAGGGGCATCCCGAGCGCTTCCGCGTCATCACTTTCGAAGGCGCCTTCCATGGCCGCACGCTGGCGACCATCGCGGCCGGCGGCCAGTACAAATATCTCGAAGGTTTCGGCCCCAAGGTCGAGGGGTTCGACCAGGTCGGCTTCGACGATATCGACGCCGCCGAAAAGGCGATCACGCCGGAGACCGCGGCGATCCTGATCGAACCGGTGCAGGGCGAGGGCGGTATCCGCCCGGTGCCGACACAATCGCTGAAGCGGCTGCGGCAGCTCTGCGACCAGCACGGCCTGCTGTTGATCTACGATGAGGTCCAGTGCGGCATCGGCCGCACCGGCAAGCTGTTCGCGCATGAATGGTCGGGGGTCGCTCCAGACATCATGGCCATCGCCAAAGGCATTGGCGGTGGCTTCCCGATGGGCGCCTGCCTTGCCACCGACGAGGCGGCTGTCGGCATGACCGCGGGCGTCCACGGCACTACGTTCGGCGGCAACCCGCTGGCCATGGCGGTCGGCAATGCCGTGCTCGACGTGGTGCTGGAGGAGGGCTTCCTGGCGGATGTGCAGCGCAAGGCGCTGTTGTTGAAGCAAGGGCTGGCAGGGGTGGCCGACGAATTCCCCGAGGTCATCGAGGACATCAGGGGCACGGGGCTGATGCTGGGCCTCAAATGCGCCATGCCCAACGGCAAGGTGAACATGGCGCTGCGCGACCAGCATCTGCTCGCGGTTCCGGCCGGCGACAACGTCATTCGCCTGCTGCCGCCGCTCACCGTCACGGACAGCGAGATCCATGAAGCGCTGGAGCGCATTCGCGCCGGCGCCAAGGCCCTGTCCGAGGCCATCGCCGCTGAAGCCGCGAAGTAAATTCGAAAGCTCCTGATGTCACTTCGTCATTTCACCGACCTCTCCGCCGTTTCCGAAGGCGACCTGCGCTCCATGCTGACCGACGCAGTGGAGCGCAAGGCGCGCCTCAAGGCGGGCGAGCGCTCGAAACCGCTCGAAGGCAAGGTGCTGGCGATGATCTTCGACAAGCCGTCGACGCGCACGCGCGTCTCCTTCGATGTCGGCATGCGTCAGCTTGGCGGCGAGACCATCATGCTGACCGGCACCGAGATGCAGCTCGGCCGCTCCGAGACCATCGCCGACACCGCCAAGGTTCTGTCGCGCTATGTCGATGCCATCATGATCCGCACCACGTCGCATGAGCGGCTGCTGGAGCTGACCGAGAATGCGACCATCCCGGTGATCAACGGGCTCACCGACGATACCCATCCTTGCCAGCTGATGGCCGACATCATGACCTTCGAGGAGCATCGCGGTCCGGTCGCCGGCAAGACCATCGCCTGGACCGGCGACGGCAACAACGTGCTGCATTCGCTGCTGGAAGCCTCGGCGCGGTTCCGCTTCAACCTCAACGTCGCCGTGCCCGAAGGCAGCGAGCCGGCGCAGAAGCATGTCGACTGGTCAAAGGCGCATGGCGGCAAGCTCTCCTTTACCCGCTCGCCAGAGGAAGCCGTCGACCAGGCCGACTGCATCGTCACCGACTGCTGGGTGTCGACGGGCCAGGAGCACCGCGCCCGCGGCCACAACGTGTTTTCGCCCTACCAGGTCAACGCCAAGCTGATGGCCAAGGCAAAGCCCGACGCGCTGTTCATGCATTGCCTGCCGGCGCATCGCGGCGAGGAAGTGACGGACGAGGTCATCGACGGTCCGCATTCGGTGGTCTTCGACGAGGCCGAGAACCGGCTCCACGCCCAGAAGGCCGTGCTGGCCTGGTGTCTTGGGGCCTGAAGTGGACTTGAAGTGTCTTGGCGCTTGACGTGCCGGGGAACTTGATCTCCGGAGGCGCGATGCCTATCTGCGCGGCATCACGCAAATCAAGCGCGTTTAGACGCATGCTCCCCAAAGGGCGGCATGGCCGCGCCCTGGAGCTTTGTCATGCTGGAAACCCATCAAGTGGCTGAACATCACCCCAAACTCGGCGAATTCGGTTACGCCGGCGATGATCACGTCGTGCCTTTCGAGGTCGGCCCGCTCGATGTGCGCGGCCGCACCGTGCAGCTCGGGCCGATGCTCGATGCGATCCTTGGCCGCCATGATTATCCCGAGCCGGTCGCCCGGTTGCTGGCGGAAGCCTGTGTGCTGACGGTGCTGCTAGGCACCTCGCTCAAGTTCGAGGGCAAGTTCATCCTGCAGACCCGCACCGACGGCCCTGTCGACATGCTGGTCGCGGATTTTTCCACGCCCTCGGCGCTGCGCGCCTATGCGCGCTTCGATGCCGACCGGCTGGAGGCGCTGATTGCGGCCGGCGAGACCTCGCAGCAAACGCTGCTCGGCAATGGTGTGCTGGCGCTGACCATCGACCAAGGTGCTCACACGCAGCGCTACCAGGGCATCGTCCAACTCGACGGCGAGACCCTGGAAGAGGCCGCGCGCACCTATTTCCGCCAGTCGGAGCAGATCCCGACCGATCTCCGGCTTTCGGTCGCCAAGCTTTTGACGCCCGGCCCCGGCGGCGCGCGCGAGCAGTGGCGGGCGGGCGGCATCCTGGCGCAATTCCTGCCGCAGGCCTCCGAGCGCATGCGCGTTCCTGACCTGCCCGGTGGGGATGGCGATCCGCGCGAGGAGATCCACGATCCCACAGACAATTCCTGGCAGGAATTGCTGGCGCTGCTCGGCACCATCGAGCCGACCGAACTGATCGATCCGACCATCGGCGCAGAGCGGCTGCTCTATCGTCTGTTCCACGAGCATGGCGTGCGCGTCTTCGGCGGCGTTCCCGTCGCCGATCAGTGCTCATGCTCCCGCGACAAGATCCGCGGCATCCTCGAGGGCTTCTCCGCGCAGGAGATCAAGGACAGCACCGAGGACGGTGGGATCCACGTCGCCTGCGAGTTCTGCTCGACGCAATATGACTTCGACCCGGCGGAATTTACGACGCAGTAGGGTTCCACCTTCTCCCCGTTCTACGGGGAGAAGGTGCCCGAAGGGCGGATGAGGGGCGGCGCTGCCCCTCATTCCTGCCGGACATTTCTCGCCGTATAGTGACGGGGAGAACGACGCTGTCGCCGATTTCGCCTCGTCTAATTCACCGTCCGCCTTGTCCCCGGCAGGTCGAGTGAGAAGGCGGGGATGGCGATGTCGAATGTCTCGCCCCGCTCGTTGCGCATGGTGTAGTGACCGACCATGATCCCCGACGGGGTCGAGAGCGGACAGCCCGACGTGTATTGATAGCTGTCGCCGGGATTGAGTTCGGGCTGATCGCCGACCACGCCGGCACCTCGCACTTCCTCGACCCGGCCGGCGCCGTCGGTTATGTGCCAATAGCGCGACAACAGCTGCACGAATTCGTCGGACTGGTTGTCGATCGTTATCTGGTAGCCCCAGACATAGCGGTTTTCCGAAGGATCCGAGCGGTCCTCGAGATAGAACGGCCTGACCTGCACTTCGATGTTGCGCGTGACGGCGCGGTACATGAGCGGCTCCAAAACAAATCCGGTGTGGAACATTCGGCGCTCTTTGCGGTTCGATCAACCGTGCGCGTCCGAGTTGCTGTCCCTGAAGGGCAGGTGCCGACAAACAATGTCATTTGAGTGACACATGACAATGATGGTGTGCACCAGCAATGCCGGGCGACTCGGGCGCTCTGTCGAACTGTCGAAAACGGCCGCCAAGCGGGCCGGGTTTTCTGGAGTGACCGGATATCGATGGAACTCGCTCTCATAACCGGCTCGCTTTCGATCGCTCTCATCGCCTCAAATCTCGCCAGCATCCTGCTCGCCTGCTCGCGCCTGAAACGGCGCGCCGCCATCGCGCCGCCGGCCGGCAAGCCGCTGCCTGTCTCGATCGTCATCCCGGCGCGCGGCGTCGAGCCGTTTACCCATGAGACGCTTGAGCGCGCTTTCTCGCTCGACTGGCCGCGCTACGAACTGATCTTCTGTGTCGCCCATGCCGACGACCCCGCGGTCAAGCCGATCCGCGCCGCGATTGCCCGCTTTCCAGCCGTGCCGGCCCGCCTGCTCACCGGCGACGACCGCGTCAGCGCCAACCCGAAACTGAACAACTGCGTCAAGGGCTGGGAGGCAGCGCGCCACGACTGGGTCATTCTCGCCGATTCCAACGTGCTGATGCCGAAAGACTACGTCCAGCACCTGATGGCGGCATGGCGGCGGGACACCGGCCTGGTTTGCTCGACGCCGATCGGTTCGCGGCCCGACGGCTTCTGGGCAGAAGTCGAATGCGCTTTCCTCAACACGCTGCAGGCGCGCTGGCAATATGCCGGCGAGGCGCTTGGCCTCGGCTTTGCCCAGGGCAAGAGCATGTTGTGGAACAAGCAGATGCTCGACGCCAATGGCGGCATCCGTGCGCTCGCCGCCGAGATCGCGGAGGATGCCGCGTCGACCAAACTGGTCAACAGGCTCGGCCTGCGCGTCAATCTCGTCGCTTCGCCCTTCGAGCAGCCGCTCGGGCAGCGCATGCCGGGCGAGATCTGGTCGCGCCAGGCCCGCTGGGCGCGCCTGCGCCGCGTCACCTTTCCGCTGTTCTTCGCACCCGAGATCCTGACCGGCGTGGCGGCTCCGCTCGTGCTGGCATTGATCGCCGCGGCCAGCGCCGGCGTCAGCCTGCCCATGACAGCGCTTTGCGTGCTGGCGCTCGCCTACCTGCCGGAATGCATGCTCGCCTCGGCAAAGGGCTGGTATCTGTCGCCGCGCATCGTCACCGCGATGATCGCACGCGACCTGATTTTGCCCGCGATCTGGATGCGCGGTTGGCTGGGCGGGGCCGTCGACTGGCGCGGCAACGCCATGACCATCGGCACCCAGGCGGCCGAGCTCGAAGAGACGCCCTCCCGCGCTTGATGTCGGCAGTTCAGCTTGATGTCGAGGAAGGTTATCGTATATACAAAAATTGTTGAACTAGGCTCTATTTTTGTGTATACAATAACCTATGGAGCGCCCCGACGGCGATGCTGTTCGAGTGGGATGAAAACAAGGCAAAGACAAACAGGGCCAAGCATGGCGTGGATTTCGCGATCGCTCCGTCCTTCGATTTCGCCAATGCCGTTATCCGGCTCGATGACAGCGAGGATTTAGGCGAGGATCGTCTTGTTGCCATCGGTCTGATCGAGGCTGGCGTTTATGTGATGGTCTATGTCGAGCGAAGCCATGCGATCCGCGTAATTTCGCTACGCAAGGCAACGAGACAGGAGATTACGGACTATGTCGAAAACCTCTAAGACGATCGTGCGCCGCGAGGCTACTCCCCCAAAGCAGTCGCGCGCTGATGCTTTGGGGCTCGCCAGAAAGGCGCTTGGCGCGAGGACCGACGAGGAAGATGCTGCGATCACTGCCGCCGCCGAGGCCGATCCGGATGCGCAGCCGACCGATGCCGCTTCGCGCCGCAAAGTTGGCCGACCGCCGCTTGCGCGACCCAAACGTGCGGTACAGTTGCGCCTCGACGCCGATGTTGTCGACCGTTTCAGGGCCGGTGGTGATGGCTGGCAGACGCGCATGAACGAAGCGTTGCGCAAAGCGGCAGGCCTGTAGTCCTCGGTCTGCCACCAGTCCTCATCGGGCCTTCAACGCCTGCGCGATGTCGTCCAGCAAATCGTCGGTATCTTCCAGCCCGACCGACAGCCTGAGCGTGCCGGGTCCGATGCCGAGCTCGGCGCGCGCTTCGTCGCTGAGGTTCTTGTGCGTTGTCGTCGCCGGATGGGTGATCAGGCTTTTGGCGTCGCCGAGATTGTTCGAGATCAGGACGATGTCGAGCGCGTTCTGCAAGGCGAAGGCACCCTGCTTGCCGCCCTTGACGTCAAAGCAGATCAGGGTGGAGCCGCCCGACATCTGCTTCTTCACGATATCGGCCTGCGGATGGTCGGCGCGGCCGGGATAGATGACGCGGGCGATCTCCGGCTGCTCGGCCAGGAAATCGGCGATCTTGCCGGCGCTCTCCGTCTGCTGGTGCACGCGCAGCGGCAGCGTTTCCAGGCCCTTCAGCAGCGTCCAGGCATTGAACGGCGACAGGCTGGGGCCCGTATGGCGGAAATAATCCTGCAGGTTCTCGTCGATCCACTTCTTGTCCGACAGGATGACGCCGCCGAGACAGCGGCCCTGGCCATCGATGTGCTTGGTCGCAGAGTAGACCACGATATGCGCACCGAGCTGCAACGGCTTCTGCTGGAGCGGCGTGGCGAAGACATTGTCCACAACCAGCCGCGCGCCGATCGAATTGGCAAGCGAAGCGACGGCGGCGATGTCCACCACCTCAAGCGTCGGGTTGGTCGGGCTTTCCAGGAAAAACAGCTTGGTGTTGGGCCGAACCGCCTTTTCCCAATTGGCGATGTCGGTGCCGTCGACCAGCGTCGCCTCGATGCCGTAGCGCGGCGCCAGCGTCTCGACCACCCAGCGGCAGGAGCCGAACAGGGCGCGCGCCGCAACGATATGATCGCCGGCCTTGACGCTGCACAGGAGGGCTGCCGTCACCGCCGCCATGCCGGACGCGGTGGCGCGCGCGTCCTCGGCGCCTTCGAGCGCGCACATGCGCTTCTCGAACATGTCGACGGTCGGATTGGCGTAGCGCGAATAGATGAAGCCCGGTTCCTCGCCCTTGAAGCGGGCTTCGGCGGCTTGGGCCGTCTCATAGACATAGCCTTGGGTCAGGTATATCGCCTCGGAAGTCTCGCCGAAGCCGGAACGCAGGGTTCCGCCATGCACGAGTGCGGTCTGAGGCTTCCAGTTGCGCGTCTTGCTCGTCATCGTCCTATCCAAACACAAAAAAACCGGCCGCGAAAAAGTCGCAACCGGTCCATGCGGCCTTGCGGCCCGACGGTCCTTTAGCGACTTGTTTAACGTGGCTGCAAGCCGACCGGCCAAATCACCACGGGATAACGACCCTTTAGACCCGCGCCACGCTTGCGTCAATTGCCGGCTTCATTAAGAGATTTGTACCAGCAGAGCGGAGCCAGACTTTGCGGCAGACAGGAATTCTTCCCGATCAGGACATTGCGGCGCTGTTCCAGTCCGGCGCGCTGAAGTCGTCGCGTGCGCTCGACGCCGACCAGATCCAGCCGGCCAGCCTTGATCTGAGGCTCGGCGACAAGGCGTGGCGGGTGCGCGCGTCCTTCCTGCCGGGTCCCAACCACAAGGTCAGTGAAAAACTCGACCGGCTGAAGCTGCACGAGATCAGCCTGGCCGACGGCGCCGTTCTGGAAACCGGCTGCGTCTACATCGTGCCCCTGCTCGAAAGCCTGGCGCTGCCGGCGGAAATTTCGGCGTCCGCCAATCCCAAGAGCTCGACCGGGCGGCTCGATATCTTCACCCGCGTGATGACCGATCGCGGCCACGAGTTCGACAAGATCGCCGCCGGCTATCATGGTCCGCTCTATCTCGAAGTCAGCCCACGCACCTTCCCGATCGTCGTGCGCGCCGGCTCGCGCCTTTCGCAGATACGCTTCCGCACCGGCAATGCGCTGCTCTCGGAAGCAGAGTTGCATCAATTGCACCGGGCCGAAATGCTGGTCGCCACCGAACCGCCGAACATCTCCGGCGGCGGCATCGCATTGTCGATCGATCTCAACGGCGACAGTGACGGGCTGGTCGGCTATCGCGGCAAACACCATACCGGCCTCGTCGATGTCGACAAACGCGCGGCGCAGGAGATCGTCGACTTCTGGGAGCCGATCCACAAGAGCGGCGCCGGCGAGCTGGTGCTCGATCCGGACGAGTTCTACATCCTCGTCAGCCAGGAAGCGGTGCATGTGCCGCCGCTCTACGCGGCCGAAATGACGCCCTTCGATCCGCTGGTGGGCGAGTTCCGTGTCCACTATGCCGGCTTCTTCGATCCGGGTTTCGGCCATTCGGCGGCCGGCGGCACCGGCAGCCGCGCCGTGCTCGAAGTGCGCAGCCATGAGGTGCCGTTCATCCTCGATCATGGCCAGATCGTCGGCCGGCTGGTCTACGAGCATATGCTGAAGCGGCCGCAGGCGCTTTACGGCACCGAGCTCGGCTCGAACTACCAGGCGCAGGGCCTGAAGCTGTCCAAGCACTTTCGCGCCGCGCCCTGAACGCTCATCACCGTCAGGCAAGATACTTGCCTGCGCCGGCTCGCCATGCTTGGCTGCCTCGCCGGCCGCCGACGTGGCGGCGCTCAAGGGGAATGAAAATGCAGATTTCGAAATGGATAATATCGGCGGCGGCCGCCGCCATGCTGACGCTTGGTGCCGGCGCCCTGTCGGCGCATGCGGCGGAGAAAATCAAGATCGGCACCGAGGGAGCCTATCCGCCGTTCAACACCATCACGCCCGACGGCAAGGTCGAGGGCTTCGACATCGACATCGCCAACGCCTTGTGCGCGCAGATGAAGGTCGAATGCGAGATCGTCACCCAGGACTGGGACGGCATTATCCCGGCGCTGCAGGCCAAGAAGTTCGACGCCATCATCGCTTCGATGAGCATCACCGAGGAGCGCAAGAAGCAGGTCGCGTTCACCCACAAATATTATACGACGCCGCTGTCGCTCGTCGCCCTGAAGGACAGCGACATCGCCTCGACCGAACCGGCGGCACTCACCGGCAAGACGGTCGGCGCCCAGGCGGCGACCACGCAGGCCAATTACGCCCAGGACGTCTATGGCAAGGCCGGCGCCGAAGCGAAGCTCTATCCGACCCAGGAAGAGGCAATCACCGATCTCCAGAACGGCCGCCTCGACGCCGTCCTTTCCGACAAGTTCGTGCTGATGGACTGGATGAAGAAGGCGAGCGACGGTTGCTGCAAGATGGTCGGTGACGTCAAGGGCACCGAGACCGAAGCCGGCATTGCCGTGCGTCTCGAGGATACGGCGCTGCGCGACAAGCTCAACGCAGCCATTGACGCCATCGTCGCCGACGGCACCTACAAGAAGATCCAGGACAAGTATTTCGACTTCGATATTTATTGAGATGGAAGCTGCCGATCTCCTCCCACCAGGGAGGAGATCACGCTCATCTCACAGCGCCTTCACCGCCACCTTCACCGGCTGTTCGATTTCGAGCGGATTGCGCAGCGGCAGGCCGAAATCGCCGGCCTCGATCTCGAACACGTCGCCGGCCTCGGTCTTGATGCCGTCGGCGAAGGACAGGGTCGCGGTGCCGAACATGTGCACATGCACGTCGCCCGGCTGGCGGAAAGCCGAATATTTGAAATGGTGGTGTTCGAGATTGGCGATGGTGTGCGACATGTTCGCTTCGCCCGACAGGAACGGCTTTTCCCACATCAACTTGCTGTCGCGCCAGATGCGTGAGGAGCCCCTGATGTCGGCGGGCAGGTCGCCGACCAGGATCTCCGGTCCGAAGGAAGCGTTGCGCAGCTTGGAATGGGCGAGAAAGAGGTAGTTCACGCGTTCGGTCACATGATCGGAAAATTCGTTGGACAGCGTGAAGCCGACCCGGAACGGCGCGCCGTCGTCGCCGATGACATAGATGCCGGCAACCTCGGGCTCCTCGCCGGCATCCTTGGCGAAGGCCGGCGACAGGAGCGCGGCACCCGGCGCCACGGCCATCGTGCCATTGCCCTTGTAGAACCATTCCGGCTGCACCCCGATCTGGCCTTTCGCGGGTTTGCCGCCTTCCAGCCCCATGCGGAACATCTTCATGGAATCGGTGAGCTGCTCCTCGCCGTCGGTGCTGAGCTTCTTGTGCATGGAATCGCGCGTCGCCGCCGAGCCGAGATGCGTTAGCCCCGTGCCGGTCAGATGCAGATGCGCCGGATCGGGATGATTGATCGGCGACAGCAGCCGCCCCTTCTTGTAGGCGGCGTCGAGATCGACGGTCTCGCCGAGCCCCTTGCGTTCGATCAACGCGGCAAGGCCGACGCCGGTACGAGCGGCTTCCATCGCCAGCGAATAGACGCTGCGTGCGCCGTTGATGATCCGGGTCTTGCCGCCTGTGCGGGCAACGACACGGATGGTCTCGGCGTCGTCGAGAATCTGCGAGATCAGCATGATCAGTCCTCTCTCATATGTCTTGGCATGGCTGCCTTCTGGCAAACCCTGACCTGCGCGGCTCGGACTGGCCGTGCCACGGGTTGAACTCTTCGTCCGGATTGCGCTCGCGAGCCCGGTCCCTGAAGGACTTCTTCAAGCCGGCGAATTGCCGGCAGCGCCGCGACCGTATGCCTCCTGCTTGCCTCGCCTGAAACCTGTTCAGGCCTTGTTCTTGTTGTAGACGTCGAAGATCACGGCGCCGAGCAGCACCAGGCCCTTGACCACTTGCTGCCAGTCGACATTGACGCCCATGATCGACATGCCGTTGTTCATCACGCCCATGATAAAGCCGCCGACCACCGCGCCGATGACCTGACCGACGCCGCCCATCGCCGAGGCGCCGCCGATGAACACCGCGGCGATGACGTCGAGCTCGCTGCCGAGGCCTGCCGCCGGCACGGCCTGGCCGAGACGCGCCGCGATGATCAGGCCGCCAAGCGCCGACAGCACGCCCATATTGACGAACACGTAAAGCGTCAGCCGCTCGGTCTTGATGCCCGACAGCTGCGCGGCCTTGGCATTGCCGCCCATCGCATAGATGCGGCGGCCGATCGTCATGCGCTTGGTGACGAAGACGAACAGTGAGATCAGCAAGCCCATGACGAGCAGCACCACCGGCAGGCCCCGATAGCTGGCGAACTGGTAGACCAGGAACAGCGCCAGCGCGCTGCCGACCAGCGTCTTGATGACGAACAGGGTAAAGGGCTCGGCCTCATAGCCGTGGCGTTCGCGTTTGCGTCGCGTCCGCAGCCCGAAATAGGCATAGGCCAGCACGGCGATCAGGCCCAGCACGATCGTCGTCATGTGCAGCGTCAGGCCGCTGCCCATAATCGTCTTGCCGGCTGCATTCACCGTTGGCGGGATCAGCGTCAGCGGTCCGATGACATCTGGAATGAAGCCGGAGCTGAGTGCCTTGAACTCGGGCGGCAGCGGCCCGACCGAAGATCCGCCGCCGAGCAGCGCCTGGCAGATGCCGCGGAAGATCAGCATGCCGGCCAGCGTCACGATGAAGCTCGGTATTCGATGGTAGGCGATCCAGTAGCCTTGCGCCGCGCCGATGAGGCCGCCCACGATCAGGCAGACGATGGAGACCACCAGCGGGTTGCTGAATATGCCGAGAGGCCAGATCACCATCATCATCGCCGCCAGCGCGCCGATGAAGCCGGCCACGGACCCCACGCTGAGGTCGATATGGCCCGATACGATGACCAGCAGCATGCCGAGCGCCATCACGATGATGAAGGAGTTCTGCTGCACCAGATTGCTCAGGTTCACCGGCTTGAACAGCGTTCCCGAGGTGGTGAACTGGAAGAACACCATGATGGCGATCAGCGCCAGGATCAGGCCGTATTCGCGCAGGTTCGTCGCCAGCGCCGATACGGCGATGCGTGGACGCTGCCCTACATCTTCGGCGACGTTGCTTTGCGGGGCGGGGGCGCTTTCCGTGCTCATGCTGCTTTTCCTTCTCCCCGAACGATGGCGCGCATTATTCTTTCTTGGCTTGCGTCCGCCGCGGGCATTTCGCCGACGATGCGGCCTTCGTTCATGACATAGATGCGGTCGGTGATGCCGAGCAGTTCTGGCATTTCCGACGAGATGACCACGATCGCCTTACCTTCGGCTGCAAGGCGCGCGATGATCGTATAGATTTCATATTTGGCGCCGACATCGATGCCGCGCGTCGGCTCGTCCAGGATCAGCACTTCCGGGTCGGCGAACAGCCATTTCGACAGCACCACCTTCTGCTGGTTGCCGCCGGAAAGATTGCCGGTCATCTGATAGACGCTGGAGGCGCGGATGTTGGTCTGCTTGCGATAGTCGTTGGCGACGGCAAGCTCGCGCAAATCGTCGATCACGCTGTGGCGCGACACGCCGCCGAGATTGGCCAGCGTAATGTTGTGCTTGATATGGTCGATGAGATTGAGGCCGTAGGTCTTGCGATCCTCGGTCACATAGGCAATGCCGTGTTCGACCGCCCTGCTCACAGAGGAGACGTCGATCGGCTTGCCCTTGAGCAGCACCTCGCCGGTGATGCGGCGCCCATAGGAGCGGCCGAACAGGCTCATGGCGAATTCGGTTCGCCCGGCGCCCATCAGCCCGGCAATGCCGACCACCTCGCCCTTGCGCACATTGATGTCGATGCCCTTGATCACCTGCCGCTCGGCATGGAGCGGGTGATAGACCGACCAGTTCTTCACCTCGAACACGACCTCGCCGATATCGGGCTCGCGCGGCGGATAGCGGTCGTCGAGCGAACGGCCGACCATCGAGGTGATGATGCGGTCTTCCGAGATGTCCTTCCTGGACAGCGTCTCGATGGTTCGTCCGTCGCGGATGACGGTCACCTTGTCGGCGACCCGGTTCACCTCGTTGAGCTTGTGCGAGATCAGGATCGAGGTCATGCCTTGTCGCTTGAATTCGAGCAGAAGGTCGAGCAGCGCCTGGCTGTCCTTTTCGCTGAGCGACGCCGTCGGCTCGTCGAGGATCAGGAGCTTGACCTCCTTGCTCAGCGCCTTGGCGATTTCGACCAGCTGCTGCTTGCCGACACCGATATTGGTGATCAGCGTCTTGGGGTCCTCCTTGAGGCCCACCTTCTTCAGCAGGGCGCTGGTGCGCGCCTCGTTGGCATTCCAGTCGATGACGCCGTATCGGGCGTGTTCGTTGCCGAGGAAGATGTTTTCGGCGATCGACAGCATCGGCACCAGCGCAAGCTCCTGGTGGATGATGACGATGCCCTTGCGTTCGCTGTCATGAATGCCTTTGAACTGGCATTCCTGGCCCTGAAAGATGATCTGGCCGTCATAGGTGCCGGAGGGATAGACGCCCGACAGCACCTTCATGAGCGTCGATTTGCCGGCGCCGTTCTCGCCGACCACGGCGTGGATCTCGCCTTCCTCGACCCGAAGGTTGACGTTCGACAGCGCCTTGACGCCGGGAAACGTCTTGGTGATGTCCTGCATCTCCAAAATCGTCGAGGCCATGGGTAAAGTGCTCCTGCGAGACCCGCAACAATACCGGGGTCGCTGGTGAACGAAAAGGGGCCCTGCGTTGCGCAGGACCCCTGGCTATGCAACCGAATTTACTTCAGTTCGTCGGCCTTGATGTAGCCGGAGTCGACGACCAGGGCCTGGTAGTTCGACTTGTCGACCTCATGCGGCGTCAGCAGGATCGAGGGAACGACCTTGACGTCGTTGTTGTAGGTCTTGGTGTCGAGGCCTTCCGGCTTGCCGCCCGAGAGCACCTTGTCGACGAGCTCGACGGTGGCCTTGGCCAGTTCGCGGGTGTCCTTGAACACGGTCGAGTACTGCTCGCCCGAGATGATCAGCTTGACCGAGGCGGTCTCGGCGTCCTGGCCGGTCACGATCGGCCACGGCTGGGCCTCCGTGCCGTAACCGACAGCGCGCAGCGAGGCGGTGATGCCGCGCGACAGGCCATCATAGGGCGACAGAACGCCATCGACGCGGCTGCCGTCCGAATAGTTGGCTGACAGCAGATTGTCCATGCGCGCCTGGGCGGTGGCGGCGAGCCAGCGCAGCGTGCCGACCTTGTCCATGCCGGTCTGGCCGGACTTGATCTTGATCGAACCGTCGTCGATCAGCGGCTGCAGGACGGAAATCGCGCCGTTGTAGAAGAAGAAGGCGTTGTTGTCGTCGGGTGAGCCGCCGAACAGTTCGACGTTCCACGGCTTGGTATTCGGGAAGCGCTCCTTGAGGCCCTTGACCAGCGAATTCGCCTGGATCACGCCGACGCCGAAATTGTCGAACGTGGTGTAGTAGTCGACATTGGGCGTCTTCTTGATCAGGCGGTCATAGGCGACGACGACGACGCCGGCATCAGCGGCCTTCTGCAGCGCATCCGACAGGGTGGTGCCGTCGATCGAGGCGATGATCAGCGCCTTCGGACCCTTGGTGATTTCGTTTTCCAGCTGGCTGAGCTGGTTGGGGATGTCGTCCTGCGCATATTGCAGGTCGACCGTATAGCCCAAAGCTTCGAGCTGGGACTTGACGGCATCGCCGTCGTTGATCCAGCGCTGCGAGGTCTTGGTGGGCATCAGCACGCCGACGAGACCCTTGTCGGCGGCGTGCGCCGAATAGGTCATGGCAGCGATGCCAAGGGCCGCGACGGCGGCCAGCGTCTTGATGATCTTCACAATTACTCTCCCTGGTTGATGGACGCGACACCTCGGGGCTTCGCGGGCCGCGCAGGCGAGCAGGAGCGCAAGCGCCGCTGTCGTCTATCGATCTCCGGTATCCTCCCAATCGGCCCTGGGACTGATTTCAATCGACACGATTTTCCTCGTCATCGACTGGCACGCCCCAGGACGCGCGAAGGGTGTGTCCCTTTGCCATAACTGTCAAATGCGATCTTTGATGATTGCTATACCGAAACTGGTATACGTTGACGCTAAACTCAAGGGCATTGGGAGCGAAGGGAAATCAATGGCAACGTTGCGCAATCCTGGCGGGATTTCAGAAGGTTACGAGGTGCTCCCCGGTGACGGCGAGACCCTGCTGCGCAGCGGCCTCAGCCTGCGCCATATGCGCATGATCGTTGCACTGGACGATCACGGCCGGGTCAGTTCCGCCGCCCAGGTCATGAATATCTCACAGCCGGCGGCCTCGCGCATGATCGCCGAGATGGAAGCCGTGCTGGACGTCACGCTCTGCGAAAGGCTGCCGCGCGGCGTCACCTTGACGCCCTATGGCAAGGCGCTCGCCAGGCGCGCGCGCTCCATCCTCTTGGAGATGCGCGAGGTCGATCGCGAGATCTCCGAACTCAAGGCGGGCAAGGGCGGCTCGGTGTTCCTTGGTGCGGTGACGGCGCCCGCGATCGAGCTCGCGGTGCCGGCGATCCGCGAAATCCGCCGCATCTATCCGCGCATCGAGATCACCATGCAGGTCGAGACCTCCAACGTGCTGGCGCGCGAGTTGATCGCGTCGCGCCATGACTTCATCATCGCGCGCATCCCCGACGATCTCAACCCGCGGCTGTTCGAGTCCCGTGTCATCGGCGTCGAGAAGGCCTGCCTGATCGTGCGCCGGGGCCATCCGCTGACCGAGGGCAAGGCGGTGCGGTTGGAGGAGACCGCGGCCTATGACTGGGTTTTCCAGTCCGGCGGCTCGCCGCTGCGCCAGGCCATGGAGAGCAATTTCCTGAACCGCAACATCGCGCTGCCGGACCGCATCCTCAACACCAGTTCGCTGCTCCTGACCCTGGTCATGGTCGCGCACTCCGACGCCATCGCGCCGGTCTCGGTCCAGGTGGCGAAATTCATCCAGAATCCCGAAGGGCTGGCCGGCGCCATCGACGTCGTGCAGACCGAATTCGACATCGAGGTTCGGCCCTACAGCCTGATCACAGTGAAGAACCGTGCGCTGTCGCCGGCGGCGAAGATGCTGCATGATTTCATCCTGCGCGAAGTGGGGTGACCGGAACAAAAACCAGGTAAGTGCGTTCAAAGGCCAATCGGCGTTCGCGCCGGAGCTCGTTTTGAGCCGGGGAACGATGCGCCGATGATAAACAACTCGGGAGATTTTGATGGAACGTCGGTTGTTTCTTACTGGAATGCTTGGCGTCGCGGGGGCAGTTGCTTTTGCAGGCCTGGCCAGGCCCGGCACAGCAGTTGCCGGGGTCCCGAACGGCAACGGAATCCTTGACGAACTCGACAAGGACGACCTCGACAGGGCTGATGCGGCCGTCTTCGAAGGAGACGATCAAGCCGAGGTGGAGCAGATCTCGCATCGCCGGTGGCATCGCCGGCACCGTCGTCATGGGCGCCGCCGCGCCTGGCGCAGGGTCTGCCGCAGCTATTGGCGCCGCGGTCGCCGCCATGTCCGCTGCTGGCGCAGGCGCGTCTGGGTTAGTGTTTGGCTCTAAAACGATACCGGGAAAACGGCTGGAGCGGTTTTCCCGGGACCATGGCTCGACCGCATCTCCGATCATTTCGGCAATCTGTCGGTTCGCAAGTGCGACCGGCCGGAGAAGATCAGGCCGAGGATCCGGGCGCTGCGCGCGAAGTTCGAGGCGACGCCGCGCGCATGCAGGTCTGCCGCGCGTGCTGTTCGAGGTCGCCCGCGGCGCGCTTGCGCTGAACCCCTGCGAGGCTACCAAGCAGCTTTACAGCGGCTCGCGCTCGGAGATCATCTGAACCGATGCCGATCTGGCCCGCATCCGGCCGCACGCCGCCGCAAGGCTGCGATCCCGCCTCTATGACGATCTGCGCGCCTGCTGAAGCGCATCCCGTTCCGCTCGCCCGTCATCCTGACCTCGAGCATGAGAAGACCGTGGAACAAGGATGGCCTCGGAAGCTCGTTCATCCAGGCTAAGAAGGATGTATGGTCGGAAGGCTGCGACCTCCATTTTCACGATCTCCGCGGCACTGCGGCGACGAAGTTCTACGTTAACGGCCTGACCGAGCGCGAGATCGCTGAGGTCATGTCACGAGGAAGACAACGTCTCCCGTATCATCCGCCGTTACGTCGGTCGTTCCGCTGCGATCAAGGATATGATGAAGCGTCTGAACGCGGTCCAAGGGAAGCTCACATCCTGACAATCTGTTGTCAGGGTCCTTACATCAGATCGCCGGATTTTTTCCATTTAGACAGCTCTAATAGTATAGATGGAAGGAATCGAAGCAGTATCAGGAAGGAATCGATGCCAAATCCAGGCCTCTCCCTCGTGGGATTTATGGATATCGGAAATGCAATCCAGCATCTGCGCAACGGATGCATTCCGGCCGATCCTTCCGACGCAGCTTTGATTCAGGAGTGGAACGCGGCTCGTGGAATGCTGGGACCGCCCATCGCCAACGCTGGCCATCCAGAAGTCCTGGACATCCCGCAGGCTCATCACCGGTACGTTGACGATCTCCTGAACAATTCCCACTACGCTCCGCAGTTGCAGGGTGTCGCTGTCCGGCTGGTGGAAATCGAGCCGCTACTTGCCTATCAGGCAACTGTCGACGATGGCAGATCGGCGCATCATTGCGGCGCTCTCCCACCCGCTCCTCCACTGGGTGACCTTTTCCCGATATGTCTTCCTCAGGCACAGGTGAATGAAGCGGTCTCGGCTGTGCTGAATGGCAACTCTGCCATGCTGCGCTCGAAAAGCCTGAATGTTCGGACGATGCAAGCTGGCGTGATGAACGGCCAAGCTATGGGACTGTTTTTCGGAGTAAGCTTGCCGCACGTCCACGTGGTCAGGTTCAACGGCCGCTGCTACCTTCACAATGGATTCCATCGAGCCGTCGGACTGCGTGCCGCCGGCGCAACGCATCTTCCTTGCCTATTCCGTGACGTCAACGATGCGGCCTCGGTTGGCCTCAACCCTCCGAGCACATTTGACCTTCAGTTGTTGGAATCCACCAACCCGCCGACCCTCGGCCACTTTTCACAGGGCAGGGCATACGCAGTCGAACTCCGGAAATTGATCCGGGTGCTTCATGTCAGTTGGGCGGAATATGCGGTTCCCGAGGACTTCTAACAGCTGATTGCCAGCGTCAGAGTCTCAGACGGATTTCGCGAAGGAGAAGAATCCGGAGCAGGGTTCTTGACCAGCATGCTCGATTCAGCATCGACAATATCGCGACGGTTCACCGAACTGCCGGCAGCCTTCACCGTCTTCTGTTCGACTTGCAGATCCGTGCGTCGAGCTTCATGCATTGCCTTCGCGCTCCTCTGTCAGGCTCACACTGAGACGCAATACTCGTGACAACATGCATCATCACGGTTAACGCCACGTTAACCTGGTCGCTTCGCAATTGTCGGCTTTCTAGCCGATCTCAGCCGCGAAGCGGTTGTTCCCATAAGCGGCATCCTATCAGGAAGTTCCGTTCTGGGAAGACAAATTCCTCATCCGACATATAGTGCAGTGCACAAGAAAACAAGCCATTCTTCGGATGTAGGTAAACGGACCGCCACCAAGGCCGGACGGAGCCACCAGCGAACAGAGTCCTGTAAAACCGCTGGTTTTCAGGGTTCTCTCAATCAGGCTCCAGCCCTTGCGACGTTTGCTGGAGCGGGTAGCGGGAATCGAACCCGCGCGTTCAGCTTGGGAAGCTGACAGGCTACCATTACATCATACCCGCGCAGCAGCCTCGTTACCATGAGGGCTGGCCATCGGGCAATCGCAAAGCGGCTCACTTTCCACACGGTACCGTCCCAGCGACCGGCGCGCCGCATGCCGGTTCCGCCTGCTATTTCACTTTCGCGATCTCGGTGCCGGCTGCAAAGCTCGGCCAGTATCTCGAGATGGCGAGTGCGGCGCCCGCGGAAGAGAAGTGACCATAGTCGAAATAGAGAAATTGCTTGTTGCCGGCATCGGCATACGAGCAGCCTGCGGCGTCGCACAGATAGGTCAGCGGGTCTATGAAGTCAGCGCCTTTGACGAAGGGCAGAACCCGCTTGTTGATGTCCGGATCCATGGCCATCGGCCAGGACATGTTCGCGGTATCTCCTCGTCTTGCGAAGAAGGCGATTTTCTGGACGTCGGCGATGAATTCGGGAGACTGGCCGATGACGTAGACCTTGACGCCCATCTGGCGAAGCCGGTCGATCGTCTTCTGGAGGCCGCCGAAGCCCCTGACCTCGTAGTCGGTCCATCGGCCACTCAGGATCACGGCCTGAATGTTGGCTTCGCGGATGATCGACAGGGCTCGCTCGTTGAAGCTGGTACAGGCGGGTCGGGCGTAGGAAAAATAGGTCAGGTCCGGAGGGCAGCCGGCATAGGTGTATTGGATGACGTTAGCCTGGATTTTCTGGGCGTTGGCTTCAAGTCCCGAGACATAGTGGGCGGCGAAGGAATCGCCCCACAACAGCACATTGGTGGCAAAGCCGCTCGTTCGGGTGCAGGCGGCAAGGTTCCAGTCCTCGATCCGGTTCGAGCCTTCGTTGAAGCAGATGCCGTTGCGCCAGTCGCCAACCTGGATCCGTTCCGTTGAAAAGTCCGGGAAGCGTTGCGGAAAACCGTTGCCGAGCGCCCCGGCCACGCCGCCGACGCAGAGCAGGACGATTGCCGTCGTGGAAAAGGCGAAGATAGGCAGCGGTGCGGTGTAGGCCCGTTTCCGCCGAAACGGCTGCTCGACATATTTCCACGAGAACGCCGCCAGGGCGAAGCTTGCCACGGTCATGGCGATGATCGTCGGCACGCCGATGGCTTTCAGCGAAACGTAATGGACGAAAGAATTGATCGGCCAATGAACGAGGTAGAGCGAATAGGAAATGAGGCCGATCCAGACCAGCGGCGGAAACTGCAACACCCGCGTGGCGATGGTTGCCGGCCCCTGTTCGCCCGCCCTTTCGTGGCCGGCATAGATGAGCAGCGCGGTGCCGATGCAGGGGAACAAGGCATTGTAGCCCGGAAAGGGGTCGCTCTCCGAAATCGTGACGAAGCCGAAGGCGACCATGGCAAAGCCGGCGAGGCCGATCAGTTCCATTGCCGGCTGGCTGGCAAGTGCCGGCGGCTTTCTCAGCATCAGCATGGCCCCCAGCGCCAGTTCCCAGATGCGCGTCGGCAACAGGTAGAAACCCGCCGTGGGCGCCATCGAGGTCGCCATGACCGCCAAGACGAAACTGCCGATCGCGATCGGCAGCAATATCGTCAGCCAGCGTTTCGAGGCATAGCGATAGATCAGGTACACCAGTATCGGCGCGAAGATGTAATATTGCTCTTCGACCGAGAGCGACCATGTGTGCAGCAGCGGCCGCAGCTCGGCGTCGATCGAGAAATAGTTCGTCGTCTTCCAGAAATAGATGTTCGACCAGAAGGTCGAGGCCGCGATGACGCTGAGGCTGAATTCGTGCAGGTCCGATGGCAAAAGGATGAACCAGGCGGCAGTGCCTGCGAGCACGATGACGAAGGTCAGCGCCGGCAGGATGCGCCGAGCGCGGCGCCAATAGAAGCGGCCGATCGAAAACTGGCCGCGTTCGAGATCGTCGAGCAGGCTGCCGCTGATCAGATAGCCCGATATGACGAAGAAGATGTCGACGCCGGTGAAGCCGCCTGGGATGGCGGACAAGCCGAAATGAAAGAGGACGACAGGCAGCACCGCTATGGCCCGCAGGCCGTCGATGTCGCGTCTGTAGTTCATGCGGCCGGTTCGCGCGCCATGGCCGGCGGCAGTCGTGGCGCACCCGGTTCACCGGCCCATGCGGCGGCATTGCCGCGATGCGAGAAAGCCTTGATTCTCGATCCCACTTTGTTCGTCCTCTCCGGTGCAATTTGCTGCACCGCAACATCGGTGTCAAGGCGAATGCTGGAGGGCCGAAGCCGGTTTGGGCTGGCGCCGCGGATCAGGCGCCGGGCAGGTAGATCACGGCGTATTCGTCCGCGTAGGCCCGCTTCCAGCCCAATTCCTCGAAGAAGGGAATGCGGGTGTCGCCGGCTGCCAGCAGCGCCCAGCCTATGGCGTATTTCTTCAGCCGGGCCTCGAGCAGTGGTTTGCCGTCACTGTGTCCGGTCGCGTCGTCGGCTTTCGTGAACCCGTCCAGGAACAGCTGGTCCGTCCTGCCGTCGATGTAGGTCTTGATCCCGTGGAAGATCAGCGTGCCGCCGAAATTGTAGGAATTCAGCACGTTGCCGGACAGGTGCTGATCCCTTGCGAAGGCGAGTGCTCCGCTGGCGGACGTCTTCGGGCTCGGCGCGATCTGTTGGACGCTGCCGAGGACCGAGACCGCGCCGATCAGCAGGACGGCCACCGCGCCTGAGATTGCGTAGTAATGCCTGGCGAAGACTTTTTCCAATCCGTCGCGCTTTTGCGCCAGCCAGGTCGCGGCTGAAAGTGCGGGATATTGCTGTGCGACCTCAGCCATGATCACCAGCGGAACCAGAAGGAAGAACAGATACATGAACCGCTGGTGACTGAGATAGGCATGCAAGGTGAAGACGATGAACAGTGCCTTGGCCCAGCCAATCCGCAGCCGTGACACCAACAGCCCGAAAAGCGCCAGCAGCATCACGGCTTCCTTGACGAGCTCTTCCTGGGCGTTGAAGGGCCGCCACTCCAGGATAAGCGGCACCGCTTCATTGCCATAGGCGACGGTAAGCGTCGCCAGGATGGCCTTGACGCCATAGGGATGGACCAGGCTGACCACTGGGCAGAGCAGGCCGAACGCGACCCATTTCGCCAGGAGAACCGGTTTCGACAGGCCTATGCGCGACAGGAGATACAGACCGGCAAAGCCGGCGATGACGAAGCTCAAGGTGAACGTGGCATGCAGGTTCGCCCACAACACGACGAGCGCGAGCAGCCACGGGGATGGCGCTCTTTCCTCCTGCGCCGCGCGAAACAGCATTGCCGTCCAAATGACGATGATCGGCAAAGTGAAAACGTGGGGGCGCGCGGTATAGATCGGGGCGACAAGGAAAGCCGCGACGAAAGCCAGCACCACCGCTAACACCGGCTTCAGCCATGCGCTGAGGAACCATCCCATCAGGAAGACTGTCAGGCCGATCGTGGCGATGATCAGCGTGACGACGCCATTCCAGCCACCGGCGCCATAGGCGAGCGCCAGAAGCACCTGCCCCAGCCATTCCTTGGCGATCCAGGGCTGGCCGGCGAAGGTATAGGAATAGGGGTCGACGGTCGGAAATGTCAGGTTCGCCAGGAAATCCAGCCCGACCTTCACCTGCCACCAGCTGTCAGGATCCAGAAGGAGGGAGTTGGCATGCCTCATCAGCACGTAGGCAACGGTGCAGGCGCAGAAAAGACAGAACAACAGCCTGCTGCGCTGTGCATCCTCGAGCGACGGCGTAGCCATCGCGATTGCCGTGGCTTGGTTCATGTCGCGGCTCCCGGCCATTTCGCGTTCGTTCCGGTCGAGAGGTCCCGTTGCGGCCGGTCGATCGTCGCCTTAGCCACGCGCGGCTCTCTTCACCATTTCCTGGAGGCGGTGGACAGGCAGGTCCTGGTTTTCGACGGCCACATCGCTTCGCGAAACGATCTCGTTGACGAAATAGAGCGGCCGCCGCTTCGTCTCCATGTACATCCGGCCGAGATATTCGCCGAATATGCCGAGCACCAGAAGCTGAACACTGCCCAGGATCAGCATGATCGCGGCAAGGCTGGTCCAACCCGGCAGCACGTTTCCCAGCGACCACTCGAGCAGCGTATAGCCGAGCACGACCATCCCCAGCACGCCGGAAAGCATTCCCAGAAGCGAGGCAAACCGCAACGGCGCGATGGAAAAGCTGGTCATCGCATCGACAGCCAGGAGGACCATCTTCTTGAGCGGATAGTGGGTGGCGCCGGCGAAACGCCGTTGCCGCTCATAGGAGAAGGCGGCCTGTCTCAGCCCGATCCAGCTCACCATGCCGCGAATGAACCTGTAGCGCTCCGGCATGGCGTTCAGATGGTCGAGGGCGCGGCGGCTCATCAGCCTGAAATCACCGGTGTCCGGCGCGATCTCGACGTCGACCATCCGGCGCAGCAGCCGGTAGAACATCGACGCGGAAGCCAGCTTGAACCAGCCTTCGCCATCACGCTTGGCCCTTTGACCGTAAACGACGTCGAAGCCTTCATCCATCTTCGCCATCATCGCGCCGAGCAGTTCAGGGGGATCCTGGAGATCGGCATCGAGAATGAGGATGCGCTGGCCCCGGCAGAACTCCAGCCCCGCGCTCAGCGCGATCTGGTGGCCATAGTTGCGGGCAAGGTCGATGGCGACGACATGGTCGTCCTTTTGCGCCAGTTCGAAAACGGCCTCGCGGGTGCCGTCGGTCGCCCCGTCGATGACGAGCACGATCTCGTAGGAAGGGTTTTGCGCCAGGCAAGCGGCGGTGACGCGTCGGTGAAGCTCAGCCACGCCGTCCCGCTCGTTATAGCACGGCACGACAACCGAAAGCATGACCGCGCGGCGCGCGCCGATTTTTTCCGCTTCCATCAAAGCCTAGCTCCCGCTCCAGGAATGGCAATAGCGGCAATTGGTTAGAAAACAGATAAGCCGGCCGCGATCAGCCGCCGCCGGCTGCTCGCCTGCCATGCGCCTATGGTCGCCGGCTTGGTACCAGGGCACGATCCGCGTTAACGAATTCCTTCGGAGCCTTCGACGGTGCGCTGTTGACGGAGCCTTGAACGGATAAACCCGCCTGTGCGGCGGGTCCCTGGCGCAACTCAGCACCATAGCCAAATATCTACCATAGTTGCCTTCAACCCGTCAAGGAAAAAATTCCTATCATGAAAAGCCGGCGGCACCGCCGGACCGGCCGTCATAGGCTTTGTCAGCCAGGTTCAGAGCCTTGGCCCGCCCGGCTTGAAGCGGGGCGGCCAAGTGCGTATTTCTGATCCTGTCGCCGAATCGGGCGATCAGAGCCGGAGACAGGTCTTGTCCGCATTGACGCGCTTTCTCGGCGACACCCCGCTCAGGGTACTCCTGAAGTTGCTGGTGGTGTCGTTCCTCGTCGGCCTCGTCATGACCGCCTTCGGCTGGTCGCCGATGGACGTGCTCTATGGCATCCGCAAATTCTTCCTGGATCTCTGGAATCTGGGCTTCCATGCCATCGACCGCTTCCTGGGTTATATTCTGCTGGGTGCGGCGATCGTGGTTCCGGCGTTCATCCTGCTCAGAATCGCCAACTACAGGAAATAGCGGTCAGGCGTAGTCCGCCGCCGCCTCGAACAGAATGGCATGGCGCGCCGCGAGCGCGGCCACGTCGGTCGAATAGCCGCCGCCGATGACGCCGCATAGCGCGATGCCGCGCGAGCGGAAGTGACCGATCACCATGGCGTCGCGGGCGCGAAGCCCGTCGTTTGAAAGCGCCAGCCTGCCGAGCCGGTCCTCGGCATGGACGTCGACGCCGGCATTGTAGAAAACGATGTCCCAGCGCGCATGGGCGGACAGTTCCGGCAAGATGGCGGCCAGCCTTTCGAGATAGGCGGCATCGCCCGTGCCGTCGGGCAGTGCGACATCGAGGTCGGAGGCGATCTTGCGCGCGGGGTAGTTGCGCTCGCCATGCATGGAGAAGGTGAACACGCGCTGATCGCCAGCCAGGATATCCGCCGTGCCGTCGCCCTGATGCACATCCAGATCGACCACGAGTATGTTCCGCGCCGCGCCTTCGGCAAGCAGCACCAGCGAAGCGACGGCGACGTCGTTGAAGGTGCAGAAGCCCGCGCCTTGCGCGCGGCGCGCATGATGGCTGCCGCCGGCGGTGTTGCAGGCAATGCCGTGGCGCAAGGCCAGCCGGGCCGCCAGTACTGTGCCGCCGGTGGCGAGTTGGGCGCGCAACGAGACGCGTGGGCCGACCGGAAAGCCGATCTCGCGTTCGATCTTTTCCGGCACCGAACAGCTGATGACCTGGTCGACATAGTCGGCCGCATGGGCAAGCTTCAGCCATGGTGCGGGTGCCGCTTCCGGCATGCTGAGCGCCCCCTGCACGGCCAGTCCGCGTGCGCGCAAGGCCTCCATCAGCAGCGGATATTTGCTCATCGGAAAGCGATGGTTGACGGCGAAGCCGGCGTCGTAGTCGGGATGATGGACGATCTGGAGGGACATGAACCGGATCCGGCGGCTCGCGCCAGACCGGAATTTCGGTTGGCCGCCATGGCAAGGGTGGATTGCGCGGTGGCCGGAAAATGGGGCACACCGGCTGTTCGATCAAGCCGCAATCAGCAAGGCAGCAATTCTTTGGAGAAGGGTGCAATCCCAGCCGACGCCGGATCCCCAATCGTTCCCGGATCCTTTGTCGTCACCAACCGCACGGTGCTCGTCATCGCCGTACCGATGACGCTCGCCTACCTGACGACGCCGCTGCTCGGCATGGTCGATACGGCTGTTGTCGGACAGCTCGGCGACGCCGCCTTGCTTGGCGGCCTGGCGGCAGGCGCGCTGGTCTTCGACGTCGTCTTCACCACCTTCAATTTCCTGCGCTCCGGCACCACCGGTGTGGTCGCCCAGGCTTTCGGGCGCAACGACGCGCTGGAGGAACAGGCGGTGTTCTGGCGCGCGGTGCTGATCGCTGTTGTCGCCGGCATCGTGCTGGCTGCGCTTTCGCCGCTGATCGCGGCCGGCGGGCGGTGGTTCATGGATGCCGGACCGCGCGTCAGCGAGGCGATGGGCGTCTATATCGGCATCAGATTGCTCGCGGCACCTTTCTCGCTGATCAACTACGCCATTCTCGGCTATGTACTCGGCCGAGGCGAGGGCGGGCTCGGGTTGGTGCTGCAGCTGGTGCTGAACGGCATCAACATCGCGCTCTGCATCCTGCTTGGGCTGGAGCTTGGCTGGGGCGTCGCCGGCGTCGCATGGGCAACCGTCACCGGCGAATTCCTGGCCATGTTGCTTGGCCTCGCCATCGTCATCAGGCGGTTCAGTGCAAGCCCGCCCGTGCCACGCCAACGCCTGCTCGACATGAGCGCGTTCCTGCGCATGCTGTCGCTCAACCGCGATATCATGATCCGCTCGTTCTCGCTGCTTGCCGCCTTTGGGCTGTTCACCCGCCAGGGTGCGCAATTCGGCACGGTTACGCTGGCCGCCAACGCCGTGCTGATGAATTTTTTCCTCGTCGCAGGCTATTTCCTCGACGGTTTCGCCACCGCCGCGGAACAGCTCGCCGGCCGCGCCGTCGGTGCGCGGGCTGAGCACCCGTTCCGGCGCGCGGTGCGGTTGACCCTGTTCTGGGGGTTCGGATTGGCGGGCGCCGCAACCCTGGTGCTTCTGCTGGCCGGTGCCAATCTGGTTGCCGTCGTTACAACGTCGCAGGAAGTCCGCTCGGTGGCCGACACCTACCTGCCCTGGGCGGCCTTCACCGCACTGAGCGGCGTGCTGGCTTTCCAGATGGACGGCGTCTTCATCGGCGCGACCTGGTCGCGCGACATGCGCAACATGATGCTTTTGTCTTTCCTGGCCTTCGCCGCCGCGCTGATTACGCTGGCGCCCGCTTTCGGCAATCATGGGCTGTGGGCGGCATTGCATGTCTTCCTGCTGGTGCGTGGCCTCAGCCTGCTGGCCATCCTGCGGTTGCGGCTGCGGACGGCATTCAGTTGAGCGGCCTTGAAGCCCATTGGTCGAGATGGCGGTCGCGCAAATCGCTGATGGAGTTGAGCCGTTCCGTGTCGGCGAAACGCGCCATGCCGGCGACGATGCGTCCCGGCAGCGCCGGCCCGGCATAGATCATGCCGGTGTAAAGCTGGACGAGATCCGCGCCTGCGCGGATCTTCTCGAGCGCCGTCTCGGCGGAGTTGACCCCACCCACGCCGGTGATGGCCATGTCCGGCCCCAGCAGCCTGCGCATACGGGCCAGCACGATGGTCGAGCGCTCGAATAGCGGCCGGCCGGAAAGCCCGCCGGTCTCGCTTGCCGCGCCGCTGGAGCGTAGCGCCGGGCGAGAAATGGTGGTGTTGGACACGATGATGCCGTCTATGGCCTTCTGGGTGACCTCGGCGGCGATGTCTTCCAGCTCGGCTTCGACCAGGTCCGGCGCAATCTTGAGAAACACCGGCGGCTGCCTTGCCGCCGCCGCGCGCGCGGCCATGACGCGCGACA
Source organism: Mesorhizobium sp. B2-2-4 (assembly GCF_006442375.1). Taxonomy (NCBI): domain Bacteria; kingdom Pseudomonadati; phylum Pseudomonadota; class Alphaproteobacteria; order Hyphomicrobiales; family Phyllobacteriaceae; genus Mesorhizobium; species Mesorhizobium sp. B2-2-4. The sequence continues at coordinate 60,893 of NZ_VFWB01000003.1, read as the reverse complement.
GGAGCTCGCCAAGCTGTTCGCGCGCCTGCATGGTGCGCAGGCCGGGCGTATTGGGCGAGGAAATATTGACGGTGAGATAGCTGGCGTAGGGCGCGAAGCGGATGACGCCGCGCTCATAGTCACCGACGCGGTCGGCGCTGTCCTTATTGGCGCCGATGTTGACGCCGACGATGCCGGGGCGCCCTTTGCGGCCGACCAGGCGTTTCTCGGCGGCCGCATGGCCTTCATTGTTGAAGCCGAGCCGGTTGATCACCGCTTCATCCGCCGGCAACCGGAAGATGCGCGGCTTCGGATTGCCAGGCTGCGGCAGCGGCGTCACCGTGCCGACCTCGGCAAAGCCGAAGCCGAGGCCGAGAAGCGCATCGGGCACCTCGGCATTCTTGTCGTAACCGGCAGCCATGCCGAGCGGATTGGGGAAATCGAGGCCGCAGAGGCTGACCTTCAGCCGCGCATCTCGCGCCGTCCGTGCGCCGACCGGCAGGCCACAGCGCAGCGCCGCGATCGACAGGCCATGCGCGGTTTCCGGGTCGAACGTGAAGAGCAGCTTCTGGCCAATCCGGTCGAGCACGCTCATTCGGCCTCCAGCGCCGGGAACTGGTGGGTGCCGTCGGCGCCGAGCGGCAGCGGCCGGACCCACAGCACGGCTTTCAGGTCGAGCACGCCGTAGAGGTGCGGAAACAGCGCGCCGCCGCGCGAGGCTTCGTATTTTAGCGCATCGCCCAGGCTGGTCCCGTCGATGGCGACCAGCAGAAGCCCCGCCTGGCCGGCAAAATGCTTCGCCGCCGTCTCTTTGACCTGTGCCGCCGTGGAGAAATGGATGAAGCCGTCGGCGACATCGATCGGCGCACCGGTGAAGCGGCCGTTCGCTTCGGCCTCGCGCCAGGGCCCTTCCGGGGTTATCTTGTAGATAATCTGAGACATGGTTGCGCTATAGTCCGAACCAGCCGTGCGGGGAAGGCCGTGCCAAGCGTCTTCCCCATTTCCGGCGCAAACATGCGATATCTCAGGCTTTGGCCATGGAGGACAACATGCGTCTGCAGCACATCTTGATCCCCGCCGCGCTCGTTTCGCTGGTCGCGGCGTCCGCCTTTTCCGAGGAGACCGACCGCTATCGTCTGGAGAAATCCGCCAACGGCTATGTCCGCATGGACACGCAGACAGGCGCGATGTCGATCTGCGAGGAGCGCTCCGGCCAACTCGTCTGCAAGATGGCGGCCGATGAACGCGCTGCCTTCCAGGACGAGGTCGATCGCCTGCAAACTTCGATGAAAGCCATGGACGAGCGCGTCACCAGGCTCGAGAATTCGCTCTCGGCCCGCCTCGAATCGACATTGCCGAGCGAGGAGGATTTCAACAAGACGATGAGCTACATGGAGCGTTTCCTGAAGGGCTTCATGGGCATCGTCAAGGATATGGACAAGGACAGCGGCGACGGCGCCAAGCCCAACTCGCAGAAGACCTGAAGACAGGCCGTCTGGGGAAATCCGGTGCGCCGGCTTTGCTGCTTGAAAACAGCGCGAAGCGCCTCATAATCGTTGCATCAGGTCCCGAGAAAACAGAAGACCATCAAGGGATCCGGGGAGGGATATTTGCCATCAGGCTATTCTTTCGTCATCGCCGACGATCACCCGCTGTTTCGCGGTGCGTTGCGCGAAGCGCTTGCCGGCATCGGCAATGTCACCGCTATTCACGAAGCCGGCGATTTCGAAAGCGCCAAGGCGCTGGTCGTGGCCAACGAGGAGGTCGATCTGGTGCTGCTCGACCTGTCGATGCCGGGCGCGAGCGGCCTTTCCGGCCTGATCTCGTTGCGCGGCATCCATCCGGCGGCGCCGCTGGTGGTGGTCTCCGCCCATGACGACCCGGCGACCATCCGGCGCGCGCTCGACCTCGGCGCGTCCGGTTTCATCTCCAAATCGGCCAGCATGGAGGAAATCCGCGACGCCGTGCGATCGGTCCTTGCGGGCGATATCGCGGCACCGGCCGGCATCGATCTCGGTGTCGAGCGCGACCCCGAAATATCGGACCTGATCAAGCGCCTGCAGGCGCTCACGCCGCAGCAAACCCGCGTGCTCGGCATGCTGGCGGAAGGCCTTCTCAACAAGCAGATCGCCTATGAGCTCGGCGTCTCCGAGGCGACGATCAAGGCGCATGTCTCGGCGATATTGCAGAAGCTCGGCGTCGACAGCCGCACCCAGGCGGTGATCCTGCTGTCCAAGATCGGCAGCGATCCGCTGCAGCCGGTGAGCTGAGCGCCCGAGCCTGCGGATGGTTATGTGGATATCGGATCGGCGAGCAGTTTCTCGGAAACGCCTCGCCCGTCGGCAGAGATAGAAGCCATGATGCGATGGCCGACATGTTTTGCGCCTATCTCGAAGCCTGGGCGCCGTCGGCGGGGCCGAAATGAAGCAAACCTGACAGTTACTCCGCCGCCGGCGCCAGCGGCCTGACCCTGGCCATCATCGAGCGCAGCACGGCCGGTTTGAGCGGCTTGTTGATCACCGGGACGTCGAGCCCGGCCGCTGCGGTGCGTACCTCGTTGGAACGGTCGGCGGTGACCAGCACGGCGGGCAGGTCGTCGCCGTGGATCGCTCGCAGCCCGACGATGGCGTCGAGGCCGGTTTCGCCATCGAGATGATAGTCGGCAAGGACAATGTCCGGGCGGCGGATCGCGATATCCAGGTTCGTTGTGCCGGACACGGTCTCGACGGCGCAGCCCCAGCCTTCGAGCAGCAGCCGCATGCCTTCGAGGATGCGGGCGTCGTTGTCGATACACAGCACGCTCAGTCCGGCCAGCGAAGCCGCCGCGCGGGCCGGCGCCCTGGTTTCGACCTCGCGTTTCGGTTCCTGCACGGCCGCCACCGGCAGGATGACGGAAAAGCGCGTGCCCTTGCCCGGATTGGAGAAAATACGGATCTCAAGCCTCAGCACCCGCGCGATGCGATCGACGATCGAAAGGCCGAGGCCGAGGCCTTCGGCCTCGCGCGCGCCTTCGTCCAGCCGGGTGAATTCGCGAAACACCGTGTTCAGCTTGTCGCCGGCAATGCCGATGCCAGTGTCGATCACCTGGATTTCCGCCAGTTCGCCGCGCCGCCGCACGCCAACCAGGATGCGGCCGTGACGTGTGTATTTGATGGCATTGGAAACGAGGTTCTGGATCAGGCGGCGCAACAGGTTGCGATCCGTCATCACTGTCAGCGACGAGGGCATGATCGTCAGCTTGAGTTGCTTTTCCGCGGCAAGCGGCCGGAAATCATTGCCGATCTGGCGCAGCAATGCGTCTAGGTTGAAGGCCGTGTCGTCCGGTTTCATGGCACCGGCATCGAGGCGGGAAATGTCGAGCACGGCGCCCAGAATGGTCTCGACCGATTCCAGCGAGGAGTCGATGTTGACCGCGGCCTTGCCGGCCGGGCCCTTGCCGGCCTTTTCGATCAGCGACGAGCAGTAGAGCCTGGCGGCGTTGAGCGGTTGAAGGATGTCGTGGCCGGCCGCGGCGAGGAAGCGCGTCTTGCCCAGATTGGCCTCCTCGGCAAGCATCTGCGCCTGCGCCAGTTCCTCGTTGACCCGGGTCAACTCCTCGTTGACCCTGGTCAGTTCGATGGTGCGGGTCTTCACCCGCTGTTCCAGCGACTCGTTCGCCCGCTTCAGCGCCAGGTCCTGCTCGACGCGGCCGGAAATGTCGGCATAGGTGGCGACGATGCCGCCGTCCGGCATCGGGTTGGAGCGCAGCTCCAGGATCCGGCCGCTGGTCTTCAGTTCCATCTGCCAGGGGCTGACGAAGCTGGTCAGCCGGTTGAGCATCGTCACCCGCTGGTCGGTCGGGATATCGCCGCGCTCCGCCAGATGGCGCAGGATCTGGTCGAGCGAGACGCCGACCTGGCCCATGTCGTCGGGCAGGTCGAACAGCTCCCGGTACTGGCGGTTCCAGCAGATCAGCCTGAAATCCCGGTCGAAGACGGTGATGCCCTGTTCCATCTGGTCGAGCGCGATCTGCAACAGGTCGCGATTGTGTTGCAATGCTTCCGTGGCGTCGTCGAGCAGCCGGAAGGCATCCCTGGATTCGCGGTCGTGGCGGCGAAACAGCAGCGACAGGATCAGCCGCGCCGACGAAGAGCCGACGGCGCTGGCCAAAAGCTGCTCGGAAAAGCGGATGACGTCCATGCTGGCCTGCTCATTGCCATGCAGGATGACGTTGGTGGTCTTTTCGAAGGACTGGAACGACCGCTCGGTGCGCTGGACGCCGAGATAGCGCGCGATGGTGTCCTTCAGGTCGTTGACGGTGACGGCGGTACGGAAACGGCGCAGGCTGGGCATCGGCCCGGCTTCGCGCGGCACGAAGATCGACGCCTGGATGCGCTCCAGCGGCACCGCGGCGCGTGACAGCGAGCCCAGTACGAAAAACAGTGCGTTGATCGACAGGCTCCACAGCACGCCGTGGTTCAACGGCTCCGCAACGGTGCCGAACAGCGCCTGCGGCCGCAGCGCTTCGAAGCCGAACAGGCCATGCACCAATATGCCGGTTTCGGGCGCGACGAGCGATGGCAACAGCAGCGTGTAGCCCCAGATCAGGATGCCGGCGACCATGCCGAGGGCCGCGCCCCTGCCATTGGCGCCGCGCCAGATCAGCCCGCCGATCAGCGCCGGCGCGAATTGCGCGATCGCCGCGAACGACATCAGGCCGATCGACGACAGCCGCGCGCTGTCGGTGCTCTCGCGATAGTAGAGGAAGGCGATGAAAAGCATGATGAAGATCGATGCCCGCCGCACGTTGAGGATGAGCGTAGACCAGTCCTCGTTTTCGGAAGACGTCGTCCTCAGCAGCCGCCGCACGAACAGCGGGATGATGAGGTCGTTGGAGATCATGATCGACAGCGCCACGCTCTCGACGATGACCATGGCGGTGGCCGCCGACAGGCCGCCGATGAAGGCAGCCATGGCCAGGAAATCGTGACCGCCGAACAAGGGCAGCGACAGCACATATAGGTCGCTGCTCGTCTTCGTGCCGACCAGCGACAGTCCGGCGAAGGCGATCGGCAGCACGAACAGGTTGATCGCCACCAGATAGAGCGGAAACACCCATGTCGCGGTGCGCAGTTCCGCCTCGCTGCGGTTCTCGACGATGGTGACGTAGAACTGCCGGGGCAGAAGGATGATAGCGAAGCCACTCAGGCAGGTCAGCACCAGCCAGGTGGCGAGTGACGTCGAATAGCCCATCGCCTGCCGCACCTGGCCGTTTTCGGCCAGCTTGCCGAACATGTCGCCGGGCCCGCCGAAGATCAGGAAAGTGACCATCAGGCCGATCGCCAGGAAGGCGGCAAGCTTGACCACGGTTTCGACCGCCACCGCCAGCACCAGCCCGTCCTGGTGCTCGGTGGCGTCGGCGTGGCGCGTGCCGAACAGCACCGCGAACAGCGCCAGCAGCATGGCGACCACCAGCGAGATGTCGCTGACGAAAGGATCGAACGAGGGCGGCGAGCCGGTGTAATGCTCGACCATCAGGCTGACGGAACCGGAGATCGCCTTCAGCTGCAGCGCGATGTAGGGCACCGCGCCGATGGTCGCGATCAGCGTGGCGATGGCGGCCACGGTGAAGCTCTTGCCATAGCGCGCGCCGAGGAAGTCGGCGATCGAGGTGATCTTCTCGGTCTTGGCCAGCCGCACGAGACGGTTGAGCAAGGGAAAACCGAACACGAACACCAGCACCGGGCCGGTGTAGATGCCGAGGAACTCCAGGCCGCGCTCGGAAGACAGGCCGACAGAACCGAAAAACGTCCAGGAGGTGCAATAGATGGCCAGGCTGAGCGCGTAGATGAACGGACGTGCGCGACCGGGCCCGGAGCTGGCCGAGCGGCGGTCGCCAAGGCTGGCGATGGCGAATAGAAGCGTCACATAAGCGATCGCGATGACAACGATGAACAAGCCCTGCACGGCTCGCGCTTCCTCCCTGGCCGGCTCGACGCCCGCTCACCGCACGCAACCACAGCTTGGAAGCTGAGTCCATCGGCGCATGGACGTCTGATGATGCGGGTAAAAACAAACCGGTGCCTTGGCCCTTTTTCCGGTTTTGCAACCGGAGGTTTTTGCTATTGTGGGCTTGGCCGGCGCTGGAGAATGCGGCCGATCATGGCAAGGAGGGTCGAAATGCTGAAAGAATTCCAGGAATTCATTTCCAAGGGCAATGTGATGGACCTGGCCGTCGGCGTCATCATCGGCGCTGCTTTCGGCAGGATCGTCGATTCCCTTGTCAACGACATCATCATGCCGATCGTGGGCGCGATTTTCGGTGGGTTGGACTTCAACAACTACTTCTTCGGACTGTCCTCGAACGTCCACTCGGGCACGCTGGCGGAGGCAAAGAAAGAGGGCGCCGTCTTCGCCTATGGCAGCTTCATCACCGTCGTGCTGAACTTTCTCATCCTCGCATTCATCATCTTCTTGATGGTCAAGGCGGTGAACAACCTGCGCAGGCGCCTGGAGGCCGAAAAGCCCGCGCCTGCCGCCGCGCCGCCGCCTGCCGATGTGCAGCTTCTGACCGAAATCCGCGATCTGCTCGCCAGGAGATAAAGACATCAGGTTCTTCTGGACCAAAACCCCGGTCGTTCACGGCCGGGGTTTTTTGCTTTCGCCCGTAGTAGAACAGCCGGCATGCTATCCCTGTTCGAACGGACCTGCCCATGACCCTGATCCAGAACCTGCGCCCCGAGGCCCTGGCTGCGCCTGAAAGCGGTATCGTCGCCGTCGTCAACTATGGCAGGCTGCGCGACGGCTTGATCCCGCTCTGGGCCGGCGAGGGCGATCTGCCGACGCCGTCCTTCATCACCGATGCCGCGTCGAAGGCGCTGGCCGGTGGCGAGACGTTCTACACCTGGCAGAGGGGCATCCCCGATCTCAGGCAGGCGCTTGCCCGCTATTACCAGAGGCATTTCGGCAAACACTTCGCCGAGGACGAATTCATCGTCACCGGCTCGGGCATGCATGCGATCCAGCTTGCGCTCGACGCGCTCGCCGGTGCCGGCGACGAGGTGATCTATCTGTCGCCCGCCTGGCCGAATTTCGACGCCGCCGCCGCCATCGCCGGTGCAGTGCCGGTGCCGGTCACGCTCGATCAATCCGGCAATGGCTGGTCGTGCGACGTCGAGAAGATCGCGGCCGCCATCACGCCCAGGACCAAGGCGCTGTTCATCAACACGCCGTCCAATCCGACCGGCTGGACCGCCGACCACGAGACTTTGCGCGCCATTCTCGATCTCGCCCGGGCAAATGGCCTTTGGATCATCGCGGACGAGATCTATTCGCTGTTCCACTATGGCCAAGGCCGCGCGCCGTCCTTCCTCGACATCGCGACCGCAGAGGACCGCATCCTGTTCGTGAACAGCTTCTCCAAGAACTGGGCGATGACCGGCTGGCGCGTCGGATGGATCAAGACCCATCCGAGTTTGCAGCAGGTGTTCGAGAACCTGATCCAGTATTCGAATTCAGGTGTCGCCCAGTTCATGCAGCGCGGCGCGGTCGCGGCGCTCGATGAAGGCGATGTCTTCGTCGCCGAACAGGTGGAGAGGGGTAGGAAGGCGCGCGATCTGGTCTGCGGCATTCTCGGCGCCACCGACCGCGCCCGGTTCACCGTGCCGCAAGGTGCTTTCTACCTGTTCTTCAGGGTGGACGGCATCACCGATTCGCGCAGCGCCGCCTTCGAGATCGTCGACAAGGCCAATGTCGGCCTGGCGCCGGGCACGGCCTTTGGCCCAGGCGGCGAAGCCTTCCTCAGGCTGTGCTTCCACCGCCGCCTCGACCAGCTCGAGGAGGCGGCGCACAGGCTGGCGAAGTGGATGACGACTGTTTGAGAGGTTGATGACGCCCGAATTGAAAGTCGCTCCGGCGCCCCAGACGGCCGCCGGAGTGGAGTTTCAAACGGGTTTCAGCCGCCTGACTTGGGCACCAGCAGGGGAATGATCCGGTCGGTCTTGGCCACGGAAGGTCGTCCTGCTGAACCATAGGAAATGCCGAGCGCGTCCCAGGTCTCGACCAGGGCGTCCTGCAGCTCGGCGATCAGCGCATCCGAATGGAACGGCGTCGGCGTGATGCGCAGCCGCTCCGTGCCGCGCGGCACGGTCGGATAGTTGATCGGCTGGATGTAGATGCCGTGCACGCCGAGCAGCCGGTCGCTTGCCATCTTGCAAAGCTCGGGGTCGCCAACCAGCACTGGCACGATGTGGGTCGCCGAGTCCATCACCGGGAGGCCGGCGGCGGAGAGGATCTGCTTGGTCCGCGTCGCCTGCTGCTGCTGGGCGTCACGCTCGGCCTGCGAGCGCTTGAGATGACGGATCGAGGTAGTGGCAGCGGCGGCGATGGCCGGCGGCAGCGCGGTGGTGAAGATGAAGCCCGGCGCATAGGAGCGCACGGCGTCGATGACAGCGCTCGTGCCGGTGATGTAGCCGCCCAGCGTGCCGAAAGCCTTGGCGAGCGTGCCCTCGATGATGTCGATGCGGTCGGCGAGGCCTTCCCGCTCGGTGATGCCGCCGCCGCGCGGACCATACATGCCCACGGCGTGGACCTCGTCGATATAGGTCATGGCGTTATAGCGCTCGGCGAGGTCGACGATCTCTCTGATCGGCGCGATATCGCCATCCATCGAATAGACGCTCTCGAACACGATCAGCTTGGCGCGTTCGCGGCCCGCCGCCTGCAGCAGGCTTTCCAGGTGCGCGACATCGTTGTGGCGAAAAATCTTCTTTTCCGCGCCCGAGCGCCGCACGCCTTCGATCATCGAGGCATGGTTGAGCTCGTCCGAAATGATCAGGCAGTTGGGCAAAAGCCGCGCGATGGTCGAGATCGAGGCTTCGTTGGAGACAAAACCGGAGGTGAAGACGAGCGCGGCTTCCTTGTCGTGCAGGTCGGCGAGCTCATGCTCGAGTTCGACCAGCGGATTGCTGGTGCCGGAGATGTTGCGGGTGCCGCCGGCGCCCGAACCCATCCGGCCCGCCGCGTTCTGGAACGCTGCGATGACATCCGGGTGCTGGCCCATGCCGAGATAGTCGTTGGAGCACCAGACGGTGATTTCCTCTGCGCGGCCGTTGGCGCGCCAGATGGCACGCGGAAATTTGCCCGCTATGCGCTCGAGGTCGGCAAAGACGCGGTAGCGTCGTTCCGCATGGAGCTGGTCGATCGCGTCCTCGAAGAACCGCTGATAATTCATGTCGGCTTCCCAGTTTTGCGCTGGATCATAATCATTGCCCGATTGGCCGTCCACCGGCCCGTTTTGGTCAAAATGCCACGCCCCGCACCTGTTCCTAACGAGGGCGGATCATGGCCTATTTCCTGGCAACACCGGCCTGTAGGGCGCTTTTGTTTCGACATGATGCCATATGCCAGCCAAGTCGGTTACGCAGGGTTTTATTGGTCATAGGGCGGGCTTTCCAGTAGAGCGGGTGTTGAGACAGTTTCCGATAGATCTTGAATGCGAGGACGCGGAATGACGGTTTTGGTGACAGGCGGCGCCGGCTATATCGGCAGCCATATGGTCTGGGAATTGCTGGATGCGGGCGAAAGCGTGGTCGTTCTCGACCGGCTTTCGACCGGTTTCGAATGGGCGGTGGCACCGGAGGCAAAGCTGGTCGTCGGCGACATCGCCGACAAGGAATTGGTCGGCTCCATCATCCGCGACAACAATGTCGACGCGATCATCCATTTCGCCGGCTCGATCGTCGTTCCCGAATCCGTCGCCGATCCGCTCGGCTACTACGAGAACAACACCTGCAAGACGCGCACGCTGATCGAAACGGCGGTGCGCGAGGGCGTGCCGAACTTCATCTTCTCCTCGACCGCCGCCGTCTATGGCGGCGCCGGGCTGGAACCGGTGCGCGAGGATGCCCACCTGGCGCCGGAATCGCCCTACGGCCTCTCCAAGCTGATGAGCGAATGGATGCTGCGCGATGCGGCGATCGCGCATGGCCTGCGCTATACGGCGCTGCGCTATTTCAACGTCGCGGGCGCCGATCCCAGGGGGCGCACCGGCCAGTCGACGCCGGGCGCCACGCATCTGATCAAGGTCGCTTGCGAGACGGCGCTCGGCAAGCGGCCGTTCATGCAGGTGTACGGCACCGATTATCCGACGCCCGACGGCACCTGCATGCGCGATTATATCCATGTCAGCGACCTGGCCGCGGCGCATCGCCTGGCCCTTGAGCGGCTGCGCGCCGGGGGCGCGAGCCTCGTCGCCAATTGCGGCTACAGCCACGGCTACTCGGTGCTGGAGGTGATCGAGAGCGTGCGCCGCGCCTTCGGCCATGATTTCGAGGTCAGGACGGGCGAGCGCCGCCCCGGTGACGCCGCCGCGGTGGTTGCCAATTCCGATCTCGCCCGGACGGAACTCGGCTGGACGCCGCAACGCGACGATCTCGACCAGATCGTCGCCGACGCGCTCGCCTGGGAGCGTATCCTGACGGGGAAGAATTCCGCACGCGGTTGAGCGGGTTTTCCCAAGGGCTCGCAAGCCGCTCCGCGAAGCGCTATGGAAGCGTTCGCGGAGGGTGCGGAAGCGCGCTGCCCGGTTCGACCTTTTTTGGGGGGACGACATGAAGATAACGGTGCTCGGGGCCGGCGTCGTCGGCACGGCGGCCGCCTACTATCTGGCGAGCGACGGCCATGAGGTCACCGTCATCGAGCGTCATCCGGCGCCGGCGCGGGGCACCAGCCAGTCGAATGCCGGGCTGGTGTCGCCGGGCGATGCCACCGCCTGGGCTTCCCCGGCGGCGCTGAAGACCTTCCTGCGCGGGCTCTACAACCACGATCTCGGCATCAAGGTGCGACTGCGCTTCGATCCCTATTTTCTCGCCTGGAGCCTGCGCTTCCTGCGCCAGTGCACGGTGGCGCGCCTGCGCGCCAACACCGACATCAAGCTGCGGCTCGCGCTCTATTCGCGCGACTGCATCAATGCGCTGTCGGAGGCGACCGGCATCCACTATGACGAGCGCAAGAAGGGCATCCTCTACTTCTTCCGCTCGCAGAAGAGTCTCGACACCGGGACCGACAATTATCGCTATCTTGCCGAGCATGGCTTGCCGATCGAGATCGTCGGGCGCGACCGGCTGGTCGAACTGGAGCCGGGGCTTGCCGGGGTGAAGGACAAGATAGCCGGCGGGGTTTATTCGCCCACTGACCAGACTGGCGATTCCAAACTGTTTGTCGACAGGCTCGCCGCCTATGCGACCGAGAGGCTTGGCGCCGAGTTCCGGTTCGGCACCACGGTCGAAGGTTTCGATATCGAAGGCGACAGGGTGCGGGCCGTCATCACCTCGTCAGGCCCGGTGGCCGGCGATGCGGTTGTCATCGCAATGGGCCCGGAAAGCGGCCTACTCGGCCGCCGCTACGGCATCGACCTGCCGGTTTATCCGGTGAAAGGCTATACCGCGACGATCCCCCTGGAGGACGAAAGCAAGGGGCCGACTATGGGTGGCGCCGACGAGGACCGGCTGATCGGCTATTCCAGGCTGGGCAACCGCTTGCGGATGTCCTCGACGGCCGAGTTCACCGGCTTTGACCGAAGCTTCAAGCCCGCTGACTTCAACACCATCATCAGCACCGGCAAGGATCTTTTCCCTGGCGCCTTCGACGAGAAGAAGGCCATGTTCTGGGCGGGCCTGCGGCCGATGATGCCCAATTCCGTGCCGGTCATCGGCCGGGCCCGCTACAAAAATCTCTATCTCGACACCGGCCACGGCCATGTCGGATGGACCATGGCCTGCGGCTCGGGCAAATTCCTCGCCGATCTCGTCGCCGGCCGAAAGCCCGAAATCGATCCACAGGGGCTGGTCTATGAAGATTAGGCAAGCGGATCCGTAGTTAGCCCCGCCCTTCGACCGCCGCACGCCAGGTGCTTGCATAATCCGTCAAGGCGGGGTCGACCGGCGGTTCTTGTCTCAAGCCCTTGCCATGCGCCTCAGCCTTGTCCGATGCCAGCAACGCGGCACCGATGCTGGTGCCGGTCGCGGCTTCGGAGGCGACGACGCTTCTGGCGGTCGCCGCCGCCAGCATGCCGACAAAGAGCCGGTTGCGGGCGAAAGGGCCTTCGACAATGGTCGGGCCGTCGGCGCCGATCAGATCGAGGCAGGTCGCCGTCATCAGCGCCAGATAGAAAGAGATGGCGGCAAAGCGCTGGCCGCTGTTCATGCCGTCAGCGTTGAGCCACGCCGCCGCATGATGCGGGAACGGTCCCGACCCCTGTTGTGTCGATGGCAGCAGCAGCGTCCTTTTTGCCAGCACGGCCCCGACATCGTCTTCGGTCCAGTTCTCCGGCTGATCATCCGTCAGCACGGAAAATTCGCGGCCGCCCATGAAGCGCGCCGATGGCACGGGATCGCCCAGCGCGTTGACGTTGACCAGCGTATCACGCGCCGGGTCGAGCGCCACCGATCTGCCGCTGACCGACATCGACACCACCCAGGTGCCGGTCGAGACGACGCTGAAAGGCGGCGCGTCGGCGAGAAGATGCGGCAACAGCGAGGCGTTGGAATCGTGCAGGCCGCAGAACACAGGCGTCCGCGGATCGAGCCCCGTTCGCTCGGCAAGCGCCGGCAGGAGCGGGCCGAGCCGGTCCCTTGCGGGCCGCACCGGCGCCATCAACGCGCGCCAACCGAGGCGGTCGATCATTGCCGAAAAATCCGCTTTCCACGGGTTCCACAGATCGGTGTGGCAGCCGAGCGAGGTCACCTCGTTGGCGGCGATGCCGGTCAGCCGCAGCGCCCAATATTGGGGATACATCAACATCGCCGTTGCCCTGGCGAATTCCGTCGGAAAGCGCTTCTGCTGCCAGAAGAATTGCGCGCCGAGATTGAGGCCGAGCGGCAGCCGCGGCGTGCCGGTTTCAGCGAAGGGCGGACGGATCGCGTCATACTCGGCCGCGAGTTCCTCGGGGCCGTCGAATTCGTAGTCGAGCACGGGCAACACCAGTTCGCCGGAGGCCTCAACCAGAGCGCCCGTCGCGCCATGGGTAGTGATCGAAACGGCGTCGATGGTCTGTTCGCGGTTGAGATCGGCAAGACTGTCGAGGATGAAGGCCCACAGCGCCTCGACGTCGTGATGCGGGTAGCGGGCTTGCCGCACCGGCGCGTTCGCCACTCGGCGCAGCGAGACCTCGCGCAGCGTGGCGAGGTCGACCAGCGCCACCTTGGCGTTGGTCTTGCCGATGTCGATGACGGCGATGTGGCGCGGGGCACTCATGCCATGTGGAACATGGTTTCCAGGGGCACGGCCACCGGCTCATTGTCAGGCCTGGTCTCCATGAGGTCGGCCATGTCTGCCCACCAGCGCTGCATCACCGGATGCTTCGGCAGGTCGGCCATGCCATGGTCGTCCCGCCGCCACAGCACGCCGAACAGGATGTTGGTCTCCTCGTCGAGATGGATGGAATAGTCGGAAACCCCGGCCTGCTTCAACAGCGCGACCAGCGATGGCCATATCTCGTCGTGACGCTTCTTGTATTCCGCCTTCATGCCGGGCTTGAGCATCATCTTGAACGCGTATTTTTCGGCCATCAGCGTCCCCCGCGCAGCCGCCGCCAGACGATCGGCAGCGCGATGACGATGATCAGGAGCAGGCCGATGAAGATCGACATGACGATGCCGGGCACGTTGAGCAGGCCGAGCCCGAAGGTCACCAGCCCCATGATGAAGGCGGCGAGCACGACGCCGACAATGCTGCCTGCGCCGCCAAGGATGCTGACGCCGCCAAGCACCACCATGGTGATGACTTCCAGCTCATAGCCCTGCGCGATCGAGGGACGGGTCGAACCGAGCCGGGAGGTGATCAGCACAGAGGCGATGCCGGACATCAGCCCGGTCAGGCAGAACAGGATGAACTTGATGCGGCCGACACGCACGCCGGAAAACTGTGCCGCGACCGGATTGTTGCCGATGGCGAAGACGCGGCGGCCGAAACTCGTGCGGTGCAGCACGAACCAGTAGACGACGGCGGCGATGAGAAAGAGCACCAATTCGAACGACACCACCCACCGGACGTAACCCTGGCCGAAGAAGGCGAAGCTCTCGGGATAACCCTTGTAGGCCTGGTCGCCGAGGATGATGAAGGCGATGCCTCGAAACAGGCTCATCGTGCCGATGGTGACGACGATCGAGGGCAGGCCAAGCCTCGTGACCAGCAGGCCGTTGAAGGCGCCGCAGCCGAGCCCGACGACGATGCCGATTGCCACCAGCACCGGCGTTCCGGCGCCGGCCTGCACCGCCATGCCCATCATGGTCGAGGCCAGCGCGATGATGGCGGCGACCGACAGGTCGATCTCGCCCGAAATGATCAGCAGCGCCATGGCGAAGGCGATCAGGCCCTTCTCGGTGAAGTTGAAGGTCAGGTCCGACAGCGAATAGGGGTCGAGGAAATAGGGCGAGGCGAAGCTGTTGATGGCGAAGATGGCGAGGGCCACCACGACCAGCAGCGCTTCCCAGGAAAAGATCGCCGAACGAAACGGCTTGTCGAGCCGGTCCGGAATGTGGCGCGGGGCAGGGACGTCGCTCATGCCGCCTCCATTTTTCTCAGGATGATGCGGCCCTGCTGGCGTTCGCCGCGCGCGTTGAGCACGACGGCGAGGATGATGGCGCTGCCCGAAATCGCCATCTGCCAGAAGGGCGAGATGTTGATGACCGGCAGCGCGTTGGAGATGATGCCCAGGAACAGCGCCCCCAACACCGCGCCCCCGACCGAACCGATGCCGCCGGCAATCGAGATGCCGCCGATGACGCAAGCGGCGATGATGTTGAGCTCGTAGCCATTGGCGACCTCGACCGAGGCGATCACGTAGCGTGAGATCCAGAGATAGCCGGCGAGCCCGCCGATCATGCCGGAGATGCAGAAGACGATGAATTTCGTCCGCCCGACATCGATGCCGGCATAGACCGACGCCGTCGGATTGACGCCGATGGCATAGATCGAGCGGCCGAGCGCGGTGCGCGTCATCAGGATGAAGAACAGCGCGATGACCAGAATGGCGATCCAGGACAGCACCGGAATGCCGAGTAAGGCCGCGCGTTGGAAGCCGATGAACTCGGGGCTCATCTTGTCGGCATTGACCCAGGCGCCGCCGGAGATGACGAAGGTGGCGCCGCGATAGATGGTCAGCGTGCCCAATGTCACCACGATCGAGGGGATGTTCAGCCGCCACACCAGAAGGCCGTTGATGGCGCCGAGCACCAGGCCGACGACCAGGGCAATGACGATCAGCAGCGGGATCGGGATCGCCGGGTGAGCGGCGTTCAGCATCGCCACCACCATGCCGGTGAAGCAGAGGTTCGATGCCATCGACAGGTCGATCGAACGGGTCAGGATGACCACCATCTGCCCGAGCGCCAGGATCATCAGGATCGAGGTGTCGTTGAACACCTGGCGCAAATTGCCGGGGTCGGCGAAGGCGGGAAAACGCGTCGAGATCAGCCCGATCAGCACGACGATGGCCGCCAGCAACCAGATTTCGCGATATTTCAGCAAAGTTTTCATGCCGCGATCCCCGCCGCCGTCCGGACCAGCGTCTCGGCGTCCAGTCCGTTGTTGTCGTAGACGGCCGCGACAAGGCCCTCGCGCATGACGACGACGCGGTCGGACATGCCGAGGATTTCGGGCAGCTCCGACGACACCATGATAACCGACAGGCCTTGCGCCACCAGCTCGGCCATGAAGCCGTGCACGGCGGCCTTGGAGCCGATGTCGATGCCCTTGGTCGGCTCGTCCAGGATGATGACCTTGGGCGTGGTCGCCAGCCATTTGGCAATGACGATCTTCTGCTGGTTGCCGCCCGACAGCGTGCCGACATCCTGGCTGAGCGAGGAGGCCCTGAGGTCGAGCCGCTCGGTGTAGGAGCGGGCGAGCGAAAACTCCTCCGCCAGCCGCAGCACGCCGGATTTGGAGGTGCGTGCCAGTGACGGGAGAGAAACATTCTGGAAGGTGGGCAGGCCGATCACCACGCCTTGCTTGCCGCGCTCCTCCGGCACGTAGACGATGCCGGCCTCGATCGAATCCGCCGCCGATTTCGGCGCGATCGTCTTGCCGTCCAGCGTGATCGTGCCGCCGGAGGTGCGGGTGATCCCTGAAATCGCCTGCATCACCTCGCTGCGGCCGGCGCCGACAAGGCCGTAGAAGCCGAGAATCTCGCCCTTGTGCAGCTCGAAACCGATGTCGTTGAATTCGGTGGGGTGCGACAGGCCGGAGACCGACAGCACCGGCGCGCCGATCTCGGCCTTGCGCTGTGGAAAGATGTGATCGACCGCACGCCCCACCATCATGCGCACGATCTGGCTCTGGGCGGCATCCTTGATCAGCCCTTCGCCGACCATCTCGCCGTCGCGGAACACGGTGTAGCGGTCGGCGATGCGGTAGATCTCGTCGAACTTGTGGCTGATGAACAGGATCGCCTTGCCTTCGCTCTTGAGGAACTCGATCAGCAAAAAGAGCTCTTCGATCTCCTTCATCGAAAGGGCGGCCGTCGGTTCGTCCATGATGACGATCCGCGCGTCGATCGACATGGCCCGCGCCACGGCAACGAGATGCTTGTTGGCAATGCCGAGGTCCTTTAGCCTTGCATCGGCGTCGATATGGCGGGCATGCATGGTGTCGAGCACTTCGCGCGCATTTCTGCGCATGGTGCGCCAGTCGATGGTGCCAAAGCGGGTGCGCGGCGCATGGCCGAGAAAGATGTTTTCGGCGACAGTCAGATCGTCGAACAGCACGGTTTCC
Source organism: Mesorhizobium sp. B2-2-4 (assembly GCF_006442375.1). Lineage (NCBI taxonomy): Bacteria > Pseudomonadati > Pseudomonadota > Alphaproteobacteria > Hyphomicrobiales > Phyllobacteriaceae > Mesorhizobium > Mesorhizobium sp. B2-2-4. The sequence continues at coordinate 44,165 of NZ_VFWB01000003.1, read as the reverse complement.
TGATGGATGGCGGTAACGCCGTGGCCGAAGGCGGCGTGCGCGCTGGGCAGGGTGACGTCCTGCCCGTCTATGCTGATCGTGCCCGCATCGGGCTGGTAGATGCCGGTCATGATCTTGACCAGCGTCGACTTGCCGGCGCCGTTCTCGCCGATCAGCGCCGTCACCTGGCCCGGATAGAGCGAGAGGCTGACATTGTGCAGCGCGCGCACGCCGGGAAAGCTCTTCGAGATGCCGGACAGCGTCAGGCGCGGCGTGGAGGCCAGGGGCCCGTCCTTCACCGTGCCGTGTTGGGCTGTCGTGTCCATGGTCGTATCAAGCCCTGAAACAAGGTGCGTTTGAAGTTGCGGCGGGGCGTGAACCCCGCCGCGTCAGCTTGAAGCTCCGGATCAGTAGATCTTGGAGAACTTCTCGATGTTGGTCTTGTCGAACTGGAAGGGCGGAGCCATCGCAGCCGAATTGGTGTCGTCGAGCGTGACCTTGCCGACGCGGCCGATCGACAGCGTCGCACCGGGCTTGGCCTCTTCCTTCTTCACCGCCAGATCATGGGCGAGGTAGACGGCGGAGTAACCGAGGTCGATCGGGTTCCAAAGAGCCACGGCCTGTGAAGCGCCGTTGTCGATGAACTTCTTGAACTCCGACGGCAGCGCGAGGCCAGTGACGTTGACCTTGCCGATCAGCTTCTCATCGGTGACGACCTGGGCAGCGGCGACGACGCCGACAGTGGTCGGCGCGATGATCGCCTTCAGGTTCGGATAGGACTTCAAGAGGCCCTTGGCTTCGTCGGTGCTCTTGGCCGAATCGTCATCGCCATAGACGGTGGCGACGAGCTTGATCTTCGGAAATTTCTCCGGCAGCACCTTCTTGGCCGCGTCGATCCAGGCGTTCTGGTTGGTCGCGGTCGAGGAGGCCGACAGGATGGCGACGTCGCCGCCCTCAGGCAAATAGTCGGCGGCGAGCTTGATGATGGTCTCGCCGATCAGGCCGGTATCGGACGGGTTCAGGTGAAGCTGGCGGCCTTCCTTGGCGACGCCCGAATCCCAGGAGATGACGGTGATGCCGCGCTCCATGGCCTTCTTCAGCACCGGCACCAGCGCGTCGGCGTCATTGGCCGAGATGGCGATGGCGTTGACCTTTTGCGCGATCAGTGAATTGACCACCTCGATTTGCGCTTCGGCGGTCGCCTTGGTCGGGCCGGTGTAGATGATGTCGACATCGCCCAGTTCCTTGGCCGCCTCTTCGGCGCCCTTGTTGGCGGCGTCGAAGAAGCCGTTGCCGAGCGACTTCACCACCAGCGCGATCTTGACGTTCTCGGCATAGGCGGCATTCACGACCATGGCGGCGGAAAAGGCCGCCGTAACCATCAGTTTCTTCAGAAAGCTCATCGAATATTCCTCCCTTGAGCGTTGCATTCCATCGCCGCTGCGGGCGTGAGGGTGTCTCAGGCTTGCAGCGAAGATTCTTCCTTTGCCGACTTGCGGGCGACGATCAGCGTTACCCCCGCTGTTTCGAGCATCTTTGCCTCGCGGTCCTCGATGCCGTCGTCGGTGATGACGGTGGCGATGCGCGACAGGCCGCACAGGATCAGGCTGGAGCGTTTGCGGAATTTCGAAGAATCGACCAGCACCACCAACTCGTCGGCCTGATCGATCAGCTTCTGTTCCGCCTGGATCAAGAGCGGATCGCCTTCCATCAGGCCGAGCGGCCCGAGCCCCTGGGCGCCCATGAACATGCGGCGCGCGTAGAAATTGCGCGTCACGTCATTGTCGAAGGGCGACAGGATGATGTTCTGCTCGCGGTAGATGGTGCCGCCGGACAGCATCACCGTGTTCTTGGAGTGCTTGAGCAGGCTTTCGGCGATCGGGAAGGAATTGGTGAAGATCGGCATGCGGCGGCCGGTCAGGAAATGCACCATCTGGAAGGTGGTGGTGCCGCCGTTGATGATGATCGGCTCGCCGTCCTTGCAGAGTTCCACCGCTTCCCGCGCTATCGCCCGCTTCTGCGCGGCGTTGAGCGTCTCGTTGACGGAAAAAGGCCGGCCGGCAAGGCCGATGAACTGTGGCGGCGTGATCGCCTCGGCGCCGCCGCGCACCCGGCGCAGTCGCTTTTGCACGTGCAGGGCCGCGATATCGCGCCGGATCGTCGCCTCGGACGACTCCGTCAGGTCGACCATTTCCTGCACCGTCACCACAGGCTTTTCCTGGACGGCGGACAGAATGATCCTGTGGCGCTCTTTTTCGTGCATGGTTCCTCCCTGCATGGCCATCTGGCATTAGAAATCGCGCAGTGTCAATCATTTCCGATCATATAATTTCATTGTGCAGTGCAATATGATTGATGTTGATCGTTTGTGATTGACAAAGCCCCGCCTTGCGTAGACATTCCCGACGAAAAGAGGAGCGCACCGTCCGCGCTTCAAGGGAGGATTACCCATGCTCGACAAGCGCTCCGGCTCGCGCCTCGCCAATCTTTGGGATGATGCGAAGGTAAGGGGGATGAGCGATCCCGAGCTTCTGGTCTATCGTTCGAACACGCTCGGCTCCGACAAGCGTGTCACCAATTACGGCGGCGGCAACACATCGTCGAAAATCCGGCAACAGGATCCGCTCACCGGACAGGACGTGGAAGTGCTGTGGGTGAAGGGCTCCGGCGGCGACAGCGCTTCGATCAAGCTTGATGGTTTTGCCACGCTCTACATGGACAAATTGCGAGCCCTCAAAGGCGTTTATCGCGGCGTCGAGCATGAAGACGAGATGGTGGGTTATCTGCCCCACTGCACCTTCAATCTCAATCCGCGCGCGGCCTCGATCGACACGCCGCTGCATGCCTACGTGCCGAAGCCCTATGTCGATCACATGCATCCCGACGCCATCATCGCCATCGCTGCCGCCAAAGATTCCAAGGCCCTGACGAAGGAAATCTTCGGCGACGCCATAGGCTGGCTGCCGTGGAAGCGGCCGGGCTTCGAACTTGGCCTGTGGCTGGAGAAATTCTGCCTCGACCATCCAGCCGCCAAGGGCGTCATCCTGGAAAGCCACGGCCTGTTCACATGGGGCGACAGCCCGAAGGAATGCTACGAAACGACGATCTCGGTGATCAACCAGGCGATCGAGTGGTTCGAGCGGCGTTCCGAGGGCGTCGCCATTTTCGGTGGCGAAGCGGTCAAGTCGCTCGACGCCGCCGAACGCCGCGCCATCGCCGCGAAGCTGATGCCGAGGATCCGCGGCCTCATCTCGGAAAAGAGTCATAAGCTCGGCCATTTCGACGATTCCGCCGCCGTGCTCGAATTCGTCAATTCCAGGGATCTGCGCCCGCTGGCGGCACTCGGCACCTCATGCCCGGACCATTTCCTGCGCACCAAGATCCGGCCGCTGGTCATCGAGTTCGATCCGGCCAAGCCCGATGTCGATGCCGTCATCGCGCGGCTGGCCGACGACATTGCCGAATACCGCGTCGGCTACCAGGCCTATTATGACAGCTGCAAGCATGCGGACTCGCCCGCCATCCGCGATCCCAACGCCGTCGTCTATCTGATGCCCGGCGTCGGCATGTTCACCTTCGCCGGCGACAAGGCCACGGCGCGCATTTCGGGGGAGTTCTACGTCAACGCCATCAACGTCATGCGCGGCGCCTCGACCGTCTCCTCCTATGTCGGCCTGCCTGCGCAGGAAGCCTTCGACATCGAATACTGGCTGCTCGAGGATTTGAAGCTGCAGCGCATGCCGAAGCCCAAGGCTCTTGCCGGCAAGATCGCGCTCGTCACTGGCGGCGCGGGCGGCATCGGCCGCGCGACGGCGAGCCGGCTGCTGCGCGAAGGCGCCTGCGTGGTGCTCGCCGACATCGACGAGACAGCACTTGCCAGCGCCAACGACGAACTGGCCAAGGCCTATGGCAAGGATTTTGTCCGCCCCGTGGTCATCAACGTCACGTCGGAGGATCAGGTCGTCGCCGGCTTTGCCGAAACGGCGGTCGAGTTCGGCGGCACCGATATTCTGGTCTCCAACGCCGGCCTCGCCTCCTCGGCGCCGATCGAGGACACGACGCTGGCGCTGTGGAACAAGAACATGGACATCCTGTCGACGGGCTATTTCCTGGTGTCGCGGGAAGCGTTCCGGCTGTTTAGGGTGCAAAAGATTGGCGGCAACGTCGTTTTCGTCGCCTCCAAGAACGGCCTTGCCGCCTCGCCGAACGCCGCCGCCTATTGCACCGCCAAGGCCGCCGAGATCCATCTCGCCCGCTGCCTGGCGCTGGAGGGCGCGGAGGCGCAGATCAGGGTCAACGTCGTCAATCCGGACGCCGTACTGCGCGGCTCCAAGATCTGGTCCGGCGAGTGGAAGGAACAGCGCGCCGCCGCCTACAAGATGTCGACCGACGACCTTGAGGAACATTACCGCTCGCGCTCGATGCTGAAGCGCTCGGTGTTTCCCGAGGACATCGCCGAAGCGATCTATTTCTTCGCCTCCGACATGTCGGCCAAGTCGACCGGCAACATCGTCAATGTCGACGCCGGTAACGCGCAAAGCTTTACGCGCTAGGCCTTCCTTCTCCCCGTTCACGGGGAGAAGGTGCCGGCAGGCGGATGAGGGGCAGCGCCAGCCGAACGAAATCTGGGAGGAACAGCAGTGTCCGAAACCATCATCTCGGCTGACGTCGTCGAAAAAAACAACGCCGCGCGCAAGGCCGACCTCGAGCGTGACTACGCCTCGCTCGGCGAACGGCTCGACCGTCGCGGCATCGCCATCGACGCGATCCGAGACAAGGTCGAGAAATTCGCGGTGGCGATCCCCTCCTGGGGTGTCGGTACCGGCGGCACGCGCTTTGCCCGTTTCCCCGGCGCCGGCGAACCGCGCGACATCTTCGACAAGATCGAGGATTGCGCCGTCATCAAGCAATTGACGCAGGCGACACCGACGGTGTCGCTGCACATTCCCTGGGACAAGGCCGACCCGAACCGGCTGAAGCAGGCGGCCTCGCGTTTCGGCCTCGGCTTCGACGCCATGAACTCCAATACGTTCTCCGACGCCAGGGACCAAAAGCTGTCCTACAAATTCGGCTCGCTCTCGCATGCCGATGCCGGAACGCGCCGGCAAGCGGTCGAGCACAATCTCGAATGCATCGAGATCGGCAAGACGCTTGGGTCGAAGGCGCTGACGGTGTGGATCGGCGACGGCTCGAACTTCCCCGGCCAGGTCAACTTCGCCAAGGCGTTCGAGCGCTATCTCCATGCCATGAAAGAGGTCTATGTCGGGCTGCCCGCTGACTGGAAGCTGTTCACCGAACACAAGATATACGAGCCTGCCTTCTATTCCACCGTCGTGCAGGATTGGGGCACCAATTACATTATTGCCAAGGAACTCGGCGACAAGGCGTTCTGCCTGGTCGACCTAGGCCACCACGCGCCCAACGTCAACATCGAGATGATCGTGTCGCGGCTGATCCAGTTCAGGAAACTCGGCGGCTTCCACTTCAACGATTCGAAATATGGCGACGACGACCTCGATGCCGGTTCGATCGACCCCTACCGGCTGTTCCTGGTCTTCAACGAACTGGTCGACGCCGAACTGTCCGGCGCCGACGGCTTCGATCCGGCGCATATGCTCGACCAGAGCCACAACGTCACCGATCCGATCGAGAGCCTGATGCTGTCCGCGGTCGAGGTGCAGCGCGCCTACGCGCAGGCGCTGCTGGTCGACCGCAAGGCGCTTGAAGGTTTTCAGGACGGCAATGACGCGCTGATGGCAACGCAGACGCTAAAATCAGCCTACCGCACCGATGTCGAGCCGATCTTGGCCATGGCGCGGCTGAACACCGGCGGCGCCATCGATCCGGTCGCCGCTTACCGGGCGGCAGGCTACCGCGCCAAGGTCGCGGCGGAACGCCCGGCCGTTGCCGGCGGCAGCGGTGGCATTGTCTGAGGCCGAGCCCGCCCCTCATCCGGTCGCTTCGCGGCCACCTTCTCCCCGCTGGGGAGAAGAGACTGGCGCGAGCGCTGACAGCCTCCTCTCCACTAGACTAGGGAAGAGGTCGGATGGCAATCCGGGTGGGGCTCTTTCTCGTGCTCCCTCAATTGTTAGTGGACTCGATCACCCCAACACGGTTTCCTAGGCGTCCCCCGCCAGGAGCCTCGCCATGCATATCACTCGCCGCACGCTGATCGCCGTCAGCCTCTCCTTCACAATCGCTTTCGCGCCATGGGCGGCCGCCTTCGCCGCCTCGCCAGCGCCTGCCAAAGGCGAGAACGGCATGGTTGTCACCGCGCAGCATCTGGCGTCGGAGGTGGGCGTCGAAGTCCTGAAGAAGGGCGGCAACGCCGTCGATGCGGCGGTCGCCGTTGGTTATGCGCTCGCCGTCGTCTATCCCAATGCCGGCAATATCGGCGGCGGCGGCTTCATGACTGTCCGCTTCAAGGACGGCAAGTCGACCTTCCTCGATTTCCGCGAACGTGCGCCGCTGGCCGCGACCAAGACCATGTATCTCGACAAGGACGGCAAACCGGTGAAAGGCGCCAGCCTCGACGGCTACCTCGCCGTCGGCGTGCCGGGCTCCGTCGCCGGTTTCGAGATGGCGCGCGAAAAATACGGCACCTTGTCCCGGCAGGACCTCATGGCGCCGGCCATTCGCTATGCCAAGGACGGGTTCATCCTCAATCAGGGTGACGCCGCCTCGTTTGCCGGAGGTGCCGACAGGCTGGCGAAGGATCCCGCTGCGGCGGCCATATTCCTGAAGCCGGATGGCAAGCCCTATGGCATCGGCGAGCGGCTGGTCCAACCCGACCTAGCCGCGTCGCTCTCGGCGATTTCCGAAAAAGGCCCCGACGCCTTCTACAAGGGCGCCATCGCCGATGCCATCGTCAAGGCAAGCGGCGCCAAGGGCGGTATCCTGGCCAAGGGCGATTTCGAACAATATGCGGTGCGCGAGCTCAAGCCGGTGACCTGTTCCTATCGCGGCTACGAGATCATTTCCTCGCCGCCGCCCAGCTCCGGCGGCGTCATCATCTGTGAAATCCTCAACGTGCTGGAAGGCTATCCGCTGTCCTATCTTGGCGCCGGTTCGGCCGAGACCGTGCATGTCATGGTCGAAGCCATGCGCCACGCCTATGTCGACCGCAATTCGGCGCTCGGAGATCCCGATTTCGTCGACAATCCGGTCTCGAAGCTGCTGGACAAGGCCTACGCCAAGGATATCCGCGACAAGATCGATCCGTTCCGGGCCGGCGTCTCTCAGGACCTGATGCCGAAGGGGTTCGGCGAGAGCAAGGAGACGACGCATTATTCGATCATCGACAAGGACGGCAACGCGGTCGCGGTCACCTACACGCTCAACGGCTCGTTTGGCGCCGGCGTCGTCGCCGACGGAACCGGTATCCTGCTCAACAACGAGATGGACGATTTCACCCAGAAGCCCGGCGTGCCCAACCTCTACGGCCTGGTCCAGGGCGAGGCCAACGCCATCCAGCCGAAGAAGACGCCGCTGTCGTCGATGAGCCCGACCGTGGTGGCCAAGGACGGCAAGCCGTTCATGGTCATCGGCAGCCCCGGCGGTTCGCGCATCATCACCATTACGCTGGAAGCCATCGTCAACGTCATCGACCACGGCATGAACATCCAGGAGGCGATCGACGCGCCGCGCATCCATCATCAATGGCTGCCCGACACGGTCTATATCGAGCCGTTCGGACTGTCGCCGGACACCGAAAGGCTGCTGGCCGGCATGGGTTATCATCTCGATCTCAGCGACAAGACCTGGGGCCAGGCGGCGGGCATCCTGGTCGGCGGCAAGAGCCTGGAGGAAATCGGGAAGGGCGGCGGCGCGCGCTACAATGGCGCCATCGACAGCCGCGCTGCTTCCGGCGAGGCGCTCGGCTATTGATGGGACTGGGCGCACTCCGCAAGCGTGTGAACCCGCGTCCGAAATCGCGTCGAAAACGAAAAGACAGGGCGGCCTGAGTTTCCGTGAAACGACCGCTCTAATTGACGATCAAGCCGTCACGAAATCAGCGTGACGGTGGATGCGATCAGCATCAGGGCCGCGATGCCGACGAACAGTGCGTAGATGCGCGGCCGGTCGAGCAGAAGCGCGTTTCCCGATATCCAGGCCGATGTGGCGCCGCCGAGCGCGAACAGGAAACCGTTGCGGTGGCCGAAGGTCATCGACGCGGCCATCAGCCCGCCTATGATCAGGGCGCCGAACACGATTATGACGGCGACCGCGTATCTCTCGAAGTCATTGCCGCTGCCCATGGCCGGTCCGATCGCATTCAAATTCGGCAGGTCATCCGGATCGAAGGGGCTGGTCGACCCGTATTCGTCTTGACCGATGGATTCTCGCATCACTCGTTCTCCGCTGACCGGCAACAAACCATCAACACATGCCGAGCGCAACCCGATCGCGTGTTTCTCCCTACGTGTTGACCGCGATATCAAACCGTTCCGGCAGCGCGCGCCAACCGTTTTGTCGGGTTCGGATCACCGCCGCAACTCCAGCGGTGTCTGCCCGAATGGCAACGGCCCGCCAACCTGTTTTTATATGGGCGTTTCTTCTGGAGAAAACATGATGGCTGAGTTGATTCGGCTTCGGCAGAAGCATTTTTACGCGACCGGAGCCGCGGCGCCAGGCGCGGCCGCGTAAAATTTTCAACTCCAGGGGGCCGCTTGATGTTGAGCCAGATGTGTTCCGCACTTGGGGCGAGCGTCATGCTGGCGCTCGCGGGCTCATGATGAACCAGCTCGACCAAAGCGGCCGGGCTGATCGCATGGACAAAGCTCGGCCGGGGATCCAATTTCGGCGACGGCCTGCGATATCCTAAGCTGGTATCAGGGCGGCGATACGATGGATGCTGATCTCCTTGCGTGCCTTGGACGCCTCGTTGGTCAGCCTCATGTCGAACCTCTGTACTGGACAGCCTCGATCCATAGTGCGAGCGCGGTGGCAGGCGACCGTCCCTTTACTTTCAAATCGCGGCCTCGATAGCCGCCGGCCGCGATCCATACCGTTTTTGAACGCTGATAGATTGTTACGCCTCGTGCATTCGCCCAAGCGCATGATTCCGCGAACTTTGGAGCCATTGCCGAGCCCGCTCCCGAGAATGCTGTCTCTATGTGACAAAGCTGCGTGGCCATATCAGGTCCCCTAATCTTGACGGTCCCGGCCGACGATCCCGGCCCCCGCCCAAAATCACCGAATGATGATAGGACCGCTTCCGTTACGGTAATGTGTCGCCACCAGCGCGGTCAGGTATCTCCCGATGCAAAAGCCGCCAGCTTTCGGCAGGGACAGGTCTGGAGTGGCCAGGGATTAAACCCAGCTTAGGTCAACGAGCGGGCGGAGAGCCGGGATCGGCCGCCATTCAAACCTGATCAGGAGATCGGGCTGGAGATGATGATGCGCAAGGCGCACCTGTTCGACGCACAGCGCGGCGCCAGGATAAATTAGGGGGAATGGCTGACGCGCGCTGGCGACTGTCAGCTCATCCTGTCTATCAAGGTTTGGCGTTGGCTTTCCGCCAAGCCTCGTACTCGTCGTTCGCGCTTGGGTGCAGTGGATAGTAGCGTTGCAACGGCGCGCCCCCCATGAGTTTCATTCGTGAGAATTCCTCCCAATCGTGATGTTTCTGGGATTCTTCGATGACCTTCGAGGCCATTGCGACGGGCAGCACCACCACCCCGTCGTCATCGGCGACAATGATGTCGCCGGGGATCACCGTGACACCGCCGCAGGCAATCGGAACGTTGACCGCATTGGGATAGATGCTGGTCTGCACATGATAATTTGGCGTCCAGCCGCGCAGCCAAAGAGGCAGGTCGAGCTTTTCGACATTGGGCCGGTCGCGCATGCACCCGTCGATGACGATGCCCGCGCCGCCTCTGCCCTTGAAATAGGTCGACATCATATCGCCGAAGACACCGGAGCTCATGTCGCCGCGCGCGTCGACGACGACCACGTCGCCCTCCTGGGCATGGTAGAGCACATGTCTGTGAAGTTGCGTCTCCGGATCGGCATATTCTCCCTCGGTGAAGAGGTCCGGTCGCTGCGGCATGAACTGCAATGTCAGTGCCGGCCCGACGATCGACTTCCCATGGTTCTGCGGCACCGGGCCGACCATGTGCGGATTGCGAAAGCCCATGTGGCCAAGTGTGCCCGCGACCGTGGCGGCGCCGATCTCCCTTAGCGCGTCGATCAGGTCCTTGGGCGGCCGCGTGATATCGGGAGTATGCGTCATTTTCGGACTCCGGTTGAAATTGAATTACCAGTTGGTGACAGAGCCGTCGCGGCGCTTGAGATGTGGCGCTTCCCAGAAACGGAAACTCTGCGCCTGGACCGCCGCTTCATTGACCTCGACGCCGAGCCCCGGCAGGTCGCTGACCGGATAATCGGTCCCGTCGAGCCTTGGCTGTACGGGGAAAAAGTCGGAATTGTCGAAACCCAGCTTCCTTTCGGGGATCCTGGTCTCGAGCCACGCGAAGTTGGGCACCGCGGCGGCGAGATGCACGGTTGCGGCCGTGCACACGGGGCCAAGGGGATTGTGTGGCATCAGGTCCACATAGTGCGCCTCGCTCCAGCCAGCGACTTTCATCGCCTCGGTGAGCCCGCCGACATTGCAGACATCGAGCCGGTTGAACTGGTGGATGCCGCGCTCGATGTAAGGCAGGAACTGCCACTTGCTGGCAAATTCCTCGCCGATGGCAAAGGGGATGTCGGTCATCGTACGAAGGGACTCGTACGCCTCCGGTGTCTCAGCCCGTATCGGCTCCTCGAGGAAATCAAGCACGCCGCGGCCGAGCTTGCTGCAGAAGCTCGCCGCCTCGGCCACCGACAGCCGATGATGATAATCGACGCCGAGCACCACCTCATCGCCCAGCGCCTCGCGCGCTTTGTTCAGCATGCTCGCGGTAGGGCCGATCGATTCACGCGGCTCGAAGACGTCCTTGCTGCTTTGTCCGATGGGGAAGAAGCGGATCGCCTGCCAGCCCTGCGCGCGCAGTTCGCGGGCGCGTTCGATCGCAACATCGCCCTCGGCCTCGTCTCCGGTCGAGGCGAAGGTGGGCACGCGGTCGCGCTGCTTGCCGCCAAGCAACTCGTAGACCGGCACCCCCAGCGCCTTGCCTTTGATGTCATGAAGGGCGATGTCGATGGCGGAAATCGCCGCCTGCAGGACCCGACCCCCTTCGAAGTATTGGCTGCGATAAACTTCCTGCCAGATACGCCCGATATGCATCGGGTCGCGGCCGATGAGAAACTCGCGGTAGTGCTCGACCGCGCCGGCTACGGCTTTCTCGCGACCGCTCAAGCCGCTTTCGCCCCAGCCGAAGATACCCTGGTCGGTCTCGACCTTGACGAGCATCTGGTTGCGCGTTCCCACCCATACCGGGTAGGGCTTGATCGCGGTGATCTTCAGGTTCTTGGTCATACACGCCCGCGTTCCACGCGCATCCCCTGTCTCAGTCGGCCTTGAGGGCCATTTCAGTTTCGCCGTCGAACAGATGCATCCGCTCCTGGTCGAACTCGAGCCAGATCCGCTCATCAGGTTTGACGGCGACGTTGGGCGACACGCTGATGTTGACGATGGCGCCCGACAGGAATGCTTGCACGAAGGTGACGTCTCCGGTCGGCTCCACCGTATAGGCCTTGGCCGGAATGGCGCCCGGGACCGCGCTTTTGTGCAGCTTGATCGTCGAGTGCCGCGCGCCGAGCACGACCTTCTTGGTGGTCGCTCCCTGGACCTTGCGCGCGTTGAGTTGCGACAGCTCAAGCGTCCAGCCTTCCGCGCTGGTCAGCGCGGTGCTGCCGTTTGCCGTCGAAGCCTCCAGCGGAATGAGACTCATCGCCGGGCTGCCGATAAAGCTGGCGACGAACATGTTGACCGGATGGGCAAAGACCTGCGCCGGTGAATCGTATTGCTGCAGATAGCCGCCATTCATCACCGCCATCTTGTCGGCCATGGTCACGGCTTCGAGCTGGTCGTGCGTCACGTAGATAATCGTTGCCTTGAGGTCCTGGTGGAAGCGCTTGATCTCGGATCGCATCTGCACGCGCAGTTTGGCGTCGAGGTTGGAGAGCGGCTCGTCCATGAGGAACACAGCGGGGTCGCGGACGAGGGCACGGCCAAGGGCGACGCGCTGCTGCTGCCCGCCCGAAAGTTCCCGCGGTTTGCGCTCGAGCAGGTGCGTCATGTCGAGAACGCGCGCCGCTTCCCTGACCTTCTTGTCGATCTCGTCCCTGGAGAGTTTCCGCATCTGCAGCGGGAACGCCAGGTTCTTGTAGACCGATTTCTGCGGGTACAGCGCGTAGTTCTGGAACACCATTGCGATGTCCCGGTCCTTGGGGTCGAGATCATTGACCACCCGGTCTCCGATGACGATGTCGCCCGATGTGATCGAGGTCAGCCCCGCGACGAGATTGAGCGTGGTTGTCTTGCCGCAGCCTGACGGGCCGACCAGCGCAACGAACTCGCCGTCATTGACCGTCAGCGAAACATCGTTGACAGCTTTGAAGCCGCCATAGGTCTTGACGAGATCTTTGAGGACCACGTGGGCCATTGGCAACTCCCTAATGCTTGACCGCGCCTTCTGTAAGGGCGCGTACGAAGTATCGTTGCAGGACGAGGAACAGCACCACGACGGGCACGCTCATCATGAAGCTGGCCGCCATCAGGCCCGGAAAGTCCGTCGTGTTTTCCGAGAAGAAGCGCTGGATGCCGACCGGCAGCGTCAATTGCTCGTTCTTGGAAAGGAAGGTGTAGGCGTAGATGTATTCGTTCCAGGCGCCGATGAAGGAATAGATCGCGGTGGCGATGATCCCGGGCGTCGAGAGCGGCATCACGATCAGGATGAAGGCCTGGAACCGCGTTGCGCCGTCGATGCGCGCCGCTTGCTCGAGTTGCACCGGGATGTTGTCGTAGAAGCCCTTGAGCAGCCAGATCGCCAGCGGCAGCCCGAACGTCAGATAGGTGAGAATGAGCGAGCCGTGCGTGTTCACCAGGCCGATCGCGCGCATCAGGATGAAGAGCGGCACGAGAAAGATCACTGCCGGAAACATGTTGCGCAGCAAAACGGCGAAGAACAGGAAGTTCCGTCCGGGGAAACTGAAGCGCGAAAAAGCGTAGGCCGCGGGGACAGCCACGATTACGGAAAGGATTGTCGTGACGGTCGACACGAACAGGCTGTTCCAGAAGAAGCGGAGGAAGTCCTGGCCGACGCTGTTCTGCGGATCGAGCAATTTCTGATAGCTGGCGAGGGTCGGCTCGTCCGGCCACCATTGCGGCGGGAATTGCGTCGCCGCGAACCCGGATTTGATCGAGGTGATCAGCATCCAGATCATCGGCAACGCCGTATAAAGCAGCATGAAAACGAGGAAGATGCGCCCGGCCCACCGCCACCCGTCGACGCGCATACGGCGACGGGTCTGGCCTCGGGAGACCGTCTCGGCAATCGCGCTCATGCGCCGCCCTCCTTCCGCTCGTTGCCGCTCAGCGCACGGACGTAGAAGTAGCCCAGCGTCATCAGGATGATGAACAGGAGCACCGAATAGGCCGATGCCACGCCCCAGCGCTGCCGGCCGAAGGCGAGTTCGTAAATATGGGTGATCCAGATATGCGATGCATTCGACGGCCCGCCGCCGGTCATGATCCAGGGGATGATGAAGGAATTGAAGTTGGCCACTGCCAGCAGCAGGATCGTCACCACCGAGACGTTGCGCAGATGCGGGAAGGTGACGTGCCAGAAGCGCTGCCAGGCATTGGCTCCGTCAACTTTCGCGGCGAGCAGCAACTGCTCGGGGACTGTCTGCAGGCCCGCCATCATCATGATCATGGCGAACGGAAACTCGCGCCAGATATTGACGACGATCAGCGAGGGGAGAACCGTGCTGACGTTGTCGATGAAATTCGGCGGTCGGTCGGCCAATCCGAGGCCGACCAGCACTGCGCCGATGATGCCGAAATCCGAATGGTAGATCCACTTCCAGATATAGGAGGCGGCGACCGCGCTGATGACCCAGGGAATGATCAGGATAGCGCGCAGCATACCGCGGCCGATAAAGTCGCGGTGGAGCGCCAGCGCAGTGGCAAACCCCAGGACAAAGGAGATGAAGGTGGACCCGAATGTCCAGATCAGCGTGTTCCAGGTGACTTTCCAGAACACCTCGCTGGTGAGGATGGCCGTGTAGTTGTCGAAGCCGATGAAGGTCTTGTCACGAAGCTGCAAGCCGGGCGGCGTTTTATAGAACGACAGCTCGATCGTGTAGTAGATCGGATAGGCGATGACGATGAGCATCACGGCGATCGCGGGCAGCACGTACGCGTAGTCGGCGCGATGCTCCCAGATATTCCGCAGCGCACCGGACCTGCCGGGTTGCAATTTTCGGCGCGCCTCGGCCTTGCCGGTCACGATCGTCACGATGGTATGCCCTTGTTTCTTCGGAACGAACCGGCTGCGCTGTCAGCGCAGCCGGTCAGGTCGTGGGTCAGGCGCAGGCTAGAGCCCGCCCATCAGGTCTTTCACCTTCTGGGCCGCGTCGTCCGCCGCCTGGTCGACGGTCATCGCTCCGGTCAGAGCATTCTGCAGCATGTCCGGGACGATGATGTTCATGATCTCCGGGGCCTGCGGCAGCGCCGGGAACGGGATGCCGTATGGCAGCATCGAGGTCGTGACATCGAGGAATTTGATGTTGTCCAGACGTTCCTTCATCCATTTGGTCTTGAAGCCGTTCAGGTTGCCGGGATTCGATCCGGCATAGGCCATCTTCAGCGACCATTCAGGGCTCGTCCACATGCAGATGATAGCCTTCGCCGCCGGCTCGTCTACCTTGCCGCCTTCGACATATTCGGGCTTCAGGATGTGGATGTTCGAGCCGCCGAACACGACCGCGCGCTTGCCGTCGGGCCCGGCCGGGATCAGGCCGTAGCGCATGTTGTCGATGACGGTCTGCGCCTTGTCCTTGTCGGTGCCCGTCGCCTTCTTCTGCAGGTCGAGCATGACATTGTAGTCGGACGGGTGCGAGATCATCATGCCGAGTTGGCCGGCGACGAACAGGGGCTGGTTATCGGCCTGCTGGTTGGTGAGTGCCGAAACCGGAACCGACTTGTCGCGAACATACATGTCGTAGGAAGCCTGCAGCGCCGCCTTGCTCTGCGGGCTGTCCAGCTCGACCTGCTCATAGGTCGGGTTTGCCGCCGCTTCGTCGAAGACGCCGCCACCATAGGCCCATAGCTGCGGCATGAAGCGATACGGCGTATTGCCGGCATTCTTGCGAGCCACGAGGCCATACCCGGCAATGCCGAGCTTGTCGTGGATCTGCTTGGAATACTTGATGACGTCGTCCCAGGTTGCCGGTGGCTTGTCCGGATCGAGGCCGGCGCGTTTGAAGATGTCGGCGTTCCAGATGAACGCCATCGTTTCGTTGTTGGTTGGAATGCCGTAGGTCACCCCGTCCCAGGTCACGGCCTTCATGGCGCCGGGCCAGAAGTCCTCGGTCGAATAGCCCACGTCCTCGGGCTTCAGCGGCTGCAGATAGCCTTTTGAAGCGAATTCGGTACCACCCAGGATTTGCAAGCGGACCGCCATCGGCGCGGCATTGCCGAGGAGCGCGGTGCGGAACTTGTCGAGAAGATCGTTATAGGTGAGGGCTTGTTCCTCGAGCTGGATGTTTGGATAGGTCTTGCGGAAGGTTTCGAAGAATTCCTTGTAGTATTGGCGCAGGAGGTCGGGGTCGCCCTCGAACACGCCCTGATACCAGAAGGTCAGTCGCCCCTTGTAGTCCAGCGGGGTGACCTTGGCACAATCGGCCGCCGTGTCGAAATCCTGTGTGCCCGCAATGGCGCGAACATATTCCGGCGACCACTTGCTGAGGTCGACCGGCGGTGCGCCCAGCGCCGATGTGGACATCAGTGATGCCGCCAAAACGCTGACGACAGTGCCGCGCAGGACCGCACTGCCGAGTATAATCCTCGTCATAGGTATCCTCCCTGGTTCTCCCATGCCGCTTTGCGGCGAGGCAAAGCGGTCTTGCTCGTTTGATCGCAGGACGTCTTTGTATCTGTGTACCCGTTCGGGAGCCTTGTACGTTTTCAGATCATGAATTGCCTGTCAACGCGTTAGATCGTACATTGTTTATCGAAACTTTGCGTGTTAATCGGAAAGGGTGTGTATTAATCCAGGGGAGCCGGCCTTGGCCGAACCAAACGATTTCAAAGCCAAGCCACCGGTGGGGATTGACCCCATAGGGGCGTCCAGCGAAGGCGCCTCGCTTTATGAGCTGATCAGGGAAGACATCATCGAGGGACGGCTTGCCGCCAACGAACGGCTCGTGGTCACTGATCTCGCCCGGCGCCACGGCACCTCGACCAACCCCGTGCGCGAAGCCTTGCAGCTGTTGCGCGGCGAAGGCTTTGTCACCTTTCTCCCCAACCGCGGGGCGCGCGTCCGGCCTATCGATCAGGAGTTTGTCCGCGACATTTATGAGATCGGCGTTCTGATCGAGCCGGCTCTGACGCGATGGTTTGTGAATATGGCCACCGGCGAGGACATCGCCGAACTCCAACGTCTCCAGGACCTGATTGAAGAGAACAACTTCGCCGATACGTTCAGGCACAGCGAGCTGGATACCGCCTTCCACACCGTGATGTACCAGCGGCATTACAACCGCCATGCCGCCGAGCTTTGGTGGAAGCATCGTGAAGTGCTGCGAGCCGTGAGCCGGCGTTTCAATTTCACGCTTGCCCGGCGTGCCGCGATCATTCGCGAGCACCGCGAGCTCATCGCGCTGGTAAAGGCGGGAGATGCCGACAAGGCGGCCGAACTCGTTGCTCGCCATGTCGAGGGCTCCGGCCGGCACATCCTCGAACATATGCGTGCGCGCAACGCCGCTCGGGCCGGATAGAATGCGCGATCCAGAACATCGTTAGCCAGACGATCAGACAGAGGTAGCTGACATGAAAATTACGAGCATTCGGCCGTGGCTGATCAAGTCCGATGCGTCCTATTGGGGAGAGTACCTGTTCGTCGAAGTGACGACCGACGAGGGGGTGAGCGGCTGGGGAGAGATCACGACCACCACCAAGCTCGCCAACCGCGCGCTCTGCACGATCCTACGGCAGATCGGCGCCGCCGTGACCGGCGAGGACCCGGCCCGGATCGAGCATCTCTGGCACAAGATTTTCCGCAGCTTCACCTATATGGGCAGCCGCGGCGCCGCGGTCGAATGCGTGAGCGCCATCGACATAGCTCTCTGGGACATCCGGGGCAAAGTTTTGGGCAAGCCCATCTACGAGCTGCTGGGCGGGCCGGTGCGCGATGAAATCGCGCTCTACACCCATCCCAACCAGTCCAAATTTACCAGCAAGGAGGCGGTGGTCCGCGAAATTCGGGACATCGTCGAGTCCGGACACACCGCGCTCAAGTTTGATCCTTTCCCGCATCAGGGACGTGGCGCCGATGGCGTGTCGCGCGAACAGCGGGACGGCTACCTCGATGGCAGCATGACTCGCAAGGACGAGCGCGAAGCGGCCGAACTCACGGCTCTGATCCGCGAAACGGCGGGCCCTGATGTCGATATCCTCATCGATGCGCACGGCCGTTTCGACGTTCCGACCGCCATTCGCCTCTGCCGAAGCCTCGAGGAAGCCGGCCAGATCGACTGGTTCGAGGAGCCTTGCCCGCCCGAGAGCCTCAATGCCCTCAAGCAGGTGCGTGAGAAGGTCAGCGCCGCCATCTCGTGGGGCGAACGCGGCCACACCAAGTGGGACTTCGTGCCGGTGCTCGAAAACAAGCTCGCTGACTACATCATGCCTGACGTCACCTGGACCGGCGGCATTACCGAACTCAAGAAGATCTCTGCCCTGTGCGAAGCCTACTACGTCCCGGTCTCGCCGCATGACGCCGCGGGGCCGATCAACGTGGTGGCGGGGGCGCAGGTGATGATGACAGTTCCTAACTTCTACAAGCTCGAGACGTCGGAGTGGAACTTGGGTAAATACGATCATCTCATCGACACACCGCTCGACGTTTCGAACGGCAGCCTGAAACTGACGTCGAAGCCCGGTCTCGGCATCGAGATGGACCGCGAGTACCTGCAAGCCCACGAGATTGAGCTGGGCTGACGCATGTCGCCTCATGTCGGGGCTGCATGCCGCCGAAAAGCCCGCCTACCAAAACGAGGATAAGTGATGCCCAAGACCGGTGGAGCCGACGAAGCCCTTGATCGGGTGAACATGAACTCCAAGCCGTCCGATCTTCGCATCACCGACATGCGGGTGGCTGAAATCGTCGGCGCACCGTTCACAACGGCGCTGCTCAAGATCTACACCAACCAGGGCATCGTCGGGCTTGGCGAGGTGCGCGACGGGGCCAGCGCCACCTACGCGCTGATGCTGAAGAGCCGGTTGCTTGGCGAGAATCCCTGCAACATCGATCGCCTGTTTCGCCGGATCAAGCAGTTCGGCGGGCACGGCCGGCAAGGCGGCGGCGTCTCGGCGGTCGAAATCGCGCTGTGGGATCTCGCCGGCAAGGCCTATGGCGTTCCGATCTACCAGATGCTCGGCGGCCGGTTTCGGGAGAAGGTGCGCCTCTATTGCGATACCGATGCAACCGTGCCGAGCGGCACAGAGACCGGCAAACGTCTCAAGCAGCGCATGGAGCTCGGCTTCACCTTCCTCAAGATGGATCTGGGGCTGATGCAGATCGCGGATGTGCCCGGCGCGGTCGTGTCTCCTGCCGGCTCACTCGAAGGCTATCGCGTTCATCCTGCCCGCGGCCCGCTCAAGACCGTTGATGAGCGGCGCGCCCGCAACGCGGCCTACGACCTGCATAATGTCGCCCACCCGTTTACCGGCCTCCATTTTTCCGACAAGGGCCTCGACCTGCTCGAGCAGTACATTGCCGAAGTTCGCGAGGTCATCGGCATGGAGATCCCGCTCGCTATCGACCACGTCGGCCACATCTCACTCCAGAACGGCATTCGGCTCGCCAGGCGAATTGAAAAATACGTGCCGGCCTGGCTTGAGGACGTGATTCCCTGGCAATACACCGAGCAGTACCGGCAGTTGCAGGACGCCACCACGGTGCCCATCTGCACCGGCGAGGACATTTACCTCAAGGAGGGGTTCGAGCCTCTGCTCAAGAGCGGTGGCCTCTCCATTGTCCACCCGGACCTGCTCACCAGCGGGGGCATCCTGGAGACCAAGAAGATCGGCGACATGGCGCAGGATCACGGCGTCGCCATGGCCATCCACATGGCCGAAAGTCCAATCGCCGCGATGGCCGCGGCCCATGTCGCCACCGCGACCGAGAACTTCATGGCGCTCGAATATCACTCCGCCGATGTCGACTGGTGGGACGATATCGTCACCGGCCTTCCCAAGCCGTTCGTGCAGGACGGGTTCATCACGGTTCCGGACAAGCCGGGTCTGGGGATCGACGACGTCGTGGACGAGGTGATCTCGCAGCATCTGCAGCCGGGTGTCACCGGCATCTGGCAATCCACCGAGCATTGGGACAATGAATATAGCTGGGACCGGACCTGGAGTTAGCCCAGACGCCCAGCCCTCATTCCTCAAGCTCACAGGGCCAACGACCGACCATTCGTGTCGACCTCTCCGAGGGGAGAGGCGAAGAAAGAAACGGACGAAACCATGATCTACGAACTGCGTATCTACGACTGCCTGCCGGGCAGGCTGCCGGCTTTGCTCAAGCGCTTTTCCGACCAGACGCTGGCCATCTGGGAGAGGCATGGCATCCGCCAAGCCGGGTTTTTCACCACGGCGATCGGCGAAAACAGCAATCGCCTTACCTATTTCCTCGCCTGGGAATCGCTGGCCGAGCGTGAGGCGAAATGGGCGGCTTTCGTCACCGATCCGGCATGGCACAGGGCCCGGGACGAGTCTGAGCGTGACGGGCAGATCGTTGCCAATATCGCCAGCCAGCTGCTCACACCGACAGCTTTCTCGTCTGTGAAATAGGACTGTGCCATGAAGATCACCGACCTGCGCTGCGCCGTCATCGGGCGGCATCCCATCGTTCGCGTCGTCACTGACGAGGGCCTCCATGGCCTTGGCGAGGTCGAGTTCACAAAGACCTATCTCAAGCCCTTTGTGCTGCATTTCCGCGAGGCGCTGATCGGCGAGGATCCGACCGACGTCGAGCGGGTGATGCTGAAGATCCGCCAGCGAGGTTCGTTCAAGCCCTATGGCGCCGCCGTCTCCGCGATCGAGCATGCGCTGTGGGACATTGCCGGCAAGGCCGCTGGCGTGCCGGCCTACAAACTGCTCGGCGGCAAGGTGCGCGACAAGGTGCGCGTCTATAACGGCTCGATCCGCCGGAAACGCGCGGGCGACCGGCCGGAGGATTATGCGGCCGACGTCAAATGGATGATGGAGCAGCCGCAGAACTTCTTCATGGTCAAGCAAGGAATCTCGTTCCACTCGAACATGAAGGACAGCATCGAGGACTTCCATTATGGCGTGACGCAGAAGAAGGCCGGCTATCACGGTGCCATGGATCAGGGCGTGATCAGCGAGCGCGGTTTCAACCACATGCTCGACTGCGTGATCGCCATGAAGGAAGTGCTGGGCGACAAGGTCAGCCTGGCGCTCGACTGCGGCCCGGGCTGGATGCTGCCCGATGCGATCAAGTTCGCTCGCGCGGTGGAGAAGTACAATTTGATGTGGCTCGAGGACATGCTGACCGGCGACTATGTGCCGTGGGTCAATCCGCAGGCCTATCGGGAGCTGACAACCTCCACCTCGACGCCGATCCATACCGGCGAGCAGATCTACTTGCGGCACAATTTCAAGGAGCTAATCGAGACGCAGGCCGTGCGCGTCATCGGCCCCGATCCTGCCGATATCGGCGGTATTGCCGAACTCAAATGGGTCGCCGAGCACGCCTATATGCACTCCATCCTGATGGCGCCGCACGGCACCGCCAACGGCCTGCTGGGCCTCGGCGCCCTGATCAACGTTTGCGCCACCTTGCCCGCCAACTACATTGCCTTCGAATATCCGAGCGCCTCTGACCCCTGGTGGGAGGATCTCGTGATCGGCCTGCCGTCGCAGATCGTGAAGGACAGCATGGTGGACCTGCTGGAAGCGCCGGGACTGGGCCTCGATATCGACGCCGAAGCAGCCAGGAAGTATCTCAGGGAAGAGGATACGGGCTTCTTTGATTGAAGCCCTCTTCTTTCGCCACCGGAACCACGCCGACCGCGCCGCTACATTCTCATCGGTATCCATTGTCAGACGCCTGTTGATGTGATCCACAGCTTGGGTCAAAGTCGGTTGGTCTGAACTGGACCTTCAAAGGCGGTGGCGTTGAAGCGGACTGGCAAAAACATCGTTGTCTGCTGCGATGGAACGGGAAACCAGATCGAGCGCAATCTCTCGAATGTCTTGAAGTTGTTCCGCATCCTGAAGAAGAATGAGGAGCAGCGCGTCTATTATGACGCCGGCATAGGAACCATCGGTGCCAGCGATGCCTGGACGCGATGGCGCCAGAACGCGAAATCCGTGTTCGAGCTCGCAACTGGATATGGTCTCGACGCCGAAATCGCCGGCGCCTACGCCTTCATCTGCAGGCACTACGTCGAAGGGGACGCAATCTTCCTCTTTGGCTTCAGCCGCGGAGCCTATACAGCCCGCGCCGTTGCGGGCTTGATCCACATGATCGGCCTGCTGCATCCGGACCAACTCAACATCGTCGAGTATGCCGTAAGCTCTTACAAGCAAGCCAGCGATGAGCACGACCTTAGCGTTGCCTGGCACTTTTCCAAGGTTTCAGGAGCCCGGGACGCGCGCATCAAGTTTCTTGGTGTCTGGGACACCGTAGCGTCGATCATCGTGCCGCGAAGCGACCGGCTTCTGCCACAGCTCCTCACACTGCCGCATACGAGGACCAACCCGAGCGTCGAAGTCTTTCGACATGCAATTGCGATCGATGAGCATCGTCGCATGTTCCGGCTGAACCGGTGGGTCGAGCCGCAGCCATTCGTCGAAAATCCTTTCGACAAGATTGCGCCGGCAAAAGAGCAGGATATCAGGCAAGTCTGGTTCGCCGGATCTCATTCGGATATCGGCGGTGGCTATCCTGAAGAGGACAGCGCCATATCCAAATTTCCGCTCGACTGGATGATTGATCAGGCCAAAGCATTTGGATTGCAGACCAATTCCCGCATGCTGGAGCGGCTTGTCTTCGGGGAAGGGAAGGGCGAGGGGACGATGACGTTCGTCAGCCCCGATCCGTTGGGGATCGTGCATGATTCAATGGCCGTGGGCTGGAAGCCGCTCGAGTGGATTCCAAAATCGGTTAAATGGCGTGAATGGAAGCGAAAATCGATCCTCGGCTTCTACCTACCGCAAGCCGAGCCGCGCATGATCGAGCGACAGGAACGGCGGCCGCTGGTCCATCAGTCGGTTCTGGATCGGAAGGCGGCGATCCCGGCCTATAAGCCCGAGAATTTTCCAACGGCATTCAATGTTGAACCCTATGGTGACCTCATGAAGGATCACCTGGCCAACGAAGCCGCTACCTAGCGCAGACACCGAGCGGGCCAGCAGGTCTGTGACGGCAGAGAATTTCGGGTGGGTCGGTCCTACTTCGGCAGTCAACGCGTGGAACGCGCGCGTTTCGTCGGGTCATGGAACTCTGCTGCTTTCAACGCCGGTTCAACGAGACGGCAATGATGATGATAGCGCCCTTGATCACCTCCTGGATGCTGGTCGAAAGACCGAGCACGAGAAGACCGAATCCGAGAATTCCTATGAAGATTGCTCCGACGACAGAACCGACGATCGATCCATAGCCGCCGAAGAGACTTGTCCCGCCTATGATCACGGCCGCGATGACGTCGAGTTCGAGACCCGCCCCCAGGCTGGGATTGCCGGCGGTGGAGCGGGCCGCGAGCATCATGCCTGCAAGGGATGCCATCATGCCGGACAGCACAAAGGCGAAGATCTTGACGCTGTCCGTCCGCACCCCGGAAAAGCGGGCGGCTACAGGGTTTCCACCAGTCGCATAAACACGCCTGCCGAAGGGCATCTGGTGCAGAAGATAATAGCCGACGGAAGTTAGGACGATCGTCCACCAGATTGGCGCCTGCACGCCCAGAAAACTGCCGTTCCAGAACAGGTTCGAGAAATCATCGTCGACGATCGACACCGGCCGGGTGCCGGTGATCGTCAGCGCCAGTCCGGAAAAGATCGACAGCATGCCAAGGGTCACAAGAAACGATGGAATGCGTATTTTCGTAACAAGGATGCCCGAGGTGGCCCCGATCGCTGCGCCGGCGGCCAGCACCAGAAGAGCTGCCACATAGGTGGGAACATCCTGGCCGAGCAGCAGCGCTCCGATCATCCCTGAAAAACTCGCAACCGATCCTACCGACAGGTCGATTTCGCCGCAGATGATGACGAATGTCATGCCGATCGCCATTGCCGAAACGATGGCTGTGATTCGCAGAACCGCGCTTGCGGTCGAGACAGACGCGAAGTGTGGAGCAAACAGGACGAAGTAGAGGGTTATCGCCAGGAAGATCACATAGGTGATGTGATCGCGGAAAAAATTTATCGCATTTGCGTGCGAGGGCATAGGGGACGGTTTCATGCTGCAACTCCCTGGGCGCGCGCACTGGCTTGTCTGGCCGCCTCGGCCTGCAGCAACGCGCGAAGTTTTGTCTCGTCGTCCGCGCGATCGATGCTGCGCGTGATCCGCCCTTGCGCCATGACCAGAATGCGATCGGACAAATCCAGAAGTTCTTCGAGTTCCGAAGAAATAAGCAGCACGGCGACGCCTTCGCCGGCCGTGCGGCGCACAAGGTCGCGCATATCGCGCTTGGCATTGATGTCGACGCCGGAGGTTGGTTCGTCGAGGATCAACAGCTTCGGCTTCATGGCCAGCCATTTGGCGAAGACGATCTTCTGCTGATTGCCGCCCGAAAGCTCCTGGGCTTTCTGTAAGGGACCGCGGCACAGGATACTGAGATCGTCCCGGTATTGTCTGAACAGAGCCGTTATCCGGGCCTTCGCCATCGGCCCGAACGGACCCGCCAGCGAGAACTCGGAAAGGCGGGGGAGCGCGAGGTTCTCCTCGATCGAGCGCCCACCCACAAGACCTTCGAGCCGACGGTCTTCGGGAACAAGCGCGATACCGGCAGCGATGGCCCTGCTCACACTGCCCGGCTGGACGGGGTCGCTCCCGACGGCGATGTGGCCGGTTACATCCGGAAGGATGCCGAACAAAGCCTTGCCCAGGGTCGAGCGGCCACTGCCGACAAGCCCGGCAAGGCCGACGATCTCGCCCGGGTCGATCGAGAACGACACGCCGGACAGTTTGCGCGAGGTGGCAAGGTCACGGACCTCAAGAGCCGGCATCCCGGCGGGCGTCGCCGGTTGACGATTTGCTGGCGCGGCTGCGGCTGGGGAAGCTGTTTCGACCTTGGGCCGGGACATCAACGACGCGATATCCTCGATGGACGTCTTCTCCGGATCGAGCGGGCCGACCAGTCGCCCATCCTTGATGATCGAGATGCGATCCGAAAGCTGCAGCACATCGGCCATGCGATGGCTGATGTAGACGATACCGATTCCGTTCTGCTTGAGCTGACCGATTGTCCGAAAAAGCGTTTCCTCCTCATGGATGGTCAGGGACGAAGTCGGCTCGTCCATTACGAGCAGCTTGGCGCCCCGCGAGATCGCTTTGAGAATCTCGACCATCTGGCGCTGAGCGAACGCCAGGTCGCCCACACGTGCCGAAGCATCGAGCGAGAAGGCAAATCGCTCGATCAGAGCCCGGGCCTCGCGCAGCATTTTTCTGGCATCGACACGTCGGCCGAAGGCGAGCGGCTCGCGAAGGATAAACAGGTTTTCGGCAACCGAACGGTTCGGCAAGACGCTCAGCTCCTGGAAGATCATCGCGATTCCGCGATC
Organism: Mesorhizobium sp. B2-2-4; assembly: GCF_006442375.1. Taxonomy (NCBI): domain Bacteria; kingdom Pseudomonadati; phylum Pseudomonadota; class Alphaproteobacteria; order Hyphomicrobiales; family Phyllobacteriaceae; genus Mesorhizobium; species Mesorhizobium sp. B2-2-4. Next base: position 19,258 of record NZ_VFWB01000003.1, on the reverse strand, counting down.
GATCCTCTCTCGAAGCGACAGGGCGGTGACGTCCTCGCCGTCGAACAGAATCCGGCCTTCGTCCGTCCGATACGCGCCCATGAGGATCTTCATGAGCGTCGACTTGCCCGCACCGTTTTCGCCGAGCAGTGCATGCGTTTCGCCGGCCTTGACCTCGAACGAAATGTCCGACAGCACGCGGTTCGCGCCAAACGACTTGCCGATGCGTTGCATCGTTACGATAGGGCGCTGGGACGTTGAAGTTTTCGCTTCGGCCATGACGATTTCTCGATCGCTCGGGGAGCGCCGGCGGACTGCTGCGGCCCGCCGGCGAAAGAAGGAGCCAGAGCAATTCCAGGAAAAGTGTGTACGGTTTTCCGTCTGGAATTGCGCAAAAACAAAGAGATAGAGCGGTTCGCCGTTTCCGTGAAACGGTGAACTGCTCTAGAAGCACTCGCCGTTGCAGATTTTCACCACCGAAGCCGGCGCATCTTCCTTGGTGACCTGCTTGAGGGCACTGAGAAGGTCGAGCTTCTTGACGCGCAACGTCGGTACCGAAATGTACGGCGGGACGTCATGTCCAAGCAGAGCAAGCGCGGCCGCCTTGGCCTCCGCGACACCCTGGTCATAGGGGCGTTGCGCACCCACGGCCAGAAACTCGCCACGTGCAACGTTCAGCGCGCTGTCTGCGGCAATGTCATTCGTGGTGATGACGATGTCGCGGCCGAGTGTCTTGGCCGCGGCCACGACCTGCTGCGCGGGCGTGTCCCAGGCAACGAAGATGCCCTTCATGTCGGGATGCGCCGTCAACATGGCGGTGGCGACCTCGTAGGCCTTCTCAGGCGCGGTGAAGGTACCGACGTCCGCGACCTTGATGTCGGGGTGTTCGCCGAATGCCTTGAGTGCGCCGACCTTGCGGGCCGCGACAGAGTAGTAGTAGTCATAGACCAGCGTGATGATGCCGACCTCGCCCTTGCCGCCAATGGCCCCGACAAGTTCCTGCGCGGCGAAATAGGCGTTCTTCTCATTGTCGGAAGCGACAACGGACACATAGTCCTTGCCCGGCGCCATATCGACCGGAACGTTGTCCATGAAAACCAGCTTGATGCCGGCTGCCGCCGCCTTCTTGTAGGCTTCGGATTCGGACTTCGGATCGATCGGGATCGAGAAGATCACATCCGGCTTGCGTGCGATCATCTGCTCGAGATCACTGATCTGCTGGCCGGGCTGGAACTTGGCGTCGGTGGTTCCGACAACCTCGATGCCAAAATCCTTGAGCGTGTTCGAGATCCCGGCCACCTGCAATTGGGGCCAGCCGGCATCCATGGTGTGCATCACCAGCCCGGCGGTGAACTTTCCGGCCTTCAGCTTTGCAAGGTCGGCATCGGAGAATTTCAGCACGTCTGGCGACACCGCCGGTGGACCGTCCGGGAAGCCCGGAACGGGTTGGCCTCTCGGCGATAGGGGCAGCGGCTCAAGCAGCGCCTTTGCTTCCGGTGGAATGGTGTCGTCGGCGATCGCCGAAGATGCGGCCAGTCCTGACAGTGCCACGGCCAAAGCCGCCGCCATGAATCCGCGATAGTGCATTTTATTCCTCCCGATGAGATGAAACGGCCATTTTGGCCGGGTAGCGACCTGGCTGGTCGTACTGTCTGGGCGCTGTTCAGCGCCCGTAAGGCATCAATGCCGCCGTGGCGGCACCCGAGTAATTCACGTAGACCGTCTTCTTGCGCATGTAGCTCTCGAGCCCGTGTACGCCGTCATCGCCGCCCAATCCGCTCTCGCGGAAGCCGACATGGAAGCCCTGCAGCATTTCTGGCCCGATCCGGTTCACATAGATTTCGCCAAACGAAACCTCGTTGACGGCGTTCATGACGCGACCCAGATCGTTGGTGAAAAGATAGGCCGACAGGCCATAGCGACTGGCATTGGTGATGCTGACTGCCTCCTCGAAGGTGTCGAAGGGCATGATCGGCACGACCGGGCCGAAGATTTCCCGCGTCATGATCGGCATGTCGGGCGTCACGTCGGTCAATACGGTCGGATTGAGCCAGTAGCCACCGTCGATCGGCGCCTTGGCCGGGCGTCCGCCGGCCAGAGCCAGCTTCGCGCCGCCCGCGACGGCTTCCGCCAGGACCACCTCGACCTTTTCCAATTCCTCACGGCTGACTTTGGGACCGATATCGGTATTCGCCTGCATCGGATCACCGACGACCAGCGACTTCGAGAACTCCACGAAGCGCGTGACGAACTGATCGTAAATCGAACGGTGGACGAGCGTGCGTTCGTTGCATATGCAGACCTGCCCGCAATTCATGTAGCGCGAGGTGGCCGCCGACCGCACCGCCAGGTCGAGATCGGCATCGGCCAGGACGATGAAGGGCGCCTTGCCGCCAAGCTCCAGCGAAACGGGCGTCAGGTTGCGCGAAGCATTCGCCATGATGCGCTTGCCGGTCGGCACGCTTCCGGTCATGGTGATGAGGTCGACGCCGGGTTCCGTGCACAGCACCTCGCCTATGGTTTCGCCTCGTCCTGTTATGATGTTGACGACGCCGTCCGGCACGCCCGCTTCCACAAAGATGCGAGCCATTTCGAGCGCCGAAAGCGGCGTGTCTTCATGCGGTTTGAGGACGATGGTGTCGCCGGCGATCATGGCGGGCGCCACCTTTCGGCTGACCAGGGCGCTCGGGTAATTCCAGGGAATGATGGCGGCGACGACGCCTACGGGTACGCGCTGGATCCAGACCTGCTCTCCCGCGTAGTCGGATGGCAGGATCTCACCTTGAATGCGGCGGGCAAACTCGGCGTAGTAGTCGAAGAACTCGGCCGCACCGCCGACTTCACCCATGGCCTCATTGATCGGCTTGCCTTGTTCCCTGACGACCACCTCGGCCAGATGTCGGGCGTTCTGCCGGATCAAGACCGCGATCCGCTTCATGATCGCCGCACGAGCGAGGGGTGATTTGAGCCCCCAGGCTTTCTGCGCCTTACGGGCTGCCTCTATCGCCTGGCGAGCCTGATCCGGACTTGCCTCGGGCACGTCGACAAAAGCCTTGCCGTTGGCCGGGTTGATCACCGGGCGCGTGCCGGCTTCGCCGGTGACAAATCTGCCGTCGATCAGCATGAGATGGGACTTCTCTACAGCCATGGTTCGATCCGCTTCTTCGTGCGTTGCAGGCGTGCCGGCGCCTAAGGTTTGGATTTTGCCGCGGCCATCTGGACGGCGAACTCGATCGCCTCGACCAGGCTGTCCTCGTTGGCGATGCCCTTGCCGGCGATGTCGAAGGCCGTGCCGTGGTCGACGGAGGTACGAATGATCGGAAGGCCGAGCGTCACATTGACACCGGAGAGCGCTTTCCATTCACCGGTCGCGGGATCGACATTGAAGCCGAGCAGCTTCACCGGAACATGGCCCTGATCGTGATACATCGCGACCACCGCATCATACTGACGCGCACGTAGCTTGACGAAGACCGTGTCGCCCGGAACAGGTCCAACCACGGTGAAATCGGGCGATGTGTAAGAGGCGACGACCGGGGTCGTGATGTCGATGTCCTCACGACCGAAAATGCCGCCTTCGCCAGCGTGCGGGTTGAGCGCGGCAATCGCAATGCGCGGATGCGCAATGCCGAGGCCCTGCAATGCCTCGACAGTCAACTTGATAACCCGGCGCAAACGAGGTCCGGTCAGTTTCGAGGGAACTTGAGCCAGCGCCACATGGGTCGAGACATGGCTGACGCGAAAGTCGCCATGGGCAAGCATCATCACGGAATCGCGGGCGCCCGTCAGTTCTGCCAGCATGTCGGTATGGCCGGCATAGTGATAGCCGGCCAGGTTGAGCGCTTCCTTGTTGAGGGGGGCCGTAACGATACCCGCAATCGAGCCGGCCTGGGCCAGGCGAACAGCCTTTTCGATGGCCAGGTAGGCAAGGCGCCCGCCTTCGGCCGACATGACGCCTGTCTCTATGGGGGTCCGCTCTGGTCCGGCCTCAAGAATGGCCACGGGCGGAAAAGGTCTGGCGGCCGAAGCCGACGGTTCTTCCCGCTCGATACGTCCTGAAATGGACTCCATCGCGCGCATCGCGGTGGCGCTGCCGATGATGAGAAGCGACAGTGACCCGTCGGCCAGGCGCGGTTTCAGCCGTGCGCATGCCTTCGCGATGATCTCGGGGCCGATGCCCGCGGGATCACCCATAGTGATGCCGAGCCTTGGACCAGACATAAACACCCCATATCGGTCAATTGTGATCATCTTCTAATCCTTCTGGCCATATATGCGCAATAGTTTTCTTTCGCGATCATTCGCAATCAAACTTCACGGCTGATCGGGCTCGCGTCTCTCCCTTTGCGGGCTGAAATCTCGACCACACCCGGCTTCGCAGTGCTTTTTGACGCTATTTGACCGGCAAGGCGGATGTACCGCGGCTTCGCCGGCGATCGTTTTGATCAGGGACGCGCGAGAGCGGCAAGCCTGCAGAGCAGGGCGCTGTCGCCGAACGCGCCCGATTTCGAAATCGTGGCCAGCCCCTCGAAAACGCCGCCTTTGATGACGGAAACCGGCAGCCCCGGCTCGATCTCGCTTTCGACCGTGAGTTCGACGGCGCCTAGGCTGTCGCACACCGACCGCAATGTTTCGCCGCCAGTGACGAGCAACGTGCCGGGCCTTGGCAAACCTTCGAGAAGCGAGGCAAAAACCTTGCCGATATGATCCGCCACCGCGTGGCGATCACCCGATGCAGCGACGCTGACAATTGATGGCGCGCCTTGCATCATACGCTCCGCCAAGCGCTTTTTCGCTTTGTCGATGTCGCGTTCGACGACGATATGCGCATCCGCATGCCCGGCGGCAAAGACGGCCACCTGTCCCGCCGTGATCTCGTGATTTGTGCCGACAAGGCCAAGGAACGGCCCGGATAACGCAAGAGCAGGCTTCTGCGGTGCTTTCATGTGCCGGGCGAGTGCCGCCGCCAAGCCGCCTGTACCGACCCACAAGATCCGTGCCTCCGGCATTCCGGCCGTTGCGACGATCTTGTCCAGGTCCGTGTCCGTTTCGGCGTCGTAGAGGGTGATGAAATGAGCCGACCGTGCCCCCGGTGTTGAACGCCCGACCGAAAAGCGCTGGCCGAGGTCGGCGAGGAGGTCGGGACCTACCATTTCGGGGCGATCGAGCCGCCATTGGCGTCCGACGCGCGTAACGCGCCCCTGAAACGGGAAAGCAGGCGCCAGCACAACGCGCTGGTATGTCCCCTCGACGATGCAGGCTTCTATTTCGGCGATGACGTGACCGCGCAAAAGGCTGTCGATCTTCTTGAAACTCAGCTGTCCGGCGGCGAGCCATGGCGCGAGCGCCCGGTGCCTGGCGACGGCCGTCGCCTCGGCGCCCTCTCGTGTGGCGACATCGACAGCCATGCGCTCCGAAAACGGACCGTCCAGTCGCCAGCTCACCCCAATGCCGTGGCCGGGCGATGCGAAGGAAACCGCGCTGTCCAGGGCGCCGGTCAGGTCATCGGCTACGACCCGGATATCCACGCCCTCAAGAGCGCTCAACTGAAGAACCTGGACGGCTGACGCGCACGACGCGGACGTTCACATCGAGCGTCCGAAGATTGGTGAGGTGAGCTTGATCGATGCCCTCGTCGGTAATGATCTGGTGGATATCGGCCAGACGGCAGATGGTGCAGAAATTGGGGGCAGTGAACTTCGAATTGTCCGCAAGCACGACGACACGGCGCGCCGCCGCGATCATCGCCTGCTTCATCGCCGCAACCTCTAGCGAGGTCTCCGTGAGCATGTCTCCGGTGATGGCATGGGTCCCAAGAATGGCCACATCGGCGTGGATGGTTCGCAGGAAATTCTCGCCGGGCTGGCCGACCAGGGTCAGTGAGCCTGGCTTGCAGGTGCCTCCAAGCATGACGAGGCGTACTTCCGGCACGGTTGCAAGTATCTGCGCGATCGCGAGGCTGTTGGTAACGGCGGTAAGCGGAATAGGCGCCGCGGCGATGGCGCGGGCGACTTCCAGCACGGTCGTGCTTGCGTCGAAAATGACGCTTTGGCCGGCGCGGAGTTCCGACATCATGGCGGCACCGATGGCCTCTTTCTCTGCCCTGGCGAAATGCGCCGCGGTGGCGAGATCCGGCTCGAAGGTGGCGAGTTCCGTGCGCTGAAGCATCGCCCCGCCATGCGTTCGCTCCAGTGCTCCCTGCCGTTCAAGCATCTCGAGATCGCGCCGGATGGTCGAAGGCGATGCGCCGATGAGATCGATGAGTTCCTGAACGCCTACAGCTCCTTGCCGTTTGAGGCATTCGAGAATGAAGGCATGACGCTTGGCTGGAATCAAATCGACCCGTCCGCGCCCGCCATCGTCTTCCCGTGACCCGGCGGACGCCGAGGGCGCCATGTCCTCCACCGCTGATTTTCGGACATTCCTAGCCACGTTTGTATCTCCGCACGGCGTCGCAAACGCGCTCGCCTGAATCACGGCGAGCGATCTGCCGCAAATATCATGAATCCATCCAGCAAGCCCAATCGTTTGTCATTTTTGGTGGGCGATTTCCCATTGTTTGGCTCCATTGGAATTATTTTGACTGATTTTGACCGCATATGCTAATCAAATGTGGTCATCCTTGGTCAGGAGAAATTGAAAAACGAGCAGTTTTCGTCAAAAAACTTTCTGCGGTGGCGGTAACGGCGCGGCAGATGGGGGGTGTAGACGATGAAGCGGCACTTCGTGATGCCGTTCTGCTGACGCGACCTGGAGACGACGTCGGTCCCGCCGGCCGAATTGGCTTGGCGCTGGCTGGCAACTCGGCCCGCGGAGGATCTTCTGACGAGGCGAGCGTCGTCGGAGTTCTCGATGCCCTGGGGCTTGCCCGGGATGACGAGACGGCGGCCGACTTGGCAGACGAGCTTACGCATCTTGCTGCGACCCACGGCACTGTCGGAACGACGATCGGCGCCTTCGCGGCCGTCGAGCGCCGAGGCCTTCCACGCACTGGCGGGTCCTGGTTCGCCGACGCGCTGTTGGTACAGCGGCTGGGTTGGCCCCACGCGGGTCCCGCTGTTCGGTGGCGAAACCGCCAATGATCTTCATTTGAAATGCTTGCGGTCGATGTGATCTCGATATAACATTTACGCAATCCAGGCATGACCCCACCGCTCCACTCGATCATTTCCAGGCTCCACCTGAAACAGCTGCGGCTCCTAGTCGCGCTGGGCGAGCACGGCTCGCTTTTGAAGGCATCGCAGCAGGTCGCGTTGACGCAACCGGGCGCGAGCAAGGCATTGCAGGAAATCGAGACGACCTTCGGCACGCCGCTGTTCGTTCGCACCAACCGGGGCCTGGAGCCCAATGCCGTCGGCCATTGCGTGATCCGCTATGCGCGCCTGATCCAGACGGATCTCGCGCACCTGCGCGACGAGATCGTCGGAATCATGCGTGGCCAGGGCGGGCGGGTGGCGGCCGGCGTCATCATGGGCGCGGTGCCGCTGCTCACCGATGCCATCTCCGCGCTCGTTGCGCGGCAGGCCGACTTGTCCGTCGAGATCGTCGAGGACACCAGCGCCGCCCTGCTGGCCCAGCTCGAAGCCGGCCGGCTCGACCTGGCGATCTGCCGCACGACCATCAGCCAGGCGCCGCAGGTCTACGACAGCGTGAAGCTCCAGGATGAAACGCTCGCGGTGATCGCGAACGTCGGCCATCCGCTGCGACACGCGAAGAAGCTAACCCTGCAGGAGCTGGCGCCATACCGATGGGTGGTATACCGCGCGAACATGCCGATGCGGCTCTTGCTCGAACGCGAATACCGCGATTGCGGGATCCGGTTCCCGCAGCACCTGCTCGAGACGACCTCCGCTTTTGCGACGCTGGCGCTGCTGCAGGCCAACCCGTCCTTCGTGGCCCTGGTGTCGATCGAAGTCGCGCAGTTCTTCGCGCACCGGCAGATGACGCGCATCCTGCCGCTGGCCCTGGCGTCGCGAAGCGAGGCCTATGAGCTCGTCACCCGCAAGGGGGCGTGGGTTCCGCCCGCCGCCAAACTGCTGATCGACGAATTGGTCCATCGCCAGTCCTGAGCATCAGGTCGGCGCGACCGCGCCGGTCAGCGCTGTATCCGCCAGGGTGCCGCATGGGCAAGGCGATGGACCTGGCCAGCGGGGCCGAGGTGGGGCCGTCCGTGCGCGCCATGACCGAGCGGCTCGGCTTGCCGACGGGCTTGGCCCAACTGGGCGTGGCGCGCGATGTTCCCCGACATCGTCCGGGGCGCCTTGAAGGACCACAGCCACCTGACCAACCCGCGCGTTGCATCCGACACCGGTTATGAAGCGATGCTCGAAGTCAGCCTTTAGGAAGCAAGCACACTATGTTCAACACCTGATCGGCGGCGAGTGGGTCGAAGGCCCTCGCGTCTCGCGCAACATCAACCCCTCGGACACGCGCGACGTCATTGGCGAGTTCGCGCAAGCCGAGGCGGCCCAAGCCAGGCAGGCCATCGCCGCAGCCACCCAGGCCCGGTCCGCCTGGGGCCTGTCCACCCCGCCGAAGTGGGCCAGGTGCTGCTGGACGACAAACGCGCCAACGCGATCAGCTTCACCGGCCCGGTGGCCACCGGCCAGCGCATCGCGCAGGCCTGTGTCGCGTGCATGGCCAAGTTCCCCATGCCGCCGGTGCTGGAATCACTGGCCTCGGGTCCGCGGAACAGGTAGTCCCGCCGGACCGAGAGGCCTGGCGGGACTATTGTTGAGAGCCGTAGTCCTGCTAATACGAACTGGAGGCTGCGTGCCTTCCTGCGATGATGCCCTGAGAGAGAGCTCGACCGTTCCCGTGCTGACTGAATCCGCCAGCAGCTTCGCCGGCGGCGTAGAGGCCGGGAATCACCTGAGCGGCATAGTCGAGGACCTGGCTTGAGCCGTTGATGCGCAGGCCGGACCGGGCGTCGTGGATCACCGGCGTCGACCAGGCGGCATAGAAGGGGCCCCGTTGGATCTTGAATTGGGGTGTCGGTTTGCCGAAGTCGGCGTCGGCACCCGCGTCAACAAAGCTGTTGTACCGTGTCACCGTTTCGACCAGGTTGCTTGCCGGCATGGGAACCCGCTGATGCGGCATGACGATCTTCTGTGCGAGTTCCTCCAGCGTGTTTGCCTGGAAGAAGAATCCATCGGGATCGACGAAGGGCGGCGCCACATTCCATCTCTGGCGGGCCACGGCATCTGCATCGAAGATGGCCCAGATCGGGCCACCGCCGTTGTGGCCGTCGCCGATTCCAGCCAGAGCGGCGTTGATCCAGTTTTGCGGGTTGTATGTGATGTTCTTGGCGTTCAGGTAGCTGCCCTGAGTGTACGGGTTGACCGAGCCAGCGCTGTTCGTCCCGAATTGACCTCCCGTTTCGTCGTAGAACCGCCTCCCGATCATGTTTACATGGATAACGTTCTGGTTGTTGACGTTGGCTAGTCCCGAAGCTTTCGCAAGGTGGAAGACAGGGCTATTGGGCCCCCACTGCAGGAACGAGTAGTTGTACCGCGTTCCGATGGCGGTTGGCTTGGTGATGTTAGTGCCGAACTCTCCAGTCTGGTTGTACGTGCCCGCGAGCGACGCGCCGACATTCAGCCCTGCGAGTATGCCGCTGGCGTCCTGGAAGGAATAGGGCTCGCCAGCGACGCCGCAGTACTCCGCGGTGAGCCGTGGGTCGAACTGTCGGCGGTATTCCACATTGCCGTTTCCGCCGCCACTCGCAATCACTACGCCCTTGCGTGCCTGAATGTTAACGAGGCGGCCCTGATTGGAGGCTACGACCCCGACCACGCCCGCTTTCGTCCGCAGCAGTGACTCCAAACGGTAATTCAGCAGGATCTTCACGCCACGCGCCTTTGCCGCGGCCTCCAGCGGATATATGAAGCCGGGCCCTTGAGACGTCGTCCGCTGTTGGCTCGCGGCTACCGGCAAGCCGGTCCGGACCGAGACGTAGTTCATGATCGCCGTATGCATCATACGGTTCACCGAGTTGCCGACCTCATTGCCGCCGACATTGTCGGGCCTGGATGTCGTCCACACGACGCCATGGCGGACCAGAAAGTTGTAAAGGTCGACGTTGACGTCGGCAAATGCCCGGATCAGCTCGCGATCGTTATAGCGGTAGCTCGGAAAGCCGTTCGCCTGGACGATGGACCAGTCGGTAAGGTCGCGATACAGGAGGTCTGGCGAGTCCGCGATGCCGGCCGCCATCTGGGCAGGGGTTCCGCCTCCCAGGGGAATGTTGCCTGAGCTGACGATGCCACGTCCCCCGATGTGCGGTTGCGCCTCGAGGACAATAACCGACGCGCCCGCCTCTGCGGCGGCGACTGCGGCCCCGAGGCCCGCCGAGCCGCAACCCACAACGACGATATCGGCTACGCGCGGGTCCGCGGCATTGGCAATGCTCGGCTGCAATATGCTGCTGGCCACCCCTGCGGCGGCGATTCCGGCGCCGGCCTTCAACAATGAGCGTCGGCTGACTGTCATTACGTTCTCCTCCTGATATTTTTAGACCAGCGCATTCGGGCCAGCGCATTCGGGATTGTTTGGATCTGGGCCTGAACAGCGAAACTCATTAATCGTGATCGCCGCAGAGACTTGGCCGGCCGGAGTATTGCAGCATTCGCTCGCGCGACAACTGAGAAGATGTGATCTCGGTATAACGTTTACTCAACCCAGGCATGGCCCCACCGCTCCACTCGATCGTTTCCAGGATCCACCTGAAACAGTTGCGGCTCCTACTCGCGCTGGGCGAGCATGGCTCGCTCCTCAAAGCCTCGCAGCAGGTCGCGTTGACGCAACCGGGCGAGCAAGGCATTGCAGGAAATCGAGACGACCTTCGGTCGCCGCTGGGTTACGGCAGGCCGGAACGCATTGTCATCGACGGCAGCCAAACCAACCGCGAGGCGGTCATTTCCTGCGATGCTGAAAGCCGTCTGCGGGACCGCCCGCGACGTTCACCGAAGCCGATTCACATCCGCAACAGCAAGTACCTCTATAATTGGATCGAACAGAACCATCGACGCGTCAAGCGCCGCATCCACTCCATGTTCGGCTTCAAGTGAATGCGACCGCCGAGGTTATTCTCACTGGCATGGAGATGGTTCACATGATGCGCAGACAGCAGGCGAGGTTTGCCTACAATCCATCTCCCTCGATCGCCGAGCAGTTCGAGATCCTGGCAGCCTGATCAGCGACGCGAAAACAAAAGAACGATTTGCGACAGAGCCCGCGAATGTCGATAGCCAGCGGCAGCCTTGCGCCGTCTGCATGCCACGCTGTTTTGCAAGCCTGTTATCGGCGCCAATCGTACAGCCCTGCGGAGTTCAGAAGCCGATGCCGTAGCGCTGCAGACACGGCGCGAGCGCTTCGGCCGCGCCGCAACGCGCGGGCAGCTCGACGCGTAACCGCGCATAGGCCCATTGCCGCCAGGGACGCGGAGAACTGCCGGATATCTCGATACGGACGAGTGACGGCATGCGGTTGGTGCTTGTCCATTCGGGGCTGAGCGCGCCGTCCGGCCCGGCATAGCTGAACGAAAGCTTCAGATCGCCTCGCACCAGCGGAAGATCCTCCCCGCCCTCGCCCATCCTGTGATCGCGGCGGGCACGAATGAGGGCCTCGTCGGCTCCGGCCCGACCCATCGAATAGGTGATGTCATCAAGTCCCGCACGCGGCTCGTAGCCGAGCGCCGGGCGCTCGAAGGTGACCTCGTCGGCATGGCCGGTGAAGCGGATCGCAGCGGCTCCCTCCGGGTTGGAATAGCCGGGCTGCGCCGCCTCCAGATCCTCGACCATCCGGTCGAGAATCACCGCCACCGTGTCCTCCTGCCCGCCTCTGGCGATTATCCCCTGCCATTGGCGCAGCCAGGTTCCGGTGTAGAGTGCCAGCCCGCCAAACAGCATCGTCGCAAGCACCAGCGAAGCCAATGCCTCGATCAGCGTGAAGCCGGCCCGAGCGCTGCGTTTCCTTGTCATTGCCGCTTGCCGAGGCGCACGGTCTGCATCGCGTCGTCATCCGATCCGTCGGTGCTGCGAACGGTGACGGAGTAAAGCTGCCATCCGGCGCGAGCCAGGGCAGTGCCGCGTTCGAAGCGGTACGGTTCCACGATGACCGTGAAGCCTCCGATCACGCGCCGGCCCGTTCGCAACGGGCTAAGGGTCATCGCCGCCGCCATGGCAGCCTGCATGCCGACACGGCGTTCGGTCGATCGTTCCAGACCCGCGAACGCACCTGCGGTGCCCGTGATCATGCGCGCGATCGGAACGATCAGCAGCACGGCGACGGCAAGCGAGGCCAGAACCTCGATCAGCGTGAAGCCGCGTCTGCGCCGTCCTGTCATTTCGGCCTCATTTCCACGCGGCCGGTCAACCAGTCGACGCGCAGTTCGATCTCCCGGCCGCTGGCGGACAGTGTCATGACGCCCCCACACGACCGTCCGTCGGCAAGGAAGCGCAAGGCTCTGCTTCCGCCTCGTATGGGACACCGGTCCGACGTGACCCAGTTCATGGCCACCCCATCCCTGATCGAGATCGGATTGGCGCCATCCACCTGGATGCGTTTGTTTCCCGGATCGACCCTCACGTCGGCGACGCTGCCCGTGGTCAGCGCCTTCGCTCTGCCCTTGCGGAACTCCCCGCTGACGCGAACCGCCTCGCCAGAAAGCTCGGCAGCCCCGATGCTGGAACGCGGGCGCGGCATCAGCACGAAGGCCGCGAGAGCGACGATCGCAAGCGCCGCGACCACGTCGAGCAGCACGACACCGCGTTGCGTCCTTTTGCGGTTGCTGTTGCCCTTAGGGCTGGGCGGACACATTGGAGCCGCGCCCACCGGGCCCGTCGGTGGTGATGTTGAACGTCTTTCCGTCGCTTGCGTATCTGTATTCATGACCCCACGGATCGAGCGGAACGGTCTCGCCGCGAACGTATGGCCCGTTCCAGACCTGGATGGTCGAGGGCTTGCGCACCAGCGCTCCCAGCCCCTCTGCCTGCACCGGATAACGGCCGACATCGATGTAGAAGATGTCGAGCGCGCTGGAAAACGCCTCGATCTGAAGCTTCGCCGCACGCACGCGCGAGTCGGACAACTGCGCGAGAACACGAGGACCGACGAGCGCCGAGATCAGGCCGATGATGGCCAGCACGACCAGCATCTCGATCAGCGTAAAGCCTGCCTCGCGGCGCCGGGCACGCTTGCGCTGCATGAGATTGGGACCAACTGCGAAATGAACGCTCATGCAAACAGCCTCCTAGCGGACCATGTCGTTGAATGACATGAGGGTGGACATGATCGACACGATCATACCACCGATCAAGATACTGATGGTTGCCACTGCCGCAGGGCCGACAAGCCCGACGATACGGGACAGCGAACGCTCCAGCCGCACTTCATAGAAGTCGGCGACACGATAGGCCAGCCCTGCGAGTTCGCCACTTTGCTCGCCGAGCCTCAACATGCGCACCGCCAGCGGGGGAAGCTGAAGAATCTCAAGCGCATGGCCAAGCCTATTCCCCTGCCTCAGCGCGTCGGACGCCTGCTGCGCGCGTGCCCGCGCGGCCTCGCCGTGGTCGACGGTATCGCTGATGAGCTTGAAAGCCACAGGAACCGCCACGCCAGTCTCGACCATGATGCCCAGGAGACGGGCGAAGCGCCCCGTCCGATAGCTCCCCGGTATCTCCGACAAAAGCGGAAGTTTCTTGGCGAAACCCCAAAGCCATGCCCAGAGAAGGCCCCGCCGCGCCGCCACGAACCCCAGCAATACGAGTATCGAAGCCGCAAGCAAAAGGACCAGCCCATAAGCGCGCAGGAAATTCGAGACCGCGAACATCACCACCATCAGCGTGTCCTTCTTGCCGCTCTGCATGAGCATCGGTTCGAACTGAGGAACGACCCCCACCAGGAAGAAGACCAGTACGCAGATCGTGCCGGCAAACAGGACTGCCGGATACCGCAGCGCCTCGCTGACTTTGGCCCGCAATGCCTCGAAATGCTGGCGCTCCTGCACGATGCGCGACAGGAGGGTGGCTAACTTGCCGGAGGTCTCCGCGACACGAACCATGGCGACCTGGAACGCCGGGAACAGAGCGGGCCAGGCTTCCAGCGCTCTGGAGAACGAGGTGCCCGACGCCAGGTCGGTGCGAATGCCGGCAACCACGGGCTGAAGCCTGCCGCTGTCGAATTCCTTTTCCATGATCGCCAGCGCTTCGTCGATCCGGATCCCCGCATTCAGCATGATCGACAGGTCGGAGAGCAGCCGCGTGACCTGCGACGCCGGTATTCGGGTCGAAAACAGCGGTGCGCGCGATGCAGACTGCCTCGGTTCGACACTTACCGGGATCAGCCCGCGCGCCCCGAGCTTCTGGACGGCATCGTCGGAATCGGACGCATCGATCCGCCCGAGTTCGAGACGACCCTCGCCATTCAAAGCCTTGTATGCGAATGCCGTGGAGACCATGGAGGCCAAATTTCCTAACTGTACGCCTCTACTGGAGACGTTCGTTCCTGATAGCTGTCTGTGAAAGAAACTCGCTCCATTAATCCCTGCCGGAGGCTCGGAATGTGCAACCACTCCATTTGGATCAACCCCCTGAAGGCGTGGGCACCGGCTCCTCCGGTGGCAACATTTGTTCACCGCTTGCCTCATCCGAAAACCGCAGCGAGGCGCGTCCTCCCGCTCCATCGAGCTTGACTTCGAACTGGCCGACTTCCTTCAGGGTCCAACCTTCCCGGCTTTCCCCCGTGCGCAGCGTGAAGGCCGCCATTTCGGCCGGGGTGGTGAAGGTCGCGCTGTTGAGCCTTTCCGACCGCACGATGCCAACCAATTGCCACTCGGGCGCCGCGGCAGGCGGGGGCTCGGGTTCCGGCTCGGGCTGCACGACAATAAGTTCCGGCTCGGGGGCACCGAACGCGATCGGGGCAGTCCGGTCCGGCGAGAACAGGGGCCGATCCCGAAGCGCCGCATAGTCGCTCACCTGGCGTTCCCTGACCGATAGCTTTTCTGCGCCGAAGGACAGGCTCGAAGAGGCCGCGATGGCGGCGAGCATCATTGTCGCGCCCAGCATGGTCATCATGACTGGGGTCCCTTCTCCCGGAAGGCCGACAGCGTGACGTTCAGCGACAGCGGCCGATCCATGGAACCCGAGGTCTGATTCCCCCCCAGATCGACGTTTCGGTTCAACCGAAGCCTGAAGCTATCAACGACCATGACGGGCGAGCTTGCCTCGATGGCGTACATGAGATCGGGCAGCGATTGCTCCATAACCTCGATATCGGCAGTTAAACGAATGCGTTCCAAAGACTCCAACTGAGGATCGCTTATATCGGCGACCTCACCGTCTGTGGGAACATCGACGCGCCGGATAACGGCACCCACGCGTTCAACGCGGTTGGAGAGCAGACTCTGGAATTCGGCCGAGACGAGCCCACTGGTTTGGGCATCGAGAAGAATCTTGCCCTCGCCGGGATCCAGAGCCTGGTTCGCGCCTTGGGGAACCGGGGAAGTGGACGCCTTGCTTTCGAGCAAGGCGGTACGTTCCTCATAGAGCG
This sequence comes from Mesorhizobium sp. B2-2-4, assembly GCF_006442375.1. Taxonomy (NCBI): domain Bacteria; kingdom Pseudomonadati; phylum Pseudomonadota; class Alphaproteobacteria; order Hyphomicrobiales; family Phyllobacteriaceae; genus Mesorhizobium; species Mesorhizobium sp. B2-2-4. The sequence goes on along the minus strand of NZ_VFWB01000003.1, from coordinate 3,730 downwards.
CCAGCGCGCCCGCCTCCGCGCGCCAGGACAGCAGCGTATCGGCGACGAGTACAAGAGCTCCGACGACCAGCAGGGCCATGACGACCAGGGATTGAAGCCGCGTGTCGCGCCACAGGGGTGTCGTCCTCATCGCAGCGAACCTCCCGTGCGGATGAGCGGGCGGGTATCGACCTCGAACTCCGAGGTAACGCCATCCTCGCCGCGCAGGGCCGATCCGACCAGCTTGCTGTCTTCGAAGCGACCCGACGATTCCAGCGCGGTCAGTACTTCGGGCACGTCCTTGGTCCGGCCCGAGAGACGCATGCGGCCATTGGCGAAGGACACCTCAATGGCATAGGAATGCGTCGGCAAAACCTGAGCCAGGTCGTCCAATGCTCCCAGCGCGCTTATCGCGTCGTCCTTGATATTCAGCGCCTCCTGCTCAGGCGCTGTTTCAGCCTTGTCCGGAGTCGCCGCCAGCGCGATTGCCTGGCGCGCCTTCTCGGCCCGGATCTCGACGGCGGCGCGGCGCTCGGCATAGTTGTTCTGGATCATCGGCCGCACCGCCGGAGCCGTGACTGCAGCGACTAGGCTTACGCCCAGAACTCCGGCAAGGACAAACTTTATCCGGCCACGCGTGCCGGTGACCCGTTGCCGCTGTGTCAATACTTCCACGGCATCGCCTTCCGGAAACGGCGCCGAGATCACGACCTGGCGGGCCTCGGCCACGTTCAGGCAGGCCAAGGCAGCAGCGACACGCGACCTCGGAACGATTGCGACGGCGACGGTGATCTGCCGCGCCTCACGGCTGATCCCGAGGACCCGGTGGCCGAAATAGATATCGGAAGCAGGCAATGGCGAAAGCGCGCCCATCCGCGACGTAACGATGCCTTCGACGTGGCTGGCAGCCTCCATCGGCAGTTCGATCCGGCGCGCGATCACCCAGCTCGCCGGGATGCCGAGATGGACCGCCTTTCCATTCACCGCGGTGCGCAATGCGGCCGGCGCCTGCGTGTCTGGAGAAATCGGTATCAACAGGGGTGCTGACGGCTTTCGGCTGGTCGCCGGCTCGATTTCAAGCGCGCTCCCATCGTCCGCGACCCGCGCGACCACGCGGCTGCCGGATTTGACGCGCGCAAGTTCATCCAGCAGGGAGGCCGGTCCCGCGATCCAGTCATCCAAGCCGCGGATCGCCGCGGTGAAAGGATAAGCCATTCCGGTCAAACCCCAGAGCAGAAGCCGGCACCGGATCCGGAGTTCCGTCGCCCGCGTGAATACAAATCATAGCGCATCTTCAGGCCCTAATTCCAGATCAGTCACAGTTCTTCGCCAATCGAGCACCGATCTTGAACGCAGAGTAGGAACTGTTCTAATGATTGTCGCGCGGCAGGCCGCTGGTGACGGCGATGTTCTGGTACTTCACCGCCGGCTTCAGAACCATTCCCTCGGACAACTGGTCAACCATTGACCGCTGGATCTCCTGCCAGGGTGTCTGATGCTTCGGATATGCATAGCCGCCCTTGTTTTGCAGGTCGACGCGACGGCGCTTGATCTCGTCGTCCGACACGAGGATGTCGGCGGTCCCCTTGCGCAGGTCGATGCGTACCCGGTCACCCGTACGCAGCAGCGCAAGGCCACCACCGACGGCCGCCTCGGGCGAGGCGTTGAGGATCGATGGAGAGCCGGAAGTGCCGGACTGACGGCCATCGCCGATGCAGGGCAGCGAGTGGATGCCCGCCTTCAGCAGGTAGGCCGGCGGCTGCATGTTCACGACTTCGGCGCCGCCCGGATAACCGACAGGGCCGGCTCCGCGCATGAACAGGATGGTATTCTCGTTCAGGCCGAGTGACGGATCCTCAATGCGACGGTGGTAGTCTTCCGGACCGTCGAAGACGACGGCGACGCCCTCGAAGGCATCGGGGTCTCGCGGATTTGACAGATAGCGGTCGCGAAACTCCGGCGAGATGACCGACGTCTTCATGATTGCGGAATCGAACAGATTGCCTTTCAGGTTGATGAAGCCGGCTTCCTTCCTGAGCGGATTGGCCACGGTACGGATGACCTTGCCGTCGAGATTCTCCGCCGCGGCGCAATTGTCGCCGATCGTGCGGCCGTTGACGGTCATGGCTCCAGGATGCGGCAGCAAGCCGGCCTTCATCAGCTCTGCCACCACGGCCGGCACACCGCCCGCATGATGATAGTCCTCGCCGAGATATTCACCGGCCGGCTGGAGATTTACGATCAGCGGAACGTGGTGACCGACCTTCTGCCAGTCATCGACGGTCAGCGACACGCCGAGATGCCGCGCGATGGCGTTGAGGTGGATCGGCGCATTGGTCGAGCCGCCGATGGCAGAATTGACGACGATGGCGTTCTCGAAGGCTTCCCGCGTCATGATGTCGGAGGGTTTCAAGTCCTCGCGCACCATGTCGACGATGCGCTTGCCGGTTTGGTAGGCGATCTGGCCGCGCTCGCGATAGGGTGCTGGAATGGCGGCGGAGCCCGGCAACTGCATGCCGAGCGCCTCGGCCAGCGAGTTCATCGTCGTCGCCGTGCCCATCGTGTTGCAGTAGCCGACGGACGGCGCCGATGAAGCGACGATGTCCATGAACTGGTCGTAGTCGATCTCTCCTGCCGCCAGCCTTTCGCGTGACTTCCACACGACCGTGCCGGAGCCGGTGCGTTCGCCCTTGTGCCAGCCGTTCAGCATCGGGCCGACGGACAGCGCTATGGCTGGAATGTTGACGGTGGCCGCGGCCATCAGCAGCGCCGGGGTGGTCTTGTCGCAGCCGATGGTCAGCACGACGCCATCCAGCGGATAGCCATAAAGCAACTCGACGAGAGCGAGATAGGCGAGGTTGCGGTCGAGCGCGGCGGTGGGCCGCTTGCCTGTCTCCTGGATCGGGTGGACCGGGAATTCCAACGGCACCCCGCCGGCGGCCACAATGCCGTCGCGCACGCGCTTGGCGAGCTCGATATGATGCCGGTTGCAAGGTGACAGGTCCGAGCCCGTCTGGGCGATGCCGATAAGCGGCTTTCCGGACTGCAGTTCTTCGCGGGTCAGCCCATAGTTCAGATAGCGTTCGAGGTAGAGCGCCGTCATGCCGGGATTGTCCGGATTGTCGAACCACTCGCGCGAGCGTAGCCGCTTCGCACCATTGATCTTGGACATTTACACCTCCAGAACCGCCGTTTGGCCATCGATATGGCATCGGCAACTGGCGGACAAGTACCCTCAATCAGATATGTGGACAAATTGCCCATTTTGTGGATTGTAGTAAGATGTGAACGATACGGCAGGCGCGCAGATGCGCCGCGTGCCGGGGAGGGGTAGCCAAGCGTGAGCCAGATCATCTTCATTCCCGCCGAGGGCGGCTCGGGCGAACCCCGTGTCGCGGCGTCGCCCGATACGGTGAAGCGCATAGCCGCCCTTGGCTTCGACGTGGTGGTTGAGAGCGGAGCGGGCACACTGTCCCGCATCGCCGACGAAGACTACGCGAAGGCCGGTGCCACCATTGGTTCCGCATCCGATGCGGCCCGTGCGGATGTGATTCTGAAGGTGCGCCGGCCGACTGATGCGGAGCTGAAAAGCTACAAGTCAGGCGCTGCGGTCATCGCCATCATGGATCCGTATGGCAACGATGCCGCCGTCGCGGCGCTGGCCAAGGCCGGGCTGACGGCCTTTGCGATGGAATTCATGCCGCGCATCACGCGCGCCCAGTCGATGGACGTCTTGTCCTCGCAGGCTAAC